>CAWHNV010000040.1:0-109213 GCA_963830785.1 uncultured Acidobacteriota bacterium
TTACCGAGCAGGATCGCTGGGAGGAAAATTCAGGCTACTCGCCGTCAACACTGGCCGCGGTGATCGCAGGGCTGATCTGCGCGGCGGAGATCGCGCGCGCCTACGAAGCCGACGAGTTGGCCACGTTTCTTGAGGAGTTTGCCGACTGGATCGAAGGGCACCTCGAAGACTGGACGGTGACCAACAATGGCGTGCTCGACCCGGAGATCAAGCGGCATTACATGCGCATAAGGCCGCCGGAGTGCGGCGAGGCTTACGCGCACGAAGAGTGCGGCAAGGAAGTGATCCGGCTGACGAACCGGCCGCCGGGCACGCAGGTTGAATTTGAAGCGAGGGAGATTATCGACGCGGGATTTCTGGAGCTGGTGCGCTACGGCGTGCGGCGGCCGGACGATCCGCTGATTGTGGATTCGTTGAAAGTGGTGGACGCGGTGCTGAAGCGCGATCTGCCGCAGGGACCGGGATGGCTGCGCTACAACGGAGACGGTTATGGGCAACGGCCGGACGGAGGGCCGTTCCAAGGATGGGGTCAGGGACGGGTGTGGCCTTTGCTGACCGGCGAACGCGCTCATTATGAGCTGGCGGCGGGCAAGGACATTGGACCGCTGATCGAGAGCTACGAGAAGTTTGCGACGTGCGGGCAATTGCTGCCGGAACAGGTGTGGGACGAGGCCGACCGGCCGGAAAAGCGCCTGCGGGAGGGGCAGCCGGCGGGGTCGGCGGTGCCGCTGGTGTGGGCGCATGCCGAGTACCTGAAACTGATGCGCTCGGCTGCGGATGGCAAGGTCTTTGACCGCATTGATCCGGTCTACGCGCGGTACTGCGATCCGGAGGGGCGCAAGCGCCGCCGGGAGGGACTTGAAATCTACAGCTTCACACGGCCGATTCAGCGCATCGGGATCGGGAATACGTTGCGCATCCTGGATGACGAACGATTTGAGTTGGTGTGGACCGGCGACGGCTGGAAGACAGTGAACTCGACGGTCAGCCGGGGGCTGGGAAGCGCGGGATTCAGCGCCGACATTGCCGCGCCGGCGGGTTGCGAGGAACTGGAATGGACGCTTCACTGGACGGAATTGGGGAGCGGGCCGGAGGCCTGGCTTGGATACAATGTAAAGGTCAAGGTGGATGCGGCTTAGGGTCGCGGTAAGTCAAAATCCTGGGAGGAGCGTCCCTCAGCGGCTAAAGCCGTTTGATACTTGAGGCTTTACGGCACGACTAAAGTCGTGTCCTTTCAAGACCGGACTTTCACCACAGGATGCGGAGCGGTTCAGGCCAGTGCGTTCGCACTTCAGGGAAAGGAATTCCAAAGATAAACATGGCTTCCAGTATTGTGTCACCCTCACTCGACCAGCTTTCGATCGATACGTTACGGCTGCTCGCCTTGGATGGCGTGGAGAAGGCCAAGAGCGGCCATCCGGGAGCGCCGCTGGGCGACGCACCGATCGCCTACCTGCTGTTCCACAAGCTGATGAAGCACAATCCGGCGCACTCCAAGTGGGCCGATCGGGACCGGTTCGTGCTGTCGAACGGGCACGCGTCGATGCTGCTCTACGGGACGCTGTTTCTTACCGGCTACAAGGTGACGCTGGATGATCTGAAGAGCTTTCGCACATGGGGATCGAAGACGCCGGGGCATCCGGAGTACGGATTGACCGATGGCGTGGAGGCGACGACCGGGCCCCTGGGACAGGGATTCGGGATGGGCGTGGGCATGGCCATCGCGGAGAGGCATCTGGCCGCGACGTACAATCGGCCGGGCTTCAACGTGGTGGATCATCACACGTTTGTGATGTGCGGCGACGGCGATCTGATGGAGGGCCTGTCGCACGAGGCGGCCTCGCTGGCGGGAACGCTTTCGCTGGGCAAGCTGATCGTGCTTTACGACGACAATCTGATTTCGCTCGACGGTCCGACGGACTGGAGCTTTACCGAGAATGTTTATGACCGCTTCGAGGCCTACGGCTGGCATGTGCAGCGCGTGATGGACGGCAACGATTTGGAGGGCATTGAGGAGGCCATTGTAGCGGCGAAGGCCCAGACCGGTAAACCATCGTTGATCGGTGTGCGCACGGTGATCGGCTATGGCAGCCCGCTTGCGGGAACCAACAAAGTGCACGGCGAAGCCATGAGCGCAGCGGATGCGGCGGCGACGAAAAAGTTCTACGGGTTCCCGGAGGACCAGAACTTTTATGTGCCGGACGACGCGCTGGCCAACTGGCGCGAAGCGGTGAAGCGCGGCGCGGAGTTTGAAGCGGAATGGAACCAGCTGTTTGCTGAGTATAAGGCCGCATTTCCGGAGTTGGCGGCGGAGTTTGAGCGGACGCAGTCGGGCAAGTTGAAGGCGGGATGGGAGAAAGCGATTCCCAGCTTCGGGACGGAGAAGCCGATTGCCACGCGCAACGCGGGCCAACAGGTGATGAACGCAATCTTCGACGCGGTGCCGGAATTGTTCGGCGGGGCGGCGGATTTGACGGCTTCGACGAAGACGATTTTCAAGAATTCGGCGCATTTTGCTGCCGATCCGGCAGGGCGCAACGTGTTTTTCGGAGTGCGCGAACTGGGCATGTGCGCGGCGGTAAACGGCATGGCGGTGCATGGAGGGTTGAAGCCTTTCGGATCGACATTTTTCGTGTTTTCCGATTACGCCAAGCCGGCGCTGCGCATTGCGGCCATCATGGAAGCGCACTCGCTGTTTGTGTTTACGCACGACTCGATCGGAGTGGGCGAGGATGGACCGACGCACGAGCCGATCGAGCACCTGATGGCGTTGCGCGCGGTGCCGCACATGACGGATTTTCGTCCGGCGGATGCCAATGAAACGGCGGCGGCATGGCGGCTGGCGCTGGAGCGCAAGGGCCCGGCATTCTTCGCGCTGACGCGGCAGGATGTGCCGGTGATCGACGTGTCGAACCGCGACATGTACGCGAGCGTGAGCAAGGGCGCGTACGTGCTTGAAGATGCGGCGAATCCGCAGGTCGTTCTGATCGGCACGGGATCCGAAGTCAGCGTGGCGCTGGGCGCGACAAAAGCTGCTCGCTGCCGATGGAATCGGCGCGCGCGTGGTGAGCATGCCGAGCTGGAAGATTTTCGAGGAGCAATCGGCGGAGTACAAGGCCAGCGTGCTGCCGGCGGGCGTGCCCAGGCTGGCGGTTGAGGCGGGCGCGACGCTGGGATGGTGGAAGTATGTGGGCCTCGACGGCGACGTGGTCGGACTCGACCGCTTCGGCGCCTCGGCTCCGGGGCCCATTGTGATGAAGGAACTTGGATTCACTGCGGAGAATGTGGCGGCGCGGGCGAAGAAGATTTTGAAGTAGTGGAGTTAGGCGGGCTTCGCGTGCGTTCGCGGAGTTAGTGAGATCCCACCCTTGGCGCAAAGACAAAGACGCGCCAAGGATGGGGCAACCGTCGGGATGGCGAAGGAGCGGGATGTGAAATTAGTTATAGCTTCCGATCATGCGGGATTTCCTCTGAAGGAAGAGGTGCGCGCCAACCTGACCGCGGCCGGCCACGAGGTGGTCGACCTGGGAGCGTACAAGGTCGAGCCCGAGGACGATTATCCCGACTTTGCCGTGAAGGTGGGCGAGGCGATCAAGGCGGGCGTGGCACCGCGCGGCATTCTCATCTGCGGCAGCGGCGTGGGCGTGTGCGTGGCGGCGAACAAGATTCCCGGCATTCGCGCGGGGATTTGCCACGATACCTATTCGGCGCACCAGGGCGTGGAGCACGACGATATGAACGTGCTGGTGCTGGGCGCGCGAATCATCGGCTCCGCGCTGGCGTTCGAGTTGGCGCACGCATTCATTGGCGCCAAATTTCAGGGGCAAGAGAGCCGGTTTGAACGGCGGTTCAAGAAGGTGTTGGCGATCGAGGCCAAGTATCAGTGCGGAGACGGTTCGGCGAGCAAGGCGTGATGATGAGCCGTGGTGCGTGGGTCGTGATTCGTGACTCGTGAACCGTGATCGGCTTCCCGGGATTTCATCGAAATCGAATCCGAGTTGTCTTACTATCGAAGTCGCGCGCCAATGTGGGTTGACACGAGCCACGAACCACGATCAAAATGTTCCCCTTCGACGCAATTCTTTTCGATGTAGGCGGGGTCCTGCTAACCAACGGCTGGGACCATGGGGAGCGCGCGGCTGCCGTGGCGCACTTCCACCTGGATGCGGCGGCGCTCGAAGCCAGACATGCCGCGGTGATGGATGCGTGGGAGCGTAGCGAGATCAATCTCAATCAGTATCTGGACGCGGCGGTGTTCTATGAGCCGCGCGCGTTTTCGCGCAGCGAATTCTTTTCGTTCATACTCGCCCAATCGCAGAGATTGCCTCATGGAGCTTTGCACATCCTTGCGGAGCTTGCGGAATCCAATCCATGCATGATTGGCGCCCTGAACAACGAAGCTCGCGAAACCAACGAATTTCGCTTTGGCCACTTTGGCCTGAGGCGGTATTTCAAGGTTGCGTTCAGTTCGTGCTATTTGGGCCTGCGCAAGCCTGAGCCTGCGATGTACCGGAGGGCCCTGGATATTCTTGGTTGCGAGCCCGAGCGCGTTCTCTTCATCGATGATCGCGACGAGAATGTTGCCGGGGGGTTGGCGGCGGGAATGAAGGCGATCCAGTTTACAGGGGCAGATGCGCTGCGGGCGGCGATGGAAGAGCTGGGAGTGTTTTGAGAGGAGCTTTCAGCTTTCAGCCATCAGCTTTCAGCTTGTTCGTGCGTGGGCTCAAGTTCGTGCTATCCCAGGTCTGGTGTCAGGCGGGGATCATTTTTTCTATGCCCTGGTCCGGTTGCGGGCGCGATCGAGGACGAGGCGCAACAGATAGAGGAAGACGAGAATGTTGATGGTGAGCAGGCCAACGCGGACCCAGGTGATGCGGCGGAAAATCTCCAGAATCTCCCAGGGAAGAAATGAGGCGGTGATGGCGAGGGTGAGGAATTCTCCCCATGCCTTTTCGAGATAGAGGCCGATGCCTTCGATCAGAGTGAGCGTGGCGTAGCAATAGGCGATGAGGCTGATGCGCTCGAGCACTGGGCCATTGATGATGGAGGATTTCTGGAGGATGAAGATGACCAGGCGCGACTCGGGATTGAAGCGCAGATGGCGCGCGAAGATCTCGATCTGGTCAGCGATGTTTTTGTGGAGCAGTCGGTGCGCGCCGATGCCGATGGCAAAGAAAAACAGCGCGTGGAGAAATTTGTAGACCGCGATCAGGAGTAGCACGCGGTTGTGGTTTTGCGGTCTGGAGCGGGCTGGAAGACGAAATCGTGCCATGGGGTCTGGGATAAATCGCTGCCTTCAAGGGTATACGATGCAGGTAGTTCGGCAAGTCAGCAAGTCTGCGGGTCGGCGATAAAAGAAATATTCTTGCGCCGTCCCTATGGGACTCCGGAGTGCATTTGTGGGCCAGCTTTCCCCACGCTAAAGCGCGGGGCTAACAAACGCTGCGCCTGCGGCGCGGCAGCAAGGGCACTCCTTACGCGGTTCTCAATAAGACTCCCCCAAAACGCGGTGCGTTGCGTCGCGCTTTGGGATGGGGCAACTGCAAGCGGATTAATTGCGGTTGATGTGCGCGTTTTCAAGCAGAATGTAGGGGTCGCCCGCGGCAGCGGTCACTGAAAAATCGTGCGCGGTCACGGTGGCGTCGCCGACGGTCATGCCTTTTTGCGCGGCGATCTGGACATGGCTGAGCGTGACGGTGGTGATGGGGCTTTCAGGAAGGCCGACGATAACACCTGCATCCTTGGCGCCGGTGGCTTTCAAATTGCCGATGCGGATGTCGTGAAAGTGCGGAGTGAGGCGCGTGACCGGCTGCGCGGTATCGTGCTGGGGAATGCGCGGATAGTACTCGGTGATGAGAATGGGCGTGGCGACATCTTCCATGGTCAGGTCGCGGAAGTCGAAGTTTCCAATGTTGCCGCCGCGATCGCGATTGGACTTGATGCGGACGCCGCTGGCTGTGCCCTGAAAGTGAATGCGGCGGGCGCGGACGCGCTGCACGCCGCCGGCAATTTCGCTGCCCATGGACATGCCGTGGCCGTGGAGAAAGGTGCAGTCGGTGATGGTGATGTCGGTGGAGGGCGCGTCGGGGCCTGGGGAGTTGGGCTGGCCGGACTTAATGGCAATATTGTCGTCGCCGGTGTCGATGGTCATGTGGGAGATTTTGACATGGCTCGATGAAAAAGGATCGATGCCGTCGGTATTGGGCGAACGCGCGGGGGCAAGAATTTTGCCGTTGCGGATGACGACATCGTCGGAGTAGTAGGGCACTACCTGCCAGGATGCGGAGTTCTGGATGGTCATGTTCTCGATGAGGACATGCTTGCAGTGGTCGAAGAGGATGAGGCGGGGGCGCATGGCGGCGACGAAGTTGGAGCCGGCGCGATGGGCATAGACCGCGTCCCACCAGGGTTTTCCGTTGCCGTCGATGGTGCCGCCGCCGCGGATGGCGATGTGCTCGGCGTTGGTTGCGCTGACGAGCGGCTGCAGCGCGGTTTCGCGCAGTTCCTGCACTTGGCGATAGTCGGCTTTGTCCTGGCTGCCGAGCAGGGTCGCTCCCGCATCGACTTCGAGTGTGATGTGGCTCTTGAGCACGATGGGTCCGGTGAGGAAGGTTCCCGAGGCGAGGCGCACGGTGCCGCCGCCTTTAGTCGCGCAGGCGTCGATGGCGCTCTGAATGGCGTGCGTATCTTTGGTGACGCCGTTGCCCTTGGCGCCATACGTAGTTACGTCGCAGACGCGCGCGGCGTGCGCGAGAGTGCCGCACACGGCGAGCGACGCGAAAAAGATTGCGGCAAGGATTCGGAACGAAACGGTCTCCGCGACGGTGATTTTTCTCGGCTTCGGCATGTCAAACTCCAATTCCAGAAAGCGTGCGTTGGGCAATGCGCTTTGTGTGCCTACGAAGGATGCTTGTACTATGGCGGGGCGAGGGAGAGCAATATGAATCTTCAAGCGAACGAGAAACAAGAGCGTTGCGCGAGGCGCGGAATTGCGGGATGGACGCTCGGGACGAGCGTGGCTTTCGGTGTGGGGCTGGCGCTGCTGGTGATGGCGGCAGCGCCGTTGAGGGCGCAGATGAGCAATGCCACGGCGAAGCAATTGCGACAAAAGATTCGCGCGGCGTTGTTTGTTCCGGAGCCTTTGCCGGATCTCGATGCGAAAAACTACGGAAGTTTTTCGCCGGAGCCGGGCGTGGTGGCGGAGCGCGTGACGTATGCGACGGAGTACGGACTGAGGATTCCGGCGATTGTGTATCGGCCGGAAAAGATGCACGGAAGGATTCCTGGGATCGTGGTGGTGAACGGTCACGGCGCCGACAAGACGAGTTGGTACTCGTGGTACACGGGTGTGGAGTATGCGCGCGCGGGGGCGATGGTGCTGACGTACGACATGATTGGCGAGGGCGAGCGCAACGACGAGCACAAGGACGGCACCAGCGAACACGACAAGCTGATCAATGTGCCCGGCGTGCCCGAACGTATGGGCGGGCAGATGCTGACGGACGTGATGCAGGCGGTTTCGTATTTGAGGAGCCGACCGGAAGTGGACGCGAAGCGCATTGCGGTGATGGGATTTTCGATGGGTTCGTTTGTGGTCTCGATTGCGGGTGCAGTGGACGATCGCATTCATGCGGTTTTATTGACGGGCGGCGGCGATCTGGATGGGCCGGGCGGATATTGGGCCACAAGCCATAACGTGATGTGCCAGAGCGGGCCCTACAATGCGCTGGAATTTCTGGGCGACCGGGGAGCCCTGCTGTTTGCGCTGCAGGCGAAGCGCGGGCCGACATTCATTTTTAACGGGACGAATGATACAGTGGTGGCGATTCCGACGCACGGACCGGATTTCTTTGCCGATTTGCGCAAGCGGACGATTGCGGAACTGGGATCGGACAAGAACGTGTTCACGACTTATTTCGATCCGGGGGCGAGTCATCGGCCCGCGTGGGTGACGAAGATCGCGGCCGAGTGGCTCGGGGACAATCTGCATTTTGCCAACTGGAAGAGTGGTCAGATTGCGGCGCTGCCGACGATCAGGATTGGGGACTGGGCGGCGAAGAACGGCGTGGAATTCAACAAGAGCGCGCAACGGGAAGACCGCGATGCGGGGCTGGTGGCGATCGATGTGAATGTGCCTAAGTTGACGCCGGAGCAGTTGAGCGTACTGCCCGTGGCGGAATGGGAGAAGGAACGCGAGGAGTTTGTGTACTCCAAATGGGCGCGGGATGCGATTGCGGATGCGGAGAAGACCAACGCGGCGGCGCAGAAGCCGTGAGGGCGGCGGGATGAGCTTTGTGCGGTCCCACCCTAAAGCTCGCCGTGCTGCGTCGAGCTTTAGGATGGGGCACCCCGGCGAGTCGGCGCAATCCAACCCTTGACGCAAAGGCAGAGGCACGCCACGGGTAGGGCGACCGCTTTCGTGGTGGGTGGGGAGTTGTGGTTTCCCCGGTCCCCAAATGCGACGGACCGGGGGCACCCGTTCTTTGTGCTGGGTTGAGGGAGGTGGATTGAGGTTTGTGCGAACCCGGGTCTCAAATGCGAGACCCGGGGCACCCCTTGTCGCGGTGAGGTGAGTGGGGCGAGAAAGACAACGACCGAAGCAACCGCAAGTCCTTCGACTCGTCCCGGTGCGCCGGGACTCGCTCAGGATGACAGGCGAGTTCGGTTGTTCAGCAAGGCACAGTGAATTTTGGGTTCGTGCTATCCCACATCTCAGAATCGAGATGTGGGGCACCTGATTGATCAACGCTTCAGATGTAAAAGGGAATTGCGGTCGAGAGGTTCGCCATTGAGGATGATGGTGGAGATGCGGCGGGCGTTCCAGATGTTGGCGGTGGGATCGGCGTCGAGGACGAGGATGTCGGCGCGGCGGCCGGCGGCGATGAGGCCGAGCTCGTTCCAGCCGAATTGCAACGAATAGTTATTGGTGGCGGCGGCAAGGGCCTCGCGCGGCGAGAGGCCGAGGCGAACCAGAAGCTCCAGTTCCGTGTGCAGCGAAATGCCGGGCATGGTGCCCATGGAGTCAGCGCCGGAGGCGGCCAGGTAGTGGGGAAAATCCGCGAAGATGGTTTGGTTGATGCGCCAGAAACGGAGCGCAGCGAGCCCAGCCTTTTTTTGTAGATCTTCTTCCATCCAGCGCTGGCCCGCGGCGGGGAGATGATGCTCCCAAGCGGGGAGCGGATAGATCATTTCGCCGGTGGCGGGGTCGGAAGAATGAAACATGCGGCCGGGATCGAGAAGAGCCGCGGCCGGTTCTTTCCAGAGATTGCGATGCCCGGGAAGATTGACGTAATAGAGGCTGAAGCTGGGCATGAGCGCGGCGTGATGCGTGGCGAGAAAGTGAGCGTAGTTGCGCAGACGGAGATCGGTGGGGGAGACGTGCTCAGAATAATCGTAGGCGGTGCCGGCGGCCGAGCCGTCGGGATCGTCGGTGAGCGGGCGTTGCAGTTCGTCGGGAATGACGCCGAGGATGTAGCGATCCATCTGGGGCAGGGCGTCGACGCCGGCTTCAACGCCAACGCGATACGGTGTCGACACAAAGATACCGTAGGTGACGAAGCCCATCTCGTGGGCGCGGGCGATAATCCACTGGGAATTGGCGGCGGTGAGATAGGGCGTGAGTAGCAGCACGCGCGTGCCGAGCTGCGCGGTATCGACCATTTGCCGCGCCGTATCCTGAGGGCTCAATTCAGCCGGATGCGCTCCCTCACGCAGCTTCGAGACCCACTCGGGCTGGCGCGCCAGCAGGCTCCAGTCGTCCGTCACGCCAATGGTATCGATGGGATAGATGTGCGGCGAGGGCTGGGCGCCGGAATCGATAAAGCCGCGTTGATAGTCGGCGCGGGCGACCACGGTGGTGACGCCCATGTAGAGGTTGGCGTTGGCCTGAGCCTGC
This sequence comes from uncultured Acidobacteriota bacterium, assembly GCA_963830785.1. Classification (GTDB taxonomy): domain Bacteria; phylum Acidobacteriota; class Terriglobia; order Terriglobales; family Acidobacteriaceae; genus Telmatobacter. The sequence goes on from CAWHNV010000040.1 coordinate 9,896, forward strand.
GAGTTGAGGCCGGCGAAGCCGTCGATGAGACCGGGGATGAGAAATTTTCCGGTACAGTCGATGATGCGCGCGCCTTTGGGGATGGGCACTTCGCCGGGCAGACCGACTGCGGTAATTTTGCCTTCGATGATGACGACGATGGCATCGGGAATGTCGCGGGCCGAATGACCCCAATTGGTGACATCGATGACGGTGCCGCCGGCAAGAACCAGGGGAGCAGGCTCGACCTGCGAGTGGGCCGCGACGGCGGCGAATGCCAATCCGCAGATAAGCGCGGGGAAAAGTCGAGCAATTTGCATGGCAAAATCAGTCTGAAGTGGATTGTCGCACAATGCGGCGAGTTGGCGAGTCAGCAAGTCAACGGGTCTGCGAGTCAGCTAGCCGGCTTGTGTTCCCACCCTTTTCCGCAAAAGCCCGGAAAAGGATGGGGCACGGTCGCAGTATTTTATGGGCGGATCTTTAGGGTGGGGCAACGCTCATCCTCGACGAAACAGATTTGGAACCGCTGAGAACCGCAGCGGCGGCGACGATGAAGATGGGAAAACACTCGAGCGTATAGCGCGGCTCGGAGTTTTCCATAGTGCCGAGAAGCAAACAGCGCAGGACAATATAACCGCCCAGCATCCACGGCCAGGGTACGCGACGGCGAAGAAAAGCCCACGCTGCCATGGCGACGTAGAAGAGATTCAGAAGGCCAAAAAAAATCGCCCACGCGGTTTGAACAGGATGGTCGTCGGCGGGCCACCAGAAGACCTCGAGTTCGAACTCCTCTGTGCGGGGACGAAACATCATGTCGGCGATGCGCGCGAGTGGAAGCACGATGTAGTAGCGGAAGGGATGGGCGCGGATGCGCTCGGCCGCAAGCTCGCCGAAGCGGTGATCGAGATCGGCGGAGACGGAGATGGTGTGGTTGTATTCGTCGATAAGAGCGAGAGTTTGCGCTCGCTGGGCGGGCGAGTCGAAGGCGCGCGCGGGCAAATCGACGGGATCGATGGGGCCGTCGCCGACCTGCCAGAAAACGACTGCGGTGGATGTGTACTCGACGGACCAGGTGCGGATCCAGCGGTAGATGCCGACGTTGGCGCGATCGCCGGGATCGCCGAGATAGCGTGGAGCCAGCGGCTGAAAGACCTGGAAATCGACCCAGTTGCGCAGCGTCCACACGGCTAGCGGAGCGAGGGCGATGGCGCAGTAGGTGGATGTGGTGGTTAGGCTGCGGCGGAGCGCGATGCGAAAGTATGGTTCGGCGCGGTTGCGGAGAATGTAAAAGAATAAACCCGCGGCGAGCGCAACTGCGAGCAGCGCGCCGTCGGGCCGCAACAGCATGGCGAGGGCTGAGGCGCAGCCGGCGAGAAACACGGCGGACGTGTCGTGGTGGCCTGCTGCTTCTGCGGAGAGGATGCGCCCTGCGGCGTAGATTCCCAGGGACACGGCGAAGATGGAGAGGCACTCGGTCATGGCGGTGGCGGCTTCAGCAGCGGTGAAGGGGCAGAGCACGGCGAGAGCTAGGGCGATTTCGCCGGCACGCGGAGAGATAAAGCGGTATGCGAAGACTGCCAGGAGAAAGCATCCGGCGATGTCGATGACGGACTGGAAAAGATAGAGAGCGATGAGCCAGCCGGCGTGGGGAAGGCTGCCGAGAAGTTGATTGCAGACGGCAAGGACGATGGGATAGACGGGCAGGCGGAAGAGGCTGGGCGCAAGAGCGGCGCCGGAGCCGACGCCATAGACCCAGTGGTGCAGCAGATTGCGGCCGAGCTCGAGATAGTCCCAGGTGTCGTTGTCAATGGGGCGGGGAAACCAGATGAAGTAGAGGCGGAGGATGAACCCGAGCGCGATCCAGAGCGGCCAACGGCGCGGCCAGTGGGAGGGATGGATGAATCGGAACACAGGGAGAAGGATAACGCAGGGCAGCGGAGTCAGCGGTGGTCGCGATATCCCACCTGGCCGCAAAAACAAAGACGCGGCGAGGGTGGGGCACCTGTGGTGAGTGCTCGCGGCGGGCGAGTTGGGGTTTGTGCTTTCCCACATCTCAGAAACGAGATGTGGGGCACCCAGGATCGTGGTTGGGTTGCAGAAGACAAGAGCAAGAGCAACCGCAGGTCCTTCGACTCGTCCCGGCGTACCGGGACTCGCTCAGGATGACAGGCGATTTTTGTCGCTCAGGGGCTGTCTGCGGTCGTGCTATCCCCGGTCCCCAAGTGCGAGGGACCGGGGCACCTGCGAGTGGGCGAGTCAGTGATGCGATCAGCTGGCGACGAGAGTGGCGCGGCGGCGGCCGGCTAGAAGAGGGATCACCTGGGCGTAGGCGGCTTCTACGCTGACGCCGTATTTTGCGCGGAGGGCGTCGACTTTGCCGTGTTCGATGAACTGGTCGGGCCAGCCGATGCGCACGACGGGAACGGCGAGGCCCATCTCGTCGAGGGCTTCAACGACTGCGGTGCCGAAGCCGCCCATCTTCACGTGATCTTCAAAGGTGACGAAGGCGGCGACGCGCCGGGCGTAACGCTCGATCATCTCGCGATCGATTGGTTTGATGAAGCGGGGATTGATGAGGGCGGCGGAATAACCGTCGCGCGCGAGAGTGGTGGCTAGTCCCTGGGCAAGCGAGATCATGGGGCCGAGTCCGAGAATCGCAACGTCAGAGCCGTCGGCGAGGACTTCAGCTTTGCCGATGGGAAGGGTTTGCGGCTCGGGCTTGCGGGCCACGCCTGCCACGGCGCCGCGCGGATAGCGAATGGCGCTGGGGCCGGGAATTTCGAGGGCGGTCCGGAGCATGTCGGCGAGCTCATCTTCGTCACGGGGCGACATGAGCACGATGCCGGGAATGCCGCGCAGATAGGCGATGTCGAAGAGGCCGTGATGCGTGGGGCCGTCGTCGCCAGAGAGGCCGGCGCGGTCCATGCAGAAGAGGACGGGAAGGTTTTGCAGACAGACGTCATGGACGATGGGATCGAAGGCGCGCTGCAGAAAAGTGGAATAAATGGCGCAGATCGGACGGCAGCCGCGCGTGGCCATGCCGGCGGCGAATACGACAGCGTGCTCTTCGGCGATGCCGACGTCGAAATAGCGTTTGGGATGGCGCGGGCGGAAGAGATCGAGGCCGGTGCCGTTGGGCATGGCCGCGGTGATGGCGACGATGCGCTCGTCCTTTTCGGCGAGATCGGCGAGGGTGTTGGCGAAGACTTCGGCATAGGTGGCGGTGCCGTCGGGAGTCTGGCCGGTCTCAGGATCGTAGGGGCCGAGGCCGTGGAATTTCTTTTGGCCTTCGAGCGCGGGTTGAAAGCCGCGGCCTTTTTGCGTGAGGATGTGCAGCAGGACAGGATGATCGAGGGTCTTGAGGAATTTGAAGGTCTCGATGAGCAGCGGGATGTTGTGGCCGTCGATGGGACCGAAGTACTCCAGGCCAAATTCCTCGAACATCATGGAGGCCCAGAGGAAGCCCTTGGCGGCCTCTTCGGCGCGGCGGACGACTTTGACCGCGGTCTTGCCGCCGAAGCGCTCGATGAGTTGCGTGGCCTTGTCGTGCAGATGCTTATAGCGCTCGTTGGTGACGATGCGATGGAGGTAACGGGCCACGGCGCCCACATTGCGGTCGATGGACCACTCGTTGTCGTTGAGGACGACGATCATGCGCTTGGTTTGCGAGGCGATGTTATTCATCGCCTCGAAGGTGATGCCGTTGGTGAAGGCTGCGTCGCCAGCGACGGCGATGACGTTTTCGTGGCCTCCGGCGAGGTCGCGGGCCACGGCCATGCCCAAGGCGGCGGAAAGCGCGGTGCCCGCGTGGCCGGCTCCGTAGCTGTCGTGCTCGCTTTCGGTGCGGAGCATGAAGCCATTGAGGCCGCCGGGCTGCCGGATGGTGTCAAAACGGTCGCGGCGGCCGGTGAGGATCTTGTGGATATAGGCCTGGTGGCTTACGTCAAAGACGATCTTGTCTTCGGGCGTCGAGAAGACCGTATGCAGGGCGAGAGTGAGCTCGACCACGCCGAGATTTGGGCCGAGATGGCCGCCGGTTTTCGACAGAGTCTGAATGAGAAAGTCGCGGATTTCCTGGGCAAGCTCGGTAAGCTGCGCCGTATTGAGGCGCTTTACATCAGCGGGAGAGTTGATGGAGTCCAGCAGTGTTCCCATTCACGTCCTTTTCCCGGGAAAGCCCGGGCGTCCAGGGCAGACCCCCTGTGGTAAAAAGCCCCCTGCACGGGGGTCTTTTGTTTGCGGCTTCGCCAAGTCTTAGTATACCTGTGCGAAGGGTACGGCCATTGCAGTGTTAGACGCCTCGGATGGGGTGGAGATTGACAAAATTGCGGGGCCGGCCGGGGTGGAAAATAGCGCGGGCGGAAGGGGTTGGCCTAATTCGTCTGAAATCATTGAAATATTGGTACTTAGATTCAAATTTGAGCTATCGCGCAAAGGCACTTCGCGAGGCCGGAAGCCTGCGGCTGCTCTATACTTGAACCCCGATGAAAACGGGAGGTTGCGCGATGCGGAAATGGGCGGTGTTTCTGCTTTTGGCGGTCTCGGCGTGGCCGGCCATGGCGGCGAAAAGCGTGACGGTGGGGCAGGTGGAGCAACTGCTGGACACGCTCCGTGGAAAATCGGATGGGAAGGTGGCGCAGGAGCTCTCGGACCTGGAGCTGACGGAGCGGGTGAATCCGGTCCGGCTGGCGAAATGGGAGAAGGATTTCCCGGGGAGCCGAAGCCATGAGGCGCTGATTAAACTGGCCGATCTCGCGGCATTCCTCGACCCTCCCGCCGGGGACGTGGTTCCGATTCCCGGGCCAGACAGCGGGACCCAGGAACGGATGCTGGCGCTGGCCGCGGACTATGTGAAAACTACGATCACGCGGCTGCCAAACCTTATTGCCACGCGGCAAACTACGCACTTTGAAGACACGCCTTCCGTACAGACGCCGATTGCCAATGCACCGACGATGATTGGAAGGATGTCGCGCAGCGCCATGCGCGAGACGGGGCCCTCGGTGAGCAGCACAGAATACAAGTCGCTGCACAGCACAGGCACATTCAGCACCACGGTCACATACCGCGACGGCCATGAGGTGCGCGACACGGATAACGAGAAGGGCAAGAACCAAAGCAAGCCGGCGAGCGGGTTTACGACCGTTGGCGAATTTGGTCCGATTCTTTCCGTGGTGATGGGCGACGCCCTGCGCGGTGAAGTGACGTGGCAACGATGGGAGCAAGGCGCGGGCGAGCCGGCGGCGGTTTTTCGATATGCCGTGCCCGAAGATCAATCGAACTACATGGTGGGGATTCCGTCGGGAGGCAACGTGGAACAGATCTATCCTGGCTACCACGGAGAGATCGCCATCGATCCGGCGACGGGAGCGATTCTGCGTATCAGCCTCGTGTCGGAGCTGCCGTCGCCCTACGAAGCGATGCAGACAGCGATCCTGGTGGAGTACGCGCCGGTGACGATCGGCGAGCAGAACTACATTTGTCCGGCGCGCGGCGTGGCTTTCATCAAGGTCCCGGTAGCGCATGACGGCGCGGCGGTGGCGGGATCGGCGGTCAACGTGCAGACGCAGTTGAACGACGTTGCGTTTACGCAATATCACTTGTTCCGCTCGCAAGCGCGGATCGTGACGGGTGAGGGCGGGGAGGGCGATGCGCCGGGGCGAGTTCCGGGTGAAGCGGCTCCGGCGACGCCTGCAGCAACAACCCCTGGCGCGACGCCTTCGCCACGGCAACCATAGCGCCGCGTTGTAGGATGGGCCTGGGAGATTCTAGGCTGGTTGGAGGGTAAAACCGTGAGCAAAATGCGGCGTCTTTTTTTGTTATGCGTGGGGATTGCGGGATTGACGGCGGGTTTGGGTGCAGGCGCAGCGCGGGCGCAGTTGCCGGAGCCGGGAATGACCCAGGAGGCGCCGAATCCGCTTACGGATGTGACCGCGAAGCCGGGCAAGATTTTGCTGTTCGACCTGGAAGCGCGGTTTGCCAAAGACGTGCTGGAGCGCGGAGGCGCGGGTTTTGCCGACTGGTTCGCCGCCGACGGCGTGGCGTTGGGAAATGGGGCGGCGCCGCTGGTGGGCAAGGTGGCCATTGCCAAGGGTGCTAACTGGTCGCCGAAGGATTATGAGCTGACCTGGACGCCGACCGATGCGATGATGGGGCCTTCCGGCGATATGGGCTACACGTGGGGTCACTACGAGGGGCGCAGCAAGGACGCTAACGGAAATCCCGTGCTTACCAGCGGGCGCTACATCACTATGTGGCGCAAGCAGGCGGATGGCACGTGGAAGGTGGTTCTGGATGCCGGGGCGAACGAACCTCCGGCGGCGGGAGATTGCTGCAAGCTGCCGGGACATTAAAACAGGGAACAGGGATGACATCTTAGAAGAGAAAAAGTGGGGTCACCTGCGGGGAATTGGGGTCGGGGGGAGGTAACACTCTACGAATGCCCGGAGTAATCATCGAATGATTCCGATGCGCGAAAAATCGCGGGTACTTGGGTTGTAAGCCTTTTGCGCACAATTACCTAATTCGTGGAAGAGCCAAGTTGGTCAATCTCCCCGATACTGACACTCGGGTGCGTGTAACTATGTGCGCAGTGCTCGGTTCGCAAGGCGGCGAGAACCAGGATATGGGCGTGCGTGCGGAGCTAAGTGTCTTCGATCGCAATTCCGATCCCGGACTGAACGAGCTGACTGAGCTTGCCGCGGTGTTGTGCAACGCCGACTACGCGTACCTGGGCTGGATGGACTACAACCGGCTTTGGTTCAGATCACGCTACGGGTTCCGTGCGAGCGACCAGCCGCGTGCGGCCACGGCCTGCCAATGGATGCTGGAAAGGGGCCAGCCGCTGCTGATCGCGGATGCCAGCCAGGATTCACGCTTCCCACCCACCGGCATTCCGCTGCCCAACGCCGATCCCTGCCTTTCGTATGCCGGAGTTCCGCTGCTTTCCGGCGATATGCAAATCGTGGGCACGCTGGCGGTGCTGTCGCGCAACGCCGGACCGTTTCAGGCCGGAGCATTTGACCCTGCTGGAAACTCTGGGGCGGCAGGTGGTGACGCGACTGGAACTGTACAGCCGCATTCGCATGCAGGAACAAGCCCAGCGGCAGCGGCAGCGGACCGAGCGGGCGCTGGCCATCGAACGTTGTTTTGTAGCTGCGACGCTGGACTCGATTCCCGCACTGGTGACTGTGCTGGATACGGCGGGGCGCGTGGTGAGGATGAACGAACCCTGCTCGCAGTTGACGGGTTTGAGTTTGGCCCATGCCATCGGGTTGCCGTTTGTGGAGGAGTTTCTGGAGGAAAGGGACCGCTCGTGGGTAGCGAGCAAACTGCGCGAGGCCGTGGTGGGCCTGGCGAGCGGGCCGCATGAAACGGCGTGGCGGGCGGTGGGCGGCAGTTGGCGGCGCGTGAGCTGGACATTGCGGCCGCTGCAGGGGCCGACCGGCGAGATTCAGTATTTGATTGTGAGCGGGCAGGACGTGACCGACCAGCGCGCGATGGAAAAGGCGCTCCTCTCGAGCGAGGCGCGCTACCGCGAGATGGTGGAAAACAGTCTGGGGTTTGTCTTCACCTGTTCGATGGAGGGACGGCTGACCTCGCTGAATGCGTTCACCGCAGAAACCCTGGGGTATCGTCCCGAAGACCTGCTGGGGCGCATGGTGACGGAGTTGATGGATGCGACGGGAGTGGCGACGTTCCAGGATTGCCTGAACACGGTGGAAACGGACGAGGAGTGGCAGGGAGCGCTGTCGTTGCGGCGCAGCGATGGAGTCTTCCGGCGCATTACGGTGCACAGTCGAGGCATGCAGTTAGCGGGCGAGCGCTCGTTCGCGATCGTGCACGGCATGGATGTGACCGAGCAGTACAAGGCCGAGGAAGCGCTGCGCGTGGCCACGCGGCAACGCGAACTGATTCTGGAATCGGTGGGCGACGGTATCTTCGGCATCGACCTGGACGGCAGGGTGACGTTTATCAACGAGGCGGGCGCGAGCATCCTGGGCTATGCGCCGGAGCAGTTGAAGGGACGGGACCTTCACCAGCTCATCCACCACAGCCACGCCGATGGCACGCCGTATTCGCGATCGACGAGCCCAATTCTGCAGGCACTGCGGCGCGCGGAGCCGATCCGCATGCGGGACGAAGTTTTCTGGCGCAGGAATGGCAGCGCGATCCAGGTGGAGTACAGCGCCAATCCGCTGATCGAAGACGGCCGGGTTTCGGGCATGGTGGTTGCCTTCCAGGACGTGAGCGAGCGGCGGCGGCTGGAACGCATGAAGGACGAGTTTATTTCCACGGTGAGCCACGAGTTGCGCACGCCGCTGACTTCGCTGCGCGCATCGCTGGGATTGATTCAGTCGGGCGCGCTCGACAAGCGGCCGGAGAAGCAGCGGCAGATGGTGGAAATGGCGATCGGCAACTGCGATCGGCTGACGCGGCTGGTGAACGACATTCTGGATTTCGACGGCGCAGAGAAACGGCGGTTGCCGTTGCACCGCGAGCCGGTGGAGGCCATCGACCTGCTGCGCCGCGCGGCCGACGTGGCGCACGTGCGCGGCGACGCAGGCGCGCATGGAGTTCCGCATCGATGCCAATGCGTCGCCGGTGTTTGCCGACTCGGAGCGCGTGATGCAGGTGCTGAACGAGCTGGTGACGAACGCGATCAAGTTCTCGCCGCCGGGGACGACCATCAATTGAGCGCGCGGGATGCGGCCGGAACGGACCGGGTGGCAGCGCGCTGGAATGAACGCGTCGGGAGTGAACGCGCCGGGAGCGAAAGAGGTGTGCTTCATCGTCGCGGACCAGGGGCGCGGCATTGCGCCGGAGAAGCTGGAGCGGATCTTCGAGCGCTTTCCAGCAGGGCGACGCGTCGGACTCGCGGGCGCTGGGCGGGACGGGACTGGGCCTGGCGCTTTGCCGCAGCATCGTGGAGCAGCATGGCGGGCGCATCTGGGCTGAGAGCGAAGTGGGCAAAGGAAGCAGGTTCCTGTTTACGCTGCCGGCGGCAGAAGGGCGGGGACTAAGGGACTAGCGTGGTGAGTCTGAAGTTCGCCGAGGAACAAATGCAGGTCCTTCGACTCCGTTTGCCGCACAAGACGCGGCAAACTTCGCTCAGGATGACAGGTCATTATGATGCGAACTTCAGAATGATGCGAACTTCAGATTCGGGACATTCGTGATTAATGTCACGCCGCGTGCTTATTTCTCGCGAGGTTCGAGGGTGAAATAGAAGGTGGCGCCTTTTTCGACTTCGCCTTCGGCCCACACTTCTCCGCCATGGCGGCGGATAATTTTTTCCACGGTTGCCAGACCAATGCCGGTACCCGGAAAATCGCTGGTTGCGTGGAGCCTTTGGAAGGGCTTGAAGAGCTTTTCAGCAAATCGCTGGTCGAAGCCCGCGCCGTTGTCGCGAACATAAAAGACTGAGATGTTGCCCTGCTGCGAACAGCCGAATTCGATGCGGGCGTGATCGGTGCGTCCGGTAAACTTCCAGGCATTGCGGAGCAGATTCTGCACGACAATTTGCATCAGACCCGGATCGGCGTTCACAAGGCATTTCCTGGCGACAATGATTTCGACCTTCCTTTCGGGTTGCTCCACGGCGAGCCGCTGAAGGACTGATGTGGCCAGCAGGCTGAGATCGGTTTGTTTGGATTCCAAGGGAACACTGGTGGAGCGGGAGAGATCCAACAGATCGTCAATCATAGCCGACATGGTTCTGACCGAAAGACCAAGCTGCGCTAACATGGGCGCAATATCGTCAGACGACTTTGCCCGATCCACTTGCTGGATGAGGTAGCAGATATTGTTAATGGATTGAAGGGGGCCGCGCAGGTCGTGGGCCACGGTGTAGGAAAATGCCTCGAGCTCGCGGTTGGCGGCTTGCAATTCGGCGGTGCGTTCCTCGACGCGGAGTTCGAGGCCGGCCCTGGCCTGCTCCAGAGCTTCGTCGCGGCGCTGGATTTCGGCAAGCATTTCATTGAAGGCTTCAGTTAGCGAATTGAGTTCGTTGTAACTCCGGTCGGGAGTGAAACGCAGGGAGTAATCGCGATAACGAGAAACCATGCGCGCGGTATTGGAAAGCGAAACGATGGGTTTGGCGAGAAGGCGGCGAAATGCCGCACCGACCAGCAGGGCCACGGCGAGGCAGATGAACAGGATGCCCGCCGCGATGGCGGCGTACTGGATGGCCTGACGGCGGAGGCCGGTGAGATGCGCCTGCACATAGACGATGCCGATCGGCTTGCCCTGGAATTCAATGCGCGAGGCGATCAGAATATCGCGTCCGTTGGCCCAGTGCTGGAGCGTGCTGGAATTCGCCAGAGGGGGCCTCTCGATGGAGACCGCTCCATTGGCCGGGTACTGGGCGAATGGGACGTCTCCCTGCGTGTAGATTGCGGCGGCGACAATGTCGCTGGAGTGGCTGAGAGCCGACAATGTAGTCTCCGCCGAGGCGTGGTCGTCGAACACAATGGCGGAGATGCTGTTGGAGCCCACGATCTGCGCTTCGCCCGCAAGATTTGCAATGGCCGCATCGCGGAGTGAGTAAAGGTTGTAGCCGAGGAACGAAACATAGACCAGCATGAGCGCGATGCCACTGGCCAGAAGATTCATCCAGGTGAGCATGGAGGCGATGGAACGCCGGCGTAAGGAGGTCATCATTTCAGAGCCTCCTTCGACGCGCCGGTTTTCACATACGCGGCCACCTTCAAGAGTTCAGAGCTGAGTTCCAGTCCGGCGCGTTTGGCGGCGGGCAGATTCACGGCAAAGCGGACGCGGTTGTTCTGAATGAGGAACTGGATGGCGCCCCCACGCTCAAGAAAATCAGGAAGGTTGCTAACGGTGAGGACCGGTTTTTCGTGGAGGGCTTCAAGATCTCTGGTGAGCCGAGTGTCCTCAGAAAGTCCGATGAAGACGATCTGGCATTTATCTGCGGCTTCGGCTGACGACAGACGTCTGGCGATAATTTTGCGCCCCTGGATGGCTTCTCCGGCTATGGTGTCGTCGAGATTCTTGCCGAAGTTATCCTGGCCAAGGATGCAGATGGAAAATGGCTGGGAGCTCGAGTCCGGCGCCGCAGGCCACTGCACGAATTTGCCAAAGTTGTAGAGATAGGCCGCTTCCACATCGTAGGGAGTGAACGCGGCCTTGTCCTGAGCCTGGCAGAGCGGGGTAAGGCACGAGAGGAGAAGCAGGCCAATACAGGTGATGGCGCGCTGTGTCCAAATCCGGGTTGGGGTTTCGGGTTGGAAGCGGGGCCGCATGGGATTACGTGTGCTTTTCCACGATTATCTAGTCCAGGTGATACCGCCGTATACGCTGCGGCGGATACCGGTGGGGACATCAGCGTCACCGATGAACTCGTGATGGTGCGGCTGCAGCAGATTGCGTCCAGAAACGCTGAGGCGGAGGGATTTACCGAGCAACCAACTGGCGTGCGAATCCATGGTCTGATAGCTCGGAATGCTTTCCGCGGGCAGGCGGCTGACGAAGCGATAGTCGAAATCGAATTCGCCGCCATGCGGCAAATTGAGCAGCGATTGCAGAGTAGCGGTGCGATGCGGGCTGGAGCCCTGATAGCTGGACACGGTGGTGGTGTCGTTATAGCCGGGCATGGGACGTACGCCGATGTGAACGTGGGAGAAGTTTCCTTTCAGTTCCCACCAGCTTGTGGGTTTCCAGTCGGGTGCGATTTCCAGGCCGTCCGTAGTGCCCTTGATTCCGTTGGCGTAGGGGATGGTGAGCAACTCTGCGGAGACGGGCGTGGTAATAAAACTTACGGTGCGCGTGCCGAAGCTCTCGAGATTCTCGTAATCGTTGCGGAAGGCGGCGATGTCGGCGAAGAGCGTGCGGGTGAGCAGTTGGCGATAACCGGCCTCGACGCCTACCATCACCTCCGACTTAAAGGTGGGATCGCCTTGAATGCGAACCAGGATGGCGGGCGAGACCACATCAACGTCGGTGAGCTGAATGTCGCGATCCAGGCGCCCGGGAGTGCGGACGGCGCGCGACATTGCAGCCCAAAGAGCCGCATGGTGCAGCGGATTCCACAGCAGACGGGCATTGGGCTCAATTTCAAAGCCGGTGTAATTATTGTTTTCGAACTTCGAGCCGAGAGTGAGAGTCAGGCTGTGCGGCAGCAAGCGAAAGGCGTCCTGGAGAAATGCGCTGTAGACATAATCGGTGTGTAGATGCGGCGCAAAATCGACCGTCGGCTGCGTCTGAATGAAGTTGCTGGGGCTGAGGCGGGCGCCCGCGCCCCAGATGAAATCCTGGCGCGGAAGCATGGTGAGGTGATCGATGAAGTCGAGGTCGACGGTCGAGCGCGTCTCTCCGAACTCCATGCCCTGGCGGTTGGTGCGGTCGAAGTATGCTTTGCCGTGGAAGTCGGATCCGCCAGTGTAATGATGTTGCCAATCGAGCACGATATCTCCACCGGAGATGGTGAAAGTGTCGTTGACAACGAGTTGCGCGAGCGGCGCGTAACTGGCGTAGCTTACCTGCTGTCCGGATGTGCCCGTGTAGGCGTCGGCTTCCGCGGTGACAGCATCGTGTGAAGTGGTAGCCCAATCGGCGCGGAAGCCGCCGTGGGCCAGATGCCACTTGTCATAGGCCTGGTCATGGGGATTCTGTTCGTCTTCGCGAACAAATCCTTTAGCGAAGAGGCGGTATTGAAAATTATCGCCGTGGTGCAGACCTTCGCGGACGCTGCCGTTGAAGCGATCCACATAGCCGCCGTAACCGGTGGCGAACGTTCCCTGCGTGTCCTTTGCATGCCTGGTGATGATGTTGATGACGCCGTTGACGGCATTAGCGCCCCAGATGCTTCCTCCTGGGCCGCGGATGATCTCGATGCGATCTATGTCATCGAGCAAGACGTCCTGGGCGTCCCAATAAACGCCTTCGAAAAGTGGCGTGTAGACGCTGCGGCCGTCAATGAGAAGCAAAACGTCTTTCGAATATGGACTATTAAATCCTCTGATTCCGACTGCCCAAATGTTGCCTTCCAGCTCGGCAACCTCAACGCCGGGAACTGTGCGCAGCAGATCGGGAAGGGTCAGCGCACCGGAGCGGCGAATATCGTCGCGAGTGAGCACATAGACCGCTGCCGGGGTCTGCCAGATCTCCTCCGGTTCCTTGGAGACGGAGGTGACTTCGACATTGCCGAGCTCCTCGAGGGAGAGTTGCTTCAGCTTGGCGGTCTGCGGGGCATCGGCCGCGACGCAGAAATGCGAAGCGGCAAAGTAAACCAACCCATAAGCGACGACTCTCTTTAGTACCCGTCTGGCTACCGTGGGCACACGTACCATGGGAGAGGCTCCAGAATCTGAAACGCCAGGGTTCAAAAGGAGTAGGGGGAAAACCCAGTTCTGATTGCTGTGATGGCAAATGGGTTTGAAGAGTTGTCTGGGAATTCAATTGTTTTTGACGTCGGTTACGCAACAAGATTGCGCAGGGTCTCCAGCAGTTTTTCCGGATTGCCTTTGCGGACAAATCCCTGAATAATGGGGGCCATTTCGTCAGGAACTTCGTGGACGTCGGAAAGAATCACGATGGGAGCGGAGGGATAGCGCTTCCTGGCCTCGAGCGCAACCCCGCGGGCGGAGATATTCGGAGCAAGGCGGTAATCGAGGAGCACGGCGTCGACCGGCTCATGGTCCGGGAATTGGAGGCCGCGCACGGTGACCTGCACGGGCAGTCCCTTGAAGCCGACCGATTCCACGAGAAACCGGTAGATCTGCAGGTGTACTGGATCGTCGTCGATGATCAGGACCGAAGCTGCTGGAGCCATATGGGGAAGCGGGTACTCTCAAAAATTGTCCAAATTGTGCCATTGGTTCGGTTTTTCTGCAAGTGAAAATTTCATCGCGGAGGGGGTTTCGGCAAAGTCCGAATTTGCAGGTGACCATAAGAGAACGATCCGCAGGGGCCGTTGATCCTTGCAAAAGAAATGTCCCTGCGCCGTCCCTACGGGGCCCCCAGGTTCATCTGGGCGGTCCGCGTTCCCCACTCTTCCACCCCAAGAAACAACGACCGTTTCTTTGGGGGACTCCTGTGAAGCGCGGGACTAACAACCATTGCGCCTCCGGCGCGCTTGTCAGGCCATTCCTTGAAGGCCTCTGCTCCCTCCGCGATGGCGAACTGCGTGAACATGTTTCATCCATCGAGATCGGAACTACCGGTGGGGGACTGATACAACGCTCCTTGCCAATCGAGTTTTTCAGCAGCCCGTTCGGACCGTTGTACTTTCTTAGTTTGACGAAAACCATGCCTCAGGGGCTAAAGCCTCGACATTTTTTGCGACTTTTGCGGCCCGGCTGAAGCCGTGCCATTGTTACAAAACGTCGCTCCAGCATTTTTTCGGCACGCTATAAAGTCGCAACCTTTCACGACGGCTTCACGCTGAAACGCCACCGGAGCGTGGCTATACGCGTCGTCTATCCGTGTGGCGTGAGACAATGCCTTCGGCGGCTTCTCCCTGCATTGATTCGTGACCGCCGGTCGAGATCGATTCTGGGGATTGATTCCGGAAATTATTTCCTGGGGATTCATGGGCGTAACCACGGGATTTTTGAGGCTGCTGTTCGGGCGGCCGCTGGCGACCAGCGAAGAACGTGCCGAGCAAATCGGCCCTTTGGCGGGGATTCCGGTGTTTGGGCTGGACGCGCTAAGCTCGGCCGCGTACGGGCCTGAAGCCGCGCTCACGCTGCTGATTCCGCTCGGCCTGCTGGGCGTGAAATACATTGTGCCGGTGAGCACGGCGATCGTGATCCTGCTGGCGATTGTCTACTTCAGTTACCGGCAGACGATCGAGGCCTATCCGCGGGGCGGCGGCTCGTATACCGTGGCAAGCCAGAACCTGGGCGAGGGCGCAGGGCTGCTGGCTGCCGCGGCGCTCATGATCGACTACATTCTCACCGCTGCAGTGGGCATCTCGGCGGGCGTGGGCGCTTTGATCTCCGCTGTTCCTTCGCTGCAGCCGCACACACTGATGTTGTGCCTCATCGTGCTGGTGATTCTGACGCTCGTGAACATGCGCGGCGTGCACGATACGGGCGTGGTGTTCATGATCCCCACCTATCTGTTTACGGCGACGCTGCTGATTGTGATCGCGGTGGGCGGATGGCAGGTGGTGCATGCGGCAGGGCACCCGTACGCCGGTGACGCCGATGCCTGCGATTCCGCCCGTGACCGCGATGTTCAGCTGGTGGCTGATGCTCAAGGTATTCTCATCGGGTTGCACGGCGATGACCGGCGTGGAGGCGGTGAGCAATGGCGTAATGGCCTTCCGCGACCCGACGCGCAAGAATGCCAAGATCACGCTGACCATCATCATTGCGTTGCTGGCGATTTTGCTGCTGGGGATCGCGCTGCTGTGCCGCGCCTACGGCATTGCCGCCACCAATCCCGGCGGTGCGGGCTACGAGAGCGTGCTCTCCATGCTGACGCGCGCGGTGATGGGCCATGGATGGTTTTATTTTCTGACCATCGGTTCGGTGCTGCTGGTGCTGGCGCTCTCGGCAAACACGGCGTTTGCCGATTTTCCGCGGCTGACGCGCGCCATTGCGATGGATTACTACATGCCGCACGTCTTTCTGCATCCGCGGGCGGCGCCTGCTCTACTCGTGGGGAATTTATGTACTCGTCGTGCTGACGGCGCTGCTGCTCATTGTCTTTGGCGGCGTCACGGACCGGCTGATTCCGCTGTACGCGATTGGCGCGTTTCATGGCTTTCACGCTTTCGCAGGCGGGCATGGTGATGCACTGGAAGCGCCAGGGCAAGGCTCCGGGGCGCATGTTTGTGAATGCGATAGGCGCCGTGGCCACGGGCATCACGACGGTGGTGGTACTGCTGGCCAAGTTTGCCGAGGGCGCCTGGATCACGGTGCTGCTGGTGGCGGTGATGATCGTGTTCATGCGCGCTGTGAATCGCCACTACGTCCGTGTGAACCGGGAGATCGATCTCGACCGGCCGATTTCGCCGGCCGAGGTTAGCGAGCCCATCGTGGTGGTTCCCATCGACCGCTGGAGCCGGATCAGCGAGAAGGCGATCTCGTTTGCGCTGTCGATGTCGTGCGATATTCGCTGCGTGCACGTGCGGATCAGCGACGAGCCCGATCCGTTTTGCGACGAGTGGGATAAAGACATTGCGGCGCCGCTCAAGGCCGCGGGAAAGTGCATTCCCAAGCTGATTGTGCTCAAGTCGCCTTACCGTTACATTCTCCAGCCGATTGTCGACTATGTGCTCGACGTGGAGCGTAAAAGCGAAAGCTGCAAAGTGTGCGTGCTGATTCCGGAACTGGTGGTGCGGCACTGGTGGGAGGGCATGCTGCATAACCGCCGCTCCGATCTGCTGAAGGTGATGCTGCTGATGCGCGGCAACCGGCGCATTGTGGTCATCAACATTCCCTGGTATCTGGAAAACGGCTGAGTGCGGCGGCATCGAGTCCAGTAGCGTGCGGGCGACCCCCTCTGCTATCTTTCCGCCGAAATGGCCGTCCCAAGGAGGACGGTTCTCGAAAAAAGGCTGCACGAGGACCCGGCCGGATGAGGCATCTCCTTGCTTGATGGGCTTCGTGAAAGGCGGGGGGAAAGGATAGTCTAGGAGGGTACCGGAAACCAGCCGGAAGATACCTGCCGCGGCTCGAAACCCGGCGGCGACAGGTTTGTGTGATTACGGTCATGTTGGAGGAGAGTTTCAAGTTGAACAGGACGATCCTATTTCGAATTTCGGCCATGGTTGTGGTGGCGCTTGCGCCCCTGGCAGCCGCTGGCCAGGTAAACCCAGAAGCAGCGCCAGGTCCCGAGCAGGCTGCACCTTACAAGTACGAGGTCTATGGCGGCGCTGCCTATACCCGCTTCAGACAGGCCACCGAGTCGTACAGCGGATTGCTGGGCGGAAAGGTGCAAGTGGCCCGCGATTGGGGAAAATATTTTCAGCTCGTCGCATCGGGCGACTACTACACGGTCGGGACGGGCCACGAGAATCTGCCGAGTCCCGGCCACCCCTCGATCTACTCGTTCATGGTGGGGCCGGGAGTCCACGCGAACCTCTACGGAAACCTCAGCGGTGAAGTGTTCGCGGAGGTGGGCGGAGAGCATACCGGGGGCGAGAGCATGACGCCCAATATCGCCTTTGCGGGAGGCTTTGGCGGAGGCTTGACCTACGACCTGGGCCACAATTTGGCGGTGCGGCTGGCTGGCGACCGCGTCGGCGCATCGTTCTCACTGGCCAACAATACTCCGCAGCTTGCCTACTCGACGCATCTGACCTGGAATGCGCGCGCTACGCTTGGCGTGGTGTACCGGTTCTAAAAGACAGGGAGTCGGGAAAAGGGAATAGGGAATAGCTCTCAGCCTTCAGCCGTCAGCTAAGGGCCGCCGCAGGGTCTGAAAGCTGAAGGCTAATGGAGCCAGCGTAGGCTGGAGGGCGTGCGGATAGCTTTCAACGAGCATGCGCTCGGGCGTTGCAGCCGCCGGCTCGGGCGCAACGGGCTGCGGGCGGGTTTGAAGACGGCGCCAGCCGCGGCGGCAGAGCGCATCGTAGACATCCATACAGAATTCAGCGAACGACCTGTAGGTGGCCGGCTTGACCATGCCGGGAAGGCCGGTTTTGGCGGCGGTGTTCAGTTGGCGCTCGCTGACGCGCGCGTGCTGGAGGCCGTTTTTGGCGGATTTCCATGCCTGCGGACCGTCGAGCATAAGAATGCGAATGTTGCGCACCGCGCAAAGGTGATTGAGGCGTCCGGCGAGGATCTCGGGGTCGATGGGAGCTCGATCGCGAACTGTATCGAAGCCTGGAGGATGGAGAGGAAGGATTTCGCAGGTGACGGGAGAGCCGAGTAGAGGCGAAGCAGCGCGGCTGAGAATTACGACGCCGAGATCGGACCAACGGCGGAAGGCGAGATCGACAGAGAGCACGGCCATGTTTCTGAGGGTACGGCTGGACGGGGCGGTTGCGGCGCGAAGAATCCCGGGCGAAGCGGTGAGTTGGCGCTGATTTGAGACTGCCGACCGAAATGGGACGGCAAAAGAAGGCGGGGGATGCATTGCGCATCCCCCGTGTTGATCAAAGCACAATTCCCTGTGTTCTCTTTGAGCTATTGATGCTAGAACACAATGTGTGCGCCCAACTGGAACAAACGGGCGAGGGTGCCGCTGTAGACGCCGCTGACGGTTCCGAACGAAGTTGACGTCGGGCTGACGTTTGGCGTGTTGTACTGCGGGCGGTTGAGCAGGTTGAATGCATCGAGGCGCAGTTCGACCTTGATGTTCTCGGGGCCCGTAATATCCTTCTGCACGTTTCCGTCCCAGTCGCTGGTGTAGTCCTGGCGCATCAGGTATTGCGGGAAGGTGCGGTAGTTGTCGCCGTTGGGTTGAATGTCGGGGTTGTACGTCGCGTCAAGCGGATCGTTGTCGACCTTTTCCGTGCTATTCGCAACGGTGCGTGTATCGAACACCGAGGTGTTGAAGACCGGAGTGCCGTTAAGCACATCCGCTTTGTTGTGCTGGTGGTTGGCGAAGTTCTTCCAGGTGGTTCCGGTGTAGATGACGTTGCCCCACGAGATGTCATAGCCGGAGAGGAACGTATAGATGGCCGAGACCTGCCATCCGCCGATGAATCCGTCGACGATGCGGTTGTCGTTCGAGAAGAACTGGCGTCCGCGGCCCACGGGGATGTTATACGTTCCGTAGCCGGCGAAGTGAGCGGGAAAATCCGAGGTATTGGTGCCGTACGTGGGCTGCGCGCCGGCGTTGAGCTGGTTGACATAGCCCAGGAGGCGCGACCACTCAAACACGCCATTCAAGGTGAGCCCATGCCCCATCGACTTATAGACACGGGCATTCAGCGCGTTGTAGTCCGTCGACTCCCCGGAGAGCAGATTCTCGGTGACCCCACTGTACTCGGGGTAGGCCAGCAGGTAAGAGCTGGGAGCGAGGGTGCTGCTTGTCGAAAGGCTGCCGGTCATTCCCGTCACGCCTTTGAAGGGGTTGGTGATGTTGGTTGTCGCCGGGCCGCCCGTATAACTTGCGCCACTCAGCAGGTTGGTGGCGGCAACGTTGTAGTACGGTGAGGTGCTCAGATAGGGCAGGATCGGAATCGAACTGATCGCGTTGCCCCAGTTAAGATGCACCTGGTGGTTGTTGACGTATCCCAGGTCGATCAGGATGGTATTTCCGATCTGGTACTGCACGTCGAGGCTGGAACGCTCCGAGTAGGCAACCTTCACGACCGGCGAGTAGAACCCCATGCTGCTGCCAAGCTGGGCATTCACTCCGAGCGAGCTGCCTGACGGCAGCAGAATCGGGTTATCGGCCGGCGCCGTTGGGGAGGTGGAGAATGGATCGGCGAGGGTATTGTTCGTCATCCCGTTGTTGGCGGTCGCGACATAAGCGGTGCTTTCGGCAAACCCGTAGGTCTGGCCCTGGCTGACGTCGCCGAAGGGGTTATCATAGATGCCGAAACCAAGACGCACCACGCCCTTGCCGTGGAATGCATCGGGTGCCCAGCTGATGCCCAGACGCGGGCTCACGTAGAGCGGCGCATTGTGGTAGGGATAGCGATTGCTTGAAGTGGCATAGATTGCTCCGCCTGTGGGCGCGAACGACGCCACCGGCAGCAGTGCGCTGCAAGCTGCGGTGCAATCGGTTTTATAGTTGGTCTCAGCCGGCGTCGTGGCTTCGTTTGTCGTGGCGGGATTCCAGCCGTTCACCATGCGATTCTGGCTCTCGTTCACCGGGAGCTCATGCTCAAAGCGGACGCCGATGCTTACCGTCAGGTTCGGCTCCGCCCTCCAGTCGTCCTGTAGGAAGTAGGCATCGAGAAAGCTGTTGTACTGGAACGGCACTGAGATGTTATAACTGCCGGAGGTCGGGATACCCAGCATGAATTCCGCGTACGCGCTGCCGTAAGGCTGGGCCGCGGCGGTGTTGTTGGCCATCACGGGGCCACCGGCGGTGTTCTTGAACTGGAAGTCGCCATCCGAATAGCCCGGCGTGAGATAGGAACCTTTGTAGGCGCGAAAATCGATGCCGCCGGTGAAGGTGTGGGCTTTGTAGATCTTGGTTACGTCTGCAAACAATTGCACCGTGTCGTAGTTCTCAATCGACCCTGGCTCAGTGCTGAAGCTGGTGGGAGTGTTGGCGTCGGTAAAATCAATCCTCGGTATGTCGAGCGATGTGGAATTCGAGGCAAGATACCCCGGAAATCCGAAGGTGGTGGGACTGATGCCGGCAGCGGTGACGCTGTTGTTGACGTCCTCGCGCGATACGCCGCCGCGCACATCCGAAAAGAACGTGGGTGAGAAGGTATGAACCTCTTCCACGATGCCGCCGGAAAAGATCTGATCGGTGATCGTGCCGCTCATGTCGTTATGAAATACGTTGCTTTGTTCAGTCAAATACTTGCTGCGATGCGCATCGCCCCAAAACTTGTCCTTGGGGCCGATGTTGTAATCGATCCGGCCCTGGTGCGAGCGGTAGTTCTGCGTAGTGGGCGTGAAGGAGAAGAAGTTGTTCTCGCCGGTGGCCGTTGTCGTCGCGCCCGAGTAATTGGGCAGCGGGATGTACTTGAGATAAGCCTGGGCGATGGGGCTGAGCGTCAAACCGGCGTTGCCGGGGCAATCGGAGCTGGAGTACGTGGTTGCGGCCGGACCCATGCAGTTGCCGACGATCGGCGATCTGGTGTAGTTGGACGTCGTGCCCGTGGCGGTGTTCGGGTTGTAGAGCTGATATCCGGTGCCCAATGCCAGCAGAGATGAGAAATCGCCCTGGCGCTCGGCTGCCGTGGGCACCGTGCCGATGGTCTGCGTGGGGGGCTGGGCGCCTACGTATGCTTCATAGGCGTAGAAGAAGAACAGTTTGTTGCGGCCGTTGAAGAGGTGCGGGAACCAGATGGGCCCGCCGATGGTGCCGCCTACCTGGTTCTCATGGCTTGCAGGAGGAACCGAGGCTCCCGCCTTCGTCGAGTAAGGCAGGGCGGTCAACGGGCTGCAGCCATTCGTTGAGCGGTTGGTGAAGGTCGCTCCGTCCAGCGCGGAACAGCCGGAACCCTGATAGAACCAGCTTGCCGATCCGTGGAAAGCATTGGTGCCGCTCTTGGTGGTGATGTTAACGGTTCCGCCAGAGGTGTCGCCGTACATCGCATTGGCGCCGAAGACGTCGAGGCGGACTTCGTTCACGGCGTCCATCTCAGGACTGAAGGCTCCGTAGCGGTCACCGTCCTGCATGTTGGGGATACCGTTGAGGAGCAGTTCATTCGACGATGAGTTGCCGCCACCGAGGGAGAAGTCATCCTCGGTTTGGTTGGCCACCGGCGAGTCAGTGCTCTGGGCGTGCTTGGCTTTGACGATCGCGCCGTACATGATGTGTGCAAGGCCCAGGGGCGCCCGGCCGTTCGTGGGCAGGTCCTGCACTTCATCGCTGGACAATACCTGTCCCGTCGAAGCGTCCGCCGTGTCGATGAGCGGGGGCGTAGAGCTGACAGTCACCTCTTCAGAGGCCGCGCCGACCTCGAGCTTGACGTTGATGGTCAGGTTCTGCTGCGTCTGGACCGTGATGCCCGCCTGTTCAGAGGTCCTAAAACCGGGGGCATCTACTTTCACGGCGTATGCGCCGGGCATCAGATCCGGCACCGTATAGAATCCATTGGCGGTCGAGTTCACATGGGTGACGGATCCGGTATCGGTGCTGGTCACGGTGATGGCGGCATTGGCAATTGTTGCCCCGGTCGGATCGGTGACCTGTCCGGTAATGGAACCACGCGAATTCTGGCCCATTGCGCAGGTGGCCAGTGAAACGAAGGCGAGAGCGATCGTGAGGATGCGATTCATTTGAACTCCCTTTTTTTGGTTGCGTCGCTGGCAGTTAACGGTTACGGGAACATTGGCCAAAATAATGGGGTCGAGATACGGGTGTCAAGAAAAAACGGAGAACTAACAGCGCTTTTTGAAAATTAAGATCGATGAATCCTTAAATTCCTGGAAATACGGGGAATCTGCCTGGGAACTCCGTTGGAATGGCCCCTAATATTCCGCGAGTCGGAACAGATTTTTCCGATTTCACGCGCCTTTCGCCCAATGCGGAAAAATCGATCAGCTCCTTTGCCGGGGCGCCGCTTGAGAGAGATCGGAATGGGCGCTAAGCTCGGGCGCCAATGGCATGGGGAAAAGGGCATTCGAGCAAGTTGGGCGAAGCGCGTCTTTAGGGTAGAGGGAGTTAAAGATGGCCGAGTGCTGAGACTGCGTGGAAATTACTTCCCCTAATTTTCAACCGCTCATGCCAGCGTGATTTAAAGTGCGGAGGCGCGCACCGCAGTCTCGAGCACAGCCTTGCGGGTTTCTTCGTCCCGTTCGGGAGTCA
This sequence comes from uncultured Acidobacteriota bacterium, assembly GCA_963830785.1. Taxonomy (GTDB): domain Bacteria; phylum Acidobacteriota; class Terriglobia; order Terriglobales; family Acidobacteriaceae; genus Telmatobacter. The sequence continues at coordinate 32,237 of CAWHNV010000040.1, forward strand.
TGCGGACAACGGGAGTGGAGAGGCTGATGGCTGCGACCACTGGACCTTCGGCGGGGCGGAGTGCGGCGCTATAGCAGATACCGCCCAGGATGGATTCCTGACGATCGCAGGCGATACCGGTGGAGCGAATCTGGGCGAATTCATCGAACAGGCGGGCGCGATCCGTGATGGTGAATTCGGTGCGGCGCGACAAGCCATAGACCTCGACGATTTGCTCGGCCAGGTCACGGTCTTGAAACGCGGTGATGGCCTTGCCGAGCGCACTGCAATGCGGCGGCAGCACGCGGCCGATGCGATTGGAAATGCGGATCTCGTGAAAGGTTTCAATGGAATCGAGGACGTGGATGCGATCGTCGTAAAGGTAGGCCATGCTGACGGTTTCATTGAAGCGCCGCGTGAGCCGCTCCAATTCGGGACGCACCTTGTCGCGCAGCACGTTGGCCTGCTCAACGAGCCATCCGAAGCGGAGCTTGGGGGCGAGCTGGTAGGTTCCATCCACTGCCTGCTTCAGGTATCCGTGCTTTTCCAGCGTCAACAAGACGCGGAACAGCGTGGACTCGGGAAGGCCGGTGGCGAAGCCGATTTCCTTGAGCGCCAGGGGCGCCTTGCCGTCGAAGCAGTCGAGCACTTCAAGCGCGCGGCCGATGGAGCGCAGGTAATACTGCTCGTTGGCTACGGAGTCGCTGGAGTGAAGCGCCCATTTGGGAATGCGCCGCCGCGTGGTTTTGCGCGGCATGGAGGAGGAGTCTGTCTTGCCTTTCATGGAAGGACCGCACCTTTACTTTGAGACGCTGCATAGCGTGTTCTGCAATTTATACGCTGTCTGGACCATTGCGCGCAATAATTTTCATTTTTTAGATTTGGTTTGACACTCTGGAGGAAGCTGTGTAGAACAGGCTTTGCCTGGTGATGGGCCGAGGCGCACCTGCCGAACGAAGCGCGAGTCGGGCATGGTTGACCGCGGGCCGACGCGCAAGCCGGCTGAGGGACATGATGTTAGGCCGGCCGGAAGTGAGGAACGATGGATCGCAGAGATCTGATGAAAATGGGGGCCGGGGCGGTGATGACGGGCTTTGTTTCGAGTGCCGCGGCTGCGCCAGCAAGCCCCGTCAATGAGAAGCCCACGAACGAGAACGTGGAGCAGTGGGGTGTTTTTGAGGTCAAGGCGCAAGGGCCTTCGACTGGGAATCCTTTTGTGGATGTTCAGTTTGGCGCGCGATTTACGCTGGGTCACCGCACAGTAGACGCAGCCGGTTTTTATGACGGCGACGGGGTCTACAAGGTGCGCTTCTCACCGGACACCATGGGGCGTTGGAGCTTTGAAACCACCAGCAACGTGAACCAACTAGCCGGCCTCACCGGTGGCTTCGAATGCGTTGCGCCGGCGACAGGCAATCGCGGGCCGGTGGGGACGGCGCACCAGTTTCACTTTCAATATGCGGACGGCACGCCTTACTTCCCCTTCGGAACCACCTGCTATGCATACGGATTTATCGGCGCGCCTTACGGTGACGAGACGCTCAAGAACCTGAAAGAGGCAGGATTCAACAAGGTGCGCATTTGCCTGCTTCCCAAAGGGCTTGGAAATTTGCAGCCCGTCGCCATGCCCTTCGAGCGTATCGGCGAAGCCCTCGCACCCGGCGCGGAAAATCTCGCCGATGACAGCAGCAGTAAAGAAAAATTCGATCTTGCCCGCCTCAACCCCGCTTACTTCCAGCATTTCGAATCTTGCATTCTCGATCTCATGGGCGCCGGCATCGAGGCCGACGTCATTCTCTTCCACCCGTACGACGCGTGGGGATTCAAATCCATGGGACAGGAGGCGGACGATCGCTACTTGCGCTACGCCGTCGCGCGGCTTTCCGCATACCGGAACGTCTGGTGGTCGATCGCCAACGAATACGATCTCATCCGCTCCAAATCCATGACCGACTGGGACCGATTCTTTCGTATCGTGCAGGAATGCGATCCTTACAGCCGATTGCGTTCCATCCATCACAGCCGCGTCGAGTACGACAACTCCAAGCCCTGGTGCACGCACGCCAGCTTGCAGGAATACGACTTCGAAAAATCCGCCGCGCGTTTCGCCGCCTGGAACAAGCCCATCATCTACGACGAGATTCAATACGAAGGCAACATCGCGAGCCGCTGGGGCAATCTCTCTGCGGAAGAAATGACGCACCGCTTCTGGCGCGCCACGGTCTATGGGGTCTACGCGACACATGGCGAGACGTACATGGTCACGGATGGCAGTCCCGTCTGGTCGAACGGCGGGGAGCTGCACGGTACCAGCCCGGCGCGCATCACTTTTCTGCGCAAGCTGCTGGAGAAGACCGGCACCAACGGCCTCATGGCTGCTGAGAATCCGTATTACCTTAACGCAGGCAATCCCGGCGCAGTAATTCTTTACTATTTCGACTATCACTGCGTGGGTGAATACACATTCCCACTACCCGAAAATGTGAAGTTCAAGGCCGCAATGATCGATCCGTGGGCGATGACGGAATCGCCACTGTCCGGAACCTTTAGCGGAAAAAGCAAGATCACGCTGACCGGCAAGCCGTATATGGCCGTGCTGTTTGAGAAGGCGTAAGGTCGAAGACATGAGGCTTGGCTCGAACCGGATTGTGCGTTCATTTCTCACAACGCTGCTGATGCTTGCATTATGCGTTTCGGCGCGCGCCGTCACCGTGGTCACGCAAAAGGACGCGACCGCGCGCGAGCTCTATGGCGCGCAGAAATTGCGCTCCGCGCTTGCAGAGTTGAGGACGGCGCCGGCGGGTGCGCGCGTCTTGGTCGGGGTGCGCAGCGCGCCAGAGCTCGCACATTTCGATCTGCCCGAGTTCTGGCCGCAGGCCTCGGAAGCGTTTCTGATCCGGCAGATTGGCCGAACATGGATTGTGACCGGATCCGATCCGTCCGGCGTGCTCTACGGCGAACTGGAGCTGGCCGATCGCATCCGCGCGGCGAAGGCGCTGCCTGCAGGAATTGACGACATGGAGCATCCGGCGCTGAAGCTGCGCGGAACGTGCATCGGAATGCAGAAGCAGGAAATCACCTACGACGATGCCGAGTACGACTATCTCTACACGCCGCGGAATTTTCCCTTCTTTTACGACAAGGCCGCGTGGATCAAATATCTCGACATGTTGGCCGAGGAGCGCTACAACACGCTCTATCTTTGGAACGGCCATCCCTTCACCAGCCTTCTGAAACTGCCGAAATATCCCGAGGCGCAGGAGCTGCCGACGGCGCAACTGGAGCAGAATATCGCTCTCTTCAAGTGGCTCACAGCGGAGGCCGACCGGCGCGGTATCTGGGTACTGCAGGGTTTTTACAACATCCATCTTTCGCACGCCTTTGCCCGCGCGCATCATCTTCCGTATCATCTGTCGGCGCCCAACGCAGAAGCCAGCGCATACACGCGTTACGTGATTTCGGAATTTGTGCGCGAGTATCCGCACGCCGGCCTGATGATGACGCTGGGCGAGGCGCTGAGCCCGCGCTACGGAGCGCAGTGGCTCACGCAGACGATTATTCCCGGCGTTGAGGATGGACTGAAGGAACTCGGCATCACCGCGGAGCCTCCCATCGTGGTGCGCGCGCACGCTACGGACATCGACGCGGTGCTGAAAGCCGCACTTCCGCTCTACGCGAACATCGACACCATGTCCAAGTGGAACGGTGAATCGCTGACTTGGACCAACGTGCGCGGACCTGTGCTCGAGCAATTCAAAATGCTCGCTGAAGCCTCGAACGTGGCCATTGCGAATGTACACTTGCTTTCGAATCTGGAGCCATTCCGCTGGGGCGATCCGGATTTTATTCGGCAGACGGAGGCGAATTTTCAGCGCATCGGCATTGAGGGGCTGCATGTGTATCCATTGCGCTACTGGGACTGGCCGTACGCTGGCGACAACACACAACCACCCTTGCTCCAAACCGATCGTGACTGGATTTGGTTTGCATCGTGGGGACGCTACGCGTGGAATCCGAATCGCGATCCGGATAAAGAGCACGACTATTGGGTGTCGCGTTTCGCAGAGAAATTCGGCTCAGCGGGGGCCGGCGAAAAAATCCTTGCCGCTTACACGCTGGCCGGACCTTGCCAGCCAAAACTTCTGCCGCGCATCGGCATCACGGAAGGAAACCGCGAGGCGCTCACACTGGGCATGACCATGCCGCAATTAATCGATCCCGCTCGCTTCAATCCCGCGGTGCCGCTATGGACGGGCGACGCGCCGCCGGGCGAGCGGCTGGAAGATTATGTGGCTGAAGAAGTGAAGAACGAACCACACCATGGCGAGACGCCGCTCGGCGTGAGCGATGAAACCGTGGAGGCATCGCACAAGGCTCTCGATGCAGCGAGGGCGGCCGCGCCCTTTGTGACGAAAAATGAGGCCGAGTACCAACGCATCGTGAACGACATGCATGCGATCGAGTTGCTGATGGAGTTCTACAACGCGAAGACCAAGGCTGCGGAACAGGTGCTGCTCTACGGATACGTTCACGATGCGGCCCGTTTACAGCAGGCTGAAACATTGTTGGCCGAAAGTGTGGACCATTTTCGTGAGCTGACTGCGATTGCCGGCCCGGCTTATCGCACAGCAACCAGCATGGAGACGACGCAGCGCCAGATTCCATTCCGCGGCGGCATGAATCAATTTCCCAACTGGCAGCAGTGCCTGCCCATGTATGAGAAGGAGCTGGCCACATTTCAAAAACGCATTGCCCAGTTGAGCTCGGGCGCGAAGATCGACGAGAACAAGCCGGTTGAACGGCTGCCGCAGATCGAGTTTACGCTTCAACCAGGCGCGGGTGAGGAATTTATCGTGGAGAAGGGCGTGAATTTGTTCGCGGGCACGAACGCAACGATCAGCGACCTGGCACCGGAGCTTGCCGGCATGAAGGGAATCCGCATCTCACCCAGCGAGGGCGGAACGTTGCACTTCGATCTCGCGCAGCCGGCGCAGATACTGGTTGGTTTTGTGAGCAACGCGTCGAAGAAAAACTCGGTGCTCGATCCTGAAACCGAGCAGTGGAACCTGGTGCTGCTGAATGCGGTTGCGGCGCCGAAGGTTCCGGCGATGGCGGTGTGGGCAAAGCCGTTGCCGGCCGGAGCAAACGAGCTCGACATCGGCAAAGGGCAGTATGTAGTCCTCGGCTTTATTCCCGCCGATTACCACGTGGCTCCGCACGTGAACTTTGCGAATGCGGGCGGCGGCGGACCGCCGAAACTGGACTGGCTGTTCGAGTAAAATAGCTCTCAGCTGTCAGCTTTCAGCCTTCAGCTTGGTTGAGGGAATACGCGCAATGGTTACTGCCTTTGCGGCTCCGGCGTTGAAGAGGGCGGCGCACTCGCCGGCGCATCATGGCGAGCGAGCAGTCGAACTGCTTCTTCATCCGTAATGTGCAGAAAACTTCCGTGCTTTGAATACGGCGGGAGCGAAGTTTGCGCGGTGATGTCCTGCCAGTGCTTCCAGTCGGTAGTGGCCACGGCTTCGTAGCGGGCGCGCGGCGCGCGATAGTGGTCGTAAAAGACAATGTATTGCTTGCCCACCTGGATGGCCGATGGCCCCTCGGACCAACTTTCGTTGATGGGGCCGGAGATATCGCTCCACGGCCCTTCAAGCGTGGCGCCTGTTGCGACGCGCTCCTGGAATGTGAGCGGATCGTAAGTTTGCTCTTTGAAGATGAGGCGGTAGGGACCACTCTTGCCGTGAAAAATCGTTGCATCAATGGTGACGTAGCCGGGATCGAAGAAAATCGCGGGCTTCGAGAAGGTTTGAAAATCTGGTGTCATCGAATACCAGATGCGATTGCCGTCTTGAGAATCCTTCATGGAGCTCGACCAGATAAGGAGCCACTGATTTTTCTTTGCGTCCCAGTAGGTCTCCGGGGCCCAGACATTGTTGGTCGCGGGGAAATCCGCCATGATGGGGACTTGTTTTTGCGCGGACCACGTGAGCAGATCGGGCGAGGAGGCGTAACCCAGCGAATTGCCGCGCCAGTTCCAGGTCCACACCATGTGAAAAAGCCCATCGGGGCCGCGGGTGAGAAAAACATCTCGCATCAATTCTCCTCTTTGCGCAGGCGCGTCGCCCGCTTGCGCTGGCGCGACCCACGGCTGGCCGTCATTGAGCGGGGTGTAATGATAACCGTCGCGGCTGAGCGCAAAATAGATGCCCTGATTACCGGGCTCCTTGAAGTAGATGAAGAGCCAAGCGCCGTGGGAGCTCTGGGCGGGCTGAGGCTGAGCGCAGAGCGAGGTGGCCGCGAGAAGAAGGACAATCGACACCGTGAATAGAAAGGCTTTGATCATTGCATCCTTGCTCCGCAGGGGCTTTTGAGTGCTCGAGCAGAAATGCTCTTGCGTCGTCCCCACAGGACTCCCGGGTGAACTTGTGGAAACCGCTTTCCCCACGCTGAAGCGCGGGGCTAACAAACATTGCGCCTACGGCGCGGACGATTTTGCATCCGCGAACGTGGTGTCGAGGAGCGTTTTGTTGCGCCAGTGGGATTCGGCGGTTTGTTTTCCGGTGGCGTCGAAGAGTTGCCAGGTCCATTGGCCGTCCGCACCGTAGGTCTTCTGCCACTCTTTTGAGCCATCGGCGCGATAGAAGATTTCGTCGCCGATCTTCCGGCCGAGATGAAAGTCCGCGGTCCACTGAGGCTTGCCGTTCTCGAAGAAGAATTTCTGCGGGCCTTCGAGCAGAGTGCCTCCGTCGCTTGCGCGGGCCGTGCTCCACTCGGCTTTGAGTTTTCCGTTGGGCCACTTCTCGGTGTGCTTCGTAGCGTGTCCGATTGCATTGGGCGCTGGTGATTGCGCGGCATCCGGCGCGAGAACCCAGGCCTCGTTCAACTCAATTTCGTAATTGACGGTGTTCTTTGACGTGGCGATGTGAATCACGCCATCGGGGCCCTGCGTGGCGGTTACGTAGCCCACGGTGAGAATGTCGGCGAGCAGGCGCTTCTGTTTCCAGGTCTTGCCGTCATCGTCAGAGAGCGCAGCGTACGCGCCGTCCTTGTGCAGATGCTTTTCGTTGTGAGGATTGAAATCTGCGACGAAGAAGAGACGGCCCGAGGCGAGACGAATGACGCTGGGCCGTTCACCGCTGTCAAGAGGGTCGAAGATGGTCTTCGATTTCACCCAAGCCTTGCCGCCGTCGGAACTGGTGGCGAGCGGCATGCGGCCGTCGATGTTGGAGTTTTTTCCGCCGAAGCCAAGAATGTCGCCGTTATCTGCCATCACGATCGTGGTGTGACGGCCTGCGGTGCGGCCGCCTGTGTCATACCATGTTAGGCCGTTATCGCGCGTGGCCCAGACTGCCGAGATGGAGCCGTTGCCATCGGCATTGCGTCCCGTGGAGTCGGTGGGAATGTAGATGGTTCCATCTTTGGCGCGCACGATGGAGTTGATGGGCTGCGAGACGTAGCGGCCGATGGGCGCGGTGAAGTGAGGGAATTCAATCGGCGACCACGTCGCACCGTTGTCATTGGAAGTGGTGAAGGCGAAGGGCGGCGCACCGATGAGACGTGGGAAACCGAAGAAGAGCCAGAGATGACCGCGATCGTTCCAGAAGACAGGCGCGGCGCAGGCGGCATCGGCAAAGTCGGGCCATGGCTCGGGCATGTCCCAGTCTTCAGCGCCAGCGCGGCGGCGCATGACCATGACGGTCTGGTCGGGATCGTCTTCGTTGCGGGGCGTGTTGTAGTACGCGGCAACCACATCGCCGTTGGCGAGCACTTGGATGGCGGAGTTGTGATAGTTGATGCCGAGACCGGGCGCGAGGCCGGCGCGCCATCCGACGTCCGGCATGGATTTTCCGTTGAGATTTGGAAACAGTTCGTGCACGCGATAGAAGGGTTTTGCGGGATCGGGACCTTTGGCGATGTCGACCGGCAACTGCTTTACATCGGTGAAGAAGAAAAATTGCGCGGCGGGGGATGGATGCGGGGCGGGGCTCGGCGCCTGGACAATGCGGAATCCGATGTTGCCTTCTTTGGACGCGTAGCTTGGGGCCATACTGGCGCGATTGGCGGAGCGCATGAAATACGGCGCGGTTGCAGGGTAGGTCTCGCCGGGTTTTGATTTGCGGAAGTCAAGGCCGCCACCGCGCACGACGCGAAAGTATCCGTGCAGCGGGCCGGTGGGATCGATCTGCGCGGCGGAAGGGTACGGGCCGTACCAGTCCGCGACCCATTCCGGCTTGCCTTCGCCCATGACGACGCCCCACGCGTTGGGCTGGCTTGGACTGGGCGGAGTGTCGCCGGTGAAAAACGGAGTTTGCGTGCCCGCGCGTTCGACATATTCCCATTCAGCTTCGGTGGGCAGCCGGTAGGGCTTTCTGGTTTTCTTTGAGAGCCATGCGCAGAATGCGACGGCCTGGCTGTAGCTTATTCCGGCTGCGTAATCGGGATATGCGGCGGCGGGTTGGTAGGTGGGATCGAATTGCTGGAAATCCTTGACGGTGACGAGATGCGTGGCGATGGAGAAGGCATGCGTGATGGTAACGCGATGCGCGGGGATTTCGTCGAAGTCGCCGTGCGTGGAGCGGGTCGACATGACGCCGAAGCCGTTGACGACGGTGGGCGAGAGGGCGTCAGCGTCGGCGCCCATGGTGAAGGCGCCGGCGGGAATCTGCGTCATGGGGATGGAGGGGGTGGATTGCGCATGCAGGGGCGCGACCGTGAGGCCGGTTATGAGTAGAGCGGGGAATGCGAATTTGCGCACGGCGAAAACTCCTTGAGGAACTATGGATGCTGCAAACGAAATGTTCTTGCGCCGTCCCTACGGGACTCCGGATTTCATACCTGGCATCCGCTTTCCCCACGCTGAAGCGCGGGGCTAAAAAACAGTGCGCCTCCGGCGCGCTCAATTGGACGTTAGTCATGCAGCCCTCAATCATGCGGCAACTCGGCTACTAGCGGGCCGAGCGTGGCGCGGGTGGCGATTTTCTTGCCGTCGACAAACAGCATGAGGCCGCGGCCTTGCTGATATTGCTTGCCGGTTTCGTCGTACACAATTGCGAGCAGGTGGCCGTGATAGGGAAGACCGTCCACGGCAAAATATGTCCACGTGCTTGCGGGCAGGAGCGGATGAATTTCGATCTTCGAGTCGGCGCGTGGACGCAGGCCGATGAGCCCGGTGATGAGGGGATCGGCGAATCCGGAATGATTGTAGTAGTTGCCGCGGGCCACTTGCTTGTTCTTTGCAATAAGCATGTCCTTCGCGATCCATTCATCGGTGTCGGCGTCGAGATCTTCGTCGATCCAGTCGATGACGCGGCCGCTCGGAAGCTTGATGTGCTGCGACAAAACATAATTTGCGAATAACTCGTAGTACTGCTGCTTGCCGATGTCGGTTTGCGCGGGGCCGTTGAGCAGGTTGGCCAGGGCAAGCAATGTTTGCGTGGTGGCGTAGGGCCACGAAGGACCGTTCCAGGTGCACTGATCGTCAGAGGCGAAGCGGAAGCGCGGGCTGCGGCGCTCGGCGGTGGTGGGGCCGTACTTGCCGGCGAAGCCGCTGGGATCGAAGAGTTGCTTCCACGCGACGGCGTGGCTCGGCGTGGGCGCGTAGAACTGCCAGGGGATGTAGCCGATGAGCTCGCGCACGCCGGCGAATTGGAGTTGCGTGCCGGGGTCCTTGAACCGCTTCTCTTTGCGAATGCCGGAGTCGGCGGCGGGCGAGAGGTCTTCATAGAACTCGTCTTTGGGGTTCCAGAGTTTGGTTTCGATCAGATGCTCGAGCGTATCGGCCTTGGCATTGTATTCGGCGGAGACTGCCGATTGTTGCGACCCACGCGCGAAATCCGCAATGGCACGCGCATCGGCGAGCATATAGCTGTTGAGCGGGGTGCGATAGCCGTCGCCGCCGATGGACTTCTCCATGGCGTCGCGGGTATCGATCTGCCAGTAGAGGCCGACGGAGGGGTCGAGATGATCGTCCCAGGCTTTGTAGTTCGCGATGAGATTGGGCAGCAGATCTGCGCCGAGCTTGGGATCGCCGGTGGCATCCGTTACCAACTGCACGCTCCACGCAAAAGGAAAGCTGTAGTTGCGGGGTTTTGCCTCGGGACTGCCCCAGAACCGCGCATAATCTTCTGCGATTTTGGGGTCGCGCAGCCAGCGTGCCTCGCCGAGATGAAAGGGCACAGCGTCGGGCAGTACGCCGTTGTGGGGAAGGTCGGGGCGGTGCAGCCACTCGGTGATTAGGTAGCCGTGGTCCGCGGTTTGCTCGACGTGCTTCTCAAATGAGTACCAGCGAAAATAATACATCTCCTCGAACTGCTTGTTGGAGGAATTGAAGAGCGGGATGTTGTCGGCGATCCACGGCCATTCGTCGGCAGGTTGCTGGCCGGTGGCTTCGCGTTCGTCGTCGGCGAACTGAGCGACGTAATGGTGATAATCGTCGGGGTGGAGGATGGCGAAGGGCTGCGCCGGCGCGTTGGTCTGGGCGAGCACGGCGGCGGGGAGCAGCGTGAGTGCCAGCGCGCATTGGAGGATACGTTTCATTGATGCACCATGGAAAGGATCGAACAGAAATACATTTGCCTCTTGTCGTAGAACGTTTGCTTCGGAAAACCATCCGTCGGGGGCCATTGATTCCTGCAATAGAAATGTCCTTGCGCCGTCCCTACGGGACTCCGGGGTCAATCTGTGGAATCTGCTTTCCCCACGAGTCCACCCCAAGAAACAAAGACCATTTCTTGGGGGCCCCGGTCAAGCGCGGGGCTAACAAACTTTGCGCCTGCGGTGTGCTTATCAGGACATCACTCATGCCGTTATCCATGAAGCCCTCGTTGATCAAGCGTCTGTTACGACACCCTTCGACTTTGCTCAGGGCAGGCTAGAAACCGTGCCCTTTCGCGAAACCATTTATGAAGCTGGTTTTAGAAAAAGCAACCACAGGTCCTTCGACTCCCTCCGCTACGCTCCGGTCGCTCAGGATGACAGCGTAAGAGTTGAGTTTTGAGTGCAGCAACATACGAATCCCTTTATGCGCGGCGGGCGGCGTTCACTTCCGCCGCGCGGCCGTTGTGATTCTTGAGAATTTTGCGTGCGTCGTTCAGCCAATCGCCAGCGGCCTGCTTGAGGCAGGAGATGTCGTTAGTGCAGAACAGGAGATCGATGCCGAGGCCGAGCCAGAAGGCGAATTCGTCGGGAGCACAGGCTGTGGCGACAGATTTGTTGTGATTGCGGGCAGCTTTGACGATCTTTGCGGCGGCCGCCTGCACTATGGGGTGCGATGTTTGCGAAGGCAGACCGAGGCTGGCGGCGAGATCGGCGGGGCCGATGAAGAGATCGACATCGGGAACGGCGGCCAATTCGTCGACACGGTCGAGCGCCGCGCTGCTTTCGATTTGCGCCATAAGGCAAAGGTCTTTGTTGAGGCCTTGCTGCTGGGCGACGACGGGGCTGGGGATGCTGTAGTTGACGGCGCGCGAGACGGAGAAGAAGCCGCGGCTGCCAGCGGGAGCAAAGCGCGCGTATTCGCGCAGTTCCTGCATTTGCCTGGGGGTTTCAATCATGGGAACGTCGAGAATGTCGGGACCGCATTCCGCGCCTTTGAGCACGTTCTCGCGGCGCACATCGGGGATGCGGATCATGGTCAACATGCCGGTGCCGGCGGCCATGCGGCAAAGGTCGGCGGCCTCGGCAAAGGTGATGTGCCCGTGTTCCATCTCGATCCATATCACTTGGTAGCCGAGATGAGCGCAGATCTCAAGAAAGATCGGATCGTAAAAATAGACGGCCGCGCCCAAAAGAGTTTTGCCGCCGTTGGCCTGAACAGCTTGCTGCAAACGATTCATGGAGTATCTCCCAAAGGAATGGATTGAGGGCTGGATTGTTTGCGTTCGGCAAGCCAGCTCCAGAGTGTTTGGGTTGAAGGAAGACTTTGGGGCGCGGGGAAAAAGGCCGCGCAGAGCAGCCCAGTGGCGAGGAGCAAAAGATTGCCAAAGACGCCGATGGTGTATTCGCTCCACGGGTAGTTGTAGCGATGAAGGTTGAGCATCTTGCCGCCGTCGAGAGTGAGCGTGGCGTAGGCGGTGAAGAGCAGGTTGACTACGATGCCGGCGACGGCGCCGAAGCGGCCGGCTCGCGGCGAGAGAAAGGCCAGCAAAAAAAGTCCGGCCAAACCGCCGGCGACGATGGCGGTTGCGGCATAATAAAGCGCCAACGCGGAGCCATGCGTGGAACTAAGCCGGAGGGCGACTGCGATGGCGAGAAAGCCGCATAGGACGACGGCGATTTTGCCGAAGCGCAGGCGCTGCGCGTCGGTGTTGAACGGAAAGAAGTGCGAGTAGAAATCTTCAACCAGAATGAGGCCCAAACAGTTGAGATCGGAGGCGAGCATGGACATGGCTGCGCCGAAGAGCGCGGCGAGGAAGAGACCCGCGACGCCGACCGGCATTTGCGTGACCATGTAATAAGGAAAAACCTGATCGGCGCGCGTGATAGTGGCGGGGAGCGATTGGCCGGAGAGGTGGTAGAAGGCCCAGAGCAGCGAGCCGATGAGCATGAACGCGGTCCACACGGGAAGGCAGAGCGATGCGCCCATGGCAATGCCGCGCAGGGCGGAGCGGTCGGATTTGGCGGCGAGATAACGCTGCACGACGGTTTGATCGGCCGTGTATTTCTGCAGGTAGTAAAAGAAGCCGTAGAGCGCCATGGTCCAGAAAGTGGGGCGCGCAAGGTCGAAGTCGAAGCTGCCCAGGCTTAGCTTGTGGTTCACAGCGAGGAGATGAAACATGGCGCCGGGCCGCGCACGTGGCGAGAGCAGTAACAGGACGAGCGTGATGGCGATTCCGGCCCAGAGCAGAAAGCCCTGGACTACGTCAGTCCAAATCACGGCGCGCAGTCCGCCGATGAACGTGTAGAAGATGGTGATGACGCCGAGGCCGATGATGAGAAACGCGATGGACCAGTTGGTGAATCCCGCGACGGCGAGCGCAAGCAGGTAAAACACAAAACCCATTTTGGCAAAATGGCCCGCGGCAAAGGCGAACGAAGAATACATGCGCACCGCGGTGCCAAAGCGCTTGCCGAAGTATTCGTAGACCGACATCGAGACCGCGTGGCGGAAGAAGGGCACGATGATGGGGCCGATGGAAACGATCACGATGACGAAGAGAATGCCGGGAACGAGTAGATTCCAATCGCCCGCGTAGGCCGCGCCGGGGAAGGCGATGAAGGTGAGGCTGGTAATGATGGTGGCCAGCAGCGAAAGTCCCGCGGCCCAGCCGGGAACGGTGCGCCCGGCAATGAAATAGGAGTCAGTGGTTTTTTGGCGGCCTGCGACACGAATACCGATGCCGACGAGCGTGATCATGTAGGCGGCAACGATGAGGGTGTCGGCGAGATGCATCTTAGCGCACGCTCCCTGCTTGAGCGGAGCCGGCTGCCGTGTTCGCGAGAGCGAGCTTGCCTTCGGCCATGCTGACGGCGAGGCGCATGGCCGACTTCATATTGGTGGCGTCGGCCTGGTTGCGGCCGGCGATATCGAAGGCCGTGCCGTGATCGACGGAGGTGCGGATGATGGGCAGGCCGAGCGAAACATTTACGCCGCCGGTGAAGTCGATGAGCTTCATGGGAATGTGGCCCTGGTCGTGATACATGGCGACGATGAGGTCGAATTCGCCGCGCAGGGCGCGGACAAAGATGGTGTCGGGCGAGTGCGGGCCGGAGCAATCGATGCCCAACGCGCGCGCTTCCTCGATGGCGGGAGCGATAATGGCCGCATCCTGCGCGCCGAAGAGTCCGTGCTCGCCGGCGTGGGGATTGAGGCCGCAGACGGCGATGCGCGGAGCGCGGCGGCGCATCCATAGGAGCGCGTCATGACCGAGCTGGATGGTCTCAACGATGCGCGCGCGATCAAGCTTGCAGGCTTGCTCGAGGGGAATGTGCGTGCTGACGTGGATGGTTGCCAGCTTCTCGGAGTAGAGCAACATGCGCGGTTCCGGTGCGCCGGTCAGCTCGGCAATGTATTCGGTGTGCCCGGAGAAGAAACGGCCGGAGAGCGTGACCGCTTCCTTATTCAACGGCGCTGTAACCATGGCGTCGGCTTCGCCACTCATGCAGAGTTCGACGGCGCGACGGACATAGGCGATGGCCGCGAGCCCGTACTCCGCGCGAAGCTGGCCGAAGGCGACGGTGTGATCGGCGGGCAGCGTGCCGATGTCGACAAGAGTGCAGGGCAGCGTGGCCGGGTCGATTCCGGAAAGACGGCCAGCAGCTTGGAGCGCGGCTGAATCGGCAATCAGGATCCACTGCGCGAGCGAGGCGACGGAATTATCGCGGAGAGCCTTGAGGGCAATTTCTGCTCCTACGCCGGCGGGGTCTCCGATGCTGATGGCGATGCGTGCGAGCCTGCTCATGCCGGACCCCGCAACGCGTTGAGGATTTCATTGAAGATCGTGGGCGCGCCAAAACCGCCGGATTTCGTGATCACGATGCACCCTTCCGACCTGCCGCCCTGCACAATGCCCCAGGGAATTCCGGGCGCAAGCTCTCCATGGAGGATAAAAGAGTGGGCGCCGAGCGTGCTGGCCGCGAGCAAGGCGGTGTCGCCGCCGGTGAGGATGAGCGCCTGCGGAGCGAAGTCGCGGAATGTGTCGCGAAGGCGCGCGCGATCGCGAGAGCTGAAATTGAGACGCAGCACCTGAACGGCGCGTGGGTCGATTTGACTGAGGGTTTCAAGCTGAAGCTTGGTCACGGGATGATCGGATCCGGCAACGAGCAATGTGCGCGCGGCGGAGGGCCTTGGCGCACGGCGGATGGGCGCGGCGTCGCGGCTGGCGAGAGCCAGCGCCAGGCCGGCGGAGCCCGCAAACAGGAGGCCGGGAAACTTTTCCGCAGCGCGAACCATGGCTTCGAGATCCGATTGCGTGGAAGCGTCGCACAAAAGCACGGACTTGGCGGCGTGGAGCGCTGCAGCAAGCTCTTCAGGGCGAGAGACGAGGGCGATGAGGCTTCTGTGTCTTGGCGGAAAGAGGCTGGCGATATCGATCTGCGCACGCTGGCCCGTGGCATCTTGAATTTCCAGAATGCCGTTGCGCACCGTGCGGCCTGCAGCGGGAAACGCGGGAGCCAACAGGACGGCGCGCGATCCGAAAGCGCGATGCGCAGCCAGAATTTCTGCGGCAAAAGGGCCACGGGCTGCGGAATCAATTTTCTTGAACAGAAGTGCCTGGGGATTGGATGCGAGTGCTGCAGCAGTGCGCGTTACGATCCGCGACGCTTTGGCCGGCGAAAGCGAGCGGGAATCCGTGTTAAAGGCCTGCACCGGCTCCGTGGCCGGAAATGTCGCTGCGGCGCCGAGCCAGACGCGCACTGCGCGGTTTGTGGAAAGAAATGCCGCGGCCGCGTCGCAGGCGCCAGTCAAATCGTCGGCGAGAAGAACGATGTGCTCTGGAAGCGAAGTCGCGGACCGAGCCGAGTTGTGTACCGAATGGGACGTGAGAGTGGGCATGAAAGTGACGGCGCTTTATTTTCGAGAGTATACGATTATTTTCTAATCTTCGGAATGACGATTTTGGAGGGAGGGTTCCATTGCGGCATGACGCGCGGGGTTCGGCTGGGAGATGCGGTTTTCTGAAGGCCAGAAATCTAACGTTCATCTGCGAATAAACTATGTAGAAGCAATAAATTCCACGATAACCCAATGAATTATCGAGCGCCCCATGGGCCGGCCTGGCATTCCACTGCTCCGCCTGAAGCCCGGGTCTGAAAGTTGGAGCTTTTGGAGCTGCCGCTCCTCGGAGGCCCCACGAAATCGCTGCCGGACGATAACCGGGCGTCGCAGGCAATCCGCGGCGCGGAATGTGCTCTGGCGGGCGAACTGCGGCGCGAGGCCCACTCACGGGAGTGCGCGCGCTGCAAAAAAGAAGGGACGGTTGCCAAACGGCGCCCGTCCCCTCGATGGGTTATGCAAAGGAGGCTAGAAGGTGATCCTGGTGTAGAACTGCATCTCACGCGGATCGCCGAAGGCTGTAGCTGTACCAAACGTCGAGGAGCCTGGAGCATAACTCGTATTGAGGGTCATCACGTTTGGATGGTTGAAGACGTTGAACGCCTGTGCGCCGATTTTTACGGCCGCAAATTCGCGGATGGTGAAGCCCTTTTCTGCGGCCATATGGAACGCAACTTCCTTCGGCGCGCGCAAGCAACCCACCTCTGCGCTTCCAAAGTATCCCCAGGAAGGCGGAGTGAAGTTGGCTGCGGAGTATACCGGAGCTTGTCCCTCGGTGATCTTTCCACTCGTGCCGTGCGCTCGCGACAGTGGTCCCGACACATTGGGCCGAGTGGCTAATCCTGAACTATAGCTTGGCGTTTGGGCGAACCCGCTCTCGACCAGTCCATAACTGGTGAAGTTCCATCCGCCGAGCAGCTCCTTGCCGAGGACGTTATTGGCCCATCCGAGAACCGGAACGGTGTAGACCAGGGAGTAGACGAAGACGTCAGGGCGGTCGTAATCCGGCTTTCCATAGTCGCCCAAAGGATTATGGGAATTCTGGAAAGTGCCGCTTGAGCTGTATGCCACCTGCGTGCCTGAGGCGTTGACGTCGCCCAGCGCCTTGCTGAAGGTGTAGGAGACGTGGGCCGTCAGATCGCGCATTTTCTGCACATAGCCCAGGAGCAAGCCGTTGTAGTTTGCAACACCAAGGGCGGAGCCCGTCGTCATGGTGCTGTATCCCTGATAGGGACGATAGTACGCGCTGTTCACCTTGCCCTGGTTAATGCAGGGATCGTAGGAGAAACCCGACGTTTGTTGGTTGGGAGCCGTAGAGGCTGCTACGCATGAAGTAGTGAGTGTCGTCGAAGCGTACGTTCCCGTGTTGGGATTTGAGAGCAATGGGAAGTTCTGATCCCAGCCGCCGGAAGAGCTGCCGTTGAAGATATGCTGGGTTGTCATACCGGCGTAGCCGATGGAAACAACGCCGCCTGGAGCCACTTCCCTTTCGATCGTCAGGCTGTAGTTGCGAATGGTGGCCGGACGGTAGCCGGGAGAGGTGGCCAGCACCGACAACAATCCAGGGGGATTGGGAACCGAACCGGAACCGCCGGCCGGATTGGTGAACTCCGTGTCGAAATAGACGGGCTGTTGCACAAACGGGATGTTGCCCAGCAGGTTCGAGGTCTGCAGCAGGCTGACCTGCGTGTAGCCGAAACCAGCCCCGCCGTGAATCGATGTCTTGCCGTCATTAGTCAGACGGTAGGCAAATCCGATGCGCGGAGCAAACAGGCCTTTTTGTGGAACGGTAAACCCGTCCGGGGTGCCACTTCCGGCAGTGAGCATGCCGTTGTTGGTTAGATTGGCAGCCGTGATGTCATTGGTTTCCAACGGCTGGTTGTTCAGATTCAGATACTGCCAGGTTGTGGACTGGATCCCGTAGGTCGATACCGCGCAAGCCGGCAGCGAACCCAGGGCCGCGCCTGACGGAGATGCGCACAGAGCGGGGGTTTCAGACGCTGAGAAGGCACTGGGGACAAAGTTCGAAATATCGTTGCCATCCTTGGTCGGCGCCGAAAAATACGACCATCTTATGCCCAGGTTGATCGTCAGCCGCGGGCTGAATTTCCAGTCATCTTCGAAGTAGATTTCGGCCCAGTGGTTCCGGAAGCGGCCATCGCGCTGCGAACTGGTTTGCTCGTATCCGTAGCCGCAGCCGTTGGCGCCCTTGGACAGGAAGCCGAGCAGGTAGTCGCCCGGGGTGCTGTTTGTGTAGCTGCCATCGAAGCAGAAGTTCCCCATGGGGAAGGCGCTGGCCGCATCGGCGTGCAGCAGGTTCCACATGTAGGTAAAGCCGCCCTGGAAGACCTGATTGCCCTTGACCCAGGTGATATCGTCGGAGAGTTCCTGCGTGGCATCGTTGGAGTGGGTGGGTAATGCGCCGCCGCCCATCCAGAACCACGCATCAGGATCGCCCGGGCTGGCATCCATGCTGATGTCCGGCATGCGATCCAGCGGATCGGCGTTGGGAAATACCTGGTTGATGCTCACGCCGCTGGGTACTGTGTAATGCCCCAGCAACTGGTTAAAGTATTTGGAGTAGATCAAGCCGAAGCTGGCCACATTGATCAGGGTGGGCCTGATGGTGGACTGCCATCGCAGCAAGGCGTTCATCGATGGCGTGTCGGTAGCGGAGTTGGGATTCGGCGCGTAGTCGTTATAGCCGCGCGTCGCGTTGATGGCGGCTGCTTCTTCCTTCATAACGCGGAACGTGATGGTGTTCTTGTCGTTCACGTTGTAGTCGCCGCGATACAGCTCGTCGTTCACGCTGAACTTCTGCGGATTATCGTTCAGGTAGTTCTGGCTCGTAGTGGTTGCCGTAAGGTTGTAGTTGGGCAGTGGCCAGAAGGTGTTCATCAGCGCGACAGTGTTTGAATCCATGCACTTGGGCAGAACCTGGTTGTAATTGCCGCCCGTTGTTTTCTGGTAAATGCAGGCCGCGCCCGAGCCCGCTCCACCGCCCTCGCGCGCATCGAGAATCGCCTGGTGCGCTGCATCGAGCGAGAGGTACGGGTTCATGTTTGCGCCGGTTGCGAGCGCGGGATAAGAACTTAAATCGCCGCCGCGCATGCCGGAGGTAAATACATTGCGAGCGCCCGAGGTGTAGGAATTGTGAACGGCCTTCCAGTCCGCGCCCACAAAGAAATATATCTTCTTATGTTCGAAGATCTTGGGAATAGCGACCGGGCCGCCCAGGGTGATGCCCCAGTCGGATAAGTGGAGCGAAGTTAACGGCACGCTCCCGTTCTGCAGAAATCCGTGAGCGGTCCCGTATTCGTTGCTCCGCTCGAACCCGTAGCCGCTCCCGTGGTACCGTTCGCCCCCACTCTTTGTGGTGACCAGAACCTGGCGACCAGCCAATCCATACTTGGCGCTGTAGTTGTCGCTCAGAACGCGCATTTCTTCAATCTGATCGATTACCGGTGTAATCGGCATGGTGATGAACGATGCGCTTGTGACGTTGTACACACCATCGATGGTGTACATCGTTTCCTCAGCCGAAGATCCATTGACAACCGCGATCGAGGTGTTTGCTCCCTGACCCGCCTCATAGTAGTTGTTGGCGCCATTCACGTCGCTGACGCCCGGAACCACTGCCAGAAGAGCCGAAAAGTTACGGCCATTGAGCATGATGTTCTGGACTTCTTTGGCGGTGATGGTGCCGCCAGCTTCAGCGCTTTCAGTTTGCACCACCTCGGCGTCAGCTTCCACGCTGACGGAGGCGGACGCGCTGCCGATGTCGAGCTTCACATTCAATCCGCGGCGCTGGCCGGGATCGAGGTGGATGTCCTTAATTTGCTCGCTCTTGAATCCGGTCTTTGCGGTGGAGACCGAGTAATCGCCCGGGGCTAGCGACTCTGCGTCGTAGAAGCCGCTGCCGTTGCTGGATTCGGTCTGCGACAGGCCGGTGGCCTGATTGGTGATTGTTACCTGGACCGCGGGCACTACCGCACCGGTGGCGTCGGTAATTGTGCCGGTGATCGAACAGCTGGTTGCGTTCTGCGCGTGGAGCCATGCGGCCATGCAGAACAAAGTAAGCACTACAACCAGTCGAGATGCATTGCGCACCTGATTCAGTTTCATTGAGGCCTCCTTCCGATTTTGCTTCGCTACGTTGCTTGACGCGACGAGAGCACAGTATTGCTGTTGCGGGGGGAACAGTAAGGAACCCTCAAATTCGATGTCAACGTGAATACCAGTTTTTCGCCGCGCGGAAATGAAGGAGAGAGGGCTGAGCAGGACCGCGACTCGGACCGCCGGTAATTTTTTAGCGGAGTAATCCGCAATGCGGAACAATTTTCTCGATCGGCGGAGAGGCGATTTTCGTCCGTTCGGCAGCGCTCATAGCAAGGCGTTCCTCGGCGAGACGAGGCGCGCGAAGGCTTGCGGAGTGGGCGTAAACACTTGACGGAAATCGAATCGCGAAAGAGATGCCCTCTCGCTTCTTGCTTTGCCAATACTCCGGTTTGCGTGCCCCAGTATTTATTAATCGGGGCGAGAGGAAGGTCGATGCGGGGCCCGAGGTGCGCGGTAACTCCGACCTGCAATAGGAAGTTAGTTTCCGCAGTGGCGCGTATGAACTTCCGGTTCCATTATCCGGAACGTCCACGCAGGCCCATTTGGATGCTGCCTCGGTAGATCGATGTGCAGTCCGTCTGTCTCCTGGCGCCAGGAAAGTGGCTCATCGGATCCCAGCATCTTCACTCCGCAAACTGGTCCCTTGAGATAGGGCAAGCCGCGCGCCAGCGAGTGAATGCGCAGGTCGCCACTGGAGGGCCAGCCCAATGCGATGGCGTAGAGCACGCCGTTGTGCGTGGTGAAGCGAATGTCTTCGGCCGTGAACTCCTGCTGGTCAGAGTTTTTTGCCGTGCCGATGACTTTTGTATGGCCTTCACCGTAGACGAGCCACGGGCGCGAACCGTAGATGGCCTCGCCATTGGTTTTGAGCCAAGCGCCCATCTCGAGCAAAATGGCGCGCGCCTGCTCGGGAATGGTGCCGTCGGATTTTGGTCCCACGTTGAGCAGCAGGTTGCCGTTCTTGCTGACCACGTCGACGAGTTCGTCGATGAGCGACTTGGCGCTGCGATACTCGTCGTTGTCGACGTAGCCCCAGGAGTGAATGCTGACCGAGGTGTCAGTCTGCCAGGGCAAGAGACGGAGCGTGTCGAGCTTGCCGCGTTCGACATCGAGAGTGGCAGCGTTCTCGGGGAAATCGTATCCCTTGTAGGTAAGCACCACACCCTGGTGACGGCTCGCCGCTGCATCGTAGTAGTAGGCGGCGAAGCGCTGGAGATAGGGCTGAAATGCGGGCTGGCCGATCCACCAATCGAAGTAAAGAAAATCGGGGTGGTATTTAGTGACGAGTTCTGAACTGCGCGCGAGCCAGTCGTCGAGGAAAGTTTTGTCCGGCGGAAGCCAGCGCTCGAGATGATCGGGGTCCGGCTCCTTCGAGTCGTCCTCGCCGGGCAGCGCCATGGGCTGCGCGGGACCGTAGAGGCCGGCGTAACGCGGGTCGCGCACATCGGAATCGAACTTCATGCCGCCGTCGTACCACCACCAATGCTCGGCGCGATGCGAGGAGACGCCAAAGTGCAGGCCGTGGCCGCGCGTGGCCGCTTCCAGTTCGCCGACGACGTCGCGCTTTGGGCCCATCTTCGCGGCGTCCCAATCGGTAAGGCTCGAATCGTACATGGGGAAGCCGTCGCAATGCTCGGCCACGGGTACCACGTAGCGCGCGCCGGCTTGCGTGAAGAGATCGAGCCACGCATTGGCGTCAAAGTGCTCCGCGCGGAACATAGGGATGAAGTCTTTGTAGCCGAATTTGGACTGCGGGCCGTAGGTTGCGACGTGGTGTTTGAATGCGGCATTGCCCTCCACGTACATGTTGCGCGAGTACCATTCGTTTCCGAATGCCGGAACGGAGTACACGCCCCAGTGGATGAAGATGCCGAACTTGGCGTCGCGAAACCAATCGGGTACGCGATAACCGGCAAGTGAATCCCAATTGGCGCGGAATGGGCCCGTGCGTGCAGCCGCATCGACGCGCGCTAGTTGCCGCTGCACAGTCGCTGGCGTTTGCTGCGCGGGTGCCGTGCAAGCCAACGCGGCGAACACGGTTGCGGCGAAGGCAAATTGGATTTGGCGGCTGCGCACTTTGCGGTTCATCCCATCCAAGCTAGCAGATGCGGCGCAGGTTTGAGGATTGCGTTGATGCACCCGGGTGCTGTATCACGGGGCTGATGACCTTCTTCGCAATGTTTCTAAAGCGTGCTCCGGATCGTGCCGGTGGATTTATCTGTTGCGCGATCCTTTCATTGCTCGCGGCTGCGCTGGCGCATGCGGGTTCCGCTCACGGGTCGCATCTGCTGCGGCCGACGGACCTGCGCTGCGATGACAAAAGTGAACCGCTGGCTGTCGCGGACATGCATCCGGAGTTTTCCTGGCAACTCGCTGCTGCGTCGTCCACGCTGCACTCCGTGAGCCAGTCTGCATACCGCATTCAAGTTTTGACGGACGATCGTGACGCTCGAGCGGCGCGGGCTGCTGTTTGGGATAGCGGCGTCATTTCCAGCACGGCTACTTATGGGATTGCCTATGCCGGGCCTGCTCTGGAAGCGGGACACACGTATGCATGGCGCGTTCAAGTTTGGGACGAGCAGAAACGCGCGAGCGGCTGGAGCGAAGCAGGGCATTGGACGGAAGCGCCAGTGTGGCGCGCAGGATGGATCGCCGCGCATCCCGCGGACGGCGATGCAAGCGAACCGATGCCGCTTTTCCGCAAATCGTTTACGTTGTCGCATTCCGTGGCGCGCGCCTTGCTCTACGCCACGGGCCTCGGGCAGGACGAACTGCGGCTGAACGGACGCAAAGTGAGTAGCGACGAACTCACGCCAGGTTGGAGCGACTATCGCAAGACGGTGTATTACGACGCCTACGACGTCACTGCGCTTTTGCGTGCGGGACAGAATGCGATGGGCGTGATGCTGGGCAACGGGATGTATCGCGTGCTGAAAACGCCCGGCCGGTACACGAAATTTGTGGGCAGTTTCGGGCAGCTGAAATGCACGGTGCAGCTTCACATCGAGTTCACTGATGGCAGTGCGACGGATGTTTTGAGCGATGGTTCGTGGAAGACTGCTCCGGGTCCGATCACTTTTTCGTCCACATACGGTGGCGAGGATTTTGATGCGCGGCTGGAGCCGCGTGGGTGGGATGGCGCGGGTTTTGACGATAGCGCGTGGCATGCCGTTTCCGTGGTCGAAGGTCCCGGGGGCGCGCTGACGCCGGAGATTGCGCCGCCGATTCGCGTGATGCACGCCTACGAGCCCGTGAAGATGACGCATCCCAAGCCGGGAGTGACGGTCTACGACCTGGGCCAGAACTTTGCGGGCTGGCCGGATATCGCTGTGACCGGAAAGCCTGGGATGACGGTGAAATTGATTCCGGGTGAACTGCTCGACAAGGATGGACTGGTGTTGCAGCGCAGTTCGGGCCATCCGCAATGGTTTTCTTACACGCTGCGCGGCAAAGAATCCGGGGAGGGCGTTGAGATCTGGCATCCGCGATTCAGCTATTACGGATTCCGCTACGTGCAGCTGGAGGGCGCGGCGGAGGGCGGCGTGCGCGTGCTGAGCCTGCGCGGCGAAGCGGTGCACTCTTCGTCGCAACAGGTGGGCGAGTTCGCTTCATCCGACGAGATGCTTGATCGCATTCACTTGTTGATTCTTCGCGCCATTGAGAACAACGCGGTGAGCCTTTTTACCGATTGTCCGCATCGCGAAAAACTGGGCTGGCTTGAAGAGACGCATCTGATGGCGCCGTCGATTCTCTATGACTTCGATTTTGCGGGCCTCTATGCGGCCACCGCGCGCAACATTGCCGATGTGCAGCGCAGCGATGGGCCGGATGCCGGCATGGTGCCGACGACTGCGCCGCAGTATGTTGTCTTCGAGCCGAAGTTCGCGATCTTCAACGATTCGCCGGAGTGGGGAAGCGCGGCGGTGCTGGCGCCTTGGTATGTGTATGAGCGCACCGGCGATCGCGTGTTTCTGGCGGCGCAGTATGACGTGATGCGCGCCTATGCAAAGTATCTCGGCTCGCGCGCGCATGGTGGCATTGTCGATTACGGACTCGGGGATTGGTTCGATATCGGTCCGGGCGATGCGGGTTTTTCCAAGCTGACGACGGCGGGCGTGACAGGAACGGCGATCTACTACCAGGATTTGAGGGCCCTCGAAAAGACGGCCTCAGTGCTGGGCCGGAACCAAGACAGCCAGGCTTACGCGGAGCAGGCGGCACGCGTACGCGAGAGATATTCAACGCGAAGTTCTTCGATGCTGCACAGCACCGCTACGACAAAGGCAGCCAGACCGCACAGGCCATGCCGCTGGCGCTGGGCATGGTTCCAGAGGATCAGCGAGCGGCAGTGCTCGATGCGCTGGTTAAAGACATTCGCGCGCATCAGAATCACACGACGTGCGGCGAGGTGGGCTTCCACTATGAAGTGGACGCGCTGCTCGAGGGCGGGCGCTCCGACGTTCTGCTCGACATGCTGGAACGCACAGACGCGCCTAGCTACGGATACATCCTGGCGCAGGGCGCGACTGCGCTGACTGAGGCATGGGACGGCGGCCACTCGCAGGACCACTTCATGCTGGGCAGCGCAGAGGAGTGGTTTTATCGCGGGCTGGGCGGGATCAACGTGGATCTCTCGCGCGAGGGCGCGCGTCGGCTGGTTCTGCACCCTGTCTTGGCGGGGAACATCGGGTGGACGCGCGTTCATTATCGGTCTTCGCTTGGTGAAATCGAGAGCGAATGGCATCGCGGTGCGACGGCGACGGTTTACAACTTCACCATTCCAGCGAACACGACGGCGAGAATTGAGATTGATTCGGCGGCGGCCGGAATGGCGACCGTGAATGGCGCTCCTTCGGCCCATGCTTTGGGAGTTGTTGAGGCACACATCAGCGGTGCTCGCTTGGAGATAACCGTTGGGTCCGGAAAATATGAGGTGCGCACGGCGAATCTTGCGCGATAGTACTTCGATCCCAGGAATTTGCGCTTCCAAACTTGTAGCTCGCCGGTCCCCACAAGCGAGGGACCGGGGGCACCCCGATTGGTCACGGGAGTTTGGACCGGGGGCACCCCGAATGATCACCAAGGTTTGGAGCGGGCGACGGAGATGCCGCGGACGTCGTGCGGCCATTTGCCCGAAACAGCGCAGTAGAAGTGATACAGCGCGCCATCGTGAAAAATGACGCATGGTTTGTGGGCGTAGTCCTCATCGACCGCGCCTGGCGCGCCGCGGTCGATCATGATCTCATTCACTTTTTCAAAGTGGTAGGGATTGTGGCCCAGGGCGAGCAACTCGCGGGCCACACCACGGCGGTCGAGACCGAAGTAATACATTCCCCAGAGATTTTTATAGCGCACGACGAAGGGATTGCTGGCGAAGCGCGCGTCCCATGAGTCGGGGCCGCCGTTGGGCAGGATGGGATTGCCTTCGTAGCGCGTCCATTGCTTGAGGTCGCGCGAAGTTGCCACGCCACTTTGTTCGTGCCAGCCTCCGCCCTCGCTCTTTGGCAAGACGTCTGTCTTGGCGTTGTAGTAGAGGTAAAAGACGCCGTCCTGCTCGATGAGGTTGGGCCGGTAGAGGCCGCCATGCTCCCACGGTGCGCCGTCGGCGGGAAACAAGATCGGATCGGTCAGCTCCCAATGCAGCAGATCGCTGCTCCACGCGAGGCCGATTACCGCCGCGCCTGCTTCATAGCCCGCGCTGGGGTAGGCATTCCATGCGCCGAGGTAGCGGCCATGCACTTTCTTCAGCTGACCTTTTGAAGTGAGACCGTCGTCCCTCACGATGCAGCTGAGCGCGATGTTGAAACGCGTGTATTTCGAGTTTGGATCGCGGCGCGCCACGCAGGCTACGCGTTCCCAGTGCAGCAGGTCGGCCGATTTTGCCAAGCCTGTCTGGTAACCGGTGCCATCGAAGCCGATGTAGAGCATGTAAAACGCACCCTCGTGGAGAAAGACGCAGGGGTCGTCGACGGATTTACAGTCGAAGGCGGTGGGATCATCTGCGGCGGCGAGCACGAGCTTGCCGTATTTGTATGGGGTGCGGAAGGGAGCGATTTCGGGGTTAGTAAATTTTTCCGCGGAGAGGCGCTCGCTGCGGAGCAACGGCAGGGCGGCGAGCGACATGGCCAATGAGGAAGAAAATCTGCGGCGGCTGAGGGTTCGGCTCATGGGATCGATTTTCGCTGGCTCCTGAATGTGGGTGCGTCAGTGAGGATTGGATTCGAGCACGGCTACGCCTTGCGGTTCGAGATCGACGCTGGTTATGCGGCGCTTGCCCTGGAGAACATCGCTCATTGGAGAGGATAACGCGACGTGTGCTGCGGCGGGGCCATGATTGATGAGCACATAAATCGTGTGGTTGGCATCCACGCGGCGGCAGACCTCGACGCTCGCGGGCACAGCTGGGAATTCGGCCTCCACTTGCGCATCGCTCGTGGCCCACGCGACGACTTTGCGCATGAGATCAGGATCGAGCACGGCGCCCAGGTAAGTGATGCGTCCCTTACCAACGCGGCGCGTGATCATGGCCGGTTGGTCGTCGAGCCATCCGTTTGACTTTCCGTAGCGAAGGAGTACTTCAACATCCGGCGCGCTAGCCGATAGCTGTTCGGCCCAAAGCGACGCAGCGCCGGAGCCGAGCGTTCCGCCCGTCGGCACGGCGCCATCGAGCGCGTAATACTGCTCTACGCGTCCGCCGAGCGGCGCCACCAGCGGACCGGGCTGGCGCTCGACATTCAATGAGTTGTGCTCATCTTTCATGCCGGAGCGCGGACCGAGCACGAGATGTCCGCCCTGCTGCACGTAGGCGAGCAGGTGTGCGGCAAGAGCTTGCGAAATGACATTCAGGCTGGGCGCGAAGATCAATTTATAGCCGTCGAGCGTGGCGTCGGCGCTGACGATGTCGACAGTGAGCTGTTGGTCACGCAGGGGGCGATAATAGCTGAGTAGAACGTCGAGTTGATCGTAGTTCTTGTTGTGCGGCTGAAAATCGATGGCCCAGCGGCTGTCGTAGTTCACAAACAGCGCGACTTGCGCCACCGGTTTGGTGCCCTTGAGCGCGGACGCCGCACGCTCAAACTCGCTGCCGATGCAGCTGATCTCCGAGTAGATGGGCAGCGGCGTGCCGTCAGGACCCACGATAGCGCCGTGGTACTGCTCCTGGCCGTTGAGCGCGTCGCGCCACTGCCAATAAAGAACGGCATCGGCTCCGTGGCCGATGGCTTGCCAGGCCATGGCGCGCGTTTCGCCGGCATCGAGCGTGGTATTTACCGCAGCCCAGTTGACCGAGCCGGGTTGTGTTTCCATGACCCAGAAATTTTCGCGTTTCCAGCCGCGCGCGAAGTCGTGCATGGCGGCATTGCGCGCAACATTCAAATGTCCTTCGCCCACGTAGTCGTCCCATGCGGCCAAGTCGAGCGGGCGCGTGATCTCGTAGTGATCCCAGTTGTCACTCCAGCCGAGGCCGCCGATGTCTGTGGTGATGAACTGGCGCGGTTCGGCGAATTTGCGGATGACGTCCATTTGCACCTGCTGGAAATCGCGCCAGGTATCGCTGACGAAGCGGCGATGGTCGAGCAGGAGCCCGGGATTGCCGCCGGCGGTGGGCAGCGGAATCTCCTCCCAGCGATCGTAGGTCTGGCTCCAGTAGGCTGTCGCCCAGAAGCGATTCAGCGCGTCGAGCGTGCCGTATTTGTGCTTGAGCCACTCTTCGAACTGGCGGCGCGTCGCAGGGTCGAAGGATTCGTCGGTGTATTCGTTGCCGATCTGCCAGCCGATGACGTCGGGATCGTGCCCAAAGCGGCGCGCCAGCTCATCCGTAATGGCTGCGCAGAATTTGCGGTACTCGGGGCTCGCATAATTGAACTGGCGGCGACTGCCGTGTTCCGCAGGTCGGCCTGTGGCGTCAACTCGCAAGGTTTCAGGATGCGCTGCGGTGAGCCATGCCGGGGGCGCGTCTGTGGGCGTGCCGATGACGACTGCGATGTGGTGTTTTTCCGCGAGCCGGACCGCACGCTCCAGCCAGTCCAGATCGTAGCGGCCTTCTTCTGGCTCGAGGGTGCTCCATGCGAATTCGCCGACACGCACTACGTGCAGATGAGCGTTTTCCATCAGCTGCAGGAGGGAATCCCAGCGGGCCTCGGGCCACTGCTCGGGGTACCACGCCGCGCCCAGCAGCAAGGGCGGCGGAGCAGCACTTGCGCTTTGCGCGTGGGCCGGACCGCGCGCGAAAGAAATCGCTGCCAGAGATAGCGTCACTGAAAGGGCTAGCCGTGCGTTGCACACCGAATAAGTCCGAGTCCCTCCGCCGATCACGATGCGTTTTCTCATTCGAGGCTGTTGTATCACACGGGCAAAGATCGAGGGCCTTGCGAGCCTTGGTTTCCGTTCCGCCCGCCGGAATCGCGGTGCAGCGGGGTTGTCATGGTTCGCAGGAGCCGATGCAAGTGCGGTAACTTGAGTAGCACCTGAAAACCAGCTCGATGTCCACGCCGAAGTTGACGCATGGTTCCCGGCCTGGGCTCGAGGGCTGGGTGAGCCCGCCGCACGGAAAGGCAAAACGTTGTCGACTCAAACCAAACCGACCCTTGCTCTCATTCATACCAGTCCTACGCTTGCGGCTGGTTTCACCAAGCTCTGCCATCTGCACATCCCCGAGGCCAAGGTATTCCACATGGTGGACGAGAGCCTGATTCAGGACACGGTGAAGTCGGGATACCTGCGCAAAGCAACGATCCGCCGCTTGATTGAGCAGATTGCGTCGGCGGAAGAGGCAGGAGCGAATGCGGTGCTGGTGACGTGCTCGTCGATCGGTCCCGGCGCGACCGTGGCGCAGCAACTCTTCGAGATTCCCGTGCTGCGCATCGATGAGGCGATGGCCGAGAAGGCGGTGCGGCAGGCGCACACCATCGGCGTGCTGGCTACGCTGCGCACCACACTCGATCCCACCACCGCGCTGCTGCACGAAAAGGCGGCCAAAGCGGGCCGCAAGGTGGAACTGATAGAGTGCTTGTGCGAGGCTGCTTTTCCCGCCGTGCTCGCCGGCGACACCGCGACCCATGACCGCCTGCTGGCGAAGGCGCTGGTGGAAGATTTGAAGGGAGTGGACCTCATCGTGCTCGCACAAGCTTCCATGGCGCGCGTGTTGACCACGCTTGCGGCCGATGTGGTGCATGCGCCGGTGCTCTCCAGCCCTGAACTTGCAGTGCTGAGCGCGCGCAAGGCGCTGAAACTGCCGCAACTGGCGAGGGCCAGCGCTTGAAGCAGCGCTACAAAGTTCTCACGTTTCTCGGCCTGCTTTCAGCTCTCACATTTCTCGATCGTCTTGCCGTTGCCGTTGCGGGCCCAGCGATTCAGGCCGATCTGCGCATCCAGCCACAACAATGGGGATGGATCCTGAGCGCCTACGTGCTGGCCAACGGGATCTTCGAAGTGCCGTCGGGCGCCATGGGCGACCGCCGCGGGCAACGCGGTGAGATGACGCGCATTGTCACCTGGTGGTCCTGCTTCAACGCGCTCGCTTCGTGGTCGCGCGGATTCTGGCAGTTGTGCGCGTCGCGTTTTTTCTTCGGACTGGGCGCAGCCGGCGCGTATCCCAACATTGCAGGAGTGATTGCGCGCTGGTTCCCAGTGCGAGAACGTGCGCGCTGCCAGGGCCTGGTGTGGGCCGCAAGCCGGCTGGGCGGAGCGCTGGCGCCCGTACTGATTGTTCCCCTGGTACATTTTTTCGGATGGCGCGCGGCTTTTCGCGTGCTGGCGCTGGCGGGATTCACATGGGCGACGGTCTGGTGGCTGCGTTTTCGCAACCATCCGCAGGACGATCCTTCAGTGACGGCGGCGGAATTGGCGGAGATCGGTGAAACCGGCGCAGCGCATCACGAAGGGGCCGTGCCCTGGCGGCGGCTTTTCCGCTCGCGTGCGGTTTGGCTGATTGTTCTGGCTTACGGCTGCTACGGATGCGGAAGCTGGTTCTATTTTTCATGGTTTCCGACATGGATGATGCACAGCGCCGGCTTCTCGTTAAATGGCGTGCTGTTTGCTTCGCTGCCATTTCTTGTGGGTCTGGTTGCGAACCTTGCGGGAGGTCAACTGGGCGATCGACTGACTGTGCGCTGGGGCGCGCGGCGCGCTTTGCGATGGATTCCCGCGGTGTGCCTCACGGTGACGGCGCTGCTGCTCGTCGCCATGGCGGTCTTTCACGGAAAGGTCGCGGTGGTGGTGCTGTCCAGCCTGGGTTTCGGCGCGATGGATTTGATGCTGCCCTCAGCGTGGGCCTTGTGCCTGGCAATCGGCGGCCGTCTGAGTGGGACCGCGACAGGCATGATGAATACCGCAGGTCAGGCTGGAGGCTTTCTGTGCACCGTACTGTTCGGCTACATCGTGCACACCACCGGCAGCTACAACCTTCCGCTCTATTTCATCGCGGCCATGGTGCTGGCGAGCGCAGCAATTTTTACGCGGATTGATTGCGCGCAATGCGTGGACGCGGGCTAGAGCTCTGACCGCATCAATTCGTTCCTGTGGATCTCGTGCTATCCCACCCTTTCGCCCAAAGAACGCGCGAAAGGATGGGGCACGGGAAGGTTCGAAGCCGCGATCAGGTCCGGCGGCCGTCGCGCACGTTTGAGAAAAAATCTTCGGGGCCCATCTGGCCGCCCTTGAGCGCGAGTTCGAGTCCGTCGAGTTGCGATGCGGCACTGGCCCGGCAGAGCGGCACGCCGGCTACGAGGGGCGCGGCAAATGTCAACGCATCGAGCGCTAGTTGCTTGACGGAATGCGTTGCGGTGTCGCCGCCGGCAATGAGAACGCGGCGCACGCCGCTCGAGAGAACGAGTTCGCGTAACAGGCCGCCCAACGCCGCGCCAAATTTCTCGCCGTGTTGTTCGTCACGAGTTTGCGGACCGAGCGCGGTATAGAGCGCGACACTACGGCCGTTCTGGAGTGCTCGAAGGGCCTTCGCTGCTGCGGTCCACGGCGCGGCGCCCTCAAGACGCCACGCGGCAAACCCCATCTGTTTGGCGCGCCGAATCTGCCGTGCAGTCACCGGAGAGCAACTTCCGCTCAGTACCAGGAGTCGGTCGACGGGCGATGCGGGTTGCAGTGCTTGAGGTGTGTCGATCAATCCGGCGGATCGCCAATGATGCAAAAGCCCGTGCGTGAGGCCGGAACTTCCGACGGCAAAGACTGCTCGCTCCGCGGCGCGCTCCCAGAAGATGCGTGCGGTTTCTTCGAGCATGGCGTCGGAGAAACCGTCGAAAACCACGGCGCCGGCGCGAGCGTCCACTCGGTTCTGCCATTGCTTTTGCGCGGAGTGCGACTGGAAGGCAGTCAGGTCAACGAGTGCCATTGGGAGTTTCGTCTGGCGCGCGAGGTGCAGGCGAAGATCGGCCTCGGTCATTGGCGTCACCGGATGCTGACGCATGGTGGGATGGCGATCGATGCGATACCAGACGCCGTTGGCTTCAGCGAACAAGTTGCCGAAGACTACGGCGCGGCCAAGGTGCGGCGCACCGACCACAACCGGAACAGAGCCCGAGCGAAACACGGCGCGGCCCAGCTCCATGGCGCGGCCGATGCTGCCCACGCGAGGCGAACTATCGAAGGTCGAGCAGACTTTGTAGTGATTGACGGGAGCGCCGAGCCGCCGCAGGGCGTGAAAAATTGCGGGCAGATTGCGGCTCATCCACGCGGGAGTGCGGCTGCGGCTTTCGCCGGCGATTCCTACGGCGCGGCAATCGGAGAAAGCTGCAATCTCACGCGAGCTCGGCGTATGCGTGAAGAGCACGGACTTGACGCCGTGGAGCGCCAGCGCTTCAAGCACGTCGGTCGAGCCGGTAAAGTCGTCACCATACCAGGTGTAGAGCGGACGTGCTGCTGTTTCGGTGCTCACGCGGCAAATGCCTCCAGCGCGGAGCGTAACTCTTCATGGCTCTTCGCATATTCGGCCAGCGGAATGCCCGCGGCCGCTGCTTCCCAGGCCTGACGCAAGCTGCGCACACCGGCGGCGGGGCCGGCGGGATGGGCGAGAATTCCTCCACCGCAGGCGTAGATCAGATCCATCGAGCCGAGCGCCTTGTATGTGTCCGGCGCCTGGCGCGCGGATTGGCCCGAAGAGAAGACCGGCATAATATCGCAGCCTTTGTGCGGCGCGGGAAACATGGGCGTGAGGCACTCGCGCGCGGATGCGATCACGCTTGCGTCTTCCTCGCAGAATTTGTTGCGCAGGCCGTTCACATGGATGTGATCGATGCCGGCGAGCCGCCAGAATTTCTGAAAGGCGATGAAGCTCATGCCCGTGGCGTGCGAGCGGCTGAACATGCCCCAGCCGTTGCGATGGCCGTGGATGGCGACCTGCGCATGGCGGCGCAGCGCGGTCATCGCGGGCAGGCCCACGCTGTTGACGCTGACCATGACGCAGGTGCCGCCGGACGCGACGACCAGATCGTGGCGGCGCAGCATCTGGTCGATTTCGCCGGTGATGTTGGCGGCGTACATCGGCCGCTTGCCGGTTTTGCCGGCGTACTCGTTCAGGATGCGCAGCACGGCGGGAACGCGCTCGTCGAACGGGCAGTGCGGACCGTCGGCCTGCAACTCGTCGTCCTTGATGAAGTCCACGCCGGCTTCGGCGAGCATCTTGACTTGCGCCGCGGTTTGCTCGGGCATAAGGCCCACGCTGGGCTTGATGATGGTGCCGATGATCGGCCGGCCGTAGACGCCAGTGAGCCGTCGGGTTCCCTCCACGCCGAATTGCGGACCTTGGTATGTAGACAGAAACGCCGGCGGCAATGTGACGTCGAGGAGCTTGAGGCCGGAGAACGGCTTTAGCTCGAAGAGATTTCCGGCGACGGTGGCGAGCAGATTGGGGAGAGAAGGCCCCATGTTTTCGATGGGCCACGAAAGCGTGACTTCGGCGGTGCGGCGCACGGCGGGCTCGGTGTGCTTTTTCGGGAGGCCAGAACCGGAGAGCGAAGGCGAATCGACCGCGCCCAATGCGACAATCTGCTCGACACGCGCGGCGTAGCGTTCGCGGAGCTCGTCGGTTTCGCCGGGGACGCGCACGAAGGTTCCCGTGGACTGCTCGCCCGCCATGATGGCTGCTGCGTCGTCGAGCGGAAACGCCGTCTCGATCCAATACCGCGCGTGAATGCGATCCGAACTTGCGCAGGTCTTATCCATGTTGGGCGTACATCGTGTAAGCTTCATCGCGCACCAGGTAGAACGGCGCGTAGGTGCGGGTGGATTTGCCGGTGTGAGATGAAAAAACTCCAGGCGTCTCTGACGCGGGTCGCAGAGCTTCAGGATTGGCGTGGGCAGCTTCACGGTCGGCTGGATTCTGTTCCACGTAAACCAGCGGCCCACGTAACAGCGCCACGGTTTCAGGATGCAGATCGTCGATGGCTTCGGTACGAAATTGCAGCGGAAATTCGCAGGTGAGCACGTCGCCGCTGGTCCAGCGCCGCCGCACGATGGCGAATCCCTGCTGCAAATCTGTATGCACCGGCTTTCCGTTCACGCAAAGCTGCGAAGTTGCGTTTACCCAGGAGGGAACTCGCATGCGCAGCGCGAATTCGATCGGCGCGGTCGAGGTTACGCGCAGAGTTACCTTTCCGCTGAGTGGATAATCGGTCTCCTGCGTGAGCGTCACCGTGGCTCCGGGTTCCGCCCACTGCACGCGGGAGGGCGCGTACAAATTCACCACCACGCCGTCGTGCGCGCGGAAATAGATGTTCTTCACGTAGTCTGCGACACCCTCCACCAGCGTTCCCGAGCAGCACGGCCATTTCACCGGATAGAAAGCCTTGTGAGCCCCCGCTCCGTACGCAGAGTAATACGGGTAATCGCCGTCGGCATCGGGTTCTTTGACGGCGAGAATGCCATTGAAAACGACGCGTTCCAGACCGTCGCCATAGCGCGCATCGCCGGTGGCGCAAAGCAGATAACGTGCCAGTTTGATGGCCGCGTAACTGCCGCAGGGCGTTTCGAAATGGTCGTTGGTCGTGCGTAGACTCTCGTAGAGTTGGCCTTTGTGCGGCGCGATGAAAGTCTCATTCGGCCCCCAGCCACCGGTCGCGAACTGCTGCGTGGTCGCGAGCAGTTGCGACGCATATTGCATGGCGCGCAGGTACTTCTCATCGCCCAGAACCAGCCGCGCTTTGCCCGCTGAGCTGAGCGCAATGACGTGGCTGTATGCGTGCCGGCCCGGCAAAACATCCTGCCCCGCCGCGAGCGGATCGAAATAATCGCGATCCAGCAGATACGCCATCGCGCGGTCATAGAATGCGCGATCTTGAGTCAGCTCGTATGCGAGGAAGAGAGATTCGGGCAGAACGTAGGCTTCGTCGAAGGGCGGATCTTTTTTGCCGATGCGGTCGCGGCCGCGCGCGGGAATGTAGGGGAGCGCGCCATGAAATACGCGGGGAACCAGATCGCGCGCTGCGGCGACGCCGGCGAGGTTGAAGGCGTCCATTAACCCCGCAAGATGTTTATCGAGGATGTAGCAGGGCCACACGTTTTCGGCGTTGGGCGCGGCAAAGCACTGATCCCTGGGACCCAGAGTGGCGGCAAAGCCCTCGACGAGAGCCGCAACCTTGCTCGCGCAGGCCGCGTCGCCAGTGGTGCGCCCGATGCGCGCCAGCCCAGAAATATACTGACCGAGCGAATGGCCGGGCACGAAGCCTTCGCGGCCGTACCATCCGCCCATGGGCTCGCCCGGAGCGGGTAAACCTGCGCGTTCGCGGTAGACCTGTAGCAACCGGTCGTTATCGAGGGCGAGATAGGCGGAGTGAATTCGGTCGTACTGCTGCTTGAGCGGCCCACCGGTCAGCTCAACCGAGCCGTAATCGAATTCCGCCAGGGGATCAGAAGCAGCGGGAAGGGCAGAGACTCGATCACCGCCGGCCAGCGTCGCCGCGGCTGCGCCGGCCAGGAAATCCCTTCTTGTGATTCCGTTGTCCATTCCGATGCGATTTGCTCTCCCTTGCACCCTATGATGTGGATCTCCATGGGCCGAAGGTCAAACTTCCATAGCCTTTTCATTCCGCATTGCGGAATTTTCAGGACCGCTCGTGCTCTTGCGCGTGGTGCCTGTCCCGGGCTCATCGAGCGGGTAAACGAGGTCCACGTTGCGCGGGGTCAGAAGCTGATGTTTGACGAAAATCGCTGCGGGCGCGGGCTTTTGCTGCAGAATATTGAGTGCCAGCGGAATGAGCTCGTCGCCGTAGCGTTCGGGAAAATACGCCACCGATCCGACCAGGCGCGTGCCCGGCCGGCGAAGTTCCGCACGCGCTTCGCGCAGGGCGTTCTGACCCATCACCGCGCACTGCTGCGATGCGCCGGCTTCTTCAAATGCGCGCAGCGCGGCCAGTGCGCAGATGTCGTTCACGGTGCCCACCAGGGTGCGGCGCGGACCACGGCGGCGCAGGTATTTGCGCAGCACGTCCAGCACCTGCTCGAAATTTCCGCGGCCGTTGAGGCGCACCAGCGGTGCTTCGACAATTTTTGGAAGCTCCGCGCGCAAGCCGTCGACCAGTCCGGCAAGACGCAGTTCGAGGAGCGAACCGGCGATGGGCAGTTCGACGAGAACCAGCTGGTCCACCTTGCCCTCCCAGTTTTCGCGCGCCCAGCGGCCCAGGGCACGGCCGCCGATGAGTCCGGCCTTGTAGTTGTCCGCACCGAAGTAGGTGGCGCCTGGATGCGGCACTTCAATGGCGATGACCGGCACGTTCGCGGCCAGAAATTTTGAGGCAATCACGGGAGCGACGCGCTCGTAGGTTTGGAATTCGAGGACCAGGTCGACACGCTCGCGAATCAATACGTCGGCATTGCGCAGCGCCTCGCGCGCGCTGTAGCGATTGTTGAGAGTGATGAGCTGCACGTGCTCCCGCGCCGCGGCAGTGACCATGCTGCGCGTCACCTCGCGGGCAAATTCCGTGTCTCCCTGCGTTGCGAAGCCGATGCGGAAAGGTCGCGCTGTGACCGGCCCGAAGCTGTTGCGATAAACGCCCGCGTTGACCCGCTCCACCAGCCCGCCGTGAATGAGCGTGCGCAGCAGGCGAAAGGTGGTGGTTTTGGGCAGGCCGGTGCGCTCCATGACGGTGGTCAGCGGCAACTCCTCGCCGAGATGGCGAAAAGCCTTCAGCACTTCGCATGCGCGCAGCACGGTCTGCGATTCGTTGCGGTCGCTGCTGCGGCCGTTTCCCTCCGCGCCATCCGGTTCCAGTTCCTCCAGGAATTTCTTGTCTCCGCGTCGAGCCACGTTCATCTCCGAGGTATTTCGAACTTCAGGCAGTACACTATATTCCGAATTCCGGAATTGGCAAGTCCGATTTTTGCTGTGGGCGGCCAACTGAGCTACGTAAACGTTTGCTGTTGACCGAAGCGGCCGCGGCAAATACGATTCGCATGGAAATGACTCGAGAACCGATTGGGATGGAAATGCCGCAGACAGGGCCGGAGCGGGCCGCATGGCTGAAGCATAAAGCCAACTGGATCCGGCTCAGCGCCATGACAATGAACCAACACGCGAAGCTGGGTCACACTGGCGGCGACCTCTCTGCGGCCGACATCCTGGCGGTGCTCTTTCTCGGCGGCATCTTGCGGGTCGATCCCTCGCAGCCTCGCTGGCCCGAGCGCGATCGCTTCATTCTCTCCAAGGGGCACGGCGCCGCGGCGTATTACTCCACGCTCGCTGTGCGCGGTTTTTTGCCGGTCGAGCAGCTCAAGACTTACATGGATCCGCTCTCGATGCTCAACGGCCATCCCGACCGCAACAAGGTGCCCGGGGTGGAAGCCAACACCGGCCCGCTGGGTCACGGCCTACCTATCGCGGTGGGTGCGGCGCTAGCCGCACGCATGAGAAAGGAGTCCTGGCGCGTCTTTGTCCTTACCGGCGACGGCGAATTGCAGGAAGGCTCCAACTGGGAGGCCGCGATGACCGCGCAGCAATACGGCCTCGACCATCTCACGGTGATTGTGGACCGCAATCGCATTCAGCAGGGCGACTTTACGGAGAATACGATTCGCATGGAGCCGCTGGCCGCGCGCTTCGCTGCATTCGGATTTGCGGTTGGGGAAATCGACGGCCATTCCACGGCGGCGCTGTTCGAGCGCTTCTCGCGTCTACCTTTGGAAAAGGGCAAGCCCACGTGCTTCATTGCAAATACCGTGAAAGGCAAGGGCGTTTCCTTCGCAGAGAATCTACCTGCGTGGCATCATGGCGTGCCGACGAAAGAGGAACTCGCCACGGCGGCAAAGGAACTCGACGTGGAGGTGGCATGGTGAGCGGCCCGTCGTCCTCCGCAAACGGGCAGCAGCTCTTCGATTGCCGCGACGCCTACATGAGCGCCCTCGAAGAGATGGCTGCGGCCGATCCGCGTGTGTGCGCCGTTGCCAACGACTCAGTTTCTTCGGCCAAGCTCAGAAATTTCAAAGAGAAGTTTCCTGACCGCTTCGTCAATGTCGGCATTGCCGAGCAGAACATGGTGGGCGTGGGCGCGGGATTGGCCAATGGCGGCATGATCCCTTACGTGTGCGGCGCAGCGTGCTTCTTGACCGCGCGCGCCATGGAGCAGATCAAAGTCGATCTCGCGTACACGAAGGCGAACGTGAAGATCTGCGCTATGTCGCCCGGCATGGCGTATGGACAGCTTGGGCCCACGCATCACTCGATTGAAGACGTCGCGTGGATGCGCGTACTGCCCAACCTCACTGTGATTGTTCCGGCCGATCCCGTGGAGACCGCGGCTGCGATGCGCTATTCGCTTATTCATGATGGGCCGATGTTCCTGCGCATCGCTCGCGTGCCTGTGCCGCGCGTGCATGGCGACGATTACGAATTTCGGTTGGGCAAGGCGGTGCGGCTGCGTGATGGTTCCGACGTGACGCTGATTGCCAATGGCCTGATGGTGAGCCGCGCTCTGGATGCGGCGGACGCGCTTGAGGCGCGTAGCATTTCCGCGCGCGTGCTAAACATGAGCACCGTGAAGCCGCTAGACCGCGAGGCGATTGTGGACGCAGCTCGTACTACGCGCGGCATTGTCACGGCTGAAGAAGCCTTGGCGGCGGGCGGGCTGG
Source organism: uncultured Acidobacteriota bacterium (assembly GCA_963830785.1). GTDB lineage: Bacteria > Acidobacteriota > Terriglobia > Terriglobales > Acidobacteriaceae > Telmatobacter. Next base: position 69,897 of record CAWHNV010000040.1, read on the forward strand.
GTGGGGCCGTCGCAGAGGTGCTTACACAGGAACATCCGGCGCCGATGCGCATCCTGGGCGTGCCCGACATCTTTGCGCCGACGGGCACTGCTGAATTTCTGCTCGAACACTTTGGGCTGACCGCGACGGGCATCGAACGCGCGGCTCTGGAACTGTTGCAACGCGAGGCATAGATGAGCGGCGAATGGATTCTCGCGATCGACCAGGGCACAACCAACACCAAAGCGCTTTTGGTGGATCGCGAGGGCCGCATAGCATATCGCGCGTCGGCGCCGCTCGAAATCCTGCAGCCGCAGACCGGCTTTGTGGAGCAGGATCCGCTCGCGCTGTGGCAGTCGGTGGTTCAGGTCATTGGAACTTGCGTGCGCCATGCGCTTGCGGGACGCGCAGCGATTGTTGGAATCGCCATCAGCAATCAGCGCGAGACCGCTGTCGCATGGCGTCGGGGCGCAGCCGGAAGTTCCGCCGCGGGCGAGCCTGTGGGCAACGCCATCACATGGCAGTGCCGGCGTTCGGCACCGGTTTGCGAACGCCTGCGCGCCCATGCGGCAACCATTCAATCCATTACGGGTCTCCCACTCGACCCGCTGTTGAGCGCGACCAAGTGGGCGTGGCTCTTCGATCGGCATCCTGAATTGCGGGCGGAGGCTGAAAACGGCGAACTGCATCTGGGCAACGTGGACGCGTGGCTGCTTTACAACCTGACTGCGGGCAAGGTGCACTCCACCGACCATACGAACGCCTCTCGCACTGCCCTGCTCAGTCTGGCCACTCTCGACTGGGATCCGGCGTTGGGCGATCTATTCGGAATTCCTTGCACCGCGCTGCCCGCAGTGCGCGCTTCAAGTGGAAATTTCGGATCTTGTGCCGCGATTCCCGAGCTCGCCGGCGTTCCCATCGTCGCCATGATCGGCGACTCGCACGCCGCGCTCGTGGGCCATGGCCGCTATGAACCCGGAACGGTGAAGGCTACCTACGGCACAGGCTCTTCACTGATGACGCTCACGCCGGAGCTCGTGAGCGAGGCGAAACAGCTCGCACGCACCGTTGCGTGGTCGAGTGAAGACGGCGCGCACTTTGCGCTCGAAGGCAACATCGCCATGAGCGGCGCGGCGGTGCAATGGGTAGGCGAATTTCTCGGCCTGGCGCATCCTGTGGAAGACGCCGCGGCGCTGGCCGCAACCGTCTCTGACGCCGCCGGACTGATTCTGGTGCCTGCGATGGTTGGTCTTGGCGCGCCTTACTGGGACTCGGCTGCGCGCGGATTGATGGCCAATGTCGAGCGCTCGCACACGGCTGCGCATCTGGCCCGCGCCGCGCTCGACGCCGTTGCGTTTCAAGTGGCCGACGTTCTGGAAGCCATGGAGAGCGCTGCGAACGTGACATTGCCGGTTCTGCGCGCCGACGGCGGCGCCACGCGCAACGATGCGCTCATGCAAATGCAGGCCGACGTTCTTGGCCGGCCCGTGCATCGTTCGACGCAGGAGGATCTTTCGGCGCGCGGCGCGGCCTTGCTGGGCGGTCTGGCGCTCGGCTGGTGGCGCTCGCTCGACGAGCTTGTCGCGCTGCCCAAGAGCGTGCAGCCCTTCGAGCCAAGGAAATCGCAGGCCGAACGCGAGCGCCTGCGCGGCGCGTGGCGGCTTGCCGTGGAACGCGCGCGGCTCACCGCGGAGCGTGTTGCATGAACGTGGCGCATGAGGCAGCGACGGAAATCATTCTGGAAGCGCGCAACATTACCAAGCGCTATCCGGGCAACGTCGCGCTCGATGGCGTCACCTTTCGCGCGTACCGCGGGCAAGTAAATGTTTTGATCGGAGAGAACGGCGCGGGCAAGTCGACGCTGATGCGCATTTTGGCGGGCGTGGAAAGGGCGGATGAAGGTACGTTGGTTCTTGAGGGTCAGCCGCTGTTGTTGCACACTCCGCGCGACGCTGCTGCGAATGGAATTTCGATTGTCCATCAGGAACTGCTGGCGCTCACCAATCTGAAGATCAGCGAAAACATCTTTGCCGGCCGCGAACTTTGTCGCGCAGCGGTGTTCGTCGATCAAGCGGCACAAGACCAACGTGCTGTCGCGGCGCTGCGCCAACTGCGTAAACCCATGGATGTGACTACAGAAACGGGGAGATTGTCGCTGGGTTGCAGGCAGGTTGTGGAGATCGCTCGCGCTCTCGATCAGGGATCGCGGATTCTGATTCTCGATGAGCCGACTTCTGCGCTGTCGGCATCAGAGGCGGAGTCCCTCTTTGAGGTCATTGCGGATCTGAAGCGCGCCGGCGTGACCATCATTTATATCTCTCACCGGCTCCACGAACTGCTCCATCTCGGCGATCGATTCACCGTGTTGCGCTCAGGACGCGTGGTGGGCGAGGCAACACGCGCCGATGCGACGCGCGCGTGGATCGTGGAGCGGATGTCGGGCCGAAAGGAAGGCGCCTATGTCGCGCCGAGTGTGACCTCGGCAGCTCGTCCCGCGGTGCTGACGGTTAGCGGCCTCACTCTGCCCAGCTCGGTTGGCGATGAAGCCGTGCAAGCGCCGGTGCACGATGTCAGTTTCTCTGTCGGCGAAGGCGAAATTCTTGGGGTTTACGGACTGCTGGGAGCGGGGCGAACTGAATTGGTGGAAGCGCTCGCCGGATTGCGGCCGATCGCGTCCGGCAAGGTCGCAGTTCGCGGACAGAAGATTCGCACCGGGAGCACGCGCGCTGCATTAAAGGCGGGCATGGTCTTGATGCCTGAAGATCGGCAGCGAGACGGACTCTTTCCTGAGCTTTCGATCCGCGAAAATGTGGTGATGGCGGCCAAAACCGGCCTCCTTCTTTCGCGCGACGACGAGACCAGGCGCGTGCGCAAATTTGCGGCAGAATTGCATATCGCTGCGAAGGACATCGAGCTGCCCGTGACCACGCTCTCGGGTGGAAATCAGCAGAAGGTGCTGCTGGCGCGCTGCCTGATGTGCTCGCCGTCGGTTCTGTTGATGGATGAGCCGACGCGCGGCGTCGATGTGGGCGCGAAGACCGAGATTTACGGCATCCTGCGCGAATTGGCAGCGAAGGGACTCAGCATTGTGTTCACGTCATCGGAGATCGAAGAGACGCAAGCGCTCGCCGCACGCGTGCTCGTGCTCTGCCAGGGGCGAATTTCTGCTGAGTTCTCGCGCGATCAACTGAGCGATGAGGGCTTGTTTGCCGCGGCCAGCCCGTCTGTCGCCGCTGCGGCCAACGCGACCACGGCACGGCCCGCAGGGGGGACGGCATGAGCTCTGCCAAGCCTGCTCCGCCGCGTGCCAATCGTTTTGCATTGGCGTTGGCTCGCGTCGTTCTGCTTCTCCTGCGTGCCCGCGCCATTCTGGTGCTGTTGTTGCTACTCGTGCTCTTCTCCGCGCTCGCCCCGGAGTTTCTCACAGCCAATAACCTCTCCATTCTCACCAAGCATGTGGCCATCACCGCACTTCTGGCCGTGGGAATGACCTTTGTGATTCTGACCGGAGGCATCGATCTTTCCGTAGGCTCCATTGCGGGGCTCGGCGGCATGGTGGCTGGCTATCTTCTTACGCAAGGACTTACTCTTGGTGGCGTTACGCATTATCCAGCTGTCGCTATCGTTGTCCTGCTTGCGATTTGCGCGTGCCTGCTGGTGGGCGCGCTGAACGGATGGCTGGTGGCAAAAGCCGGCGTGGCTCCGTTTATCGCGACGCTGGGCACGCTTTATATCGCACGCGGCGCGGCGCTGTTGATCTCGAACGGAAAAACGTTTCCCAATCTCGGCGGCGCGGCATCGCGAGGCAACACGGGATTTCCCGCCTTCGGCCAAAGCTTTCTGTTGCACGTGCCCACGCCGGTCTGGATGATGGTGGCGCTCTTCGCCGTCGCGTGGGTGGTGGCGACCAAGACTCCGTTCGGCAGGCACGTGTACGCGATTGGCGGCAATGAGCGCGCGGCGCGGCTGGCGGGTATTCGCGTGGCACAGGTAAAGATCGCGACGTATGTCTTTTCGGCGTTCTGTGCGGCGCTGGTCGGGCTCATCATCGCGGCGCAACTTGAGGCCGCGCATCCGGCAACCGGCGAAAGCTTCGAGTTGAATGCCATTGCGGCCGTGGTGCTGGGCGGAACATCGCTGATGGGCGGCCGCGGTTCGGTCACCGGCTCGCTGATCGGCGCCTTTGTGATTGGCGTGCTTGCCGACGGCCTGGTGATGCTGGGCGTGTCGGAATTCTGGCAGATTGTGATCAAAGGCGTGGTGATCGTGCTGGCGGTTGGACTTGACCAGTTGCAGACGCGGTTGCAGGCCCGAATTCTGCCGTATTTGACGACTGCGAACGCAGAAGAGGGCCGCTCATGATGCGCCGTACGGTTGCGGGTCTGGGATGCGCATTGGCGCTGCTGTTTGCGTTCACAGGATGCCACCGCGACGAGCACCGCAAGAAACTGATTGTGATCATTGTTCCCTCGGAGGACAATCCTTATTTCAAGGCCGAAGCGGACGCGGCTGCGGAGCGTGCATTGGAACTTGGCTATCGCGTGCGCGTCGATGCGCATGAAGACGATGCGTATCGCCAGGACAACCTGGTGGATGCTGCGATTGCCTCCAACGCCGCAGCCATCATATTGGATAATGCCGGCGCCGATGCGACGGTCTCCGCGGTGCGTCGCGCCACGAGGGCGGGAATCGCGGTGTTTCTGATTGATCGCGAGATTGATGCCACCGGGATTGCGAAGGCGCAGATCATTTCGGACAATGATCAGGGTGCACGGCTGGTGGCGGCGGAGTTCGCGCGCGCCATGAATGGAAGGGGCGAGTACGCGGAGCTGCTCGGAAAGGAATCCGATACCAACGCGCAGATTCGCACCCGGGGCTTTCACGCCGTGCTCGATCGGTATCCGGATCTCAAGCTCGTCTCCGCACAGTCCGCGAACTGGTCGCAGGCCGAGGCGTTTCAGAAGACGGAGACCATGCTGCAGGCGCACGGGAACATCGCGGGCATCATCGCGGGGAACGACACGATGGCTTTGGGCGCGGCGGCAGCGTTGAAATCCGCCGGAAAGTCGAACGTGCAGATTACGGGGTTCGATGGCAGTCCGGATGCGATTGACGCTATCGAGCGCGGCGAGTTGCGGGCCACCGCACTGCAGCCCGCGGTGTCGATTTCCCGGCTGGCGGTGGATGAGGCGGATCGGTTTCTGAAGACGGGTTCGACCGGCCAGCCGGAGCTGCAGATTATTCCCTGCGAACTGGTGACCAAAAGCAATGCCGAAAACTTTCGCAATTTCGAAAAGGTAAGGTGAGCGCGATGGCGAATTCCACTTGTCTCGGAGTCATTGTCGGCAATCGCGATTTCTTTCCTGACGTGCTGATCACTGAAGCGCGCAAGGATCTGACCAAACTGTTTTCCGAACTCAAGATCGAGCCGGTTTGGCTGTCGCCGGAAGAATCGAAGCTGGGCGCGGTGGAAACCTGGGCCGACGCGCAAAAGTGCGGCGATCTGTTGCGCAAGAATCGCGACCGCATCGAGGGCATCCTGGTCTGCCTGCCGAATTTTGGCGACGAGAAGGGAGTCGCCGACTCCATCCGGCTGGCCGAGACGCACGTGCCGGTCCTGGTGCAGGCTTGCCCCGACGATCTCGACCAATTCGGCCTCGACCGGCGGCGCGACGCTTTCTGCGGCAAGATTTCCGTGTGCAACAACCTGCGCCAGTACCGCATTCCATATTCGCTTACGCGCGATCACACGGTGGCGATTCTCGATCCGCGCTTCCGCGAGGATCTGGTGCAATTTGTCCAGACCTGCAAGGTGGTGCGCGGTTTGAGACGCGTGCGCATCGGCGCGGTTGGCGCAAGGCCCAACGCCTTCAACACCACGCGCTTCAGCGAGAAGTTGCTCGAAGCCAACGGCATCACGGTGAACACCATCGATCTTTCTGAAGTTTTTGGCGATGCTGCCAAAATTTCCAGCGACGACACGCGCGTGCGCCAGCGCATCGAGCAGATTCGGTCGTATGCTGACGCATCGAAGGCTCCCGACGAGGCCATTGTGCGCATGGCCAAGTTCGCGCTGGTGGTGGATGACTGGATGCAGTCGCTCTCGATCACGGCGACGGCCATCCAGTGCTGGAGTTCGCTGCAGAAGAACTTCGGCGTGAACGTGTGCACCATCATGTCGATGATGAGCGAGCAGATGCTGCCTTCGGCTTGCGAAGTGGACATTGCCGGCGTGGTGGGCATGTATGCGCTGCAACTTGCCGCCGGTCGCCCGAGCGCGCTGGTTGACTGGAACAACAATTACGGCGGCGATCCTGAGAAGTGCGTGTTCTTTCACTGCGGCAACTGGGCCAAGGACTTTCTGCCCGACATCCGCATTGCCACCGCGCCTATTCTCGGCACGACGCTCGGCGAAGAAAATACGTTTGGCGCGCTGGAGGGCCGTACGCTCGCCGGTCCGGTGACTTTTGGGCGCGTCAGCACCGACGACCTCGCCGGCAAAATCATAGCCTACGTCGGCGAGGGCGAATTTACGAACGATCCGCTGAAGACCTTCGGCACGCGCGCGGTGGTGAAGGTGGACGGGCTGCCCGCGCTGATGCACGTGATCTGCCAGAACGGTTTTGAGCACCACGCCGCCATGAATCGCAGCCACACCGCTGCCGCTGTGGCCGAGGCGCTGGGCCGGTACCTCGGCTGGCCGACCTATCACCACAATCGGCCGGCGGCGTTGCCGCGACTTCCGTGAAGCTGGACAAGATCGCACTCCATGCGCGAATGTGGATGAGATGAACCGCCGGGATTTTTGCCTCTCTGCTGCTGCCGCTGCTGCGTCCGCGCGTGCGTCCGCCTTCGCCGCGTCGGCTCTCCAGGCTTCCGCGAACGGACCCTTGATCACGCTGGCCGAAATCGAGCAGATTGATCGTGAACGGATTCTGCGCGCCGCGAATGAATACCTTCCGCAGCCGCCGATCACCGTGACGGCCGCGTCTTCGCCGCGCAGCAAAGGCGGCAAGCACGATTATTTTTCCGAAGGCGATTACTGGTGGCCCGACCCGAAGAATCCCGATGGGCCGTACATCCGCCGCGACGGCTACTCCGACCCGCAAAACTTCAACGACCATCGCGAGGCGCTGATCCGGCTGAGCCTGATCGTGCCGGCGCTGACGGCGGCGTGGCTCATCACGCAGGAGAAGCGCTACGCCGAGCACGCGGCGTTGCATCTTCGCGCGTGGTTCCTCGATCCCGCGACGCGTATGAATCCGTCGCTCGATTACGCGCAGGCGATCTGGGGCGTCTCGCCGGGCCGCGGCACGGGAATCATCGACACGCTGCATCTGGTTGAGGTCACGCGCGCGGCACACCATCTCGAGGGCGCCAAGGTGATGACGCCAGCCGAATCCGCCGGCGTGCGCGATTGGTTTACGCAATACATGTTGTGGATGATCACCTCAAAGAACGGCCAGGAAGAAGAAGCGGCCAAGAACAACCACGGCACCTGCTGGGTGGCGCAGGTGGCGGCGTTCGCGGCCTTCACGGGCAATGAGAACGTGATGAAGCTTTGCCGCGGGCGCTTCCGCAACCATCTTTTGCCCGATCAGTTGGCGGCCGACGGCAGTTTTCCGCTGGAACTGGCGCGCACCAAGCCGTACAGCTACTCGCTCTTCGATCTCGACATGCTGGCCATGGTGTGCCTGATTGCGTCGGGAACCGGCGCGGAGCCGAGCGGCGCGACCAACGATCTGTGGCAATTCGCGCTGCCCAACGGCAACCGCTATCAGAAGGCCGTCGAATTCATGTTTCCGTTCATCCAGGACAAGAGCAAGTGGCCCTACGCGCATGACGTGGAGTACTTCGACGACTTGCCCAATCGCCAGCCGAGTCTGCTCTTTGCGGGCCTGGCCTACCGCGAGCCGAAGTACATTGCGTTGTGGCGCACGCTGCCGCCCGATCCTAAAACCGCCGAAATCATCCGCAACTTTCCCATACGCCAGCCGGTGCTCTGGCTGCATTCTGTATAGCGCAGTTGGCGCGTGCCGGCACACGGCCGGGCTGTTCGTGCAGTTACGAGCTGGTGTGATAGCATTCCGTCGAAACGCCGGGAGAAATGCAGGGAGCAGTGATGCGCGAGCGCAGGGTGGGAATCATCATGAACGGCGTGACCGGGCGCATGGGGCTCAATCAGCACCTCATCCGGTCGATCCTGGCGATTCGCAAGCAAGGCGGCGTGGCACTCGGCGACGGCAGTGCGCTCATGCCGGATCCGATCCTGGTGGGCCGCAACGAAGAAAAGCTGCAAGGCGATTGCCGGCGCGCACGGCGTCGCGCGCTGGACGACCGATTTGAAGCGCGCTCTCGACAACCAAGACGACACGATCTACTTCGACTCCGGCGCGACGGGCCAGCGCGAGCAAAATGTGCTGCAGGCGATCGCGGCAGGGAAGCACGTTTATTGCGAGAAGCCGCTCGCGACCACGCTCAATGGCGCGCTGGCGATGGCGCGAGCGGCAGAGAAAGCCGGCGTGAAACGCGGCGTGGTGCAGGACAAATTGTTCCTGCCGGGCATGCGCAAACTGCGACAGCTCATCGATGCGGGCTTCTTTGGCCGCATCCTTTCGGTGCGCGGCGAGTTTGGCTACTGGGTCTTTGAAGGCGATGATCAGCCTTCGCAGCGGCCTTCATGGAACTACAAAAAGGAAGAGGATGGCGGCATCATTCTCGACATGTTCTGCCACTGGCGCTACGTGCTTGACCACACGTTTGGCGCCGTGCAGGCCGTTTCGTGCACGGGCGCTACGCACATTCCCGAGCGCGTGGACGAGTCGGGCACTCGCTACAAATGCACCGCCGATGACGCGGCGTACGGCATGTTCGAGCTTGAGGGCGGGATCGTCGCGCAGATCAACTCGTCCTGGGCCACGCGCGTGTATCGCGACGAACTCCTGAGCCTGCAGGTGGATGGCACCGCGGGCAGCGCCGTAGCGGGGCTGCGTGAGTGCAAGATCCAGAATCGCGCCAACACGCCGCGGCCGGTGTGGAATCCGGATCTGCCCAATCCATTTGAGTTTCGCAATCTGTGGGCCGCGGTTGCCGACAACGCCGAATTCGACAATGCGTTCAAGGTGCAGTGGGAGATGTTTTTGCGCCACGTTGCCGAGGACGCGCCTTTCCCGCATGACTTTCTTGACGGCGCGCGCGGCGTGCAACTGGCGGAATTGGCCATGACGTCGTGGCGCGAGCGGCGCTGGATCGATGTTCCGGAGATTTCGTTGGGCGCGGCTGGACCGGCGTAAAAGAAGCGCACAAAGATGGGCAAGTCCACATGGCAGATAAGGCAAGACTCTCGCTGAATCAGATCACGACGGCCAACTGGAGCGTGGCCGAAGCAGTGGAAGGCTGCGCGCGCCATGGCGTGCGATCGATCGCGCTTTGGCGGCACAAGATCGAGGAGGCCGGCCTCGCTGCGAGTGTGCGTGCCGTGAGCGACGCCGGCTTGCACGTCTCGAGCGTTTGCCGCGGCGGCATGTTCCCCGCGCCGACGGACGAGGAGCGAAGAAGAACATCGAAGACAACTTTCGGGCCGCGGACGAAGCCGCCGCGTTGCGCGCGGATTCCCTGGTGATGGTGGTGGGTGGTTGCGCGGGCGTCCCGCTTGATGATGCGCGCCAGATGGTGGCCGATGGTGTTGCGGAACTGGTGCCTTATGCGCGCGAACGCGGCGTGCGCATCGGTCTCGAGCCGCTGCATCCCATGTTTGCCGCTGACCGTTCGGTGCTTGTGACGATCGATCAGGCGCTCGAATTGGCGCAAGCGTATGATGCGAGCGAGGTCGGCGTCATTCTCGACACGTTTCATATCTGGTGGGATCCGCGCGTTGAAGAGCTGATCGCGCAGGCTGCGGGAAGAATCTTCGGCTTTCACGTCTCCGACTGGCTGGTGCCGCTGCCTGACGTGCTCCTGGGCCGCGGGCTGATGGGCGACGGCGTGATCGACAATCGCAAACTGCGGCGGTTGGTCGAGCAGGCGGGTTACGACGGGCCGATCGAAGTGGAGATCTTCAATCGCGCACTCTGGGACTAGCGATCCCGACGAGGTGCTGACGCAGGTGATCGAGCGGTTTGAAAAGTTTGTTTAGGAAGCGAGTGTGCACGTGGAAGTGAACGAAACCATCACGCCGCAGGACCTGATGCCGGCGATCCGCGCGCGCCGTAGAGCTTGCTCGGAGAAAACGCTGCGGCTCGATCGGCCGCTGGAAGGTTCCCGGTTGCGCGCCTGTGTTCACGGCGGGCGGCGACTACACGGCTCGCAGCTGGACGCAATGGACACAGGGATTTCAGTACGGCAATGCTCTGCTTTGCTTTGAGCTGAGCGGGCGAATGAAGAGCTGCTGGCGCTGGCGCGCGCGGCATGTTGTGGCTGATATGGCGGAACACCTGACGCACACGGGCGTGCACGACCACGGCTTCAACAACATTTCCACCTACGGCAATCTGCGGCGGCTGATGCTGGCCGGACGCATTGCAGCATGACGAATGGGAATTGCACTTCTATGAGCTGGCGCTCAAGTTGAGCGGCGCGGTGCAGGCGGCGCGTTGGACGAGCCTTGCCAACGGCCTCGGCTACATTTACTCCTTCAACGGCAGCCACTCACTGTTTATCGATACCATGCGCACCTTGCGCGTGTGCGGCATCGCGCATCAGCTAGGGCACTGCGCTGCTGGGTGAGCAGGACGAGCGTGTGAATCTGCTGGCACGGCTGCTCACGCATGCGCAGACCTCGGCGCGGTTCAACATTTACTACGGCGAGGGACGCGACCACTACGACGCGCCGGAGCTGCGCGGCCGCACTGCGCATGAGGCCATCTTCAATCCGGCGAGCGGCGCGTTTCGCTGCCCATCGTCGCAGCAGGGCTATTCGGCGTTCACCACGTGGACGCGCGGGCTGGCATGGGCCATGCTGGGTTTTGCCGAGCAGCTGGAGTTCGTGCAGTCGCTCGCGGCCGGGGAATTTGGGGCCGAGGGCATTCCAGAAAAGGGTGATGCGTGCGCGATGCTGGAGCGCGCAGCTCGCGCCACCTGCGATTTCTACATGCAGCAGGCGAGTGCGCTGGACGGCATCTGCTACTGGGACACGGGCGCCCCGGATTTGTCGCGCCTGGGCGACTGGCAGGCGCTGCCTGCGGATCCATTCAACGACTATGAGCCAGTGGACTCGTCGGCGAGCGCGATAGCTGCGCAGGGGCTGCTGCGTTTGGGACATGCGCTGGGCCACGACGGGCATAACTATACGCAGGCTGGATTGACGGTGTTGCGGCGGCTGCTTGAGGAGCCGTATCTTTCCACCGATCCGCATCACGAGGGGATCCTGTTGCACAGCGTGTATCACCGGCCCAATGGCTGGGATGCGATTCCCGCGGGGCGCAAGATTCCCTGCGGCGAGTCGAGCATGTGGGGCGACTATCATCTGCTGGAGGCGATGCTGCTGGCGACGAGGATTGGCCGAAGGAAGTTACTACACGTTCTTTCAGCGCTAGCACGCGCTCGAAAGGAGGGGTGACGATGGGGAACAAAGTTGCATTGGTGACGGGCGGCGCGCGCGGCATCGGCTTTGGCATCGCGCTCCGGCTGGCGCAGGATGGCTTCGACCTCGTCGATCGCGGGCCGGCGCACGGCCGAAGAGACGCAGTCTGCGATTGATCGTATTCGGGAGCATGGCGTAGACGCTCTCTACGTGCAGGCCGATGTGGCCGATGGCTGCGCTCGCGCACGATTGCTGCTGGCCATCGAGGAGCGCTTCGGCCGGCTCGACGTGCTGGTGAACAACGCGGGCATTGCGCCGCGGGTGCGCGCCGACATTCTGGAAGCGCGCGAGGAACACTTCGACGAGGTGATGGCGATCAATCTCAAAGGGCCATACTTCCTGACGCAGGCCGTTGCCGCGTGGATGATCCGGCAACGGGAGAGCCATGGCGCGGCGCATCGTGCGGTCGTCAATATCGGATCTATCTCGGCGACGGTGGCCAGCGTAAATCGCGGCGAGTATTGCCTGTCGAAAGCGGGCGTCGCGATGGCGACGCGGCTGTGGGCGGCGCGGCTGGCGGAGTTTGGCATCGGCGTTTACGAGGTGCGGCCGGGGATTATCGAGAGCGAGATGACCGATGGCGTGCGCGGCAAATACGACGCGCTGATCGAGTCTGGACTGCTGATTGAAAAGCGCTGGGGCAACGCGGCAGACGTGGCCAGCGCGGTGAGTGTGCTGGCGCGCGGCGAACTGACGTACGCGACCGGCGCGACGATCGTGGTCGACGGCGGATTGACGCAGCAGCGGTTGTGACGGAGGCTATTCTGCCGGAAAGACTCACGACATCTCCGCGTGCGCCGCGATGGCAGTTCGCTGTGGCGTCGGGAATCCTGGGATGGGTTCTCGATGCGTACTTCTTTTTCATTCTCATCTTTCTTCTCGATACGCTGGCGGCGCGCTTTGGCGTGAGCAAGGCCGCGATCGTCTGGTCGATTTCCGTTACGCTGGTCACGCGTCCGCTGGGCGCGCTGGTGCTGGGCGCGCTGGCCGATCGCTACGGACGGCGCGGACCGCTGATTGCGTGCGTGCTGTTCTTTTCTATCGTTTCGGCGATGACGCCGTTCGCGCCTAGCTACGGGGCATTTTTGATCTTGCGCGCGCTCTATGGTGTTGGCATGGGCGGTTATTGGGGCATTGGTGCGTCGCTGGTGATTGAGAGCTCGCCGCCGCGCTGGCGCGGATTGTTCAGCGGCATTCTGCAGGCAGGCTATTCCGCAGGATACTTGCTGGCTGCGGCGGTTATACCTGTCGTTGTGCCGCGTTTGGGCTGGCAGTGGGTTTTTCTTGGCGGACTCTTGCTGGCCGCGCCGATTGTGCTGCTCGCCTCGTTCGCGCCAGAACCGGAAGCATGGCGCAGCAATCGGGCTTCTGGTTTCGTGCCTATCGCGCGCGCGTTGTGGGAGCACAAAACGGTCTTTCTCTACCTGGTTGTGCTGATGACAGCAATTACTTGCTTCTCGCATGGGTCGCAGGATCTTTACCCCGACTTTTTGCGCAGCGTGCACGGGTTTTCGGCGATGGCGACATCGAATCTGGCCATCCTCTACAACGTGGGCGCGATTCTCGGCGCGCTCGCGATCGGCCATCTGTCGCAGAAGATCGGGCGCCGCGCGAGCATCCTGGTTGCGCTGGGCGTGGCGCTGGTTGCCGTTCCAGCATGGGCCTTCGGAGGCTCGCTCGCCGTGCTGGCTGTTGGTGCTTTCGTTATGCAGTTCGGCGTGCAGGGCGTGTTCGGCGTGATTCCCGCGCATCTCAATGAGCTTGCGCCGCCTGCGGTGCGCAGCCTGTTTCCTGGAGTCGTGTACCAGCTCGGGATGTTGATCGGCGCGCCGTCGGTTGGGATCGAGTTTGGGCTGCGGCGGACGTTTGGCTATTCGTGGGCGCTTGCGGCGTTTGAGATTGCGTCGATCGCGGCGCTGGTTGTGCTGTGCGCACTTGGGCCGGAGCGGAAGGACAGGGAGCTAGGAGCCAGCTGCTAGCGGCTAGCTTCCAGCCTTCAGCTCATGTCAGTGGACGGGCTCAACCGTACTCCACAGTTTCACAATTTCTGTGACGAGGCGGGCTTTTGGCTGTAGATCGCTGATTCTGCGTTGGTTGCGAGCCCCACAGTTTCACAGGCCGTTTTTCGACTTTTTCTTTATTTAATTTTGGTCGGGGGTAGGGGGGGAGGGGGGAGGGGGGAGGGGGTGGCACGGACCGGGCGGATGTCTGACATTGCAACGAGAACGGTGCATTTCGTCGTTCTGGGTTGGAAGGACTTTAGCGTGATTTATGGGCCGATCTGGTTGAAAGTAAATAACTTGATGCAAAATTGTCTGATACCCTACCGGGGTATGGGTGGGTGCTTTTTCTTTCATTAATTTCCGCGCGCGCTGAGATTCGTATGGGGCTCGATCAGGGGCTGGCCGGAGATCGGGTTCGATCTGCATAGAACCATTGTGCGCTGGGGCAGGGGAATTATCTGCAAGGCGGGGCAAGAAAATCGGGAACGTCGCGGAGGAGTGGGCCCGCGGGAGGGTTCGATGGAAGCATTTAAAAGGATGAGGAAGCAGGCGCCGGATTGGTTCGTGCTTTCCCACATCTCATCCGCCGCGGCGGACGAGATGTGGGGCACACGGCATGGTCCTAATTTTGCGCGGCACAGGTGCGGCGGAATCGTTTGGCGAGAATTGAGGCGATACCTGCAATCATCATGAGTGTCAGCGTGCTCGGTTCGGGAACACAGGGCGCTTCGTAGACAACCTGGCCCCCGCCGGTCACGTCGGCAGTCCCGCTGATTAAATCGAGTGCGTCCAAATTTGAGAAGTATGTTCCGCCAAAAGAGGCCGTTGCAGTGCCGGACATTTGTATCTCGAAGAGCGTTGTCCCCGAGTCGTCTTCGAGATAAAGATCGCCGCTCCATGTTCCCTGAGCCCCAGCGCACCCGCTTTCCTCAACGATGCACCCACCGGCCGAAACATCAAATGTTCCGTAAGATTCTCCGCCGGAGATGCCTTCAAAGGTCCAGCTGGCACCCGAAAAACCTTGGAGACTAATGACTGTCCCTTCAACACTCCCGATTGTCCAGAGGTTGTTAAAGGCGCCCCAGGTGACGCCCGACCCCCCTTCCCAACCCCCGAGGACCCCGTTTGATGTGAGGTACGGAATGCCTATTTCCCCGGACTCGACGTCTCCACTGTCTGAAATGGTGCCGCTGACGGCAAATGTGTCGTCGGCAAAGGACAGACGTGAGAGGGGGACCAGCAATGCCAGAATCAGGAGCGCGCGGTAGATGCTCTTTTGCATCAGATTCTCACTTTCGCCGAGTCGTTGCGCTGTCCGAATGGGGGTGGGCGTCTAGATAGGTGACTTAGCCCATGGGGGGTTGCGGCTCGGGTTTTAGGCTAGGCAAAGTGAAGCCGTCAGACTTTTGAGCAGTTCGCCATCCACATGGGAGGCTATAGGAATCAGCTAGTTAAAAAGCAAGTTGACGGGATGTGTGCAATTTTTTGCATGGGAATCGGGGAAAACACCTTCCCAGGGAAATCGGGGCCGATTCGAGTCTGGGGAGGCTGTGGAAGGAGATCGAAGCGAATCCGGCAAAATTGGATTGGCAGGGGCTGAAGCCCGGACCATTCCGCTGACCTTGTTGGCCCGGCTGAAGCCGTGCCTTTGTTACAAAGCTCGTTGAATCGAGTTTTCTCCGCAGCCGGTGGAAGACTGGCGCTACATGGTGTCGGGCGCGGGGCGGCGCAAAAGGATCGGGCCCTCCGGTTTGGCGGAGGGCCCGATGGGGTGTGATTGATCGAGACTCTTAGTTCACTGTGATTGTGAAGGTTTGGGTGACGGTGGGGGTGACGGACGGGCTGGCGGATGCGGTGACGGTGAAGGTGTAGGTTCCGGCGGTTGTGCCGGGATCATTTTGGCCTCCTCCGCCGCCGGTGTTGCTGCTGCCTCCGCCGCAGCTTGCCAGGGCGCCGATTGCGACCATGACGGCGAGGACGGAGAGCATGGAGCGCCAGCTACGCCGGCGCGCCGGGATGCCGAAGAAAACCAGAACGGCCAGAATCGCTCCCGAGCCTGCTCCCAGTAATTCACGGCCGCCCGGGCCCCTGTTGCCGCCGCCGGGTAGGTTGGGGCGCACCAGGTCCGCGGTGACGGGCGCGTAGGTGCCGATGGTGAATGTCACGCTGCAACTGGCACCGCTGCAAGTTCCGAGGTTGATCTGGCCGTTCCCGCTGCTGGTGCAGCTGGTGCCGTCGCCGCCGCTTGCCGTGGTTTTGGTCTGCGCGCAGGTCAGGGTCAGGGTTCCGGTGTAACCGGCGGTCGGGGCTGCCGTGACCGTAACTGTTGCGGATTGGCCCGGCGTGACGCTAGACGAACTGGGCGTGCCGGGCGTGAGAGTGAAGCTGGATTCAGTAACGGTGACCGCGTTGCTCGTGCCAGTGTTGCTTTCGTAGAAACTGTTTCCGCCATATGTTGCCGTGAACACTACGTTGCTTGCGGCGGTCAGGGTATTTGCAGGGATGGTGAACACGCAACTGGTGTTGCTGGTGCAAGACGGGCTGGTTCCAATGGTTTCCGCCGAGGACGTGTAGCCATCGCCCGAGATGGCAACGGTTCCTCCGTTCGGGCTCCCGTTTGAACCCGTCACTGATACTGTCACGGTAAGTGCGGCGTTCGTGTCGATGGAAGTGGGAGACGCGGTTACGCTGACGGTCGGCATTGGGAGGCTGACGACGGTGACAGTGACGGACCCCGTACCGGTTTTCGCCGCGTAGTCTACGTCGCCCGCGTAGCTAGCGGTGAGTGTGTCGGGTTGGCCGGCGATTGTGCCGGGAAGGGTGCCGGCCGGAATCGTAAACGTGACGGTGCCGTTGCTGCCGAGTGTTCCTGAGGTGGAATAGGTGCCGCCGGATGTGTTTGTGGCGGACAGCGTGACAGTGCCTGTGGGCACGATGGTCTGTCCGTTCGGATCCTGCGGCGCGCCCGTGGCGCCGGCCACGGTTACGGTTACGCTGAGCGAGTTACTGGAGTTGATGCTGGAGAACTGCGGCGTAACAGTGACGGTTGGTGTCGCCGTGCCTGTTGTCGCGGTCCAGGCATTCACCACATTGGCCACGTTCAGCGAGCCCAGGCCGGTGGCTAGGTCGAAACCCGTGGTGGCGTTATAACCGGTCAGGATGCCGAGCCCATACTCTGCGTCGGAATAGCCGAGAGTGCTGTAAGACGCTGTGCAGTTCGGAGTGACATCCGCGGCATCGCAGGGCATTGCATTGGTTTCCTGGTCAATGTCGTTGAACATGCAGGTCGGGCTGCTGGCGCTCACGGTCTCAGCGCTGCAGGCGCCGTAGCCGTTCGAACTCTGCGTCGCCGCCAGTTTGTAGAGCTCGGGGTTTGCGAAGCCTTGTGTGGCCCCCGTCTTCTGGTTGATAAGCGCCATGACGCCCGCCATTGCCGGGGTTGCGACCGAGGTTCCGCCCACTTCCTGGTAGAACGGCTCGGAATAGGTGGAGTAAGTGCATGGGGCATTGCCGCTGTTTGCTTCGGAGACGCAGATGAGGTAGGCGCTCGAGGAAACGTATCCGTCGGAAGCGAAGAAGCTGACGTCGGGCAGATCGCGCACGCCGTCTGTCGGGATGCCGGAGACGCCGGTTTGCCAACTGGGCTTAGGCCAGCCGTTGTTGTATGTAGGAAGCGCAGCCTGTGGGGCATTGGTATCGGGGTTATTGGTGGGGCCAGTGGAGCCGACTCCAGTGCTGGCGGTGCAGCCGCTCATTTCTCCAGTATTGGGGTTGGTAACTGGTGTGCCTACGACGCAGTTGCTGGCTCCGCCGCTGCCGCCCACGGTTTCAAGGAGATAAAGGATGTAGGAGTACGCCGTCCCGAGGCCGGGGACCCCGCCGGAGTAGCCCGTGTAGTCTTCATCGAGTAAGAAATTGCATGCCTGTTCGGTGCTCGTGATATCAGAGGATACATAGCCGTATTGGCCGTAGATAGTGAGAGCAGCATCCTGCACCCATTTCAGCGAGAGCGGATTGGCACAGGATTCGTTCCATGGCACCTCCGGAACGTAGCCCAATGCGGATGTGACCGCTACGGTTGAACCCTGGCTGGTAATTGGAGTGCTGCTCCAATAAGGTCCCGCGGGGCATTCTGTATTTGCTGAACCATTGGCGGTGTCGGGGTTGCACCAGTTGAAGTCCGTCCCTCCCACCGCCGTGTTCCACGGAGTGGAGGCAAGGCCGCTTACGGTGAGCCCGGACGCTGCCCAAGTGTAGCCGTCATCGCAGGAAGCTGAACCGGAGTCTCCCGCGGCGACAAATACGGAGATGCCTTCCGCTGCGGCTGTTTGCCATAGGTTGTAGTACTGCACATTGCCCGCAGTGCCGTTACTCAGCTCGCACACGCCATAGCTCACATTCATGATGCGTGCGGTGAGATTGTCGACGATGTAACTCTCCGAATCGTAGAGGTTGTCGTCCGTTTGCGAAGCTGGGTAGCTGGCGACGAGGATGATCTGCGCATTCTTGGCGATGGATGCAGACCACTCGACGTCGAGCGAGTTTTCAGTCAGATCGTCGATGCCGCATGGATTGTCGGAATAAGGGTAGTCGCCAGTGGTATCGGTGCAGACGGTGAGGGGCTCGCTGTTTCCGGATATGCGCTTGGGTGTATTGGCCGCGTTGCCGATGGGCAGGCCGAAATAAGTGCGGAAGGTGAGGACGTCGTTATTGCCGTTGGCGCCGGCTTGTCCGTTGGTGGCTTCTGAGCCTGAGGTCTGCCCGACGTCGATGTCGCTGGTTCCTGCAATGGCGATGGTCTGTCCGGTGCCGTCGATGGGCGAGCTCTTGTTCCAGAGGGGAAGAATGTTGTAGATGGTGGCGAAATCCCAGGGGTCCACATCCTCAACGTCGTAAGGGCTCGATCCGCCGACGCTGATGCCGTATTGCGGCTTGACTGCTCCAGTGCTCGCTGATGGTGATGCCGAAATCGCCGGATGTTTGAGAGAGATCGCGGGGGCCGCCGGTGTTGCCGCGCTTGCTGTGGCGTTCGGCGCCAGCCGCACCCATTTGCCAGAGGACGCGTCTCGTTGGACTGTCTGGCCCATGTGGTGCTCGGGCTTGGGGAAGAAGTTGTGCAGGGCCTTGACGCCGACGACAACGGTGGAGAGGGCGGCGGGGATTTGGGGGTCGGTCATGTTGGCGATGTGGGCATGGCCGTTGACGGTGAGGTTGTGAATCTCGGTGTGGAAGGTGCTCTCGACCTGGGCGGCCGTACCGCTGAAGCGGATGGACATGTGGTCGCGGGGGATCTGCGAGACGGTGAAGCCGTGGCCGGTGAGCCAGTTGGTGATGGTGAGGATGTCGGTTTGGGAGGGACCGAATTCCGAGCCTACCTGGTCGGGCGTGAGCCACTGGTGGTAGTTGGGCGAGTTCTGGTCGTATTCGCCGGTCACGTAGGCGTCAAAGGCGGCCTGCTGCGCGGGATCGCGGCTGAGGACCAGGATGAGATCGGTCATGGGAAGGCTGTCGGCGACCTTGCCCTGGTCGTTTTTGGCGTTGGCGGCGGGATGAGTGTTGCCGCGGAGCGTGACGAGCTGGGAATCATCGATGCGGCTGACAATGCGGACGGCGGGCGCGACTCCTTGCGCTTGCAAGGCGACTGGAAAGACGAAGGTACCGGCCAAGATGCACAGGGAGGCGTACAGGGGGAGAGAACGAAGCGTGATCATAGAGATTGGTCCTGGACCCTTTCTTGAGAAAGACCCACGAATGGGAGGAGAGTTGCCGTGCGTGTGAGAAAAACCGGCATGGGGCCGGATAGGATAGCGATCATGGGACGAGTTGGAGACAAGACCATCATACGGCGGCGGCTGGCCCATGGCTCACGAAGGCAGGGTACAGGATACGCGCGGGCACTCGCTGCCCGGTTGGGCGCGGGTGACCGGATTGCGACGGGCGGTCTGAAAAAGCTACCCGCGATGCTGCGCATCCCTGACCAATACCAACGTATGAAGCCGGATGAAAAATAGAGGTGGATCCGCCTTTCGGTGGAAAAGGCGGGCTAACTCGTAGAGTTAGACGAGGGGGATGGGGGAAGGTTGACTGGGGCGGGGAACGAGAAGACAGGGGCTCGGGACTAAGGGACTCGGGACTCGGGGCTGCGGACTAAGGGAACGAGGAGACGGGTACTGCGGGGGTGTTGGACGGAGGCGGCGACGCGGGAATGTGCGGGTCAGGAGCCTTCAATAGGCACGGGGTTGCAATAGACAAGTGATTGGCTAGGGTTTATGATGCGATTTCTTAGCTGATACTGTTCTATTTTTCATGGATGAGTGGATCGATGCGCGCTTCGTTGTTTATTACGTGCTATAACGACACGCTGTATCCGGAGACAGGGCGCGCTGTAGTGAGTTTGCTGGAGCGGCTGGGCGTGGAGGTGGAGTTTCGCGCCGGGCAGACCTGCTGCGGACAGATGCATGCGAATACGGGCTTCCGCGGCGAGGCGTTCAGCCAGGCTAAGAGGCTGGTGCGGTTGTATGCGGATGCCGAGACGGTGGTGATTCCGTCGTCGTCGTGCGTGGCGATGATGCGCGACCAGTACCCGGGGCTGTTTGAGGAGCTGGGCAATGAGGGGCTGCGACGGGATTTTGCGGCGCTGCTGCCGCGGGTTTATGAGCTGAGCGAGTTCCTGATCGACAAATTGGGTGTGGAGGATGTAGGCGCGTATTTTCCGCACCGCGTGACCTACCACGCGAGTTGCCACGGGCTGCGAGCGCTGCACCTGGGCGACCGGCCGTTTCGGTTGCTGGCCAAGGTCCGCGGGATGGAATTGGTGCCGCTTGCGAATCTGGACCGGTGTTGCGGGTTTGGCGGGACCTTTTCCGTAAAAAATGGCGATGTGTCGTCGGCGATGCTGACGGTGAAGCTCGAAGACGTGCTGGCGACAGGGGCGGAATTTTGCACGGCGCTGGATAATAGCTGCCTGATGCACCTGGGCGGGGCGATGCACCGCGAGTATGCGCCGATGAGGACGATTCACATGGCGCAGATACTGGCCAGCACGCAGGAGACAGCCGGCGGAGGTGGTGGGATGAGTGCGGGGACCGAGCATTTGGCCGACCATCCCGTGCTGGATCCGGCGCTGGCGGCGTCGTTTCCCGTGGCGGCGCTGCCGGTGCTGCGCAATGTGCAACTGCGCAAGAACGTGGCGCACGCGATTGATGTGATCCAGGCCAAGCGGGCGCGGCTGGTGGCAGAGAAGACGGATTGGCAGGAACTGCGTGCGGCGGCGGCAGCCATCAAAGACGAGACGCTCGAGAATCTAGGCGCGTACCTGGAGCAGTTTGAGGAACGCTGCACGGCGGCGGGCGGGCAAGTGCACTGGGCGGCGGATGCGGCTGAGGCGCGGAAGATCATTCTCGAAATTCTGCGCGCGGAAAAGGCGGACGAAGTCATCAAGATCAAGACGATGACTTCGGCGGAGATTCAGCTGAATCCGTTTCTTGAGGGCTCGGGGGTGCGCGCTTATGAGACGGATCTAGCGGAGATCATTCTGCAACTGGGGAATGGAGAGCCTTCGCATATTGTGGTTCCGGCGCTGCACGTGAATCGCGCGCAAGTGCGGGAGATATTTTCTCGGGCAATGGGGATTAAGGGCCTAAGCGATGAGCCGAAGGCGCTGACGGCGGCGGCGCGGAATTATTTGCGGCAAAAATTCCTGTCGATTCCGACGGCGATCAGCGGGGCGAATTTTCTGGTGGCCGAGACGGGCGGCGTGGCGATTGTGGAGTCCGAAGGCAACGGGCGCATGTGCCTGACGCTGCCGCGGACGCTGATTACGCTGGCGGGGATCGAGAAGGTGGTGCCGCGGTTTGCCGACCTCGAGGTGATGTTGCAACTGCTGGCGCGGTCGGCGACGGGCGAGCGCATGAGTCCGTACACCTCGCTGTGGACGGGCGTGACAAAGGACGAAGGACGGGGGGGCGACGGGCCGCAGAATTTCCACGTGGTGCTGCTGGACAACGGGCGCGCGTCGATTCTGGGGCGCAAGACGGAGCGGCAGACGCTGAGGTGCATTCGCTGCGCGGCGTGCATGAATACTTGCCCGGTGTACCGGCAGACGGGCGGGCACGCGTATGGGTCGGTGTATCCGGGACCGATTGGAGCGATTCTAACGCCGCAACTGGAGCAGTTGAAGCACGCGCAGTCGCTGCCCTTTGCGTCGTCGCTGTGCGGGGCGTGCTACGAAGTGTGCCCGGTGAAGATCAATATTCCGGAGATTCTGATCGACCTGCGGGCGCGGGTTACGGATCAGGAACGGCACACGGTGGGCAAGTTTTTCGATCCTATGTATCTTGGGATGCGCGTGGCGAATTTGATTTTTTCGCGGGCTTGGCTGTTTCATTTCGCGCAATGGGCGGGGCGGATCGGCGCGAAATTATTCACGCGCAAAGATGGATGGATTCATTCGCTGCCGAGCGTGGGTGGGAAGTGGACGCAGACGCGGGATTTGCGCGGGCTGCCGGGCCAAACCTTCCACGAATGGTGGAAGAGCAGGGACGTCGGGACTCGGGACTAAGGGACTAAGGATTGAAGACCGGTGCTTTGAACGTGTGATTTCGTATGGTCATTGAACAGGCGCGGGCGTGGACGCCCGCGCTACAGCCGGTCTGGAGACCGGCGCTACATCGGGGGAGCTAAGGCAGGATGAGCGCAGTGGCCGATAGCCGCAAGAAAATTCTCGAAGCTATTCGGGTTGCTACTTCCGGGTCCGCATCGCGGAATGGCGCGGCGAGGGTCGCGGAAGCGCATCCAGAGATCCCGCGGGATTATGTGCGGCGGGGCGATATGACGGTCAACGCTCGTCTCGAGCGCTTCGTTGAGCGGTTGCGGGAATACGATGCGGAAGTTGTGGAATGCGAGCCGGATGGGCTGGCGGCGGCGATTACGGCGCAGCTGGCGGCCAGCGGACGACGTCGGTTTGTGGCGCCGGAAGGGCTGCCGGCGGAGTGGCTTGCAGACGGTTTCGAGTGGAAGATCGACCGCAATCTGGAAGTTCAGGAAGTGGAGCAGGCCGAGGGAGTGGTGACAGCGTGTTTCTGCGGTGTGGCCGACTCAGGCACCATTGTTTTGCATCACGGCCCGGCGGAGGGCAGGCGCGTGATTACTCTGCTGCCGGACTGGCATTTGTGCGTGGTGCGAGCGAGCCAGGTGGTGGAGACGCTGCCGGAGTATTTTGAGAGATGCGGGGAACAGGGAACAGGGAATAGGGAACAGAAGGCGGGGAAGCTGCCGAAGCTCGTGACTTGGATTTCTGGGCCGAGTGCGACGGCGGACATTGAGATGACGCGGATCAAGGGCGTGCATGGGCCGCGGTTTTTGAATGTGATTCTGGTGAAGGACTGAGGGGGTCTGAGCGAGTCGAAGGCTCGCGGTGGGTTGAGAGAACCGGGTTGGGATTTGTGGTTTCCCACCCTTTCGCAAAAAACGCGAAAGGATGGGGCACGGGATGTTTGTGGTGAATTGGGAGTGGGAAAGCAACCGCAGGTCCTTCGACTTCGTCCGCCGCGACGGGCTGCGCTCAGGATTACAACAGTATTTACGCGGCGAAATCAAGAGGCAGGGTTCAGGGAACAGAGATTAGGGCACAGAAGACGGGCGTAGGGGCTAAGAATGATGGGACTCACGCTGCGGATTTGAGGGGAGAACTATGAAACTTTCAGAATCGGCAATGCAGGATCTGGCCTTCAAGGCGCTGGATTCTTTCAAGATCGAAATTCCCTCGTGGGGATTCGCGAACACGGGGACGCGCTTTGGCAAGTTTGTGCAAGCTGCGGCCGCGACCACGATTGAAGAGAAGTTTGCCGACGCCGGAGAAGTAAACAAGTTGACCGGCGTGACGCCGACGGTGGCGCTGCATGTGCTTTGGGATTTGCCCAATGGCGTGAAAGATGTGGCTGAAGTGAAGCGGCTCGAGAAGCGCTTCGGCGTGAGGTCGGGGTCGATCAATCCTAATCTGTTTCAAGACCAGGAGTATAAGTACGGCTCGCTGTGCAATCCGGCAGCGGAGATCCGGCAGAAGGCACTCGACCACATGCTGGATTCGATTGCGATTGCGAAGGCTCTGGAGTCGCGCGACATCTCGCTTTGGATGGCGGACGGCTCGAATTACCCGGGCACGCAAAGCATGCGCAAGCGCATTGGCTGGCTAGAGGAGGCATTGCACATTTCGCATAGCCACCTGGCGCACTATCAGCGGCTGCTCGTTGAGTACAAGCCGTTCGAGCCGGCTTTTTATCATACCGATATTGCCGACTGGGGCATGTCGAGCCACCTGGCGCGGTTTGCGGGGACGCAGGCGCGGGTGCTGGTGGATACCGGCCATCATTACAACGCGCAGAATATCGAGCAGATTGTGGCGTGGCTGCTGCACACCAATATGTTGGGCGGGTTCCACTTTAACGACCGGCGCTATGCCGACGACGATCTGACGCTGGGCTCGATCGATCCCTACCAGATTTTCCGCATCTTCCACGAGATTCATGCGGCCACGGACGAAGGGTTGGGCATCGACATCGCGTACATGATCGACCAGAGCCACAACTTGAAGGGCAAGATGGAGGCGATGGTGCAGACCGTGGTGACGGCGCAGGAGCTTTATCTGAAGGCGGCGCTGGTGGATCGCAGGCAGCTGGTCGGGCTGCAGCAAAGCTGCGATCTGGTGGCGGCCGAAGAACTCTATCGCGGCGCGTTCTGGACCGATGTGCGGCCGGTTTTGCGGGCGTGGCGCGAGGCGCGGGGGCTGCCGGGCGATCCGCTGGCGGCGTTGAAGGAGAGCGGCTATGTGGAGCGCGCGGCTAAGGAGCGGGGTAGCCGGAGTTCGGCGGTGAGTAGTTACGCGTGAAGGGCAGCTTCTAGCTGTTAGCTATTAGCTTTTAGCTGGCCGGAGATAGATAAGGTTCTTGCTGTCCGGCAATTCTGGGCAAGTTGACCCTGTTCCCATAAATATGGGACAATCTAATTCAAATGAAGACCACGCTCGAAATTCCCGACCCGATCTTCCGCCAGGCCAAATCGGTCGCGGCCCAGCGGGGCATTGCCCTGCGCGTCTTTGTCACGGAAGCGGTCGAAGAGAAATTGGCCGGCACGGCTCAAAAGGGAGAGAAGCCCTGGGTCAGGCTGGCGGGCGGTCTTAAACATCTTCACAAAGAGACGCTGCGCATCAACGGAATCATGAAAAAAGAGTTTGAAAATATCGAGCCCGAGGATTGGAAGTGATCCCCAAGTGATTCTCGATACCAACGCTCTTTCCGCAGTAGCCGACAATGAGGCCGCGGCTGTTCGTATCTTCAGCCAGGCGGCAACAATCGAACTGCCGGTTATTGTCCTGGGCGAATTTCGCTTCGGAATTGCGCAGTCGCGGCGGCGCAACGAGTACGAAAAGTGGCTTGGGGAACTTATCGCTGCGACGCGCGTCTTGCCGGTCGACGACGATACCGCTGGCCATTACGCGCAGATTCGCGCCGAACTCAAGAAAGCCGGTCTGCCGATCCCCTCAAACGATTTGTGGATCGCCGCTCTCTGCCGCCAGCACCGGCTCCCAGTGATGAGTCAGGATCAGCACTTCGACGCGGTCCAGGGCCTGAAAAGAATTGCCTGGTGAGGCCCGTTGTTTCCTCGGTCCCAGGGCTTCTAAGTCATTCCCGGCACAGTTGTTCTATGATGTTGTGAAGCCGGAGTTTCATTAGGGACATCGGTGCGGAGGTGTGGGTTGGCCAAGGCTAAGATCAAACGGCTGTACCTGATTCCGATTCTTTCGAAGGCGCTCGACGTGATCGAGCTGTTCGAACAGGAAAGCGCTTCGCTGACACTGGAAGACGTTTACCAGAAGACCAATATTTCGAAGACCAGCGTTTACCGAATTTTGAAAACGCTGGTGCATCGCGGCTACCTGGCGCAAACGCCGAGCGGGCAGTACCGGTTAGTTTCGCGACCGCGGCGGTTGCGCTTCGGCTTTGCCGTACAGAGCGCGGAGATGCCTTACTCAGAAGCTGTGGCGCAAAGCGTGACTGCAGCGGCTGCGGCGTCGGGCGTGGAGTTGCTGTTGCTCGACAACAGGTACGACCCGGCAGTGGCTGTAAGGAATGCCGAGGAATTTGTGGCCAAGCGCGTGGACCTGGTGCTGGAGTTCCAGGTGGAGGAAGCGGCGGCGCCGAGGGTGGCGCATATTTTCAAGAAGGCGGACATTCCACTGGTCGCGATCGACGTGCCTCACCCCAATTCGACTTACTTCGGCGTGGATAACTTCGAAGTGGGGTACGAAGCGGCGTCGGTTCTGGCGCAGTATGCGCAGCGGAAGTGGAAGGGCAAGGTGGACCGCGTGGTGGGCGTGGGGTTTATTGAGGCGGGCAGCTTTGTGCAGAACCGCATCACGGGGGCTTTCGATGGGATTCGCGAGCGGTTTAAGGAGCTTGCGCCCGAGCAGTTTGTGCAGATCGAGGGCCGAGGCATGCGCGCGGCCAGCCACAAAGCGATGACGGAACTGCTGCGCAGTTGCCGGCCCGGCGAGCATACGCTGGTGGCTGCGGCTACGGATTCGAGCGCGTTGGGTGTGCTGGATGCGGTGCGCGAGGCCGGTCAGGAAGAAAAGTTCGCTATCGTGGGGCAGGATTGCATTCCCGAGGTGATGGAAGAGATGCGGCGCGGCACGAGCGCTATCGTTGGGTCGATTTCGCACGAGCCGGAAACGTATGGGCCGCGGCTGATTCAGTTGGGGATTGCGATTTTGCGGGGGTACACGGTGCCTCCTTATAACTACGTGCACCATAAGGCGGTGACGCCGGAGACGCTGGGGGATGAGGCGAAGGCGCATAGTGCGAAGCGCGAGGAGGCGGCGCTGGTGGGGCAGGGAGTGGGGAGCGGCCGGTAGGGGGTAGTTGGCTTTGCTGGGGTTTTGGGGCTTCCCCGGTCCCCAAAAGCGAGGGACCGGGGGCACCCGGCCATTCAGATGGTGCTGTACACGATCATGGTCTTTGGGTCCCTATTCCTGCACTTTTGGTCGGAGAGAAATCGCCGGGCTTTCTGGATTTGTATTTCGGCAGCCCTTGTCGTGCATGGCCTATTTCTTTACGTGATACGCTCAATTTTTCCGTTTCGCTCGGTGCTGATTGTCGTTCCGATAGCCTTGGTTGAGGCGTCGGTAATATTTGTGGCAATCGACAAGATTCTGGGTGATCGTAGCGTCGGGCGCCCCACCTCTGCCCTCGAATTCCGCGAATAAGACGGTTTCCTGACGGCTTGTGGCTGTAAAATGGATGTGTGCTCGCACACTTCCCCGTGGAGGGCGCCTACCCTATGACAACTGCTACAGCTTCCCCTGTATTGCAATTCCTTGAGGACCGTTGGAACCCCGCGGTTGCGGCCACTCTCGATGAACCTGAGCTCCTGCGTTATCGCTCGAACCTGCTTGGGTCGGACCTTCGCATTACCAATTTTGCCGGAGGCAACACCAGCTCGAAGATCATGGAAGCCGATCCGCTGACGGGGGAGCCGGTGGAAGTGCTTTGGGTGAAGGGCTCGGGCGGCGACCTGGGTTCGATCAAGCGGACGGGCTTTGCCACGCTCTACATGAAGAAGCTGCTGCAGCTCGAGCGCAGGTACCATGGCGTGGATACGGAAGACGAGATGGTGGCGATGTATCCGCTGTGCGCGTTCAAGAACAATCCCGTGGCTGCGTCGATTGACACGCCGCTGCACGGATTTTTGCCGTTTCCGCACGTGGATCATCTGCATCCGGATTGGGCGATTGCGCTGGCGGCGAGCGCCAATGGCAAAGCCAAAATGGACGAGTTCAATCGCGAGTTTGGCCACCGGCTGGTGTGGGTGCCTTGGCAGCGGCCGGGCTTTGAACTGGCCATGATGATGAAGCGGGCCGTTAAGGAGAATCCTGACTGCGACGGGATTGTGCTGGGCGGGCACGGGCTATTTACCTGGGGCCAGACGCAACGCGAGTGCTACTTGAACACGCTGACGGTGATCGACCAACTGGGGCAGTTTATTGCGCGGCATGGGCGGGGCAAGGTGCGGTTTGGCGGCGAGGCCCAGCGGGCGCGGGTTGATCGCAAAGAGCTGGCGGCGAAGGTTGCTCCATTTTTGCGTGGGCGCATTAGCGCGAAGCACCGTTTCATTGCGAGCTTCAGCGACGCCGCGGATGTGCTGCAGTTTATCGATTCTGTAGATGCGAGAGAACTGGCATTCCTGGGAACGAGCTGCCCGGATCACTTTATCCGCACCAAGATCCGGCCGTTGTTTGTGCCTTGGGAAGCCAATGAAGACTTGAATGGGTTGAAGAACCAGATCGACATCGCGCTGTCGGATTACCGCGATCAGTACCGCGCGTATTACAGCACATTCGCGACCGAGGATTCGCCGGCGCTGCGCGATGCCAGCCCCACGGTGGTGCTGATTCCGGGGATGGGCATGTTCAGCTTCGGCAAGAACAAGATCGAGGCGCGCATCACGGGCGAGTTCTATGCCAACGCCATTCACGTGATGGAGGGTGCGAGCCTGCTGGGCGATGGAGTAGTGACGGGGCCGGTGCCGCAGTGCCAGCCGGGAATGGATCCGACCAGCTTCAAAGTGCACTCGAATTATGTGGCGCTGCCGGCCATAGAGGCGTTTCGCATCGAGTACTGGGCGCTGGAAGAGGCGAAGATTCGCCGCCAGCCGCCGGAGAAGGAGCTGAGCCGGCGCGTGGCGCTGGTGGTGGGCGGAGCCAGCGGCATCGGCCGCGAAGTGGCGCACCTGGCGGCGACGCGCGGCGCGCATGTTTTTGTTGCCGACCGCAATTCCGAGGGCGCAGCGCAGGTGGCCATGGAGCTGGCGTCGGTGACGTCGCCCGAATTAACGGGCAGTTCGGCGGTGGACATTCGCAGCCGCGAATCGATTCGCGCCATGTTGGACGCGGCTTCGCTGGCTTTTGGCGGCATCGACATTCTCATCAACACCGCGGCGCTGTTTCCGGCCACGGCTGACGGTGTGATTCCCGACGACATGTGGGGCGAGACGCTGGCGGTGAATGTGACGGCGAATTTTCTGCTGGCCGACGAGGCGGCTTCGCTGTTTGAGGAACAGGGACTGCACGGCAACATCGTCTTCACCAGTTCAGCGAACGCGGTGGTGGCCAAACGCGGCAGCGAGGCCTACGACGTGAGCAAAGCGGCGCTCTCGCATTTGATTCGCGAGCTGGCGGTGAGCATGGCGCCGAATGTGCGCGTTAATGGCATCAGTCCGGCCACGGTGGTGAAGGGATCGACCATGTTCGGACGCGACCGGCTGCGCGCTTCGCTGACGAAGTACAATATTCCTTTCCGGGAATCGTTCAGTGATGAGGAGCTTCGCAGCCGTTTGGCCGCGTTCTATGCCGAGCGCACGTTGACCAATAAGGCCATCGATCCAGCCGATTGCGCGGAGGCTATCCTCTTCCTGGCCAGTCCTCGGGCGCGCTGCACTACGGGACACGTGATTCCCGTGGACGGCGGATTGACCGAGGCGTTTCAGCGCTGAGGGAAATGAGGAACTGCTGCGGTCATGCAAGATGCTGCACGAGTTGCCATTGATTTAGGCGCGGAGAGCTGCCGGGTTTCGCTGCTTCGCTGGGTAGACGGAAAACCGGCAGTCGAAGTTATACATCGCATTCCGAACGGGCCCCGGCATCGCGGCGACACGCTCTATTGGCCGCTCGAGCAGATTCTGGCAGGTCTTGAAGATGGTCTGCGCAAGGCCGCGGCGGTCGCGCCTGAAGGCATCGCATCGATTGGTGTGGACAGTTGGTCGGTCGACTATGTGCGCCTGGCGCCGGATGGCTCGATGCTGCGCGAGCCCTTCTGCTATCGCGATGAGCGCACGGTTAAAAGCAAGCAGGCTGCGGACGCGATCATTTCTCCCTTCGACATTTATCAGCGCACGGGCGCGTATCCGCTCAATCTCAACACCGTGTATCAGCTGATAGCCGATCCCGGCGAGGGAATCGATCCGCGCGCGCCGTGGGTGATGTTTCCGGAGTACGTGCTTTATTGGTTGAGCGGGCGGCGAGTGGGCGAGTACACCAACGCCAGCCACACGGGCCTCGTGAATCTGAAGACCGGTACGTGGGATGCGGAATTGTTCGCGATGCTGGGCCTGGCGGTGGAAGCGGCTCCGCCGCTGGTGCCGACTGGCACGGTGCTGGGGCCGATTACGGGACCGCTGGCGGGGCTCGATGCGTTTCGCGCCACGCAGATTATTGCGCCGGCCACGCACGATACGGCGAGCGCCATCGCGGGCATTGCCACGGACTTGAACTCGGCGGCGTATGTCAGCTCGGGCACGTGGTCGCTGGTGGGCACCATCACGCAGACGCCGGTGACCACGCGGCACGCTTTCGACGCAGGGTACACCAACATCGGCGCGGCGGGCGGCGGGTTGCTTTTTCACTCGCTCATTAACAGCATGTGGGTGTTGAAGCAGTGCATGGATGGGTGGGCGGCGGAGGGAAGGCCGTGGTCCATTGAGACACTCGTCCAAGAATCTGCCGCGCGCAGTGCCGCGGCAATTGGTGTGTTGGACATGGATGCGCCGACGCTGATGCTTGATTCGGGAATGCCGGAGCGTATCAATAGCGAATTAGTTCGGCTGGGATTTGATGCCATTCCCGATGTGCCCGGCAACGAGCCGCTTTTTGCGCGGACGATTTTCGAGAGCCTGGCGCTGCGCTACGCATCGGCGCTGGCGAATCTGGAGAAAATGCTGGGCCGCAAGCTGGATCGCATTCACATGATCGGCGGAGCGACACGGAATAAATTGCTGATCGAACTGACGGAGAAGCAGACGGGGCTGAAGGTTGAGATCGGCGAAACCGAAAGCTCAACCGTGGGCAGCCTGGCGATTCAACTGGCGGCGAGCGAGGCCGCGGGTGAGCGAGTGACGCCGGAAGCGATCCGCAAATGGGCGGAGCGGTTGTGTAAAGGCAGGGAATAGGGAGTAGGGAGTAGGGAGTAGGAAGCGCGGCGCTTGACTTTGCGGCGGCATTCACCGTAATTTGTTTTTACACGGGAAAGGAGGATGATCCAGCCTATGAGCAAAGATTCTTCGAGTTGTAACTTACGTGAGGTGACTGAGGCCTAGGGCATCGCGCCCAAGACTCAGGTAAGACCTGGCGGAGGTCTCTCTGTCATGGCCCTGGCGATCGCAGAAGCGCGATGGCCTTAGTCCAATCCCAACAGATCACCGGCAGCGGCCTGGGAACGCGAGTTCCCGGG
Source organism: uncultured Acidobacteriota bacterium (assembly GCA_963830785.1). Taxonomy (GTDB): domain Bacteria; phylum Acidobacteriota; class Terriglobia; order Terriglobales; family Acidobacteriaceae; genus Telmatobacter. Next base: position 100,739 of record CAWHNV010000040.1, read on the forward strand.
CCGTTGTTGCGTTTGAGACAGGACTAGTGTTGCGTCCCAGAATTTCGTGGCAGATGTCGAAGCCCCGAAATGCAGGTCCTTCGACTCGTCCCGGCGCGCCGGGACTCGCTCAGGATGACCGGTCAGTTATGTTGCGAACTTCCGGGACATGACACGAGGGACGTAGGGACCAGGGGACCATGAAGGCAGAGAACAGTTCGCAGTTCACAGGTCGTCGTTGCGAGATACTTTTGCTGAGGAGAGAGAAATGAAGTACGAATTTGAGAACGCGATCGCGTTGCTGGAGCGGACGCCGGCGGCGTTGGACGCGCTGCTGCGGGGATTGCCGGAGGTTTGGACGGAAACGAATGAAGGCGGGGACACGTGGAGCGTGAGCACTGTCGTCGCGCACCTGATTCATTGCGAACATGAGGACTGGATGCCGCGGGCTCGCCACATTTTGCATGGGGACGAGAGCGAGCCTTTTCCGCCGTTCGACCGTGAGGGGCATGTGCGCTACAAGGGAAGCAAAACGCTGCCGCAACTCCTGGACGATTTTACGCGGGCTCGCGCGAAAGGTCTGGAGGAATTGCGCGCGCTGAAGCTGACGGCGGAGGATCTGGAGCGGCGGGCAAAGCATCCGACACTTGGCACGGTCACCTTGTCTGAATTGCTGGCTACGTGGGCGGCGCACGACTTGACGCACTTGCATCAGATTTCGCGGATCATGGCGCACCAGGTGCGCGAAGCCGTGGGACCGTGGGTGCGGTTTCTGGGCGTGATGCAGTGCGCGGGGCATAGCGATGCGGGATAAAGACACGGTCTGACGTGATGTTGCCCATCTTCGGGGGATGAAGTCGGTGGTTATCCCCGGTCCCCAAAAGCGAGGGACCGGGGGCACCCTCAGCTGGATAGAATCCCGCAGTGCGCGGGGCATAGCGATGCGGGATAAAGACACGGTCTGACGTGATGTTGCCCGTCTTCGGGGGATGAAGTCGGTGGTTATCCCCGGTCCCCAAAAGCGAGGGACCGGGGGCACCCTCAGCTGGATAGAATCCCGCCGTGCGCGGGGCATAGTGATGCGGGATGAAGACACGGTCTGACGTGATGTTGCCCAACTTCGGGGGATGAAGTCGGTGGTTATCCCCGGTCCCCAAAGGCGAGGGACCGGGGGCACCCTCAGCTGGATAGAATCCCGCAGTGGGACCGTGGGTGCGGTTTCTGGGCGTGATGCAGTGCGCGGGGCATAGCGATGCGGGTTAAAGACACGGTCTGACGTGATGTTGCCCATCTTCGGGGGATGAAGTCGGTGGTTATCCCCGGTCCCCAAAAGCGAGGGACCGGGGGCACCCTCAGCTGGATAGAATCCCGCATCCGTGCAAGAGCAGCGCGATATCCTGATTTGTCATATGCATCAGCACATCTTTGCAGAGCAGCAAATCGGCCGCGGGCAGGGCCGTCTGGACGATATCAGCGTGGATAAACTTAATCTTCTCCGTCGAGAATTTCATCTGATTGGCTTCGATGACAGGCTTGACGACATCAAAACCCACATAACTGACATCTCCCCACTGGATATGCTGTGAGAAGGTCCAATCTCCACACCCGACATCGACGACGCTGCGAATGTCGTTGGCGCGCATGAAGTTTTCGACAAACTGCATATAGGGAGCGGCATTCTCCAGGGTCGATCCCAGGCCCGAATATCCCTTGCCCTCGCTGTTGCGGCCCCAATAGCATGTGTCATAGATCTCTGTGAAGATCTTTTCCGCATTTTCGTCCGCAGTGACCCGCACCTGCGAGCAAAGTAAAATGGCGCTAAGCAATAGTAAATTAAATTTCATATTTTTTACACTGTTAATTTGATAAATATTAAACATGAACAAAATATAATTGCAACTTCAAAATAACTGACTTTATACAGAACTTTATGCTACAATTTATTTTTTAATATGAGGCATCCATGCATCTCTCCTTTAACTCCTGCGAAAGAAAACATCCCACTGTCATGCAATTCCTCGAGCAGGAATTGCCCCGAGCAGGTACTCCGTGGGGAGGCATCCGCCTCGATCTCTCGTCCCTCCGCCACCGTCTGACGCCACAGGACCTCTCAGAAATGATGCGAAAGCTCCAATACTCCTATGTGACCGAGCTCGATCTTTCGTACAACCATCTCGATGATGCAGATGCCGGCATCATTGCAGCAGCTGCCAAAACCAATCGCCAACTGAGCCGAATTCGATTGAGCCACAACTCCATTGGAGATTCGGGTGCCATGGCTTTGGCCCAGGCCCAGCGTGAAAAACCCGCACTTGAAATCGACCTCACCCACAACCAGATTGGACCTACGGGTGCTCAACATTGGGCGGAGGCCTGTGTCTCTGCAAACAAAAAGACTATTGACCTCACGCATAATAACCTTGGGGATCAGGGCGCTTCTCTGTAGCTCTTCAGTTACAGAGAAATGCTGGTCATATTAAGCGCCTGTTACTCACGCATAATGAAATCGGTTTTCAAGGCGACAAAGAACTCGCAGAACACGTACCAGGGAACATTCGCATTTTTCATCGCGTGAAGTTTGTCCCCATTGCCGAGAAATACCCCTGCAGCGTGATCGCCTTAACGATCTTCACCTTCGGCTGTGCTCTTCTTGTCCTGCCTGTTTTGGATTATATGGGCATCAAAGCCGAACGCGAAGTCGAAGGCTGCGAGTATCAGATGGTGCTGAATAGCGCCAGAAAGAATTCGTAAACTTTCCCACTTTTCTTTTATGATTTAATCACATAATCTCATCATTTTAAATAAAGTGACCGATGCGATCGACCCTTTACGCTATCTTTTTTACGCTTGCCCTCTGCAACATCGAGGCCCAAGAAACTCCCCTCGAGACTCCCCTCACCCTGGAACACGCCGTCACCCCCGCGCAGCGCACCCAAGGACTCTCCGGTCGCGCCAGCCTTCCCCCCGACCACGGCATGCTTTTCCACTTTGATCCCCCTGAGCCTATCTGCATCTGGATGTATCAGACTCTCATTGATCTTTCGCTCGCATTCCTGGATGAAAAGGGAACCATCCGCGAAATCCATGAACTTAAAGCCTATCCGGCGATTCACGACCCCGCCTTCTTTTCGGCCCATTCTGTAACATCGGGATTTCCCGCCTCTTATGCCTTGGAGATGAACAGCCACTGGTTTCGCAACCATGACGTCAAGACAGGTGATCGCTTGATCTGGGAGGGGAAGAAATCCAAGGGTATAATCAAAGTGGTGCCCAATCCGTAACCAGAGTTCTAGTCCTATTTTGCGAATTTATCGACAAGAGAAGTAATGAGAGCGGCATCACTCTCATGGAACATTTGCGCTAATTCATTTTTCAAAGCCTTTTTTGCAACTTTTCCTCGTATAACCTTAGGATCATTAAAATGTTCAATTCTTCTCAAGATGGTAATTGCCTGGTCTATGTTGAGTTTCTTGTCTGTGCATAACTCCAAGAGTTCATTGGACAAAGGAGTATTTGACTGTTTAAGTAATGCGTATCTTTCCTGCCGAATTTCGGCATGTTTTTGAGCAAGGGGACTCGGCATTTCTGCGGCGCGTTCAATCGGCTTTGCTGCGGGGGCACTTGGTTGTGCGACGGAACTCGGCATTTCAGCAGCGCCTTCACTCGGCTTCGCAGCTGGCTTGAGATTTTTTTGTGCTAAAACTTGACGCATTTCTGCAAAATCTTCTCCGGCTAAAGGCTCTAATGCCTGCATCAAATTATGATGCGCTCTGAGCAAATCGATATCTTTTTCCCCACCCTTACTAAATTTTTCAGGATCCTGCATATGGTTTTGTAAGGCTTGATGGTACTCCGCGTAGGCAGCATTCAAATTCTTGGCTAAGTCCGCATATTTAGGATTTGCAAGTACTTCATGGAATCGGTCTAATGTGCCTTTATCTTTAACACGGTCAAGACCAAAAGTTCTTTCCCAACCGTTGTCTATCTGGGTGCGATTGCCTTGTGACATGCCAATCATTTCAACAGTTTCAATCAATGCTTCGGCTTCCAAATTTGTAAGTGTTTTGCTTGCTGGTGATCTTCCAGCTATCCTTGCATCATATCCAAAGACAAAAGTTATAACGGCACTACGTTCTTTAATAAGTGTATCGTGAACCACAATTGGGGGTGCATTTCGTTTTGCTGATGTGTGTTGAGACTCACTAATTCTGAAATTTATCGCCTCTCTTACAGGTCGCAAGTCTTTAGGTAGCGAGGAGAAAACTTGTTTGCCCAGATTCATAATTTTGTCTCGCAGGCCTTCCTTTCTTGTAATCCTTTCATCTTTCATAACCTCTTTTTCTTTCTTCGCTTTCACAGGGGAATATCCAATAATGCCACTATCTAATGGTTGATGTACTTCACCCATAACCCCTCCAAACTATATTTCTTATTTTAATTATAGTAGTTACTTTTTAATTGTAGTATAAAATAAAATTACTTTATTACATCAATTTAATTCCGGCACAATTTAGACTTAGGTAGCATACAGAAAAAAGATAAAGAAATAACATTCTCTTGAATAAAAATGATGCATTTAGATATGGCATATCTATATAAGAATGCAGGGCGCTGGACGCAAAGCTAAAGACCGAAAAGCATGATGAAAGACGAAGTACGCAATGTTATCCAAGATGTCTCAAAAGCCATGGCGCGCGAGCGCCATGGCTTTTTGAAATCCTCGCTCATCCTGCTTCTTCTCACCTGCGCTTGTATCGCAAAATTGCAAGCTTCCGAGGTTGCAAAACCAACCGATATTTTCCAATTTACAGCCTATGCCAAACAGTTGAGGTCAAATGCTGATAAGGATCCCTCGCAAGAAGAACTGCGGATTAGAACCGACTATCGCAGCATTCTGCAGCACATCCCCCGCTATGAGACGCGGGAGCTGGAGAAGGGCGTTGCCGCTTTAATCTTTGATGCTCTGGAGCTTCCGGCGGATGCCTTCCGCATTGTCGATTCCAAAGAGACGAATGAGAGCGGCCTCTCGCGCACGAGTCTTTTTCATTTGCGATCTGGAAAATGTCCCGCAGTATGTTGTCAAAGCCTTTCCCAGGCCGGAGCGCATTCTAAGTGGCTTCCTGGCGGAACTCTCGGGCATGTCGCTGATCAAAGAGCGCCGACTCTCGAAGGTCTCTTCAGTCACGCCCATCGCGCTTGGCATGTGCCAGCTGGAGCAGAATGTCTATGGACTTCTGCTGGAAACAGTTGCGCCTGGCCGAAGAACGGATAAGTTTATCGACGCCATCCCCACATTTCCGCAGGGAGACCCGAGACGCGGCGAAGCGCTGGAAATGGCCAGGAAGATGTGCAGGGCCATAGGCGCTGGGATGGCGGAGTTCCATGGATTGAGTCTGCAGCAAAGATCAGCCCTGGGACAGAGCGGTCTCATGATGACAAAACTGGAGTATTCTGAGACTCCTGACCCCGGAAGTCAAAAACAGATTAGCGGGATTGCTGAATGTCGCTGCGTTGAAAGCATATATCAAAAAGCAATTCAAACGGATCCTCTATCGCAAATCGGCGAGATACTTTCGCCACGGGGATGCGGGGGTAAAAAATATTTTCTACGACCCCGAAACCGACCGCACAGTCCTGATCGATGTCGCCAGGATCCACTATTGGATCGACAATTCGGGCCATCCGCTGGCTGATAACGTGGCCGATTTCTTTCATCTGCATCGCACAATGATGGACCAGGCGGGCGAACTCACTCAGGATGAGCGCCACCAGCTGAACGTGGCGCTTTGCGGGGGATACGTGGGTTTCAGCGATTCAAGGATGAACCTCTACAACGCACTCAAGGCAATCAGCAATTGCGTGTCCCCGGACGATCCTGCAGAGCAGTGCCGTCAAAACGCTCTTTTTCAATTGAATGTGCATACCTTAAAAGAATCATTGTGGGGCACAATTAACTCTGCCATCCTTTTAATACTTTGCGCCGTTTCTTGCCTGCTTCGGAAAATCGACGGCTTCCGAGTTTGCCAAAGCAAACGAGATGATCCAATTGACCACACATGTCAAAAAGCTGCGCTTGGATCCTGCTGAAGATCCAGCAAAGATCAGCGCTCTGCATCACGAAATCCTGTCCCGGATTCACAACATGGGGAGCTGAGTTAGCCATTGTGGCTTTGATCCGCGATGCGCTGCAGTGGCAGCCAGGTTCCTATCATCTCGTCGATTCGGCCCATACACCGATGAAAGGGCTCTCAAAAGCGAAAATCTTTTTCATTTATGACCTGACGGCCATGCAGTATGTCGTGAAGGTCTTTCAGAGGCCGCAGCGCGTAGGAAGCCCCTTTTTCGCCGAACTCTCCGGCATCTCTCATCCAGGAGCGCAACCTCTCCCGGGTGACAGCGGTGAGGCCCATTGCGCTAGGCAGGTGCGTGCATGAGGGAAAGCCCTATGGCCTGCTGCTGGAGACGGCTGCGCCAGGCCGGCGCGTCGACAAGGTGATCGAGGCCATCCACACCTTTCCGCCAGGAGACTCGAACCGCAAAACAGCCTTGGAAACGGCAAGGCGCATGTGCCTGGCGATCGGAGCTGGGCTGGCGGAATTTCATGGATTGAGGCCTGAGCAAAGATCAGCGCTGGGAAACTCGGGCCTGCTCCTGACAAAACTGGAATATGACCAACTCCTGACCCCGAAAGTCAAGAATCGATTAGGGGGATTGCTCGATTTCCAGGCCTTAAACCTCTATCTTAAACAGGAGTTTGACGCTGTCATCGACAAGAAATCCTACTACCGCCATGGCGATGCTGACGTGAAGAACATCTTCTACAATCCCGCAAAAGATCGCATCATCCTCATCGACGTCGCCAGGATCCACCACTGGATTGATCGAGCCGGCCGACCGCTGGCAACAAATCTGCAGGACCTCTTTCATCTGCATCACACGATAGTCAGGGAGGCCGGAGATAAATTGACGAAACAGGAGCTGCACCTGTTGACCGAAGCTATTTGCAGCGGATATACAGATTCCGCTCCCCTGGCTCCGGATAACGTGTATACAGCGATCCAGAAGGTCTGCGGTGATTGTGAAGACAATCGCAAAATTTCTCGTCTGCCAAAGCACATCAAACATCTTCAAAAGATCATCCAGTAGTTGCCGTTACATTGGCTTCGTGCGACATGAAATGCCTCCGTGGCTACGCAAGGATTCTTGGCTTGCAATGTAGTTTAAAAAGAATACATGGTCGCACTGCACATGACAATCTGTCAGCATTTGAAGGAATAGCCGCTTTAAATCGTCCCCGATCTCTCCAGGGGGACAGCCTAGAGCAACAATGATACGTTTGCCATTCGGTGTCGTCGCCATCACGCAATTAAAAAAATTCGTGATTGGGACAGGAGCCCCGAAAGGGACATTGAGGTCAAACTTCCCAGGAAAGCGAATAACGCGAAACCCTGCGGCCTCAAGTTCAGTTTGAGCTCGATCTTCAAAGCGCTTTTTGAGCTCAGCTTTCGCAGTCGCCGCTCTCTGTAAATTTTCTAATTCTTCAGAGCTCAAACGCGCATTTAAAAGACGAGGCAAACAGGGTTGTATTAGACGACTCGCAGCGACTGCATCATTGATCACAACAGTATTTTCTCCCATAATTGCCATATGCATATCTAAATGAAAATCTCCCGGTTGCTCGACGAAATAAATCCGTGCCGGGATGAAGCCCTCGGAAGGCGTACTTATAGAGCGTATCGGGAGAGATTCCGAGATAGCCTGAGGCCTGGCGGATATCCATCACCTCGCGTATCTCGGGTACCAGTAAATTCGAACGGGCTGCCGCATTCCGCATAACTATCTCCCCCTAAACCCAAGGGCACAAGGCTGAACTCCGGTGGATAAACCGGTATTCCGTATTTAACCCGAGTTGAGCGGGTAATTCAAGGATTTTCCGGCAGTTACAGGAAATTCACTGTGATGATCCGCGCCGTCTCAACCGCTTCCAGGCCCGGATAGCGAGACAATTCGTAAATCCGCCAACACCTTGTGCGTGGGACGCCCACGTTACCCAATCTCTTGCGCTATCGATTCACATGGTTCGCGCAGGGCAGTTCCCGAAAAGGGCCCGGCGCAGCCAGGAATCTGTCATTTGTGATGCATTTGCGACAGGAAAGGGTCGTTTTATCGAGATCATCGGTTGATTTCTTGCTCATTGCGGCCAAACCGCGCGAGAACGCGCATCACGCAATCTGAGAAACAGTGGAACACTGCTCAGCAACGCATGTGGAATCAACGAGTTCCGGAGGCCTCAGAGCTTCACGGTTTCTGTGAATCTGCGGGCTGCCGTCTCTTCTGCCGCTGCCGCACGGCGGGGCAGAAGATTCTTGCGATTGTCTTGAGTGGGTTACGAGCGTTCCTCGAGGCAATGGCTTGCGCTCGGCTTTGCTTCGATCTCTGTCGGGAATCAGCCGGTCCCGATGAAGAATCACTCGTGCAGTCTACGCGAATCCTCTC
>CAWHNV010000041.1:0-13852 GCA_963830785.1 uncultured Acidobacteriota bacterium
CGCGTGCGCTTCCGGCCGAAGAAGGATGATCCATGCAGCTCAGTGCAGAAGGACTGGACCTGATCAAGCAGTTCGAGGGCTTTCGCAGCCAGCTATACGTTGACGTGGCCGGTTTTCCCACCATCGGCTATGGCCATCGCGTTGTCCCTCCCGAGTCTTTTCCCGGCGGCGTCAGCGAACCGCAGGCCACAACCCTCCTCGCCGGCGATGTCTCCGCGGCCGAGCGCGCCATTGGCTGTCTGGTCAACGTGGCTTTAACCCAGGGCCAGTTCGACGCGCTCGTCGATTTCTGTTTCAACCTCGGTGCGGGACGGCTCCGGAGTTCCACGCTGCTACGCTGCCTCAATGCCGGCCGCTACGACGCTGCCGCCGAGCAGTTGCTCCTCTGGGATCTCGCCAGAGGAGAAATGAATCTAGGATTGAAGGCCCGCCGCGAAGCCGAACTCCGCCTTTGGAAAGCCGCACCGACCTCCTCCCAAGCCAACCCTTCTTCGCAGCCGCCCAAAATCGGCGTAGCCCCGTCCCTCTCTTGAGAACGCCCGCCCGGCACGCCAGATCGCTCGCAAAGACCCTTCATCGACTCGTCGTCACGCTCAGACTCAACACAAAGCGCAGCTTCTCGTCCATCGCACTGCTCGTTTCCCAAGGCATAATGATGGTTTTAACCCCATCACCCCTTCGCGCAGTGTCGGACATGCGCCCGGTCTAAAACGTCGGACATCCCCCTGCTCCGTACCCCCCTCCCCCCCTCCCCCCTCCCCCCGCTCCCGCGTCCGAAATTAAATAAAGACAAAAAACACGAAAAAACGGGCTGTGAAACTGTGAAGCAAGCAACCATCACAGAATCAGCACGTTACCGCCAAATCGCCAAGCCACACAGAAACTGTGAAACTGTACTCCACAGTCGCCACCGATCTCCGTGCACAGATCTTGTCTTTGCCCGATCTCCGAAAGCCGAAGGGTTCTCTGTGTTCCGCAACCTTGCATTCCCTTCTCGCTCGTCTTCTAATTCCGAAGCAGTGAAAGCCGCCCATCAGCCATCGGTATCTGACCATCAACCATCAACTCCCGAGAACCACTGCGCGACGGCATTCGGCGCTCGAGCAGCCCTTGCGCTCTGCGGCTTTACTGCCGTCACGGGCCAGATCGTGCTCATGCGTGAGCTCATCCAGGTCTTCAACGGCAACGAAATCGCGCTGGGAATTCTGCTCGCCACATGGCTTCTCTGGACCGCAATCGGCAGCGCGCTCACCAGCGTTCTCGGCCGCGTGCGCAAGCCAACATCGCAATACAGCCGCTCGCGTCTCGCCGTCGTCGCACTCGAATATCTGTTAGCCGCAAGCCTTCCCGCATCCATCTGGGCGCTGCGTTGCGCCAAAGCCTTCTTCCAGACCGTTCCAGGAGAGCTGGTCGGTCCTGTTCCAATGCTGCTCACCTCGCTGGTGTGCTTGAGCGCGTTCTGCGCTGCTTCAGGTGCTCTGTTCGTCGCCGCCGCGCGCATGATCGCTGCGGAGTTCAGTCTCTCCGCGCGCGCCGCTGCCAGCGCTGCTTATCTGCTCGAAGCCGCTGGCTCCGCGCTCGGCGGAATCCTGGCCAGCATCGTCCTGGTGCGCTTTCTCGACGCCTTTCAGATCGCAGTCATCGTGGCTCTGCTCAATCTCTCGCTCGCCACGGCGCTCCTCTTCCGCATGAAGCCTCCGCAGGTTGCGCTTCTTTCCGCCTCAGCCGCGCTGGCTGCAGTTCCGCTGTTGATCTGGGTCGCTCCGCAATGCGATGCCGCATCGGTCGCCCATCTCTGGCGCGGCTTCCATGTAGTCGCCGAGCGCAACTCCATCTACGGCAACCTCACCGTGACTGAAACTGGCGAAAGCAAAGCAGGCGCCATTCGCAGCCTCTACGAAAACGGCTCCATCCTCGCCAACGCGCCCGATCCAGCCGCTGCCGAAGAAGCCGTCGACTACGCACTCCTTGAGCACGCCGCTCCGCGTCGCGTCCTGCTCATCGGCGGTGGAGTTAACGGCAGCGTCGCTGAAGCGCTCAAGCATCCCACCATCGAGCGCCTCGATTACGTCGAGCTCGATCCCGCGCTCATCGCCGTCGCGCAACAGTACTTTCCTGCGCAGACCTCGATCTTCCGGACCGATCCGCGCGTGCATCTGCACTTCCTCGATGGCCGTCGATTCCTCTCCGAAACCAAAGACAAATTCGACGTCATCATCGTCAACGTGCCCGATCCCGAGACCGCGCAGTTGAACCGCTTCTACACGGTGGAATTCTTCCGCCTGGCGCGCGCGCACCTCGCGCCCGATGGGCTATTTGCCACGCAGTTGCGCTCGTCTGAAGAAACCATCAGTCCCGATCTCGCCGAGTTTTTGCGCTCCATCCGTCGCACTCTCGGTGAAGTTTTCCCGTATCAGTCCGCAATCCCCGGAGAAACCATTCACTTCTTCGGCGCCGTTCAGCCCCACGTCCTCACGCGCGATCCACAACTGCTGGTTTCCCGCCTGCGCCAACGCAAACTCAACACGCAATACGTCCGCGAATACTTCATTCCCTACCGCATGATGCCCGACCGCATGGAACAAGTGGAAGATGATCTCGCGCCGCTCAAGTCCACGCCCGTGAACCGCGACTTTGCGCCCATTGCCTACGAATTCGACGTGGTGCTATGGAGCGCGCAGTTCCGATCGAGTTACACCGCGCGCTTCCGCGCATGCTTCCGCGCCGCCGAGCATTTGGATTTCGCCAAAGTTGCCGGCGTGTTGGCCATCGCGCTGCTCATCGGCGTCGTACTCATCGCACTTCTTCCCGGCCGCAAACGCCGCGAGCGAGCAACCGCCGGCACCTCGATCGCAGCCACAGGATTCACGCTCATGGCCTTGCAGATCTTCCTGCTCCTCGGCTTCCAGGCCGTCTACGGCTACGTGTACACCGAGCTCGCAATTCTCATCGGCCTCTTTATGGCAGGCATCGCGCTAGGCAGCTGGCTCGGAATGCGCCGCGAACCTGCGAACCGTAGCTGGATCCTCGCCGCGACGCAACTTCTTCTCGCGCTCGCCGCTCCCACGCTGCTTTTTGCCTTGAGCGCGATCGCAGGTTTTGCGTCGCGCACCGCAATCTGGCTTGCTGCACAAATCGTCTTTCCCGCCCTCGCGGCCTTCGCCGGCATGCTCGGCGGTTTCCAGTTCGTCACCGCGGCGCGCATCTTTCTCCGCGGCCGTAGCGAAAGCGCCGGCTTCGGCCTCCTCTACGCCATCGATTTGCTCGGCGGTTGCGTCGGCGCGCTCGCCCTCAGCACGTTTCTCATTCCGGTCTTTGGATTCTGGCGCACCGCTTGGCTGGCCGTGGCAATCAACGTGGCAGCGGCTCTTCTCGCAGCGTTGGCGAGTCTCCGCCATTGCAACGCGCAGGGCACTCCATGCTGAGGAGCGCCGTTTTCTAATCCCAGTTCCCTACTGCCTATTCCCTGCTTTTCTCGTTGAACACCACCGCAGTAAAACTGAAGATGTCGGTGTTCTCGTCCTTCCAGCAACTCACGTCCATTCCAGCCTTGGCGCAGGTCTGGTCCAAAAATGTCTTCCGGTCCCAACTCTGCTCCACGGGAACCTGCGGCAGCAGCAAGCCTTCGTAGTTGCCGTTCTTCATAATGAGTCCGTCGCGGCCCACCTTGATCTGCTCCACATCCGTCACGCGACGCAGCGGCGAAAGCACTGAGATCTCGTAGGCGAGCTTGGGCAACTCCGCGGCCATCACCGGCTGAAAGCGCGGATCGCTTAGCGCCGCCAGCGTTGCCGTGTCGCGCACCGTCACGTAGAGCGGCTTTTGCGGCGCTGTGTATCCGATGCACCCGCGCAGCGCTCCGCTTTCGGTGAGCGTGGTAAAGGCGCCGTACTCGCGATTGAGCGTATCGCTCGCCGGCGCTATGGGCGCATAGGGTTCCTTGTTCACGATCATGTACTCGACCGACTTGCGCGCCAGCGCCAGCAACTCGGCCTTTTCCTCGCCGGTCAGCGAGAAAGGCGGCGTCGCGTCAGCCCCTTGCGCGGACTTCACAAACACATCGGCACTGTAGCCCACCACGCGCGATTTATCACCGGTAATGTCGCCGGAGTTCGCGTACCTGAGCACCTCTGCCTTGTTCGCACCCATGCGCTCGGCGTAAATCATCGCGGCCACAATCGGCGCACCGCCGCAAGCCTCCCAGATTCCCGGCTCGCCCTGTCCGCGCCACTGGAAGTTGCGCGACATGCTGTAGTAGTCGTAAGCCTCGAGTGCGTGCAGCGTCTTATGGTCGATCGTCTCGGCATCGGCGTAGGGATGGTAGTGCGAGAGATCGGAACTGGCCAGCACCAGTGTTTCGTGATCGTCGCGCAGCATCTTGGCCAGCGCCACGCCCAACGCACGGCTGCTCTCGTAGCTCTGGTCGCCCATCACAATCGGCACCAGCTTAAAGTTGCCCAAGATCTTCTGCAGCCACGGCAACTCCACCTCGACAGAATGCTCCGGCGCGTCGGCAGTGGCCTGGTGGCCTTTGTCAGAGAGCTGGATGGTCGAGCTCATCTTTACCAGCCGCCGCGCAAACTCCTTATCTACGGGAATCTGCCCGAGCGGCGTCGTATACGCGTCGCCGTCGTACACCGAAGTGAAGTCGAAGCCCACGTAATGCGAAGGCGCAATCACCACCACTCGCGAGTACTTGTGGCCCGCTTTTACTTGGGCTTCGATCGCCGCATAGGTCCACGCGGCCACCGGTCCTGAGTACGGGTAGCCCGCATGCGGAGCCACCGCCGCGATAATCGTCCCATCCACAGGCGGCGGCGCAGCCTTTGCCAGCATGTCGTCGATCATCTTGGAGAGCGCTTGCGGATCGGCGGGATAGAAACTGCCGGCAACGGCAGCCGGTCTCACCTTCTGCTCCTCGCCTGCGCCTTCCGCCGCACGCACGTGCAGAATGGGCACGGTGACCATGAGTGCGATGCATTGCGTTATCAACCAGGCCATTTTCGAACTCCTCGCGAACTTCATCGGTCGGGACCTCCTCAAGCACCATCAAGCGTGCCAGATTCCGGGGATGCTGTGCCGGCAGTACGGGCATGTCGAATCCTTGCGGATGAGCATTTGGCTAGCCGTAAACCCCACGCGTTCCACCAGCATTTTGCGGCACTGCGGGCAATAGGTGTTCTGTGCAGGATGACCGGGAACGTTGCCAATGTAGACGTAATGCAGACCTTCGGCATCGGCAATCGCCTTCGCCCGCTCCAGGGTCGTCACAGGCGTGATGGGCAGATTCTTGAGCAGATATTCGGGATGAAACTGCGTAAAGTGCAGCGGCACATCGCACCCGAGATTCGCTTTGATCCACGCGGCGAGGCCGCGGAACTCTTCGTCATCGTCGTTGAGCGAAGGCACAACCAGGTAGACAATCTCCGTCCACTTGCCCATCTTGCGCAAGGTCACCAGCGAATCCAGCACCGGCTTCAACTGCCCGGTGACCACCTTCGCGTAGTAGGACTCAGTGAAGGCCTTCAAATCGATCTTCACCGCATCCATCTTGCCGTAGGCCTGCTCCAGCGAGTCATGCTGCATGTAGCCGTTTGAGACCACGATGCTGCGCACACCTGCTTCGTGCGCGGCGTCCGCGGTGTCCATCAAGTACTCGGCGAAAACCACCGGCTCGCTGTAGGTGTAAGCAATGGTGGGGCAGTCGTACTTGCGCGCGATGTCGGCTGCCTGGTGCGGCGAAATAGATTGCGCGGGAATCTCCTCGGGGCGCGACTGCGAGATATCCCAGTTCTGGCAGAACTTGCAGTTCACGTTGCATCCCGCCGTCGCAATTGAGAAGGCATTGGTGCCGGGAAGGTAGTGGAAGAGCGGCTTTTTCTCAATGGGATCGATATGTGCCGCGCACACGCGTGAGTGCACCAGCGTGTAGTAGACACCGCCGTGATTCTCGCGCACGCCGCAGTAGCCGCGCTCCTTATCGCCCACCACGCATTCGCGCGGGCACAGCTTGCACTTGATCTTGCGGTTTTGCAGCTTCTCGTAAAACTTTGCCTCGAAAGTGAATGGCGTGTCGTTCTGCGACTCTGCGCCCGATGCCAGCGGTATAGCCGCGGCCGGCGCGGTAAATTCACCAGCGCCCAGCGCCGCTCCCGAAGCCAGAGCGCACATCAGAAACGAGCGCCGGTCCAAAGCCATGCGTACGGCACTTTCCGTAGCAATCGATTTGCAATTCATGATGCGTCTCCTTGAATCTCCACGAGCGCGATGCGCGCCGCATCGCAATGGCCGAGCCCGTGTTCGCCGTCTGCCGCGGTGGCAATGTAGCGTGGCGCGCGCCCGTCGGCCTCGAGCGTTTTCAACCCCATCTCTGTGCGCTTGCGCTCGATCATCTGCCAGCCCATGAAATCGAGCGCGACGGCATCTTGAGAGACCAACAGCGCATTGCATTTCCAACTGTGTTCCGGCTTGAATCCCGGGCCGCCTTCGTACATCGCCGTCGTCGCGTCGCAAATCACAAGCTTCATGCGCGAGCGAATCTCGGGCAGCATATTCAGATCGGCCACGTAAGGATCGCAGCCGTTGGGGTGATACTTGTTGGGATTGTGGATCGTGCCGTACATATTCTTGAGCGCGATCGTCACGCCGGCACCGTCGTGGTCCTTCAGCACGGGCAGGTTGATGAGCACGTTCGACGCCCGCGTAAGGATCTTTGAGAATCGGCTGCCCACGCTGCCCCACGCGGAGAGGTCGTCCTCATAACCCACACGATCCGTCCCAAAGCACTGCACGCGATCGCCACCAATAGCGATGCGAAAACCGGCGCGCTCCATCTCTTCGCTATCGCGATCCCACACAACAATGTTGCGTCCCGCCACGCCCGCCTGCTGCAAGCGCTCGCACACGGCGGCCACGAGATCGACATTCGTCGAAACGCCGCGCCCGCCCAGCGTATTCACCTTCAGGCTCACGATATCGCCGGCGCCCGCGATGCGGCGCCAGGCGGTGATGCTGTTTTCGTGCGTGTTGAAGAGAGACTGCATGGCGCGGTCGAGAAGGGTCTCGAGCCGGCGCGCATCGACGCGACCAGATTCGATCGCCGAGCCCGAACCACGCAGCAACGGATCCCGCGCCACCACCACGCGGGACTTCGCAGGCGCCACCTGCGCCTCGCCCCTCTCGCGCAAACCGGCAACTCCCAACGCCGCGGCGCCGGTTAGGCACCGCGCGAGAAAACTCCGCCGGCTGCAGTTGAGCAGATTTGTCATCGGCAAGCTCCGGCACGCGTTTTTTGGTCGCTGGGATAGGGCCAGGGAGGAAAGACACTTGGGCGGCTTGCGGTAAATCGGCTCAAACGATTGCCATTAGCTCCGAGGCGAATCCGCGGCGCCCGTGGACACACCACCATGTCTCATGGCTAACGCAATCAGGCGGGACTTGCAGTGATGCGAAACACCTGAGCCGGCAGTGCTCCCAGAGCACTTTTGTGGAGGATTAGTGGACGCGGAAGGAATCGGAGCTTCACGAAATCGCCGTTTTCCGGGAAGTTTGACTATTCGACGGCTGGCGGAGCATACTCCATCGCATCTAACTGTCCGAGTTTTCGGATCAGGTGCTATCCCAGGTATTCGGAGGAAATCCAGATGAAAGCTTCCAGAATTTGCCTTGGCTTCGCAGCTGTTCTCGTCGGGCTCTTCGCGGTTCCTGCTGCGGCGCACGCCGACACCTACCAGATCCTTGCTTTGAATGGTATAAACTTCAACTCCGCTACCATCGGCGTTATCGGGATAACAGCTTCCGGCACTGTCGTTCTCCTCGAAAACATCCCCCCCGGCGCGCCTCTGTGTTTAGTATCGAACATCTGTGAGGAGTATGAGACTTGGATGGATGGTGTCATGGTCAACGAAACGACCACCGCTCCCGATCTGGTCTATGACAACGGAACCCCATGCACCGTTAGCGCGCCATTCCTCACCCCCACCTTCCCATTTCCTGTTCAGGGAATCTGCAACAATGGACACGAGGTCTACAGCGCGCCTACAGATGCGGCCCCCTACGCCGGTGACAATTTCACCGGTCCGGATCCTGTTGCGGATTTGTTTGCCTCTCCTCCTACGGAGATAGAAGATTTCGATCTGAATTCTTCCGGAGATTTTGTTTACACCGCCTACCACAACGCCAACGGTGGGGCTCCCGAAGAAATCTTCGAAGCGATCGATACCAGTGAAACTCCCGAACCCGCCAGTATCTTCCTTCTCGGCATCGGCTTAGTCGCCGTTGCTGGCAGTCTACGCCGCCGCCTATTCGCGCGTTCGCACTAAACGCAGTACTTCGATGATGAAGGCGAAGTTGAGGAAGCTGAGGAACAGGGCGTCGAGTTTCTCGAAGCGGGATGAGGTTCTGCGCTAGGACTTGAGGCGGCGGAACAGCCGGTCGATTTCGTCGCGCTTCTTGTAGAGCGCGTACTTCGACGGATGGGAACGTCACTCTAACCAATTGATTTATTTGGTGGACGCGGTAGGAATCGAACCTACAACCTGTCGGTTAAGAGCCGAATGCTCTGCCAGTTGAGCTACGCGTCCTTGAGGGTTGGAACACCGCGTTCGGGACCATCTTACGCGGCTCGCGCGGGAAGGAAAATCTCTCCCGCACTTGAAAAATATACCACAGAAGCGAGTTCAAACCCAAGGCGCGGCCGTCACCTCGCAGTCCGTCGCCGCATGCGGAAATCGCCGTTTTGAAAGACTACTTTCTGCCGTTGAACTCGTGCACCGCATCCAGCATGGCCACGATATTTGCAACCGGCGTATTGGCCTGCACGTTGTGAATGGTGTTGAAAACGAAGCCGCCGCCCGGCGCGAAGATTTCGCAGCGGCGCAGCACCTGTTCGCGCACCTCAGCGGGCGTTCCGAAGGGCAAAACCTTCTGCGTGTCCACGCCTCCACCCCAAAACACAATGCGCTCGCCGAACTCAGCCTTCAGTTTTTCCGGCTCCATTCCCGTGGCCGAGCATTGCACCGGATTGAGAATGTCGAATCCCGCCGCAATCAGCGACGGAATGAACTTTGAAACCGCGCCGCAACTGTGCTTGAACGTCCTCCACTGCGTGTGCGCGTGAACCCAATCGTTCACTTGCTTGTAATAGGGCGCGTAGAGTTCCTCGAGTGTCTTCACCGAGCAGAATGCGGACGTTTGCGTGCCGAAATCGGTGCCGCAGATGAACACCGCCTGCACAAGATCGCCCACGGCAGCATAAATCCGCTCCAGATTTCCGATCGCGACTTCGCACTGGTGCGCGAAGATCCTGTGGATATAATCCTGGCGGCTGCGCGTCGAAACGTACCACTCCGTCACGTCGCGGATGCCTTTAGGATGTTTTAGGAACGGGCCCGGAACCAAGGCAATGTCGCCGAACGCCGTGCCGCCGAATCCGGCCAGCACCCCCGCGCCCGTACCCGCCGCTTCCCGCGCCGCGCCCGCCAGGTGATCGAGATCCGCTTGCGCAATCGGCTGGAACTCCTCGAAGTTATCCTCCGGGTTCAGTTTCTCTTCGTCGATCGGTTCCTGGCGGATGATGGAATCGAAAAAGTAGCCGCCCTGCGGCATGCGCCCGCTCGGCGGCACAGACCGGTCGCCTTCGGGATAAATCAACGTGTCGCCCTTTTCATCGGTAATGGTGTTGAATTCTCCCGGCACCAGCACTTCGAGCCCGTTGAACTTCCAGCCCTTCCAACGTTCGATGGGAAATCCGAACATGGTCGAGCGCGAAAAGACGCCGGTTACGTCCACGCCCATTGCCGCGCGCAAATCCTCGTCGATCAGCGCCAACATCTGGAACGGCTCGTGTACGCGCACCGGCCGCTTCTCCAGGCCGTAGTAGTCGCGCAGCGCCGCCACGCAACTGGCATGCACACCAGTCACGGCCGAGCCGCCGAAATCAATGGGGATGCGATCCGGTTGTTCGTGGCGAAGAGTTTTCTTGAGCCGCTCGCGGCTGGCGCTTGGGACCTGAATCGCCGCCTTCATCACTGCCTGCGTCGCGGCCTGCGTCGCCGCCGGAATTGCTGCTTGCACTTGAGTGCCGTCGCTCATCGCTGTGCGCTCCTTCTGTCATCTCAGCCGCAAACGGATGCGCGGCAACGTGCCGCAGCTTCCCGTCCGCGCAGTGCGGATCGCTTTCGCTGGAGGTTTGCAATGAGTATAGATTGGATCGCGTCACGGCGCGCAGTTGCCGCGCTGGGCCTCCGCTTGCTCACATCCCTCGGCCCCTACGCCTCCGCTGCTTTCTCTTCGGCGTCGCCTTCGACCACCGGCGAAGAGATCTCAATGCCCTCGTTGAACCGGTAGCCGATGTGAGAATCCGTAATCAGGTACTGCGGGTTCGCCGGATCGTCTTCGATCTTCATGCGAATCTGGCGGATAAACGTCCGCAGGTACTCGAGCTCGTTGCCGTATTCCGGACCCCACACAGAGCGCAGCAGCTTGGCGTGCGGAATCGGCCTTCCCGCGTGCATCATCAGGAAGTGCAGCAGCTCGAACTGCTTGGGTGTCAGGTGCACCGGCCGGCCCTTTTTCTCCACCAGGTGGCGGCCGGGGTCGAGCATCACGTCGCCGATCTGGATGGCTGCCTCTTCGTCATCGAGCGTTTTGCTGCGGCGCACGGCGGCGCGCAGCCGCGCCGTCAGCTCGCGCAACTGGAAGGGCTTGGTGATGTAGTCGTCGGCGCCTGCGTCCAGCGCTTCCACTTTGCGCTCCTCGCCGCCCTGCACGGTCAACATCAGAATGGGCAGTCGCGGCGCGGCCTTGCGCATCAGCCGGCACACCTCGATCCCGCCCATGCCCGGCATGTTGATGTCGAGCAGCACGGCGTCGAAGGGCTCGGTGCGCACCAGGGCCAGCGCCTCCTCGCCGCGCGCCGCTTCCACAATCTCAAATCCGAAAGTTTCCCAGAATGGTTCGCAGCGAGAGCCGAATGGAGCGCTCGTCATCCACAATTAGCAGGTTGCCCGAAGTGTCCTGATTCACTGGCTGTTCCCTCCATTTTGAGGAAGCGAAAAATAAAAAGTAGTGCCTTCCTCTGCGTTGCTGATCACCCACACGTGGCCGCGGTGGGCCTCGGCCGCCATCATCACCGTGGACAGACCGATGCCCGTTCCCGCCGCCAGGTGCCGCGTTCCCTCGCTGCGGTAAAAGCGTTGAAAAATCCGTTCCCGGTCCGAGAGCGGAATGGCCGGACCGAAGTTGTGCACCGTCAGCATCACTTCGGCGTGGCTTTCCCACGCCGATACTTTCACCGTGGTGCCGTCAAAGGAGTACTTCGCGGCGTTGTCGAGAAACTGCGTCAGCGCCATCGAGAGCAAATCGCGATCGCCGCGCACCATCAGAGCCGAATCAGGAACCGCAACCTCTACCGGATGGCCCGACATGCGTCCTCGCTGTTCCTCGAGCACGGTTTCCACCAGGTCGCGCACCACAATTTCATCTCTGGCAACGCTCATCTCCTGCGCTTCAAGTTTGGCGGTTTGCAGCAACCGCGTGCTCAGCAGGCTCAGCTTGCTGGCCTCGTCTTCAACCAGCGCCAGCAGTTCCTCCTGCGCGTGATTGAGTTCGCCCACCTCGCTCAGCCCGGCAGTCGCAGCCTGAATCGCGGTCAGCGGCGTTTTCACCGCATGAGCCAGTGAGTCCAGCACCGCGGCGCGCAGCCGCTCGCCCTGGTGCGCCGCTTCCACCTCGCTCTCCTTCGCGAACACCACGCAGCGATCCAGCGTAACCGCGGTGAGTGAAGCCAGAGCATCCAGCACCAGCCGTCCCAGATCCCCACGGATGGCAATCGCGCCGATGGAATCGTTGCCCACGCGCAGCAGTCTGCGGTAGGTATGCGTGGCATGAGTTTCGTCGTCGGTTTGCGCCAGGTAGCACTCCTTGGCCAGTTCCTCTTCATCTTCTGCCCAGGTCCCCGCCAAGTCGCAATGGCCGGAACTGACATCGAAGATGGCTACGCCCTCGGCCGCAAAGATGCGTTGAATCAGGTGCGTCAACTGCGGGCCCGGCGCCTGATGCAGGTTGATGAGCAGCGTGCTGCGGCTCAACTCGTAAAGCTGCTCCATTGAAGTCCGTTGCAGCTGGGCTTCCCGCGAGGTGAGTTGCTCGCGCGAGGAAAGCCGGCTGACCAGCAGCGCGCTCATCTCGAAGGAGCCAAGCGCCACCCAGTCCTGGGGATCGGCGACAGTAAAATTGAAAGAGCGGCGGATAGAAAAAGTAATCCAGACACGCGCACGCCAGAACCGACACCACCGAGGCCTGCCAGAACCCGCACAGAATCGCCTCGCAAACCACCACCAGCAGAAACAGGAAACCCACCGGTGCGCCGTTGAAGTGCAGCACATACGCCGTAAAGGTGAGCAGCGCGATCACCCAGCAACCGGCCAGCGTCTCTCCGATCCATTGCGTCCGGGTGGTATGATTCCGCGCTCTGAGCAGATTGGCGATATTCATGACACCCAAGGCTTTCCGTCCTCGCTTAGCCGTAAAAAGAGGTTAGCCAGCAGGGCATCAGCAAAACATAAATATGTTGCAAAGAATCTATAGGAATGAAGAACTTGCCCGGCGCGCGTATTTACGGAATTACGCACGCCGGCGCTCTCAAATGGCGGGCCAGCTTACTTCGCGCTGGAGGCAAGGCCTTCGTAGTACGACG
Organism: uncultured Acidobacteriota bacterium; assembly: GCA_963830785.1. Taxonomy (GTDB): domain Bacteria; phylum Acidobacteriota; class Terriglobia; order Terriglobales; family Acidobacteriaceae; genus Telmatobacter. The sequence continues at coordinate 12,698 of CAWHNV010000041.1, forward strand.
CCTTCTGGCTCATCTGGTTCGTCTCATACATGAAATAGTCGTAACGGTTGCGCGCCGAGATATAGGGTTGGGGATACTTGGCATAGAGGCTGAAGGCGAACTGGCTCCGCCACGCCATCAACGGAATCTCGGATTCTGCCTGCTGCCTGAAATCCTGCTGGCGCGACCGGAAATACGACGCCAGCGCCTCGTATTGCTCGGGTGCGCGCGCGCTCTGCTCCATCTGCTTTAGCTCGCCGCTGCTCAGCTTCACCGGGGACGAGGTCTCAGCACGCGCCGCCACGGAACCCGCAGCCAGCGCAATCGCCATGCATGCAACATAAATCTTGGAATTCATTGGATCCTCCTTCTTCATGAAGAAGCTTGGAACGTGTGGCGTGAAGGAGGCATGAACGAGGAATAAGGGAACAGTAGTTTCGTGCGATTGCTTATAGGATCTTTACGACTTTCCGCGCGAACACGCTGGGAGTTGCTGCATCATTACGGTTTCGCGCAACGCTGTGCTCCGGTTTTGAGCCGTTCGCAGAACCGACCTGATTGCAGATAAAGGAATCCGCGCTTAGCTCTTGAGCGCCACGCGAATGTGCAGCTCTTTCAACTGCTGCTCGCTCACCGGCGTGGGCGCTTCGGCCATCAGGTCGATGGCCTTCGCCGTCTTGGGGAAGGCAATTACTTCGCGCAGGTTGGATGCGCCCGCCAACAGCATCACAATGCGATCGAGGCCCAGCGCAATGCCGCCATGCGGCGGAGTGCCATATTCGAGCGCGTCGAGGAAGAAGCCAAAGCGCGCCCGCGCCTCCTCTTCGCTGATGCCGAGCGCCCGGAAAATTGCCTGCTGCACGTCCTTGCGGTGAATTCGGATCGAGCCCGACCCAAGTTCGAGGCCGTTCATCGCCAGGTCGTAGCAGTTGGCGCGCACACTGGCCGGATCGGCCTCGAGATTTTCCATGTCGGCTTCGATGGGCGCGGTGAACGGATGGTGCGCGGGAACCCACTTGCCCGCGGCCAGGTCGTATTCAAACATCGGGAAATCGGTGAGCCACATCGGGCGAAAGGCTCCGCTCCCGTCAACCAGATCAGTCTGCACAGCGCTGCGCGCAGCAGCGTCCTGGACAACCTCATCGGTGATCCGGAATGCCCCGTGCTTGTCGGCAT
>CAWHNV010000042.1:0-123704 GCA_963830785.1 uncultured Acidobacteriota bacterium
GGACGCCAGACCGGCCGCGCCAGGCCGACATCACGCACGTCTCGCCCAACATCGACATGCCCGAGTTGCTGCGCTACGCGAAAGAAAAAAACGTGAAGCTCTGGCTGTGGGCGCATTGGACGTCGGTGGACGCGCACATGGACCAGGCCTTTCCCCTCTTTGAGAAGTGGGGCGTCGCAGGCGTCAAGATCGACTTCATGAATCGCGACGATCAATGGATGGTCGACTGGTACCGCAAAGTCGTGGCCGCAGCCGCCGAGCATCACTTGATGATCGATTATCACGGCGCGTTCAAGCCGGACGGATTGCGGCGCACCTATCCCAACCTGATGACGCGCGAAGGCGTGATGGGCAAGGAGTACTTGAAGGGGACGGCGCGGGTGACACCGGCGCATAACGCTACGCTGCCCTTTACGCGCATGTTGGCCGGCCCCATGGATTACACGCCGGGCGCATTCGACAACACCAACCTCGAGCACTTTGTGCCGCGGCATTTTATGCCCATGGGGCTGAACACGCGCGCCCAGGAGCTGGCACTGTACGTGATTTTCGAGAGCGAACTTGAGATGGTATCGGATTATCCGGAAGCCTACGCAGGGCAAAAAGAATTCGATTTCATCAAGCGGGTTCCCTGCACGTGGGATGAGGTGCGGTCGATCGGCGGCATACCGATGCAGTGGATCACGCTCGCGCGGCGCAGCGGGAACGATTGGTACGTCGGCTCGCTCACCGACTGGGACGCGCGCGACGTGAAAGTGCCGCTCAACTTTCTGGGCAATGGAAAATACGTAGCGGAGATTTACGCCGATGCGCCGGATGCAGCCGAGGAACCGACGCACACCGTATTGACGCGACAGACGGTGGACCGCGCGACGGTACTCGACGTGCACATGCTTTCCGGCGGCGGCAACGCCATGTGGATCCATCCGGCGGAGTAGTGGCTGGCAAATTAACAGGAGGGCCCCATGCAAGCGGCTCTACGCCCCATGAACCCGGGCGAGATTCTCGATCGTACGTTTGCGATCTACCGCAAGAATTTCTTGCTCTTCGGAGGCATCGCGGTATTGCCCGCTGCAGTGATGTTGGGGCTACGTCTGTTCGACATCGCCTGGGTGCGCACGGACCGGCTTGCTGGAGTGATGGATCCCGAATCGCAGATTACATGGGGCTGGTTTGTCGGCTATTGGTACTACCATTTCTCGGGTTTTCTCTGGGCCCTGATGCGGCCAGCGTTCGTTGGGGCCGTTTCGAGAAATGTTTTTAACGAGAACAATTCAATCCTAGGATCGGTACGCTTTATCGGAGCACGATGGCGTACATATTCCTGGCTCGCGTTCCTCAAAATGCTTGCGCAGTTGATTGCTCCCGAGGCGCTGGCATTTGGCCTATTTCTGGGGTGCGCCTTTCTTTCCGTCAGGCTGGGGTATTTTGAGGGCGGTGACGCCATTGCGGCTTTGATGCTATCGCTCTCTGCATTAGTCCTTGTGGGATTTTTCTGGATCGGAGCTTGCCTGGGACTCGCCATCCCCGCAGCGGCGCTTGAAGAGATGCGCGCATGGAAGGCGATACGCCGCAGCTGGCTTTTGACGCGTGGCACCCGCTGGCGCATATTCGTGGCGTGGCTCATGGCCATCATCTGCGCATCTGTGCTCGACGTATTGGCCGCGTTGCTCGCATGGTGGATCGCAGCCCTCCTTTACACGGGACACATGAAAGACGGCTTTGACCAGCAGGTCTACAACTTTGTGGACTATTGTCTTTACGCGGTCATCGGTACGATTGTCGGTCCGCTTTATCCCGTCGCCGTCACGCTCTTCTACTACGACCAGCGCGCGCGCAAGGAAGGATACGACGTGGAGCTAATGATGGACGCTGCAGGACTCGCGGCGCCTGCACCCGTGGCGAGCCCAGCCCCAGCCGGCGCAGAAACAGCCGACGTGCTCGTACCCGGTGGCTCCGATGCATTAGAACTTTCAGGGCCGCATTTTATTTCCGTGCCGCGTCTTCGTGAAGACCGCTGAGAAGCTGAACCCTCACAGCCGGAGCCGCATCTGAGAAAATAAGGGCAATGGAACCACGGCTTCATCTCAACTGCGGGCGGATCGCGCCCATGCTCGTCCTCCTGATCCTGACGGGAATTGGAGCCGCAGCCGCGTTGGCGCAGGGACAGAATCCGAGCTCGGCGGCCAATCCTTTCTACGGCAGTGTGACCGCGGAGCCAGTGACGAGCGAGCCGCTCAAGTTGTCCCTGGACGACGCCATCCAGCGGGGCCTGAAAAACAACCTGGGACTCAAAGAAGCCGAGAACGGCGAAAAAACGCTGCACGGCGAGAAGAACGAGGCGCTGCAGGAGTTTTTGCCCACCATCTGGCTCACCGGCGACACCGGCTACTATATGCACGATCTGGCGGCGCTCGGTTTCGGGCCCAGCGTGATTGCGGAATTCTCGTCGCTATTTCCCGGCGGCAAGGTTCCGGCTGGGCTCTCACTCATTACCCGCGACGATCTGACGGAGGGGCAGATTCACTTTAGCCAAGTCCTGTTTTCCGGTCCCGTGATCCAGGGCTGGAAGGCGGCGGGCGCGGCGGAGCGGTCAGCGTATTTCAACAAGATGTCGGCGCGCGGCGAGGTGGTGCAGCAAGTAGCGATGGCGTATCTGCGGGTCATTGCCGACCAATCCGAAGTGGACAACGCAAACGCGCTTCTGGCTGAGGCGCAGACGCAACTCGATCACGAGCACGCAGCGCACCAGGCCGGCACCGTGGCCAATCTGGATGAATTGCGCGCGCGCGTGCAGTTCGAGTCGCAGCAGCAGGCGTTGATCGCGGCGCAGAATCAGCAGGCGAAGGATTTGATTCTGCTCAAGCGCGAGATCGGCATCGATTCCGGACAGGAGATTGCGCTGACCGATCCGGCGCCTTACAGCGATCTAGCAGAGCAAACACCGGAAGAGGTGCGGGCGCTGGCTTACCGCAGCCGCCAGGACTATCAGAACCTGCAGAACCAGGCAGTGGAGTATAAAGCCGTCCACTCTGTGTATCGCAGTGAGCGGCTGCCCACGCTGAGTTTCAACAGTTTCTACGGCACCGACACGGTGAACGGCGCAGGCACGCACGGCGTTTGGTCCGCCATCGGAACGCTGAATTTCCCCATCTTTCGCGAAGCGCGGCTGCGCGGCGATGAAGATGCATCCAAGGCGCAGATGGACTCGATCAATGCGCAGCTTGCCGACCTGCGCAACCACATCGACGAGCAGGTGCGCGCGGCGCTGTTGGACGTGAATGCGAACAAGCAACTCGTCGACGTAGCGCGCTCAAACGTAGACCTGGCCACGCGCGCACTGAACGACGAGACCGACCGCGTGAATGCCGGAGTCGACGATAACCTGCCCCTGGTGACCGCGCAAGCGACCCTGGCCACCGCCGAAAACAATCTCGTGGAGAGCCTGTACCAGTACAATGTGTCGAAGCTGCTGCTGGCGCGGTCCGCCGGTATTCTCGAGCAGCAGTACCGGCTGTATTTGGGGCGTTGAGTCGCTCGTTTTTTTGCAGTCACCCGCGCTCGGGAAGGCATTCCCATCCACGTAGCCTAGAATCCAGAGGAAAATTCCCCATGCCTCAAGAACTGAAGATTGTGTATTATGTCGAGCACGATGCGGCTGCGCTTGCTCGCCGTGCCGCGCAATACTTTGTAGAGCAGGTGGAACGCGCAGTGACCGCACGCGGACGGGCGAGGATTGCGATTAGCGGAGGGTCGACACCCAGGGCGACGTTTGCGCTGCTCGCCGATCCGGCGCAGCCTTGGCGGGCGCGCATGCCTTGGTCAAAGCTTGACCTATGGTGGGTCGACGAACGCTGCGTACCGCCCGATAACCCCGATTCGAACTACCGCATGACGCGCGAGGCCATGCTGGACCATGTACCGCTCAAACCGGAGCAGATTCACCGCATGGAAGGCGAGCTGGAACCGGAGGCCGCCGCGGCCCGTTACGAGTCGGAATTGCGGAATGGCTTCCATCTGGAGGGGGCGGAACTGCCGCGGTTCGATGTGGTGCAGTTGGGATTGGGGCCAGATGGACACACTGCGTCTCTTTTTCCCCACACTCAGGCCTTGTTTGAGCTGGGGCGTTTGGCCGTGGCCAACCATGTTGAGAATAAGGACGCCTGGCGGGTCACGCTGACCTGGCCGGTAATCAACCGCGGAGCGCGAGTCTTCTTTCTCATTGGTGGTGCGGATAAGGCGCAGATTCTAAAGGAGGTGTTTACGGGTCCGCGCCACGTGGAACGGCTGCCCAGCCAGTTGATCAGCCCTGCGGGCGGTATACTTACCTTGCTTCTGGACCGTGCGGCTGCGGCGCTGCTGCCTGAACCGGACGCGCAGGGCTTTGGGGTTCTCGAGAGGATTGAATGATTCTGGCAGGCGATGTAGGCGGCACCAAGGTTCACCTGGCGCTGTTTGACTTTACCGATGGCAACCTGAAGCACGCACGCGATAAGCAGTTCCCGGCCAAGGAATACTCGGGGCTGGAAGCGATCGTGAAGGAATTTGTCGTTTCAGAAAAGGTGACTGCGGCGTGCTTCGGCGTGCCGGGACCGGTGCGGGACGGGCGGCTGCGGCTCACCAACCTTCCCTGGACACTAGACAGCCGTGAGCTGGGGCGCAACCTGAAGATCGACTATGTTTTTCTTATCAATGATTTGCAGGCCAACGGCTATGGGATTGCGGAGCTTGGACCGGAGCAGATTTACACTTTGAGCGAGGGCGATTCCCGGCAAGTGGGAAACCGCGCGCTGATTTCGGCCGGAACCGGACTGGGCGAGGCGTTTCTGGTGTGGGATGGGCGCAACTACGTTCCTTACCCCTCGGAAGGCGGCCACTCGGACTATGCGCCGCGCAACGAGGACGAAATTGATCTACTGCGATTTCTGCGCCAGAAATACGATGGGCGTATCAGTTTTGAACGCGTGGTGAGCGGGCAGGGACTGACCAACTGTTATGAGTTTCTGCGCGAGGTCAAGGGCATGGAAGAGCCGGCTTGGCTGGCTGAACGTATGACCCAGGAAGATCCAAACGCGGCCATCACCGAAGCGGCGCTCAAGGCCAAGAGCGAGCTTTGCGAGAAAGCGCTGGACATGTTTGTTTCGGCCTACGGCGCCGAAGCCGGCAACTTGGCGCTGAAGATTTTGTCGGTGGGCGGAATCTACGTGGGCGGCGGCATCGCCCCGCGCATTCTGGAAAAGTTGAAGGACGGAACGTTTATGAAGGCCTTCACCGACAAGGGCCGCTTGAGCCAGTTGCTGGTGAATACGCCGGTGCGCGTGATTCTGGAGAGCCGCACAGCCCTGATCGGCGCGGCCGCGTATGCTGAAGCGCGCGCGGCAGAGCTGAGTGGCATTTCGCCGCGGGCGGGCAGCGTGAAGTTTTAGCGTAGCGCTCAACGAGCAAGACCCGCGCATGAAGGAGGATCGAACCCTGATGCGATGGCTCGGCGGGTGGATTCTTCGCGTGCTTGCCGCATTTGTGGTCGTGGTGGTTGTGTCCTTTGCGATCGATTGGCTGTTGTACGTCGTCGAAGGGTCACCGCAGTCCAGCGTCGCAGTGAGTCAATTCATGTCGGTTCCGCTCAAAGGCCAAAAGACCGAGTACGACTATCTGGGAACTGCAGACGTCGCCTGCGATCTCGCGCTCTTTCCGCACGGCGGAGAAACGCCGTGCTGGTACCTCAAGAGCCATTCCAACCAATGGGAGAATGTGGGCACGCCGCAGTATTGAGCGATGAAAGTCATCAGCCGTCGCACGGGGCAGCGCTGTAAACATGCGTAAGTGATGAGAGTCACGCCTGGAAAACTGTAAATGCGGCTAGGATCGAAGAGTAATCCCTCCCCCAACGGTCATGTATAGCCGCACACAGAACGAAAACGGCAGCTACAACTCGCGCTGCCTCGACTGCTTTATGACCATCGCTTCGTGCGTCGAGACGGCGAAAGAGCTCGACGTGCGCGAGGCGCATCATTTGTGTCCGGAAAAAGCGCTGGCGCAATTGCTGGCGCAGGATAGAGCAGCGGCTACCCATGCAACGCGTAACTGACGCGGAATTCCCTTCGCCGTAGCCTCACTTCCGCTCCATCCGCAATCGCGCGATCTCTCGCTCCAACTCTGGATCCGGCCCAAAGCGGGTTCGCCCATTCTTATCACTGCCTATACCTGGTAGATCCTATACGTGGTCGACCGCGAAGATTCCATCCAACAGATTTATTCGCTCCAGCGCTTCCACGGCATTAGTCCCTACCTGTGCTCGGGGCCGGTCTCAAGGAAGACGAAGGCGTTGCCGTCGGGATCGCGGACGAAGATGAGCTTTCCATTGCGGTCGGGGTTTACTCCTGCGCCTTTCAATGCGTCGGCGGCCTTGCGGGCGTCAGGCACAGGGAAGAGAAACTGCGGCTGGGCACCGGGATGCGCGGAGCGCAGCTCAAGAACCAGATCCGGAGCGCCAGGCGCGGTGAGCCGCACATTGCCGTTCACGGCCTGCGCTTCGAATCCAAGATCGGTGTAGAATTCCTTTTCCGCCGCGCCTTCTCTTACCGGCAGGTCGATGCCCATCAGCACAGTTGAGACGCGGTTGGCGCCCAGGTGCTGGCCGCGGTCCAGAGTGTGCCGCGAGCCTGGCATGTATTGCGTGAATTCGGTGACGCGGCCCTCGGGATCGTTGGTGGAAGAGATGAGGTTGCCAGCGGCCGCCTTGCGCACCGGCGCAACCTTGAGCCCGATCGAGTCATAGTACTTGATGAGAGCATTCAGATCGCCGGCCTCGAAGCAGACGTGCATCCAGCCCAGCGGCTGCGAGGGATCGGTCTTGGGATAAAGCTCGATGAACTGGTGGTCGTTCACCTTGACGAAGACTTCCATGGTTTTGCCGGCGTTGGTGATGGCAAAGGACTCCTCATAGCCGAGCTTACCGAGAAACGAGATCTCGCGATCGAGGTCGCTGACGCGGAAGGCGATGTGCGCGATGCCGACGATTCCGGCGCCAGGTGCGGGCGGCTGCGCGATAGCGAGCGCGGAGAGCGCGCATGCGAGCGCCGCAAAGACGATCCAACGATTTTTCATCTGAGTCTCCTCAAGATTGTGAAACGCGCGGGGCTGCCCGCGGAATGGAGGCGGCCTACGCGTAATCCCGGCGATAGGGTGTGAAGATGTCGAGCACTTCAGAGGCTTCGAGGGCCGCGGCTTCGTGCTCCACGCCGCCGTCGACGACAATGCTGTCGCCGGCGCGCATCTCCCAGCTCTTGCCTTTGGCCTCGAAATGGATATGACCGCGCGTCACATACACCATTTGATGATGGGGATGACTGTGACGCGCCCCTTTCCAGCCTTTCTCAAAGGTGTGACGCACCAGCATGAGGTGCGGGTTGTACGCCAGCACCTGGCGCAACATACCCTCTTCGGGCGTGGTCACTTTGGTGGCATCGGTGGCCGTGTAAATGACTCCGGCTTCGTTCATTCGGTTCTCCGCTTCGAGCTTACGGCCACAGGGTTTCGGCTGTCAGCTTTTGACTTTGCTGTTTGCTGTCTGCTGCTTGCTGTTTGATGCTCTCTTGTTCCCAATCTTCTTACCGGTTCAGCCAGCCGCCGTCGACCACCAGTATATGGCCGTGAATATAATCGCTGGCTCTCGAAGCCAGAAAGACAGCGGCCCCGGCGAGATCTTCAGGATGGCCCCAGCGGCCAGCGGGAATGCGATCGAGAATCTGTCGCGCACGCTCGGGATTTTTGCGCAACGCCTCGGTGTTGTCGGTATCCATGTAGCCAGGCGCGATAGCATTGACGTTCATGCCTTTTGACGCCCACTCATTGGCAAACGCTTTTGTCAGCTGGCCCACACCGCCCTTGGCCGCGGCGTAAGCCGGCACAAGGATGCCGCCCTGAAAGGTGAGCAGCGAGGCGATGTTGATGATCTTGCCGGAACCCTGATTGAGCATGTGCCGGCCCGCGTGCTGCGTGAGGCGGAAAACGCTGGTGAGATTCACGTCAATGACCGCGAGCCAGTCTTCTTCGGAGTACTCTGCGGCGGGAGCGCGGCGAATGATGCCGGCGTTGTTGACGAGGATATCGATCGCGCCGAAATGCTGAACGGTTTCTTCCACGAGGCGCGCGCAGACTTCCGGTAAGCCGACGTCGCCGACGAGCGTGATAGCTTTTGCGCCGCCCGCTTCGATTTTGTGCTGGGTGGATTTGGGCGCTGTGGCGGAACCGTGAACAGCGACGTTGGCGCCAGCCTGTGCCAGGGCAACGGCGATGGACGCGCCGAGGCCGCGGGACGAGCCGGTGACGAGAGCGCTCTTGCCCTTGAGATTGAATTTGTCGAGGATCGATTTTTCGGGAATCGATTTTTCTTGGGCCAGGGGAATCGGGTCCTTTCGAGGCGATGAAGGCCGGTAACCTGCCTCTATGTATTATGTCCGAGCCGCGCGGTGGACCGATTCAAGGAGCGGGAAAAAGGCCCCAAAATTGAAAACGCCAGAGACCGAAGCCTCTGGCGTTTCAATCTTGATCACTCGCAGTACAGTCGGTGTTGCGTCCTCCGGCTCCCCCAGTGGCCGCCCTCCAGCTTTCGCTGGCGCTGCTACCTCTGGCTGCGCTGGCTTTCAGAACTCCGACTTGCGTCGACGCTCTGCACTCCAGCTCGACCGGTGGCCAACCTTCCGGCTCGGATCGGTTTCGTGTCCTTCGGCTCGACCGGCTGCAAACCTCCGACTTGCGTCGTCTGTTCCGCACTTCCGCTCGACCTTCGGCGATCCACCAAGCTTGCGCCTGGCGATCCTGGTTCATCGCGCTTGCGCCCGACAATCCTGGTTCCATCCGGCTTGCACCGTATGGCCCCTTCCTCCGGCTAGGCCGACAACCTACCTCCGACTCGCATCGGATGCCGTCCTTTGGCTCGGCTGGCGGCTTCATCTGGCTTGCGCCTTATGCTGCCCCTGCCCCTCGGCTGGTTCTGCCTCCAGTTTGCACCGGCTGCTTCACCCTCCGCCTTAACCGGCCGTGAACCTCTCGGCTTGCGCCTCGTGGCTCCTTCTCCGGCTGAGCCTCTGATGCACTCCTTGTTTCAACCGAACCTTGCATCGCCAGCGAAGCTGTCGATGAGTATTCCGTATCCACCGGCCCTTGCATCTTCCGGAATCTTCCAGCTTAACAACCTCCGACTTGCGTCGGCTTTTGCATCTTCTGGTGCGTCCAGCGATCCCTCTGCGGCTTGCGCCTCAGGCTTCACCCTCTGTCCGGGTTCACGGCCATCGCTCCGGTTCTCACCGGCTGTTCGCTCCGTCAACCTTGCTGGCGATCAACTTTCGGCTTGCGCCGACTGTTTCTTCTTCCAGCCTTCCGGCTCCCAACTCCGATGCCCTAACGGGTCATCAGTTGAATGAGACATTACGTCCGATCAATCTGTGGAAGCAAGTGCAAAAATCAAGTAAATTTGTGGATTTCACCATGGTTGGTGCATTGTTGAGATTTTGTGAAGCGGCGACGAGAATTGTTGCGCGCGAACCGTGGTTTGCTGCTCAAGGGTTGGCATTTTTGCTCAAAGGAATCGACGTTTTCCTTTGCTGATCTGCGATGTGAAGAAGTGAAAAGGCCGAAGGAGCGAAGAGGTGAATGCAGTGAAGGAGTGAACTGAGTGAATGGAGCGATGGAGTGAAAGGAATGAAGAAATGAAATGTGGATACGTGAGCAAGCGCTCGTGCGATCCGCGGACTTCACGGTCCCACAGTTTCTGTGAGGTTGAGCGGTTTTGGATGTAAGTTGCTGATTCTTTGTTGCTTGCTCGCTTCACAGTTTCACAGGCCGTTTTTTCGACGTTTTCTTTATTTAATTTTGGTCGGGGGAGGGGGGAGGGGGGAGGGGGGAGGGGGGAGGGGGTGGCACGGACCGGGCGAATGTCCGACATTGCAACGAGAACGGTGCAGTTCGGCCTGCTGGGTTTGAAGGAATTTATGGTGATTATGGATTTATCGTGATGAAAATAAATAACTTGTAGCAACATTGTCTGATACCCTACCGGGGTATGGGTGGGTACTTTTTCTTTAATTAATTTCTGCGCGCCGCGATTCGTATGGGGCTGAGTCAGGACGGGACGGGGATCGGGTGCAATCGGCATAATTTCATTGTGCGCCGGGAGGGGGTAATGATCTGCAAATCGCGGGAGGTTTGTTTCTGCCTTTTCGGCGCCGTTCGACTTCGCTCAGGGCAGGCTTTGAAGTCGTGCCCTGTCACGAAACGATTTATGAAGCAAGCCCGGGCAATTCCCGGCGCAACTTCGTTGCGGGCGGGGCACGGTGCGAAAGTTCTGGCAGGTGTACACTTTCTCTTCGCGAAGCTGTGGTTGGGCTCCGCGCGATGAGGATTTCGATGCGTCCTTCTTCTGCTTTCCTGGTTTTCGCGGCGGTTTTCGCGGTTTCCCATCTCAGTTTTGGTCAAAATGCAGCGCCTGCGGGCGGGTCTTCAGCGGCGGGGCCGCAGGCTGCTGCCGCTGAGCAGCCCAATAGCCCTTCCGCGAAGCGGCCCATGACTTTTGAGGACATGATGGCGATGAAGCGGCTGGGGGATACGGCCGTTTCGCCGGATGGGAAGTGGCTGGCTTACTCCGTCACTACTGTCAATCTCGAAAAGAATACCAAGACGGCGGAGTTGTGGCTGCAGGCGATTGCGGGCGCGCCGGATCATAGCTCGGCGCCGTTCAAACTCGGGGTGGGGCAGCCGGGCGACAGCGGGGTGCAGTTCTCCCCTGACGGCAAACTTATTCTTTTTCTCAGCAGCCGCTCAGGTTCGCAACAGATATGGCTGGCCTCCTTCGACTCCGCGACGGGCACAACGGGTAGCCCGTATGGGGCCGCCCCGGCCGACGCACCTTTTCAGCTGACGCACAACACTGTCGCGCCCAATAGCGCCAAGTGGTCGCCGGATGGCAACTTCATCATCTTCACGGCCGATGTTTACCCCGATTGCCCGGCATTCACCGAGGAGGACGCGTCAGAGGGCTCGCAAGCTGACCGCTGCAACGCCGACCGCGACAAGGCGGCAGCCGTGAGCCCGGTGAAGGCGCAGATCTGGACGCAACTTTTGTATCGCCACTGGAACCACTACACGGGCGACAAGCGCAGTCACCTGTTCTATGTCACTGTCCAGAATCCCTCGCCCAAGACATTGGCGTGGCGCGATCTTACGCCCAACGATGCCCACGACATTCCGCCATTTTCGCTCGAGGGAGGCGGGTGCGGGTGCGACATCTCGCCGGATGGAAAAGAGCTGGCGTTTACGGAGAATCCTGATCCTGTTCCCGCCCTCTCGATCAGTGCGCAGATTTACACGCTGGACCTGACTGATCCGCAAGCGAAGCCGGTGAAGGTTTCGACATCCGCTGGCGGGAATTTTAATCCGGCGTATTCGCCGGATGGGAAGTGGCTGGCGTGGCGGAGCCAGGCGCGGGTGGGGTATGAGAGCGATAAGTTTCGGCTCGCCGTTTACGACCGGGAGAAGAAGGCGATCAAGGATGTGCTCGAGAATGCGAAACTTCCGATTGGCACTCCTGCCCATTTTGACTTGTGGGTAGATGAATTCGCTTGGTCCTTCACCTCCACAGACGGCGTGCACCACATCTTGTTTGTTTCTCAGGATCACGGAGAGGCGTATGTCTACGAGACCTATTTGGATGGTAGCCAGCTCACACGATATTCGAAGGCAACCGGAGAGTGGAGCAACGTTCAGCTATTGAGGCCTCATAGTTGGCCTTTGATCATTGGCACGCTTATGCGCGTTGATCGCCCATCGGAGGTAGTTGTAGGGGATCTCACTAAAATGGATCCCGATCGGCATACTTTCACGGCGGGAGTCCGAGGCGGCCGTCCTTCAAGGGACATCACTCCGCTCGCCTACGAGCCACAACAAATTACTCATTTGAACGACACCCTGCTCGCCCAGCTTGATCTGCCGAAGATGGAGTCGTTCTGGTTTACGGCGAAGGATGGGACGAAGCTCGAAGGCTTTCTGATTCGGCCGCCGGGGTTCGATGCGGCGAAGAAGTATCCGCTGAAGTTTTTGATTCATGGCGGGCCGGAAGGGAATTGGGGCGACGATTGGAGCTACCGGTGGAATGCGGAGCTGTTTGCCGCGAATGGCTACGTCGTGATCATGATCAACATGCGCGGGTCGACGGGGTATGGGCAGGCGATTGTGGACGGCGTGAACGGCGACTGGGGCGGCAAGCCGTTTACCGATTTGATGGAGGGACTGGATTACGCGGAGCAGCATTATCCGTTTATCGATAAGGACCGCGAGTGCGCGCTGGGCGCGAGCTACGGCGGATACATGGCGAACTGGGTGCTGGGGCATACCAATCGCTTCAAGTGCATCGTGAGTCACGACGGGATGTTCAATGCCGAGTCGGCGTTTGGGACTACGGAAGAAGACTGGTTCAATATTTGGGAGTTTAAGGGGCACCCGTGGGACTACTACGGCAAGCCAGACGCGGAGAATCCCTATAGGAAGTGGTCGCCGTCGCTCTATGCGAAAAACTTCAAGACGCCGACGCTGGTGGTGCATGGGCAATTGGATTACCGGCTCGATGTAAGCGAGGGATTTCAGTTGTTCGACACGCTGCAGATGCTGGGCGTGCCGTCGAAGATGCTGTACTTCCCGGATGAGGGGCACTGGGTACTGAAGCCGCAGAACTCGCAGCTCTGGTGGAAGACGGTGAACGATTGGGTGGATGAGTGGACGGGGAAGGCGGCTTCTAGCCGCTAGCTTCTAGCTGCTAGCTTGATTGTGCCAGGAACGAGGAAAGACAAATGCAGGTCCTTCGACTCGGTCGCCGCGGCGACCTCGCTCAGGATGACTGAGGTTGGTCAGGGTTCGTGCTTTCCCACATCTCATCCGCCGCGGCGGACGAGATGTGGGGCATCCGGCTGGAGAGGTGAATCTGAAGTTCATGGAAAAGCAACCGCAGATCCTTCGACTCCGTTTGGCGCAAGAAGCGCGCCAAACTCTGCTCAGGATGACGAATCTATTTTGGTGGGACCTCTGATTCACAACGCTAAAGGCTAGAAGCCAGGAGCTAGAAGTTGCCATTCCGATCGAAATCCCGCAAAACGCGCGAACCGCTGGGCGAAGCAGGGTTGTACGAGTATGCCGTCAGGGCGCTGGGGCGACAGATGCGGACTGAGGCGGAACTGCGGCGGCTGATGACTGCGCGGGCGGAGCCGGGGGGGCAGGGCGAGGCGGCGGTGCGGACGGTCGTGGGGCGGTTGAAGGAGCACGGGTACTTGAATGATCGGTCGTTTGCCGAGACTTATGCGCGGCTGCGGAAGGAGAACGAGAAGCTGGGGGCGCGGCGGGTTCGTAACGATTTGCAGCGGAAAGGCGTTCGCGCTGAGGTGATTGAAGAGGCGGTGGGCGCGCGGTATGACGAGACCAACGAGGAGACGCTGGCGCGGGATTATTTGAGCCGAAAACGCATTCGAAAGCCTGAGGGTCCGAAAGACACGGCGCGGGTGGTGCGGCGGCTGGTGACGGCGGGTTTTGCGACGGGGACTATCTACGGGATTTTGCGGCGGTGGGATGTGCCGGAGGAAGAGCTGGCGGGGCTCGAGAATCTGGAGGCGGAGCGGGGAGAGGAGTGAAGCGAAGAACAGCTTCTAGGAACTTGTTGAAAAAGCCTCAGCGGTCCCAAATCGTGACGTGAAAAGAGGTATGCAAACCCTCACCAAAAGCTCAGAAGGCGTTTATAGGGCATTCTGACGCGATCTGAATTTTGTGTGCCATGAGCATTTTGCCTTTTTCAACAAGTTCCTAGCTGCTAGCTCCCAGCTTCTAGCCTGTCGTCAGCCGTGGGTCGTTACAAATACGGCCGGCGCGGACGACGCCGGCCGTACAGCCGGTCAGGAGACCGGCGCTACACTTGCGCCCGTTACACTAAGAGAGCTATGGAATTTCGCTCGGGAAATGAGATACGCGAGCTGTTTCTGCACTTCTTTGAGACGAAGAGGCACCGTCGTGTGCACTCTTCCTCGCTGGTGCCTGCCAATGATCCGACCCTGCTGTTTACTAACGCGGGAATGAATCAGTTCAAAGACCTTTTTCTGGGGGCGGAGAAGCGAGAATACTCGCGGGCCACGACGTCGCAGAAGTGCGTGAGGGCGGGCGGGAAGCATAACGATTTGGAGAACGTGGGCTTTACGCGGCGGCATCATACGTTCTTCGAGATGCTGGGGAATTTTTCGTTTGGGGACTACTTTAAGCGGGATGCGATCCGGTTTGCTTGGGAGCTGGTGACGAGTCCCGAGTGGTTTGGACTGGCGAAAGACCGGCTGTACGTGACGATTTTTGAGGGAGCGGATTCGCCGGGGTGGAATGTTCCGCGGGACGATGAAGCGGAGAAGTTCTGGCTGGAAGTGGGTGTGCCGAAGGACCGGATTTTCGAGTACGGGCTGAAAGATAATTTCTGGCAGATGGGTGAGACGGGGCCGTGCGGGCCGTGCAGCGAGATCTTCTACGACATGGGGATCGAGGCCGCGGAGACCCCCGGAGTCGACAAGCCGTTTGGGCATGACGATGCGCGGTACGTGGAGATTTGGAATCTCGTTTTCATGCAGTTTGACCGCTCGGCGGTTCCGGGTCTAGGACAGGCTGTGGAGTACAAGTTAGACACCGCTGCCGAAGCCTTCGATTGATACGGGCATGGGGCTGGAGCGCGTGGCGGCGGTGCTGCAGGGGAAGGTGTCGAATTTTGAGACGGATTTGTTTACGCCGTTGATCGGAGAGCAGCGGAGTTAGCGGGGTTAGCGGAGCTGGCGGAGTTAGGAAAAGCTGACTGCCAATGCGAGCTTGCGGATTATTGCGGATCATGCGCGGGCGGCTACGTTCCTTATTAATGATGGCGTGGTGCCTTCGAATGAGGGGCGCGGGTATGTGCTGCGCAAGATTATGCGGCGGGGGATTCGGCATGGGCGGCTGCTCGGCCAGGAAAAGCCGTTTCTCTTCGAGATGGTTTACGCCGTGCGGGACCTGATGAAGGGCGCCTATCCGGAGCTGGTTGATTCAGCGGCGCGGGTCGCGAAGGTTGTGGAGGCGGAGGAGAAGCAGTTTGATCGGGTGCTGAAGATTGGATTGACGCGGCTGGATGAGGCAGTTGAAAGAGCAGCTTCACCGGCGACAGAGCTTTCCATCTTGTATGAGACGTTTGGGCTTGCCGCTGGATTTTATGGTGGATGCGGCGCGCGATGCAGGTGTGAAGTTTGACCATGAGGGATTTGAGACGGCTCGGGCAGAGGAGCAGGCGCGGGCGCGGGCTTCGTGGAAGGGCGGGAGCCAGAAGATCGGCGAGTCCGGCGTTTCGCGATTTGCCGAAGACGGTGTTTGAGGGCTACCGGCAACTGACGTCGACGAACTGCTGAGGTGCTGGCGATTGTGAAGGATGGCGTGGGGGTTCCGGCGGCGCAAGGCGGGCGATCAGGTTGAGGTGGTGCTGGACCAGACGAGCTTCTATGGCGACTCGGGCGGGCAGGCGGGCGATACCGGATGGTTTTCTTAGCGCGATGGGAATTCGACTGTCGCGGAGATTGAGGGCTGCGTGCTGCCGGTGCAGGGGGTGCGGGCGCACAAGGCTCTGCTCAAGCAGGATCTTGCTGTGGGCGATCATGGTGATACGCACAGTGTGATGGAGAGCGGCGCGACGCGATCCGGCGCAATCATACGGGGACGCATCTGCTGCATGCGGCGCTGCGGCAGGTGCTGGGGACGCATGTGAAGCAGGCGGG
Organism: uncultured Acidobacteriota bacterium; assembly: GCA_963830785.1. Classification (GTDB taxonomy): domain Bacteria; phylum Acidobacteriota; class Terriglobia; order Terriglobales; family Acidobacteriaceae; genus Telmatobacter. Next base: position 15,810 of record CAWHNV010000042.1, read on the forward strand.
GTCGGCGGTGCATCCGGATCGGCTGCGCTTCGATTTTTCGCACTTTGCGCAGGTGGCCGACGAGGAGTTGGAGGAGATTGAGGACATTGTGAATCGCGAGGTGCTGGCCGATACGCGAAGGTCGAGACGCTGGAAGACGTGCCGATTGACGTGGCGGTGAACGAGTACCACGCGATGGCGCTGTTCGGCGAAAAGTACGGCGACAAGGTGAGGGTGGTGAAGCTGTCGGATGGATTTTCGACGGAGCTTTGCGGCGGGACGCATACGGGGGCGACGGGCGAGATTGGGCTGATCAAGATGACGAGCGAGGAGTCGGTTTCGTCGGGCGTGCGGCGGCTGGAGGCGATCAGCGGGATGGGCGCGCTGGATACTTTCCGGCAGGACTTTGCCGCTGGCGCAGATGGCGGCGCAGACTGGCTCCTGCCGGCGGAGGGGGCAGCCTTTCGGACCGTTTCGCGCGAAGTTGGCTGCGCAGGAAGACGAGCTGAAGCGGCTGCGGCGGGAGATTGGAAGAGATGCGGATGAAGTCGGCTGCCGGGGCGCTGGATGAGGCGCTTTCTCGAGCTGTGGATGTGAAGGGCGTGCGGCTGGTGACGCTTGCGGGCCGACTCGCTGGAGCGCGGGCAGTTGCGGACGCTGGTCGACAATTTGAAGCAGAAGCTGGGCGAGGGCGTGGTGGTGCTGGCTTCGGCGCAGCCCGAGGGTAAGGTCGCGCTGATCGCAGGAGTGACGCCGGGGCTGACCAAGCGGATTCAGGCGGGGAAATTGGTGGGCGCGGTGGCCAAGCTGGTGGGCGGATCGGGCGGCGGGAAGCCGGAGATTGCCGAGGCGGGCGGCAAGGATCAGGGGCAGATCGATGCGGCGCTCGCGGCGGCCCCGGAGATTGTTGGCGAGTTGCTGGGGTAGGGTTGCGCGTCTCCTTCAGGGAGCGATGATTTTTCGTGCGGCCCTCCGGGGCGCGGTCGATTCAGCATGGCTCTCCCAGGACAGCGACCGCTGCCCCACCCCACGGACGAAGGCCTGTCCGTGGGGACCCCGGTTTCGCGGTCTTGTCCTGGGCTACGATCGTTCGCCCCTACGGGGCGTGGCGGTGCATGCCGTAATCTTTCCTCATGGCGAAGTTCGATGAGGATCCGGCGAAGATTGCGGGGTTGCGCGTGCGCTTGCTGGAGTGGTACGCGCAGCATCGGCGCGATCTGCCGTGGCGGCAGAGTTCGAACCCGTACGCAATCTGGGTTTCGGAGATCATGCTGCAGCAGACGCGCGTGGCCGTGGTCGTGGATCGCTACCAGGAATTCATGGAGCGATTTCCGACGCTGATTGCGCTGGCGCTGGCTCCCGAACAGGATGTGCTGGCGCTGTGGAGCGGGCTGGGCTACTACCGGCGGGCGCGCATGCTGCATAAGGCAGCGCAGTTTGTGGCGGAGCACCTGGGAGGGAATTTGCCGGCGCGGGCGGAGGAGTTGCGTGCATTGCCGGGGATTGGCGCGTATACGGCGGCGGCGGTTGCGAGCATTGCACACGGCGAGCCGGTGGCTGTGGTGGATGGCAACGTGGAGCGCGTGCTTTGCCGGCTGGCGGGCTGGGACGCGGGCAGCCGCAAGGGCGGCGGGGCGGCGCTGCGGCGGAAGATTGAGGACCTGGCGGGGCGGCTGCTCGATCGCGCGCGGCCGGGCGACTTCAACCAGGCCCTCATGGAGCTGGGGGCAACGGTGTGCACGCCGCGCAATCCGCAATGCCTGGTGTGTCCGCTGGCCGTTGACTGCAAAACGCACGGTGAGCACAAGACGCCGCGGCGGGCTCCAATGATGAGTCGCGCCGTGGGCTACGCGCTCTCGGTGCGGACGGGATCGGGAGCGGAAAAAAGCCCTGGGCCGGGTAGCCGCGAGGTGCTGCTGGAACAGCGGGCGGCGCAGCAGACGGTGATGCCGGGGATGTGGGAGCTGCCGATGCTTGTTCGCTCTGACGTGCCGGAGAAGGACCTGCGCATGACCCTGCGCCATGCGATTATGCAGGTGAATTACTACGTGCGCGTGCAGACGGTGTTTGAGGACGATATTGAGGGGATGACAGTGGCGGGGGGCGAGCGGCGGTGGGTGCCGCTGCGCGAGGCGGCGGGGATGGCGTTGACGGGGTTGGCGCGAAAGGTGCTGACGCGGGCGCATTTGTTGCCGGCTCCGCCGCTGGATAGCTTGGCGACGACGGGGAAGGATGTGCGGTGAGAGGGGAACGACGGTTTTGGGATCGTGCTTTCCCACATCTCAAAATCGAGATGTGGGGCACCCATTTTTTGCTGAGTTGAGAAAGGTAGGTTGAGGTTCGTGCGATCGAACCCCTACGCTAAAAGCCGCGAACGGATGGGGCACGGGCCTGCTTGTTGAGAGGCGCTTGCGCGGGTGTGGAGAGTCGAACTACAGTCGGTGAGACTGCGCCGGCTCCGGTGACCGCAGTCACAACAATTGTTATTTAAACCATGCATTTACATGAATTGTGTTGACAATTGATGTGCACGGCTTAGATTGTTGGCAAGAATCAAATCCTCCACCGCATGTCTTCGCGAAGGCGCGACCCCCGACCCGCTCACGAACGGTGACATTCAGCGCGGGCATGCCTTTGCGCATGGAAGGAGGAGCCTAATATTGACCCGAGGAGAAATATTCATGCGTCGCACCGCGATCGGCATTCTCTTGGTGGTTCTGGCGGCCAGTGCCAGGGCGCAATTCGATACAGCAACGGTTCTTGGCACGGTGACCGACCCCAGCGGGGCGGTGGTTGCGCACAGCAATGTGGTTCTGCGCAATACGGCGACGGCAGCGGAGCAGACGGCCGTGACGGACGACCGGGGAGAGTTCCGCTTTGTGGACGTCTCGATTGGCTCCTATGAACTGAACGTGATGGCGCAGGGATTTCAAGCGGCTATAGCCAAGTTTGACCTGACTGTTGGCGCGCACCAGCGCGTGGATGTGCAACTGAAGGTGGCGGCAGCGAGTTCGACAGTAACGACGACGGCGGAGGCGGCGCAATTGGAGACCGACTCGAGCGAACACGGCCAGGTGGTCGATGCGCGCGAAATCGCTGAACTGCCGTTGAACGGCCGCGATTACTCGCAGTTGGTTGAGCTATCGACAGGCGTGGTTCCGAGCCCGAGCAATTTGTCGGATAGCTACGGTGCTCGTGAAGGCGCGTTTAACATCAACGGGCTGCGCAGCGTGTACACCAACTACCTGCTCGACGGCGTGGACAACAACTTCTACGGCACCTCGAACCAGGGCTTCAGCAACGAGGTGGTGCAGCTGGCGCCGGATTCGGTAGCTGAATTCCAAGTGGTGACCAACAATGAGAGCGCGGAGTACGGCCGCGCGGGCGGAGCCACGATCAATGTGGTGACCAAGTATGGCACCAACGAATTGCACGGGGGCGCGTGGGAGTATCTGCGCAACACGGATCTGGACGCCGCAGGCTTTTTCCTGCCCGATGTTGGCGGCAAGCCGGCATTGCACCGCAACCAATTTGGGGGCAACTTCGGCGGCCCGATCAAGAAAGACAAGCTCTTCTATTTTCTCGATTACGAGGGTTATCGCCAGAGTTCATCTACGACGGACCAGAATCAGCTGCCCTCGTGCGCGGAACGAGGCCAAAGTGGCACGACGAGCTGCGGCGCGGCGCTGGGCTACTATCTGATCGACAATACCGACACGGGAACCGCTAATCCTTCTGGCGCGCCCTATCTGCCGGTCAGCAATCCCTGTAACTACAACGCGGGCAAGAACCCGTGCAATTCTTCGACCTATTTCGGTCTCGGCCTCGGCGCAGGCGGTTCCGCGTATCAGGCGGCCGTGGGCGGAACGCAATACCTTAACGGCGAGATTCCGGCTTCAGCCGTGATTCCCTTCGCCGCATCGTCGAACGGAGGGCTTCTGTCGTATCTGCCCAGCCCTACGAATACCAACTCGTTCAACAGCTCGTTTCCGTACAACTACATCGTTCTCGATCCTCAGACATACGACAAAGACAAAGGGGACGCCAAGATCGACTGGACGCCGAGTGAGAAGATGCGGCTTTTCATTCGCTACTCGCAAAGCCGCGAGAACGTCATCGATCAGGGCAGTATCCCTGGCGTAGCCGGCGACAACGGCGACGGCCAGGTGTACGCGCCGATCAAGGCGGTCGATGCCGGGGCCACCTGGACCATTAACCAGGTATCGGTGCTCGAAGCCCGCTTCGGCTTCTCTGCGATGCAGGCAGGAAAGAAGCCGATCCAGGCCGGTGGCCCTTCGATGCTGACGTTGTTTGGCATTCCGGGATTGCCCACCGATCCGCAATACACGGGCGGCGTTACGTATCAATACTTCATCGATGGTGGATTCACGAGCCTGGGCCGCTTGTGGACCAGCCCGCAATATCAAAACCCGACCATTTGGGATCCCAAGGTCAATTACACGCGGTTGATCGGGAGTCACAGCCTGAAGGCCGGCGTGGAGTATCAGATGCTGCACGTGGCGCAACAGGATCTGCATCCTGTGATGGGCGGAAACGTCTACACCGACCCCGCCTATGGAGCAGGCTATGGCTATTACAACCAGCTTTATGGCCCCCTTACCGGACCTGTGACACCTGAGAACACCCGTATGTTTGACTATGCGGACTTCCTGCTCGGCTACCAGGCGGAAATGGGACTCGCCAGCCCTACCATCAGCCAACTTCGCAGTTGGGGCTGGGCTGGCTATCTGCAGGACGACTGGAAGGTCACTCGCCGGCTTACCGTGAACATGGGCCTGCGCTACGAGTTCGACACGCCCATCTACGAGGCCAACAATCAACTCGCCAACTTCAATCCCACAACTCAATCCATGGTGCTGGCCACCTCGGGCAACCGCTACACGATCAATCCGAATATTGCGGATTTTGGGCCGCGGCTTGGCGCAGCATTCCAAGTGGATGATAAGACGGTGATCCGGGGCGGCTACGGCATCAGCTACTCGCACTGGAACCGCGTCGGCTCCAATTACCTCAGCATGAACCCGCCCACCGGCGTCGTTGCGCTGCAGGTGACGATTCCCGGCACGGGCCTCTACAACAACGTTCAAAGCGGCTTTCCTGCCAATATGGTCAGCCCCACGAATTACAACCCGGCGTTCGATACGCTGCAATACATGCCTCCCAATTCGCCCGATACGCAGGTGCGCAGCTGGTTCTTCGGCGTGCAGCGCGACCTGACCCACAACTGGCTGCTGGATATCTCCTACGTGGGCAATTACGGGTTAAACGAGGTCATCGTCAACGACATCAACCAGGCCCCGACGGGCGGCGCGCTTCCGCTCGACCTGGCCGCGGAGGCCGGCGTGGCTACTTACCCGGTGCGCGTTCCGTATGCAAACTTCAGCATGATCGCCGGCATCCTGCCCTCCGCCTATTCCGACTACGATGGCCTGCAAGCCAAGGTGGAGAAGAGGTTCTCGAACGGGCTCTACCTGCTGGAATCCTTCACCTGGTCTAAGGCCATTGACATTGCCCCGCAGGCTCTGGACGGCGGCGGCAATTGCGACAATTGCGGCAACGGTATTCCCTCGGTGCAGAATATCTATGACATCGCGGCCGACCGTGGAATCTCAGCGTATAACCACCCCTTCGTCAACACCACCACTGCGATTTGGTCGCTGCCGGTCGGCAAGGGCAAGTGGCTGCTGCCCAATGCCAACCGTGCTTTGGATACCATCCTCGGCGGTTGGAAGACAGACGCGATTGTGTCAGGCCGCAGCGGCGACCCGCTCGATTTTGCCTATAGCCCGGGCCCGACCAGCGACCAGGCGGTTTCACCGCTCACCCCTGTCGACGGCCGCAACTCTTACCGGCCCAACATAAGCGGTCCCGCCATTGCGTCGAACAAGTCCTACCTGCAGTACTTGAACGTGACCAGCTTCAGCACCCCGCCTACGGCGCCTCCGGCTGGGAGCACCACCTACAACATTTTTGGTGACATGCCGAGGAATTCAATTCGTGGATACGACTACTGCGACGTCGATATGGGCCTGAGCAAGGACTTCGCGATCACGGAAAGATCCCACTTCCAGCTCCGAGCCGAGGCGTTCAACCTGTTCAACCACACCAATTTCGGCGACCCGAATACGAATGTGCCGGATACGGGGGCCGCGCTGGTTCAGGGGCAGACGGGCAGCTTCGGCGTGATCTCGTCGACGCTTGCTGCGCGCGAGCTGCAGGTGGCAGGGAAGATTGTCTTTTAAGCCGCTGGCCCTATGAATTCGCATTATTGGAGTTCGTGCTATCCCACCCTTTTCCGCAAAAAGCGCGGAAAAGGATTGGGTACGGGAGGGTTCGTCTTCAATTGACCAGAAAACGAGCTGTTCGTCAGTAATAGTCGGCGCAGCTGAGGTAGTAGCCGCAGTGGGTGCAGACCAGTTTGCAGTGGTGGCCGGTGAGGCGATGACTGCAGGTGGGGCAGACCTGGCAGTGGTGGTCGATAGGAGCGCTGGCGGGCAGCCCCACTTCCCCGGCGCCGGGCACACCACTTTGTGAGATTTCGGCCGCGGAATCGGCGCGAAAGTCGGAATTCAGGGCGCGAGGCCGTTCCGGTAACATGCCCGACAGATTAGCATGGAATGATGATGTGTGCCGCTTGGGATTTGGGCGGCCATGATGGTTCTCGAGCCGGGTTCCGCCGCAACTTTCCCTTCGGCGCTCCCGGAAATCCAACAACACAACCACTGGATTCTTGAATCCCCCAAGGAGGGACTATGGCAAGCAAGGCAAGTGCGGTTTGGACAGGCTCACTGAAGGAAGGCAAGGGCACGATTTCGACGGCGACGGGCGTGCTCAACAACGCCAACTATTCGTTTGCCACGCGGTTCGAAGGCGCCACGAGCGGCACCACGCCGGAGGAACTGATTGCGGCGGCGCACGCGAGCTGCTTCTCGATGGCTCTGGGCGCGCAACTGGGCGGCGCCGGCCTGACGCCCAAGAGCATCGATACCCAGGCGGCCGTGACCCTGGCCAAGGTGGATGGCGGCTTTGCGATCACGAAGATTACGCTGACGACAACGGCCAGCGTTCCTGGCGCTACCAAGGAAGTTTTCGACAAGGCGGCTGCGGACGCCAAGGCGGGCTGCCCGATCTCGAAGCTATTTGCGAATAACACGGAGATCACGCTGGACGCGAAGTTGGTGTAAGTGCCGGCTAGAATTTTGCCTATCTTTTGAGTCTGCGGCCGGTCTGCATTTCGGATCGGCCGAGCCTACCAGCTCGGCCAAGTCCCTTCTCGGGCAAATAGTTTGTCTTTTGCGCCTCACCCGGGCAGAACTGCGCTATTCTTGCGGCGTCTCTCATTGCCTAGGAAAGTGAGTCCGCGAGTTGAGACCTGCCGGCCTATTTGCCTACCTGCTTACCACCGTCCTCTTTGCCCAACAGCCGCCAAAGACGATGACAAAGATGGTTGTTCAATTGCAAAGCCCCGATGTACCGGCGGGGAGCTTTGCCGCCAAGCCGAAGACGATGTATCGCGCCGGAACTCAGTTCTGCCGAATCGAGGAAGAGCCAGATGCTGAACACGGCATTCATGGCTTGATGATCGTCAACGAGCCTGACGCCTGGATGATCAATCTGACGACGATGACGGCCCAGCACATGGTCGATCCCGGGCCAACGACCAATTGCCGATTGCCGATTTTTGGCAGCGCGGCGCGCGATTTGCCCGAAGATGAGGCAAGACAAATCGCGGAGTTGGAGTTCGGGTTTGAACTGGAGTTTTTCAAGAGCAAGGGAGCAGCTCCGCAACAAGGCATGGTCTTGCAAACGAAGCAGACAACTCTCTACAAGTTGCAATTCGGTGATTCAACTATTGCTCTGTTCACGTACGACTCTCCGGAACGCCCGCTCGCGGTGGCGTGGACGCGCGGGGCAAAGAGCGAAATATTTTGGTATAGCGGGTATGGGCAGATGGATTTCGCACCCAATCTTTTTGCAAAGCCGGAGCACGTGAGGATCGACGATGTGAAGTAGTGAGGCGGCAAGCGCGGAACCTTCAGATGGTCAAATCGGCAGCAGAAATTTGACACCACGTTCCGCATTTGCGAGACTCGAAGTTGCTGCCTGCTCAGCACATTCTGCTTGAGCGGTCTCCCGTGCCGAAGTGGCGGAATTGGCAGACGCGCGTGGTTCAGGTCCACGTACTCGCAAGGGTGTGGGGGTTCGAGTCCCTTCTTCGGCACCACCGCAACAAAATCAATAAGTTGCGGTTTCTTCCTAAGAAAAACCAGCGGTAGAGCTTAGTTTTCCTCATTTTTCGGTACTAGCCGAGAGCAGAACTTTGATACCAATCGCGTTTGGCGACCTGGACGATATCCATACGATGTGGTTATGGCCATCACATTGTTGATACAGTTGGCCGATGAAGTGCAATTCCCGCATCGGGCTTACTCAGCAGGGTGACAGTTTTGAGGCGATTCGCTTTGAGCGCGCCCGCTTGGGCGGCGCTTTCACATGGCGGCAGTGAGCGGTCTTGCTCTTCACATCGGCCAGCTGATCGCAAAGTCCGCCAACGCGGAAGCAGCATTCTATGTGATCCTTTGCAGACGACACACAGCTGCGCTATGGTTTTCTGGGCGCTTCCCGCGTCATTTGTGCAAGGATTTCTATTATGGACAGGCGATTATTTTGTAGTCTCACCGCGGGTGCCCTTCTCAGCAAGAAAATACTCGCCAGCCAATCGCGGGCCGCCGAGCAACCGGCGAAACTTCGCTTTGTCCAAGAGCGCACCGGCGGCGGGCCTTTTCTAGATGGCGGCAAGGGGAACCAGCCGCACATCCTGCTGATCAGCGCCGACATGGTGGGACCCGATCTCTACCATCCTGCGCGCTCGCTCTCCGAGCACGTCCAAATTCCCGCCATTCGTTCGCTAATGCAGGATGGTACGTTTTTCTCCAACGCGTTTTGCACCGTGCCGCTCTGCTCGCCATCGCGCGCCTCTTACCTGACGGGACGATACAGTTATGTGCAGGGCAACAGCGAGCGCGCGCCGGAGGGACTTGAAACCAAACTGCGTCCTGACGACATTATTTTTCCCGAATACCTGAAAGCTGCCGGCTACGTGACGCGGCAGGTGGGCAAGTGCCACGTAGGCGCGAAGAAATTTCTCGACGCATTCGGCGACAACGATCAGCCATGGGATCGGTGGTCGCCGCCGGTGTTCGACGATGACGGCTTTCTTGCCTACCAGCGCGAACTCGGCGTGAAACCGCAGAAATATTCGCGGGAGATCGTCTTCCGCATGCAGGATCGCACAACGCCGGGCAACTCCGCCGGCGGCTGGATTGTGCAGGAAGACGGCAAACCGTATCCGCTCGAAGCACAGTACAGCTACTACCTGGGCAAGAAGGCGATTGAGGCTGTGGAGAGCCTGGTGGGCAACGGCTCGATCAAGCGCCATCCCATGTATCTGCAGCTTGACTTCTTCGATCCTCACCAACCGTTTTCCATTCCCGCAGGATTTGAAGACCGGGAACGCGAATTGCGGAAGATCATGAGTTATCCGGAATCCTGGCGCGCCGCCCAGCAGCGCGACTTTGAGCGCGCGCCCGACGAGCCGGAGATCGTCGACATCTATCGCCGTTACTGGGGAATCTACGATCCTGAACAGCTCATCAATTATCGCGTCGCCTACGTGCTGCAGATGGAGCTTGTGGATCGAGTTATCGGTATGGTGCTGAAGCGACTCAAGGAGCTGGGCCTTTACGACAACACGCTCGTCGCCTTTATCTCCGATCACGGCGAGATGAATGGCCGCCGCGCCACGGTGGATAAAGGCGTCTATCTATATCCCGATATCGCGCGCGTGCCCATGGTCTTCAAGCAGCCCGCCAACATGGCGCGGCAGCACGCGATCGTGGAATCGCCTGCATCGCTTCTCGATCTCTCGCAGACGATTCTCGATTTTGCCGGTATCAAGCCTGAGGCCAAGTTCGACGGCGTCTCGCTTCTACCTGCGCTCCAAAGCTGGCCAGGGCTCGGAAGAGCGCACCATACTGTTTTTTGGCGGATGGCATGTGGGCGTCAACTTCGATTGCGGCATCCAGCGCCGCGCCGTCGACGGACGCCGCTATCTTTATTCCTACAACTGCACCTCGCAGGTCGACGAACTCTTCGATCTCGATAGCGAGGATGCTGTGAATCTGATAGCTAGCTCGGAGCACGCAAAGGTTCGCAAGGAGCTGATTCAGTCTCTCGGCGCAGCGCTCGAGGCCGATCCGCGCTGGGCGGGCTATTGGGCGGAGTTTCGCATCGCGCGCTTTAACGACCTGCCGCGAACGGAAGGCGACATGCAGCTTTTCAGGATGCCCGATTGAAACATCTTCTCAAGCGGAAGTGAGCTGACTGTTATCTTCTCCGCGTAACTATGATTCGCGGCCGTTGCGCGACTCGGCACTGCGCGCTAGATCTGGTCCATGAGGAGGTACTCCGCTGCGGTCATCGCGCCCGTTCGCTGGCCGGGCGGCGTCTGGCGTATCTTCATTCGATTCTCCATGCGGCGGCTATACTCCCTGTTTCAAATGTGCGGAACACGGCCCAACGCATCATAACTTATGTTGCAGGATCTTATATTGCCGGGGGTTGACAGGCCAGTCCAGGGTTACCACTGGACAAGTGGCGCCGGCATAGTTATGACGGCGAAGTATCATCGGCGCCTACTCCTGCGGACGATTGCGCCATCTGGCCGCCAGATCCTTGTCAGAAAGCGCTTTGATGTAGACTCCGCCCACGACGGAACGCGCCTGAAAGCCCATCTGTTTGCCGGTCATGGTGTCGTACCAGTCGGTGAGTGGCACGCGGCTGGGGCCTTCGTTGATCCAGCGGCCAATCGGCGCCATCAGCGTAGCAAAGGCGTCGGGTGCGCCCGGCTGCGGCTTATCGCAAGGGTCGCGGTCCATATCTCCCAGTCGAGCTTGGTGTAGTCGGCGCGGTTGTCCAGCGGCAGGCCGAACCGGTTCAGGTGCTTGAGATAGAAAGCGATCTCTGCTTGGCGCACCTCTGCGGGGAACAGGTTGAGGCCGAGGATCTGGTCCCATACCAGGTTGTATTTCTGGCTCCAGGTTCCGGGCTTGTCGAAGGCCAGCTTGTAGTGGTCGCCATCGGCAGCCATGGTCTGCCATTGGGCGGCCATTTCGGCGGCGAGCTTCGCGTAATCTTCAGCGCAACGTCGAGCTTGCCGATGCCCTGGGCCATCTCCGCGTAGGCGGCCAGGCCCTCGATGGCCTTGATGGAGAGATTGGCGTTGTGGGCCAGGTGGCCGGCAAAGTCGTCGGTCGAAAGCTGATTGGCCGGGTCGAGTCCTTTCTCGCGCAGGTATTCGGCCCATTTCGGGAACTGCGGCCAGTACTGGCGCGCGAAGTCCCAGTTGCCCAGTTCGCGGCTCCATCGCGGCGACCATGATGAGCAGGTTTCCGCTCTCTTCGACCGGCATCTGGTCGTCTTCGGTGCGCTCGCCGCCTCCGTAGACCTGGCCGTTGGCGAGCGGATAGGTGCCGAGATCGTGCGGCGCAAAGGGCCACTTCCAGCGCGGCAGCGCGGCGTACTCCAGCACCGGCTTGAGCTGCGCCTCAAGGAGCGCAGGGTTGAAGAACAGGAAGAACGGCGCCGAGGGATAGAGCACGTCGACGGTGGAGATGCAGCCGTTGGAGAAGTTCTCCTTGGGAAAGAGCATCGGCGTGCCGTCGATGTCGGCGGCGAAGCCGTGCGCGGCCAGGGTCTGCCGGTAGGCCAGAGTGGCAAGCTGAGCGTAGTCCTTGCCGCCCGCCTTTTCGAGATCCGCAGTCAGCTCGCTGTCGAAGTTCTGGCCGCGCTGCTCGAGGCTCGGGATAATCGCGCTCGGCCGTTGCCAGCATCTGCTGCGACGGTCATGCCGTTGCGCTGCCAGTAAGGACGCAGCTTGCGGTCGAGATACTCGATGGCGATAGTCCTCGGTGTAGGCGAGCAGCACGTGGCGGATGGCGGGCGTGGCGGAGAGCTTGCCCATGGGCAAAAGCAACGGCCAGATGCGCTGCGTGCTCGCGGGGCATGCGAGGCATGTCCATGTCGTCGCTCGCAGGCACGGCGCCATTGGACGCGAAGCTTTCGATGGCGTCGCGAGACTCGGCGAACTCCGCGTCTTCGCCATCGGGAGCAGCGAGATGAAAGTAGCCCCAGTCGATGCGCAGATCGTCGCCGGGTCGATTGAGGACACGTTGGTCGCGCGAGCCAACGTTGAGAACGGTGAGACCCTGGGCGCGAGAACGTCCCCAGGTCACGGCTTCATCCGGGGTGTTGACGGCGATGACCGGATCCACATCGACAAGTACCGAGACGCTCGTGATCGCCCTGACCCGGTGGCGGAAAAGGAGAGATAAGTAACCGGACGGGAAAGCACGTCGAGATCTTTGGGAAATGCAGGTGTGAAGAAGGTGACGATAAGAGTTACCTGATCGGCTTGAAAGGTATAGATGGTATGCGTGGCGGTGACCGTGAGCGCGGTCTGCTCCATGGCGGGGACGCCGCGGGGCAGAGCGCCCATGAAGCGATAGGTCTTGCCGTCGATCCGGGCCAGGCCAGCGATGGGCTGGCGCGCGCCGGTCCAGTGTTTCGTGTCCTGGTCGGTGAGGCGGTCGGCCATTGACCAGACGCTGAAATAGGGGTTATGCGCGATCAGCGGAACCGCAGGAGGGCGCTGCTGGGCGGAGCACAATCCTGCGATGAAGAAGGCCAAAATAACCGGCAGGCAACAACGATCAAGTGTGCGCTTTAGAATGGTCATGATGTTTGTCCTTCTTGTAAGATGTTCTTCCATGATTTCTGAATATTGAGCCTCGTAATTATTCCATGGCCGAAGATCGAGAGTGCAGAATTACGGAGTGCGGTGTTGTGCGAACGGTGAACCTTCTGCCGCGATGCATAGACAGAAGTGAACCGGCGCCACTCGCCATCCTTGGCGCTGGCGGAATTGGAATCGTTTACATGAAACCAAGAACGCTAACACTTGCGCAATGTGACTGTCAAAAACTCCGATAACTGCACGCAGCCGCAACGCGATGAGGTCTTGACAAGGATGAAAAGCACGCCCCAATGTGAAGGTTTACAAATCTGCTTGGGGAATTGTAGCTGAAATAGACCGCGAAGAAGCGGGACCAGCGGCTGGTTGAAAAACCAACTGCACATTCAGGCCGATGGCCTGAGTGGGCATCTGGGTGAAACCTGGGGACGATGTGGGACCGAACAGTGGCTGGTTGGGTGGAACAGGCGAGTCGTGGGAGCGACGCCCGTATTACTCGACGGCTTGCTGCCGCCGGCTTATCTGCTGGATGATCGGGCCGGCGCTGAACAATGACTGGTGGCCGCGCATCATGATGCTCAAAGCTCTAACGCAGTATCAGGAGCTGACCGGCGCAACTCGGGGATAGCAATGTGCGCGCAGAGAGCAAAAGAAACTTCGCGCGGACTGGGACGGCTTAAATGCCGGCCCAATCCGCAAAGTTGTGCTCATTAAAGAGTGGGTTAAGCACGAGTGAGTTAAGCCCCCCAGCTGGTTAGCGGTGCCCGCGCCCGCCTGCGCCGCCGCGCCCCGAGAATCCGGCTGAGTGTTCGCGGCCTCCATCATGGTTGGCGGTGCCGGTGTGGCCTGCTCCATCGCGCGCTTCGTTGGCGTGGAAGCCATTGAAGGGATGCTCGCCACGCGCAGGCAAAGGCCCGCGATAACCGTTACGCGGATCATAGCGATTATCTACGTGTCCATAAAAACCGTGGGGTCCATGGAACCAGGGTCCGGCGCCGATAAATACGCCGTTCAAAAACCAATCCGGCCCGTAGTAGCCATAGGGTGCGCAATCGTATGGCGCGTAGTCGAAATAGCCGTAAGGGCAGTATGGTTCAGGACCAAGATTGACGCCTACGCCGATACCGATCTGAGCCGGCGCCGGAGAGCAACTGGGGCCAATGAGGCACAGCAAACTGAGCAATAGAATGGATTTGACGAAACGCATCCTTCACCTCCATGTCATCGACTTGTTACTCAAGATTGGATGCAGTTTTCGAGGCAACGGCGGCGTGGGGAAATAAATTTTAGCGCTTGCTATCCCGTCGATTTTCGGAAAAGACACGGAAAAGGATGGGACTCGGACGCAGTGTATCGTTGTCGAATCAAGAATTGGTCGGCGGCAGTGGGCGGCGGGCGAATTTATGCGTGCGGCGCGCAGGTGGATTCGCGCAACACGAAGCGCGTCTTGTACTCGAAATTGGTCTTCTTGGGAGTGTGCTGGATCTCTTCGAGGAGGGCGCGGAAGGCGAGGCGGGCAAGCTCGCGAGGAGAAAATTCGATGGAGGTGAGCGGGGGCTGCGTGTATTGGCAGATGGTAAGGTCGTCGAAGCCAATGAGCGCGATGTCTTTTCCGGCATGAAGGCCACGCGCGGCCAGGGTCTTCAAGGCGCCGACAGCGGCCACATCGTTACAACACAAAACGGCAGTGGGCGGTTTGGGAAGGCTGAGCAAAAATCCCATGCCGTGCGCGCCTCCATCCCAGGTGTGATCGCATTCGGCAACCAACTCCTTATCGAAGGCATAGCCTGAGGCTTTCATGGCCTTTCGCAGCGCTTCAAACCGCGTGCGCATGCTGCTCCAACTGAGACGCCCGCTGAGGTAGCCAATGCGCTGATGTCCGAAGTCGACGAGGTGCTTGATGGCATCTTTAAAACCGGGGAGATAGTTGATGCGCACATTGCGCACGCCCGGCAGATCGTGGTCGGCGCCGGCATAGACCACGGGCACGTCGATCTGCGCATTCGCCAACTGTTCCTCCATGCCGAAGGTGAGCGTGGCGATGCCTTCCACCTGGCGCTCCTGCATGCGTTCAGCGCAAACGGCAACGTGATCGGGTCGGGTTTCGGTATCGGCAAAGCTGACGAGAACTTCGTAGCCCTGCTCGACGGCGGCACGTTCAAAGTAGAGCATGACCTCAGAGAAAAATGGATTGCCGCCGCTCAATTCGGAGACGATGAGGCCGACGGTGTGACTGCGGCCGCGGGCCAGGGCGCGCGCCTGAAAGTTGGGACGGTAGCCCACTTCCTGAATGATGGCTTGGACGCGGCGCACCAGTTTGGGATCGACAGATTCTACCTGATTGATGACGCGAGAAACGGTGGAATGAGAAACACGAGCGCGCTTGGCAATCTCCCTGATATTCATGCACTTTCCCCATACAAAACGCTCGCCCTGGAGTGCATTTTGGAAACCGGTCACTCAAGGCCAGCGATTTGACTCCGAGTATAGCAGCAGATCGCGGGCGGGTCAGTGCAGGGGCCGGGCGGAGGAAGAGTTTTTGGCGAGATTGGGTTTGTGCTATCCCGCTTTAACCGATTCGCGAAGGACGCGAATCTTAGAAGATCCACCCACGGATGAAGACCTGTCCATGGGAGCCCGGGATGGGGCACCCGGAGTTTGTGCTGGGTGGAAGGGCGACGGGCTGAAGTTTGTGCTATCCCACATCTCAAAAGCGAGATGTGGGGCACCCGATTTTCTGCGTAGTATTCTGTCGCTGAATCAATTGCTGCATTTGCCGGAGGACCGGCGTGGGCGAAACTTGAGCACATAGAAACTGCCAATGAGCAGAAGAAGAATGCCGCCCCAAAGTCCGGGATGATACCGCGAGAGGATGACCTGCGAGGGCTGGGACCAGTCGACGATGGAAGTGATGAGAATGATGACTCCGTAGATGGTGAGCAGCAAGCCGATGAAAAACCAGACTGGCAACATGTGATGACGTTCGCGCATTTTCGGGCTCCTTTGCTATGCGGTACTGGAAGTTCATTTTGCTGCTACAGCTGCGGCGGGGCCAACTGAGGATGTGAAGCTTGCCCACCAGGAATCGCCGCTCTGTTCGATCTTCGGTTGCGACGGATGCTTGCCGTTGACGAGCACATCGGTTGCCGCAGGCTGTTTTTCGAACGGGCCAAGACGCATGGAGACTGGGCCCAGCGGACGGTCTGCGGAAATGTCGAGCGAGAGATTATGCCCGGTGCGGCGCAGGTCGTAGCGCAACATGGCGGTCTCCCTGATTCCATTCTGCTCCACGAGCGCCGGGTATTTCGAGACAGCGATTTCGTTCCAGCCGTAGGGCATGCGCGGCATGATGCGCAGGTGTTCGGGCTGGTTGTCGTCGACGCCGATGAGGAGACGGAAGATTTTGACAACCTCCGCTTCCTGCACGCCGTTGCCTTGATCGCCGGTTCGGAAGATGGATCGGCCGTCGGGCGTGACCTGCACGCCTTCAGGCACCACGAAGGAGTGAATTTCGGAATCGTAAGTTTCGCGCGCGGCCCAGTGGAGCATGGGGGTTACATCTTTCATGCGGTCGAGCAGCAAGGCTGCCTGGGTAACAAAGCCCTGGCCGTAACCCATGGCCCAGCCATAGAAACCGAAAGGGCGATAAGTGTCGATCAAGCGTTGATAGGCGGCTTCATTCACGGGGCGCCACGCCGGATCGTCATCCTGGGGAGCGAAACCGCGGTAGTCGGCGAGGAAGATGAGAGGGCCGAGGACAGTGCTCTGATTGGGCCATCCCGCGTAATCGAGAGTCCACACGGGGCCGTATTTGGGATCGGCGATGACGTAACGCGCGGGAATTGCCGTGCGCATTTTTGCGGCGCGATCTCGCCAGAGCGTGGCGGATTGGGTTTCGCCGACGGAGTCGGCCATCTGCGCGAGGGCTGCGAGAGCGGTCATGCAAACCGCATCGGGATAGACGGAGTAGCCTTTGCCCGCAGCGGATTCGCCGGTGGTGTAGAGCACGCCGTCCTTTGCTCCGGTGACATCCGCATGATCGAATTGCCAGGGAATCCAATCGCCGGCGGCTTTCACGTCGGGCCAACGCGCGCGGAGCCATGCGTCGCGATCGGGAACGCGCAGCCAGAGCTTGTAAATGAAGAGTGCAATCAGGCCGTGGCCGTCATTCTCGAAAGGCTGCGCGAAATCCGGACGATTGATGACGCGGTTCCAGTGCGGAGGGAGCGAGACGCCCTTGTATTTGAGCGAAGGATTCTGAGCCCATGTGCGCGCGGAACGAAAAGCGAAATCGGCGACGGGCGTGGTCTTCGAGATGAAGCCGAGTTCAGTGAGTTCCTGCATGGTGCGGCCGAGATCGCGCGACCATGCATCGCCGTAGTAGACGCCGACGTTTTTGCGAAAGGTGCCGAATTCGCCGCCCGCAGAGCGCGGATCGCCGGCCCAGGACAGGGCGTTGCGCGTGGAGGTGTGATAGGTGCCGTCGGCGTCGATCTTGTCCAGCATGTCCTGGACGTTGGCGTAAAAGGCATTCTGCAACGCGGCGGCGTAGTTATTGCCCTTGAATACGACGCGCGGACCGGAGTATGCGGCGGGGATTTCGGCGGAGATGGGCGATTTGAAATCGGCGTCGGTGGAATAGAGGGCATCGCTGAGAGCGGTGAGACGTTTTTTGGAATCGGCTTCTTCTGATCCGGAAAGACGAAGCGGCTTTTCCGCGATGAATTTGCGGAATTCGGGTGTGAGTTCGCCGGCGGCAATGGGGAGCGATCCGGGAATGCGCACGTCGGGGGTGACTTCTGCCGTGATGCCGGAGACGGCGACGGAACCGTGCTTTTCGGGTGAGTTGGAGATCTCGATGCTGGCGAGCGGGGCGTTCTTGGGAGTGATGACGGCGATGTAGTTGCCATCGTCGACCGGCGCGGCGGGGTAGAGATGGAGGGATTGCTCGAATGCTTTGCGGAGTCGCGCGTCGGTGGGGAACGGCTCGCGCGTTTGATAAAACGGCAGGCCCCACCAGACGCTTTCACCGAGGATGAGTGGGTAGTCCTGCGTGGATCCGTCGGCGTAGCGCAGGCGGATGGTGCCGAGGTTGTCGCCGATGATATAACGCGCAGCGTGGGTGAGAGGGCTGGACCACGCGGAGGGGCGCTGCGTTTCAATCAATCCGAGGAGGTAGATTCTTTTGACGGTGACGCCCACGGTGGCTTGAATCACGTCTTTCGTGGCGGGATGCGAGGGGGTCGCGAGAAAGGGTACGCCGTAGCGGTAGAGCATTTGTCCGGTTGCGGCGTCGTTCAGGGCGATGTGGAGAGCGAGAAAGCGATCGGGAGGAGGAGTGTTGTCGGTTGCGGCAAGAGCAGAGACTGAGCCAACAAGCAACGCGAAAAGTACAGTGCTCAAAGCTCGAGCCGCAAGTGGGTTGCGTTTTTTCATTTCGATTCCTACCAGAACATCCATTGCAGGATGCCGAAGAAGATGGCGACACCGGCGGCCCAGAAGAGCGGAGTCTTCCAGAAGGGCAGGTGCTCGTTTTTCGGGAACATGGTGGCGCCCCAGGTTAGGCCGGACAGTTGCTCTTCAGTCTTGGGCTTGGTGAAGAGGCTGACGACGATGGTGACGAAAACACAAATAAGGAGGGACCAGAGCGCGCGATAAACATTCTCGGCCATGTCTTTGGCATCGGGCGAAAGCGCTACGTAGCGGATCCATGCGGGGTGGATTTTGACGGCGGTATACATGGCGACCGAGGAGCCGGTGCCGGCGAGCAGGCCCCAGAAGCCGCCTTTCGGCGTGGCGCGCTTCCAGACCATGCCGATCAGCACGGTGCCGAAAAGCGGCGAGATGAAGAAGCCGACCAGCGCCTGCATGTAGTCCATAATGCTTTTGAAATTGGTGACGAAGTAGGCGGTGCCGATGGAGAGAAAGACGCCGATGAGCGTGCACCAGCGGCCGATGCGGACGTAATGCGCATCGGACATTCCTTTCTTGATGTAGGGCTGGTAGATGTCGTAGGTCCACACGGTGGCGAAGGCGCTGACGTTGCCGGCCATGCCGGACATGAAGCCGGCGATCAGCGCGGTAATGCCGAGGCCGAGCAGCCCCGGGCCCGCGTAACGCGCCAGCATGAGCGGCAGCACTTCGTTGTAACTGTGCAGGCCGGGTTGCATGGCGCTTTCAGGGACAAGTTTGTAGGGCAGAACGGCGAGCCCGAGGAGACCGGGAAGAATCACGATGAGGGGCACGACCATTTTGAAATAGGAGGCGATGATGGGTGCCAGTTGCGCGGAGCGAAGGTCTTTCGCGGCCATGGCGCGCTGCACGACTAGAAAGTCGGTGGTCCAGTATCCGCAGGCGATGGCGCCGCCGAGGCCGAAGACGATTCCCGTCCAGTGCACGCCCATGGGGTTGCCGGAGAAAGTGCCGAGCGTGCTCCAGAGATGGACGTAATCGTTGGAGTGTACCTGCGCGAAGATGCGCGCTTTGAGGCCGCTCCAGCCGCCAACTTCGATCATGCCGAGAATGGGAATGATGAGGGCGCCGAGCCAGATGAGAAAGAACTGGAGGACTTCGTTGAAGATGGCGGAATAGAGGCCGCCGAGAGCCACATAAACGGCGACAGTGAGCGAGGAGACCCAGATGCTGAAGTGAATGTTCCAGCCGAGCACGACCTTCATGACGATGGCCATGGCATACATATTGATGCCAGACATGAGGATGGTCATGAAGGCGAAGGAGATGCCGCTCAAAGCGCGCGCGGATTCGCCGTAACGTAATTGCAGATAACCGGGAACGGAGTGGGTTTTGGAAAGGTAGTAGAAGGGCATCATCACCAGCCCGAGGAAGACCATGGACGGGAAGGCGGCAATCCAGTAGAAGTGCGCGGCGAGAATTCCGTATTGATAGGTGGACGCGGCCCAGCCCATGAGCTCGATGGCGCCGAGATTGGCAGAGAGAAAGCTAAGGCCCGCGACCCATGCGGTCATTTCACGGCCGGCCATGAAGAAATCGTTGGAGGTGTTGGCGTAGCGCCGGAGGTAGACGCCGATGCCTAACACCATGACGAAATAAATGGCGATGATGAGGAGATCGGAAGGGGCAAGCGAGACGAGCCTATTGGACGACTGCCACAGAAATGCGGCGGCGAGACTGCACGGAAAAACCATCGAACCTTCCTTGAGGCGGCGAAAGGATCCAATGCTTCGCGGGAAATGGAAAATGGGGGAAACTTCTTATCGGCTCTGCGCTACGTGACCTCGAAGATCTTATCCATGCGCACCCATTTTTCGCCGGGGCGGGCATGAGGAAGAGGCTTCTGGAACTTCCACATGAGTTCTTCCCACTTTCGCATCTCCGGGCTGGTGCTGTCAGCGGCGGCTTTGGCGTCGAGGTCGAAATCGTCGGTGGTTTCGAGAATCAAGACCAACCGGTTGCCCGCGAGATAAATCTCTCTGGCTCACGACACCGTTGGCCCGAATGCGTTCGAGCACTTCGGGCCAGATGTTCTCCTGCCTGTGGTAGCGCTTGTATTCCTCAATCAGGTCAGGATTGTCGTGCAAATCCAGTGCAAAACAGTAGGTCTTCATGAATCGTGAACCGCGGGTCGTGGATCGTGAGTCGTGAAAAAGTGAACGAGTGAATGAGTGAATGAGTGAAGAAAGTGAACGAGTGAAGTTAACCGGCCAGAACCAGGTCCTCGACATTCGCGGAAATAGCGGATGCTGGTTTCGACCAGGGCATCGAGTTTGGGTTTGTCGGGCTTGCCGTGCATCGCGGGGTAAGGGTCGCCGCCGGGACCGAGCGGTTCGAAGGTGACGAAGCGGTCACCCTGGTTGAAGCCGATGACGTAAAGCGCGCGGATGATGGTTGCCAGATCCATTGATCCTTCGCCCATGGCGCAGCGGTTGCTGTCGGCCATGTGCAGATTGACGAGCTGATCGCCAGCGTCGAGAATGGCGTCGCCGATGTGCCGCTCTTCCGACTGCATGTGGTAGACATCGCCGTTAATGTGACCGACGCCGGGATGATTGACCTGGGCGAGGTAGCGTTTGGCGTCGGAAATGGTGTGCACCAGGCTTACTTCGGCGGAACGGATGGGCTCGATGGCGGCCTTGATGCCATGCTTTTGAAAAAGTCGCCGCGCATTGCGAGGGTCTCCGCGGAGCGCTCGAATTCGACGTCGTCGTAGGCCTTGGGCCGTCCGACGGCGCCGGGGACGACAAGCAGGTAGCCGCCACCAACGGCACGCGTGAAGGGAACTTCGCGGTCGAGGTAGTCCAGAGGCGGCCTGCCGGCATACGGCGCGATTGCACGCCAGATCGTTGTCGGCGGAAAACATGCCGCACACGCCGGAGACCTTGAGGCCGTGATCGCCGAGAATCTTCAGCGTCTCATCCACTTTGTAGCCGAGGTCGGGACCGTAGTGGTTGCCGTGCAGTTCGATGTAGGGAACCTTGGATTTCGCGAGCCTTGCTGCCGAGTCGGCCAGCGACTCTCTTCCAAATCCCCAGTTGCTCCAGGAGAGTTTGAGGCGGGGGTTGAGCTGAACGGGCTTCAGCTCGTGGAAGCGTTGCTGAATTTTGCTGTTGGCTTCTTCGAAATGTTGCTGACGCATGGTTCATTCTCCCTGGAAACGCGCGGGCCAGAAGGCCCGCACGAAAGCCGGTCTGGAGACCGGCGCTACACTTCTGACGGCGCTACATTTTCTCGCTAGAGGCGCGCATGATCTCCTACGGCGGGCATGTTAGTGTGCACGTCGGGGCCGAAGTAACGGAGGGTTACCAGCGGGTCGGTCTTCGAGTGGTTTTCGACGGTCACGCCCGCGACGGCCGCTTCGTGCGAGATGAATACTTCATCTTGCGTCATCTGTCCGAAGCGGATGATGGACGGGCAGTCCACATCGAGCTTGCCGATGCGGCCGTGGCCCTGGGTGACGATGACGCCGCTCGCGCCGGGGTCGCGGAGTGTGCAGCGCGCACCCGGCTCGACGGTCAACTCGCGGGCGCTAAACTTCTGCTGGCCGGCGATGGTTCCATAGACGATCCAGCGATCAATATAGCCTTCGGCGGCGGTATCGGCCACGGGGATCGGCTCCAGGTAATGCTGGTTCTTGAAATCGTCGACGAGGTTGGCCGGGTAGTCGACGAGATCGGCGAGGAAATCGAAGTCCCAGTGTTTGTCTTCGGGAACGTCCTGAGTGAGCAGGCTGCGCGGCACGGGCCGCGCTTCGACCATCGATTGGAACATGGCCAGCACGTCGCTGCCCCACTGCGGTTCATAAGTCAACAGGGAACCCGGAGCGTGCAGAATGCGCGGCGGCACCAGCCAGCCTGTGCCCGGTTTGAGCCGGTAGGCCTTGGAGTAGTCGAGAATCCCGTTGTCGCCTGTGTCCCATGCCTCAAGGCAGGCGCGGATGTGTTCGCGCGTTGTGCCCGGCTCCAGACCGAAGTATGTATGAGGAAAATAGCCGAGGGTGGCGTTCTGCTGCGGAGGAAAATAATAGCCTTCCGGTTTGCCTTGCCGTCCGACCAGTTTGGCCAGTTCGTCGCTCTGGTGCAGGTGGTGCATGATGGGGCCCATATTATCGAAGAACTTGCTGTAGACGGGCCAGCGATGGTACTTCTCCCAGATCTCCTTGCCCACGAGCCGCGGCCCTTCGGATTCGACGGCTTCTTTCAGGGTGAAGCGGTTGCCGTTCGAAACTACATAGCTCAGGCCTTCGTCGGGCGTGCGGTTGTCATTCATGGCCGGGGTCGTGGAAGCGAACCAGCGCTCGTCGATGCCGCCGCGGTGGGCGCCGTAGGCGTAGAGATCGCGAGAGTCGAGCTTGAGCCTGCGCCCGGGTTGCGTGTAGACCCGCGGTACCCACGTGGGGGCGAGTCTGAGAAGGCCTTCGCCGGCTTCAATAGCCTGCCGGGTAGATGTGCTTGAAGTTGTAGACGTGCTCATCTGTGTCTCCGTTTTGCGTGTATCTGGGTGCTCGATCGGCGCGCTCGTTGGTGGTGAAGGTGGTTTCGGCCAGCAACCGGTCTCACAAACTCGTCGCAAAGACCTTACAATGGCGGCGCGGTTTCAGTCAAGCGATTAAGGACGCCACGAAGGGAACCCGCGATTCCACCCTGATTCTGCGTACCTTATATATAGGAGCCTAATCCGTGGAGCCATGAAGAGCGATTGAGCGTTGTGCGGGAACCGCTCACTTGGAGCGACGTTGGGTGTGGCGTTCAATGCGGTTAAAGGGTGATAGATTGCACGACTGCGAGCGGGACTTTAGCTAGCCAGAACGTGGCAAGCCGTCACGTCGAACTGGCTGGGAGAGCCAGCCATGGTGTACACGTGCAGCAGGATTTGGAAATGCTTGAGGGGGCCAGTGGGCGAGATGCCGCAGGTGCGAATCGCCGCGGCAAGGCGCGCGGGATCGGTGATGAGGTTCCCCGCCGCCTGTGTGCCTTCGCGGTTCAGGCCAGCGAGGAGCAGAACCTGGCCGCTCTGATCGGGATTGGCGACAAACGCGACCAGGGCGAAGGAATCTCCGGTCGCTCCGCCGCGCGCCGTGGGGACATAGGTTGCCTGTTCATTGGTGGCGGGATGAACGTCGCGGATGAGACCACCGCCGGGAACCGGTGCGCTGACGAAGCGGAAATCCAATTGGCTATCGAAGATGGAAGACCACGGATTTGAGGCTGGGCTGCCGAGAAAGATGAAGTTGTCGTCGGTCTTGAGTTCGGAAAACTGGAGATTGCGCGCGCCCTGCACATTGATCTTGTGCGAATAGATCTGCGCAAGTTGCCCAATTTGAGCGGTGATTTGCGCATCCACGTTGGAGGCTTTGTCGCCCGACAAAAGATTTGTGCAGAGACTCTGCAGCTCGGGGGAAAGGGTACTGTATTCGGGCAGATAGCGGCGATTGGCGTAATCGGAGACGGAGATGGTGTTATGAGTGAGAACCTGAATTGCGAATATATCGGGATCGCTGGTGATGACGTGCGTGGGATGGGCGGAATTGAAGAGCACCGACCAGGGCAGCAGCGATGGCGGCGCGGCCGCCGCGGTTGGGGCGCGCCTTGCAAAGAAGGCCCAGAGCGAGAGATTGACGACGAGCAACAAAACCGCAATTGCAAGCCACTTACGTGTTACGCCGCGCCCGCGATCGAAATCGCGATCGGGAACGGCGGGATCCGGCGGCTTCGCACGCGGCGCGGGCGCTACGGCCGATGAAGATTCGGGATTCTGCAGAGAGCCGGGAAACGCGGCCGGGGCTTCGATTTGCACCTTTTCATCGACGGGACCTGCCGGCCTTGCCCCCGGTTCGTGGCAGATATCGGGGATATAGGTGCCGAGAGGAAGCGTGATGCGGAACTCAGAGTTGGAGCCGTATTTGCCGTAGTGCTGCAACAGGCGCTTGCGAACGTCGCTGGCGGTGACCCGAACAATGGCGTCTTCGCTGGTGTCGTAGGAGGGGGATCGGCCGAACAGTTCGATGCCGATCATGCGTTCTTTAAGTGAGTCGAAGTGAGCAGCCAGCGCCTGATCGATGATATAGGTTAAGAATTGCGCACTTCGGTGGCTTCCCCTGAAGGCTTCGCCTTCCACGATCTCGCGGAGATGGGCACGCAATGCCGCGACAGATGCCTCGGATTCCGCAATTTGCGCGATCGCTGCCCGTTCGCTGCTTGAGTTCATGGTCTCTGCTGTGCTTTCGCAATTCAAATTCTAGCACCGCTGGGAGGTGCTGAGTCCGGTCCCCGCTAACATTGGTAGCTACCGTTAAGAACATCGCATCTGACTAACGCATTTATTGTCAATCTCGTAAGGGAGCGTTAGCCCGATTCCTAACGTTGACGAATCCTATTGATCAAGAACTATCATTCAACCGACCTTGAGAGACCGTTCTCTCAAAGCATCTATCGCGATCATCCCTGATTAATTCTGATCAATAGAGGACAGGAGTTGAGATTGAGCTGGAGGTAATCTCGCGTCCATGTTATGTAAAAGCACCGGGCTAATTTGGCGCAGCACCTGCTGAGGAAAACACCGCCATAAACGCAACCGCAACGCAACTTGAACTTAGGAGGCAAGGGAAATGAACAACCGGATGGAGAGGAATCGTCAATCGGGACTGTGGCGCACCTTACAAGCGCTCTGCCTGATTGGGCTTTTGGTTACGGTTTTCACGAATACACGGGCATCCGCCCAGGAAGCGGACCAGGGCGCCATTATCGGCGTGGTGACGGACTCGACGGGCGCGGTGATTCCGAACGCCGACGTGACGCTCACCGATGTCGATACCGGCCTGGTGTTGAAGTCCAAGTCAAACGGCAGCGGCAATTACTTTTTTGGGCCAATCAAGACCGGGAACTATACGGTCAGCGCGTCCGCGCCGAGCTTCGAAACCACGGTTGAAGAGAACATCGTGGTGCACGTGCAGGACCGCCTGAACATTCCCCTGGCTCTCAAGCCGGGCAAAACATCGGAGACGGTGACGGTAACGTCTGTGGCGCCGCTGATGCAGACGCAGGTGGCGGAAACGGCTGTCGATGTGGATTCAAAATTCCTCAACGATGCGCCTCTGGCGAACCGCAACTGGATTTTTATCGCCCAGGAAGCGCCGGGCACAACGCCTTTCGTGGGACGCGGTTCGGGTAACGGCGATTTTTCGTCCAACGGCCAGCATGAAGAGCAGAACAACTACATGCTTGACGGCGCCGACAACAATACCATGAACAGCGACTACATCAACGGCTCAACCTACAGCATCGCGCCTCCTCCGGATGCCATCGCCGAGTTCAAGTTGGAGACGAGCAACTACAGCGCGGAGATCGGTCGCGGCCATGGCGCGGTAGTCAACGCCACCACCAAGTCCGGCACCAATTCAATTCACGGGGATCTCTGGGAGTACGTGAGAAATACGAAACTCGACGCGCTGGTTTGGACCCAGGCCCCGGGTTCGACCCCGGCGGTGTTCCACATGAATCAATTTGGCGCTACCCTGGGCGGGCCGATCATCAAGAACAAGTTGTTTTTCTTTGGCGACATCCAGGATGCGCGCTACGTAGTCGGAGCGAATCCAAGCACCTATACGGTACCTACGGCGCGCATGCGACAGGGTGACTTCAGCGAACTTCTGAATACAACCTATACCCAGGGTTCCTGCCCGACGGTACTGTACGTGCCCAACACCAACACCGGTACCTACAAGTGCAGTAGCAACACGATGGCGACTCCACCGAGCGGCTCGCTGCAGCAGTTCGGCAATCTGGTGACGACTGACAGCGGGCCGGGGAGCCACACGAACTACACGTTCGCCCCCGGACAGAACGTGTTCAGCCCGGCCCAGATGGATACGGTTGCCCTGAAACTCATTCAGGCCTTCCCCTGCCCCAACTACTCTCCCGCTGGCTACCCAAATTTCGGGAAACCCAACGGCGGATGGCAAACCGGGAACTGCAATGCCGAGACAAATCTCGATTCGGGGCCGACATCCAGCAACTACCAGGTGGACCTGAATGAGGACTCGGATCCGATCAACTGGGATGGAAAACTCGACTGGAACATCAGCTCCAAAGACCTGGCCACTTTCCGCGTCGACTACCAGCACATCATGAACGTCTTTGTTGCGCCCCTGGGCCCGATCCTTGACGGCACCGGCAGCAACCAGGGCCACACACAGAGCTATTTGAGCTCGAACTACATGATCGGCGAGACGCACACCTTCTCGTCCACGCTGATCAACGAATTCCGTTTCGCCTTCAACTGGGGCAACGACCAGAACCTGCAGTACAACGATAACGTCAACATCTCGGCTAACTATGGATTGAACGGTGTGCCGTTCAACGAAGGCCCCCAGAACGGCGGCCTGCCGGCGATATCCACCAGCTGGCAAGCCTTCGGAGCCCACGGCAACGATCCGGCCCATGAAGGCCAAAACAATTACCAGATTCTCGACAACGTGACGAAGATTATCGGCAACCAATCGCTGAAGATGGGCTTCCAGGCCATGCCGATGCGCTTCTACTCGACGGCGGCCGGGACCCCGCGCGGAGCATACACTTTCAGCGGCGCGTTTACACAAGTGTCGGGATTAGGCGGCCCCTCCGGATACGGAGGCGCGGATTTCCTCGCGCTCGCCACGGCGGGCACCTCAGGCGCGACAGTAAACCCGAGCGGCCCGTTTACCTATAGCACTACCGACAACATGGCCAGCGGCAGTATCAGCAGCTATGTGGTGAACCACTATGTCCACCAATATATAGGCGCCTTTATCCAGGACGACTGGAAGATGACGCAAAAGTTCACCCTGAACCTTGGGTTGCGCTACGAGTTCTTCACACCCAAGTTAGAACAGAGCGACCAGTGGGCGAACTTTGTGCAGGAGAACGAGTCGATCGGGCCCAACGGTGGGGCCGGAACGGCCAAGTTATTGATTCCGGCAAGCCAAATGGGCCAGAAGCTCGACCCGAACCTCATCGCGATCCTCAACGCGGATAACGTGTCGGTGGTCTACGATAACAACCGGCACCTTGTGAGTTACCCGAAGGCCAACTGGTCGCCTCGCGTTGGCGGCGCCTACCAGTTCGACAACAAGACGGTCATGCGCATGGGATTTGGCGTCTTCATGGGCGGCTTTGAGCCGGGTGGCGGCTCGGCCCTCACCCAGAACCCGCCTTACTACATGACCGCAAATCTGGCGAGCCTGCCCGGCCCCGTCGAGGGAGAATACTACGAATCGCAAAATGCCTTCGGCAACACGCTCGAGAATGGTTTCGCAGGGTTTCAGACTTCCGGGGGAATCGAGCACTTCGCCACCTTCCCGAACATCCAGGAAGCGGGGACGGGACCGAACCCGAGCATGCACATGCCGTACACCATGCAATACAACCTGAGCCTGGAACGCGCCCTCTTGGGAGGGACGACGGCAACGGTGAGCTACGTGGGCAGCGTGGGACGCCACCTGGTGACCCTGTACAACAACCCCGATCAACCGTTGGCGATCACGATTGGCGGCGAATCGGGCAACGGGTTCACGCCCTTCCCGCATTTTGCCGGGTCCCAGTGGATGGGGTGGACAGGCCAAAGCTCATATAACGCGCTGCAAGCAGTGGTGCAGAAGCACTATGGCCATGGCTTGAGCTTACTGGGCTCCTATACCTGGGCGCATGCGTTCGATAACACAGTCGACCTGCTGGGTGGTGACTACGGCAGTTACAGGCAGTCTTACCTCATCCCCATCAATACAGAATGGGGGCAGTCCGGCTACGATATCCGCGAGCGCGCGGTGATCAATGTCGATTACGACCTGCCGTTTGGAGTTGGCCGGCAATTCGTCAACCATCCGGGCATCCTGGACCGCATCGTCGGTGGCTGGAAGACCGACATGGAGTGGTGGGGCCAGACCGGCCAGCCATTCACGCCTACAATCAGCAGAACCTCGGGCTGGTCGAACGCCAACGGCGGCGAGAATAACAACGCCATCAAGATCGCCAATCCATTCTCAAACAACCTGCAGGCGCCGGCGGCCGATGTCGCAGGCGGAAATCCCTTGACACAGAGCGGCATGACGACCGGGACGCCGTCGAATGTTAACCCGAATGTTTGCGCGGCACAGACCAGAACAAGGGCGCGCTGGTTTAACCCTTGCGCCTATGAGGACCCGCTTGCAGTCGGCAGCTCAAACAATGCGACCTCCGCTGCGGAACTGGCACCGTACGAAACCGGCACTTTCAGCTACGCTTCTGGGCCGGTTGGCGCCGATAACTCGCTTTGCGACGGGTTAGGATGCACCACCACCGCCACCGGGGCAACTGCCGGAACTCCGGTTCCGTACGTCACTGGCTTCGCGGCCGTGACGCCTTTCTTCGGCGGACCCAAGAACTCCGTTTCCGGACCGGGCAACTGGAGGCTGAACGCCTCGATGTTCAAGGATTTCAGGACATGGCACGAGCAGTACCTGGAGTTCCGCGCCGACGCCTTCAACATTCTGAACCATCCGAGCTTCGGCAACCCTGGCAGCACCACCACGGATATCACCGCTACGGCTGTGCTTACCGGGACGGGGTCTGACCAGAACCTCACCATCGACGCGCGGTTCTTCCAGCTATCAGGGAAGTACGTGTTCTAAATGAACTGCTGTTCTTGATTCGACGCAGTACCTTGAGGCCGCTCGCAATTGGGCGGCCTCGTTGCATGAGGGAGATAGACTAATGCTGCAGGAGAGAGTGTGAATCGACGTACGTTTAATCGGCTTGTCGGCATGGCCGGACTTGGCGCTCTGGCGGGGCGCGAGGCAATTTCCGCTGCAATTTCCGCGGCGGGCTCTTCACAGGCGGGGAATCAATCTGCAACACGCGGCCGCGGGTTGGGCGATGGTTATCTTGTGGGCGCGGCTTACTATCCAGAATGGTGGCCGTCGAGCGAGTGGGAGATCGATTTTCGCGAGATGCGCGAGCTGGGTATCAACGCGGTGCGCATGGGCGAATTCGCGTGGGCGCGCTATGAGCCTGCGCCGGGAAAGTTTGACTTCGACTGGATGGATCGCGCGCTTGCGATTGCAGGACGCTATGGCATTGGCGCCGTGATGGGAACGCCGACGGCGTCCATTCCTCCGTGGCTTTATCAGCAGTATCCGGATGTCCTGAGCGGAAATGCGGAAGGGCCCTACACCTACGGTGGACGCAAGGGATACAACACCAACAGCCCGCACTATCTTGAAGCCTGCGCGCGCGTCGTGACCGCGCTTGCCGATCACTATGGCAGGAACCCCACGGTGATTGGGTGGCAACTCGACAACGAACCCGGCAATCCCCAGCAGACTTTCGATGCGGTCTCTGAGCGCGCGTTCCAGCAGTGGCTGAAAAATCGCTACGGCACTCTGGACGAATTGAACCGCGTTTATAACGGCGCCTTCTGGAGCAATGAATTTACCGATTGGTCGCAGATTCGCTTTCCGTATAACTCCGCGGAGGGCGGTTGGCAACCCGCAATCTCGCTCGACTACCGCAGATTCTTCTCGGAATCGTTCTTGAATCATCTGCGCAGGCAGGCGGAGATTCTTCATGCGAAAACAGAGAACCAATTCGTTCTTACCAACTGGTCGAGTCCGACCGGAGCGGTAGATGCGTATGCCGCGGCGGAATTCCTGGACGCGTCGGCGTGGGATAACTACGTGAGCGCGCCCGGACTGAGCCGGTACCAGCGGCAATACACTTCCGGTTACTTGAGCGATATCACGCGCTGCGCGGGGCCGCACCAGAGATTCATTTGCGCAGAGCAAAATGCTTACGTGCCGCCCAATGCGGATCCCGAGGGCCTGCGCCTGCAGGCTTATTGCGATCTGGCACACGGCAGTCACGGGCAGCTTTACTTTGAATGGCGTCGCCCTGTCGCCGGAGGCGAGGAGCACCGACCGTCGTTCATCAAGGGCTTCGATGGGGCAATCAATCCGGACAAGGACACGCTGGCTCTCATTTGCAAAGAAATGGCCCGCATTGGCCCCAGGTTGGCAAACGCAACCACGCGCGCGAATGTTGCGCTGATCTACGACTACGTAAATGCGTGGGCCGAGGGCATTGGCGGCATCGGCGGAGACAGGGTTCCACGCTACGGAGAGATTCAGAGTTATTACACCGGGCTCAAATCTTTGCACTGCGATATCGACATCATTCCGCCAGACAGGGATCTTTCCGGATACAAAATTGTGGTTGCGTCCAATCTCCGCCTGATTGACGACGCAACAGTGGACCGCCTGAAGGCTTTTGTTGCCGGCGGGGGAACGCTGGTGCTGAACTACCGGGCTGCCACGCAGAATATGGATAACAGCATGCGCCTCACGTTGGCGCCGGGGCCGTTCACCGAGATCGCGGGTGTTCAGATCCGTGGCAATTCTCGACCTGGTTGAATACAACTCGCAAGGCGGGAATCTCGATGCGAGTTTGCAGTCCCGGCTGGGGATCCAGTTTGCCGGAAGCGAGACAGCTTTTAGTCCGCGAAGTGCAATCGAATCTCTCGCGCTGCGTGGAGCGGAGGTGATTGCGACGGTTCGCGGCGGAGGGCCGATGGACGGGCGGCCGGCCATCACGCGCAATCGTCACGGCCGCGGCTGGGTGATTTATGTTGGCTGCGATTCGACCAGCGATGACTTCTATATCGCATTGGCGCACGTGGCCGGGGCTGCGAGCGGGCTTACACCGCTGATACAAGCGCCTGATGGAGTAGAAGTAACGAGTCGGCAGGACGGCGAGACGACTTATTATTTTCTGTTGAACGTGACGGAGACTCCTCAGGACAAGATAACGCTGCCGAAGCCCATGGACGACTTGATTCACGATCAACATGGAATTACGGAAGTGACGTTAGGGCCGCTGGAGGTCGCGGTTCTGGCGTCTTAACTGCCGCGCTTGCTGCGGGCGCTGAGAGTTGCGGTCATGAGGGAAGGATGAGCGATAGAATCGCATGACGAAGAAGGCGAATCAGCACCCAATCTCACGCAGAAAATTTGTGCAGGCTTGTTCGGCGACCGCGGCCTTGGCGCCGATGGCGGCTTCCCTGGACTGGGCTTCACCGAAAGCGTGGGGTGCAGAAACAGCCGGCCCCTCGCAACGCGTACTCAGCCTCGATCGCGATTGGATTTTTGCGGGCAAATCCACTGCTGCGGCCCTCGATCCCGGCTACGACGACAACGCATTGGCTCGCGTGACATTGCCGCACACAGTTGCCAATCTTTCCTGGCGCAATTGGCCGCCATCGCAGTGGGAAAATCTTTTTGTCTATCGCCGGCACTTCGGGGTGCCTGCTGCGTGGCGAGGGCTGCGGGTGTTCGTTCACTTTGATCGCGTGATGGCGAGCGCGACTCCGGTGGTGAACGGGCGCAGCCTGGAACCGCATGCGGGCGGGTTTCTTCCGTTCGATCGCGAGATTACTGACCTCACTACTGAGAAAGAAAACGTGCTTGCGGTCGCGGTCGATTCGCGCTGGCTGAATGTACCGCCGGCCGGCTCGCCGAAGGGAGCGGCCGCTGTCGATTATCTTTTGCCCGGGGGCATTACCGGATCTGTCGAGCTGCGCGCATTGCTCGCGGTTTTTTTGCGCGAGGTGTTTGCCAAGCCGGTCGATGTGCTCAGTTCCAGCCGGCGCGTTGAAATTATTTGCCGGGTGGACGCGGCTGCGCCGCTACCGGCGCGCATCCGGCTGGAGGCTGCGCTGCGCCGTGGCGATCAAGTCATTGCTAGAGAGACGCAGAGCGCAGCGGTGGAGAAGTCAGATGAGGAATTTCATCTTACGCTCAGCAATCTCGGCAATATCCAGTTATGGGATCCGGAGCATCCGCATCTTTATCGCGTGGAAGTCACGCTTTTTCTTGATGAACGTCCTGTGCATCGTTCCGCAACGCGCATCGGATTCAGGGAGGCGCGCTTCGCGATTGACGGATTTTTCCTGAATGGGCACCGCACGCAGTTGTTCGGATTGAACCGCCACGAGCTCTATCCGTATCTGGGTTTCGCTGCGCCGCCGCGCCTGCTGCGCCGCGACGCGGAGATTCTGCGAAAGCAATTCAACTGCAACATCGTGCGCTGCTCACACTATCCGCAATCG
This sequence comes from uncultured Acidobacteriota bacterium, assembly GCA_963830785.1. Lineage (GTDB taxonomy): Bacteria > Acidobacteriota > Terriglobia > Terriglobales > Acidobacteriaceae > Telmatobacter. The sequence continues at coordinate 48,208 of CAWHNV010000042.1, forward strand.
GAAGCGTTTCTGGATGCGTGCGACGAATTGGGACTGATGGTGTGGCAGGAGCCGCCAGGATGGCAATACATCGGCGACGAGAGTTGGCAGGACCTGGCGGTGCGGGACGTGGAAGCGATGATCCGGCGCGACCGCAACCATCCGGCCATTGTGATCTGGGGCGTGCGCATCAACGAGTCCCGCAACGATCCGGCGTTCTATCGGCGCACGCGGGAGGTCGCCAAGTCGCTGGACGATTCGCGTCCCACGTCGGGAACCATGACACCGGACTCGAGGATGAACTGGCAGCGGGATTGGCACCAGGATGTTTTTGCGTTCGACGATTATCACGCCGCTCCCGATCACAGCGTGGGCATTCTCGATCCGGTCGAGGGCTACCCCTACATGATCACGGAAACGGTGGGGCAGTTTAACTACGGCGCCGGCAAGAGCTTCGATATGAGGTACCGGAGGGCCGGCAACATTGGACAGCAGACGAGCCAGGCGCTCTATCACGCGCAGGCGCACAGCAGGGTTGCTGAACACGAGCGCATCGCCGGAACCATTGCATGGTGCGCGTTCGACTATGCAAGCCTGATGAACGATTACGAGGCGGTCAAATGTCCCGGCGTCGCCGATGTTTTTCGCTTGCCGAAACCGGGGGCCGCATTTTACCTGGCGCAGGTTGAGCCGTCGGTAAGGCCGGTGATCGAGCCGAATTTCTACTGGGACTTCGGCGCGCAAACTCCGACAGGGCCGGGCGAGCGCGCCGCTATCTTTTCGAACTGCGAGCGACTTGAAATCTTCATCAATGGCAAGCCGCATGCAACTCTCATGCCCGATCGCACGAACTTCGTGCATCTGAAGTTTCCGCCATTCTTCGCCGATTTAAAGCTGGACGGCGCAGTCCATTCCGAATTGCGCCCCGAGTTGCGAATCGACGGCTACGTGGGCCGCACGCGCGTGCTTTCGCGTTCGTTTTCATCAGATCATACGGCGGACCGGTTTTGGCTGCATGCGGACGATGCGGAGCTCGTGAACGACGGCGCGGATAGCACGCGGCTGGCCTTCGCGGTCGTCGACAAATTCGGCGCGCCGCGCGCGTTTGCCGGAGGGGAAGTAGCTCTCGATCTCGACGGGCCCGGTGTCATCGTTGGCGACAATCCGTTTGCCCTTGAGGCGAATGGGGGCGCCGGAGCGGTGTACATCAGGACGACTCCAGGCCGCGTGGGAACGATTCGCATTGCGGCGCGGCACTCGACGCTGGGCGCAGGTTCTGCGGAGATCCGCGTGAGACCGCAAGAGCGCGAAAGTTAGCCTGGCCGCAGCGCTCTCATTGCATCGCGGCAGCGGCGATGAGCGCGTCGAGGGCGGAGGTTTGCCGCGTGGCGTCGGCGGAATCGAAGGGCCCCTGCCAGAGGGCTCCGAACTCGCAACCCGGGCCCTGATCGCTGACCACGATGCTTTTTGCGTTGGTATCGGCGAAGGCCTGATAGCGGGAATCCGAATCGGCAATGTAGAGCGCCATGAGATTGCGCAGGAAGATGCCTTTGAACTGCGGTGCGTCGCCGCCTGAAATCGTTCCCGGATCCGTAAGAATGCCGTTCTGGGTGAGATTGGCGATGGCGGCGTTGGCGATGGCTTCGGCCTGCGGCAACAATGAAGGGTCATTGTCGGCGCGATAAAGCTCGACGAGTCCACCGAGAATCACGCCCTGATTGTAGGACCACGTGGTGGCGCCATTATTGGTGCACGCATTGGGATTGGAAGAATTCAGGCCATCGTTGATGAGATTTTGCGCGTTGATCATGCCAGAGTTTTTGAACCACGTCCATTCCTGCTGCGCCCAGTTCAGGTAAGATGCCGAAACGCTTCCCGATGTACGGTTGGCGAGTTTGGCCGCGATGCTGAGGAAAAGCTCGTTGGGGATGGCGTTCTTGTAGGTGCGAGCGGTGCTCCACCAGACTCCGCCGCCGCAGGTCGAGTCCCAGGCGCCGGTGATGGCGGTGAAGATGGTTTCCGCCATGGAGAGGTATGCCGGATTGCCGGTCACATCGTAGGCGTCAATCCAGGCCAGCGCCCACCAGCCATCGTCGTCGTAATATTCATTGACGAAGTTCGCGTGCGCTCCCTGCGCTTCGGTGAAGGTGTTGGCGATGACGGAGTAGTACGAAGTGTCGCCGCTGACGCGCTCATAGTTTGCCAAGACGGTGATGGAATTGGCGGCATTCCACCAGCCGGAGGGAGAGGCGTAAAGGCCGGAGGCGGGCATGTACCACTGTTGCAGGGTCTGGATGCCGGACGCGGCTTGCTGGGTGTAGCTTTGCGCTGCGGTCGCGGCGCTCCCTGGATCGGCTGGCGGGAGGATCGCGCCGCCACATCCTGTGGGAGCTAACATGGCGGAGAGGCAGAGAGCGACGATGGGAACTGTACAGAAATTCTTCATGAGATGTGCATGGCAAGGCGGGGCGGCGCGGAAGATCCACGTGAAGCGCGCCGCGTTCTGCGCTGCAACGTGCGCCGGGCCTCGTCTGTGACCGGTCTCCGGGAATAGCCTGATTGTACACGCGAACACGCGGAATTTGCTGGCGGCGGCGCCGACTTTACGCAGCGATTGGGACCGTCAGTTGGCGATTGCGGAGTGATCAGATGCGCAGGCCGCATATGGCCCGTAGACTGAGGAGAGAGGGTTCACACAATGCAATGGCCGGCTCAGTTTTTGCTTTCCGCGCTTTCGGCGGCGCAGTTTCCCAGGGCGGAAGCGCCGGAGATCGCGTTTCTGGGACGGTCGAACGTAGGCAAATCGAGCTTGCTGAACGCGCTGGTGGGCGAGAAGGCCGCCAAAGTGTCGTCCACGCCGGGACGCACGCGTGCGATCAACTTTTTTCTGGTTGCGGACGAGCGAGGCAAGCGGAGGATGATCTTTTCCGATCTTCCGGGTTACGGATACGCAAAGGTTTCGAAATCCATCTCGGCGGAATGGCCGGCTTTTATCGAGCCGTATCTCGCGGAGCGCGAGACTTTGACGTTGTGCATCTGCCTCGTGGACGGCAACGTGCCGCCACGGCCGAGCGATCGCCAGTTGCTGGACTGGCTGCGCGCCGCGGGTCGTGACTTTGTGGTAGTTGCCACCAAAATCGATCGGATGAGCGGCAACGAGCGCACGCGCAGCCTGGCGGTGTTGAAACGAGCGCTCGATATCGAGGAGCTTTTGCCGGTTTCGGCGAAGACGGGATATGGGATAAAGGAACTGTGGGCGCGGATTGAGAAAAGCAGGGAACAAGAGAACGAGGGAACACGGGAACAAGAGAGCAGGGATTAGATACAAGGGCAGAATGGGCTTACCGGTCAAGGCTTGCCGGGTTCAAAACGGTGCTTCTCCTCGAGACTGCGAACATCGGAGCGAATCTCGTAAGGAAACATGATCTCATTGCGGTCGGCGCGTTCTCTCAGTTGTTGGGAAAAGCGGACGATGAATTCACGATGCGTTGAAAGCAGGCGCAGATCCTGCGCCATGCGGCCCAGATAGCGCGGAGCGAGGCGTAGCCAGCGGCGGGCCGGCCAGTCGTCCGCGTCGAGACATTCGAGAGCGATCGCATCGAGCACTGCCAAATCTTTGCGGCGAGCCGAGTCCACGCGCCAGACGACGAGCGCCGGAATGCTGGTGAGATCGGTTTCGTCGTATTCGCCTCCCTGATCAATGAGCACTTCATGGAGAGACGCGATGGGCACGTTGCGGCGCAGCAGGTAGGGCTCGACACCGCGTTCGTTCATCTCGCGCTCCACGGCCGCCGGCGCCAGGGCGACACACACTGAAACCGCCTCACGCTTGCGCAGCTGGTTCTTGAGGATGCGCAGGGCCTCGTCGAGCGAGTTGACGAGAAAATCGGCGATGGCTTCGCGAATGGCCTGCTTTTGTGCGGCGAGATCTGCGGATGCGACGAGCGTGGCTGCTCCGGCGATGTTGGCGGCGACGACCAGCGCGCGACCTTCCTCGTCGATTTCTCCGGCATAGAACAGGTTGCCACCTAGCCCCGATTCCGGATCGGCGTTTCGGTCCGCGATCAGAGTTGAATAGGCGCGGGCTACGCGCGCGACAAAATCGAGAACGTCTCGAGATGGAGGTGCGAGCGCCACGAATTTCATCCTATCTGCTGTTGCGGCTACGCAGCGAGGTTGCATGGAGCCGAGGCATGAATGCAGAATGGGCCAGGGCGAATCCAGAGTTGGTGTGAGACCCTTCCCAAAACTATTCGGTTTCACAGTGTCACAGTTTCTGTGGAGTTGCGCGGTTTTGTCTGTAACTTGATGATTAATAATCAGTTACACACTCCGCAGTTTCACAGCCCGTTTTTTCGACTTTTCCCTTTGTTTATTTTTTGGAGGAGTTGTCGGGTAGGGGGTAGGGGGGGGAGGGGGTGCAGGGAACTGGTATAGACCGGGCACATCCCTGAATGAACCGAGCCTATCTCCGGTATTGCATCGATGACGGTAGAGCTCGGCCTCCCGAGTTGAACGGATTTCATGGTGATTTATGAGCCTATCCTTATGAAAACAGATAACTTGAACCAAAATTGACTGATACCATACCGGGGTATGGGTGGGTCGTTTTTCTTTAATTAATTTCCTCGCGTCTCCGATCCGCTGGGGTCGATTCAGGCCGCCGCGGAGATGGGATGCAACCAACATAGAACCATTGTGCGCCGGATGCGCTTAATTCTATGCGAATCGGCGGGGTGGGTTTGTAGAGCGTTTTCAGTGAGTTAGAGAAAAATAGGACTTGGCGGGCTTGCCGGCGGCCCTATCTCGCGCGGACCAGGTAGAGGTTGGCGTTGGCGTGGGCTACGCGTGCGATGAAATCGAGAACGCGGTGCGGGCGGACGCGAGCCGTTTTTTATTGCCGACTTCTCAGCGGGGTCTGGAGAGGCTGCGGAAAAAGGCCGGATTTGCGCCTGAGAGTGAGAGAAAAGCCCTCAGGGGCTAATGGGTCGCGCGACGCAAGTTGCGCAAAATAAGTGTCGGGCTACTTCTCCGGGAAGTCCACAATCATCCGGTTACTGTGCTAATCCTCCAGCTCGCGCCAGTTGAGCTTGCGGACGAAGAAAACGAATTCGCCGGGCTTGGCGGTGTAATGGGTCTGGCTGCATTCGTTGGGAGCGACTACGCCCGACTTGAGGATCTGGGCAATGGGATACCAAATGTCCCTTTGCTTGTCGGATTCCTTTGCGATTTCGCAGTTGATGTAGGTTTCCGTCGACATGTCATAGGTGGCCTTGACGGCGATCTCGCTGGCGTCGGAAGGAAGCGTCACGATGACGGTTCCGTCGTCATTCATCTTTACCCATTCGTTGCGCGCGGTGTCATGGTGATCGATGCGCACCAGATAGTTCGAGGCTTTAACGGGCAGGCCGGTTTTGCCGTCGAGCAGGCGGATTTGAATGGTATTTGCCGATTGAGCGTGAAGGCCGGCACAGAGAGCAGCAGCGCATAAGAGGCCGACGAGAGTGCGGATAGCTTGCATATTGGCGTGGCTCCGATGAAAGACAACCGCAGATCCTTCAACTCGGCCGCACAGCGGCCTCGCTCAGCGACTGCCTGGGTTCGTGCTTTTCCCGGTCCCCAAGTGCGAGGGACCGGGGGCACCCTCGACGGGGCACCCTCGCGGGTGATGTGGATACGAGGATGACAACGCTCTATTATGCATTTTCGAGGGATTTGAAGGGGCAAAAAACCGAAGGCCAGTTATTCCTAAAGTTACCACGCAGAATAAGGCTGTCCGTCGCTGCCCGTTTCGGTCGAGCCGGAATGGACGTCAGTAATGCCGGGGTCGGTCTCGTCGAGCGAGTACATGGCTTCAGTGGAGTCTGTGACCCAGGTGTCTTTGCTGCGCGTTATGGGATCTTCGGGGATGGTCCGGATGTAGCCATCCTGGACCAAGTCGTCGAGCGACTGCGGTCCCTTCTGCTTGTCCATGGTGTAGGTGTCGATGGCGGTGCGCATGGTCTGCAGGTCTTCCTTGAGCGCGGCTTCGCGGGCGTGCCTGACGGCGCCCACAAAGCTGGGAATCGCGAGGGTGATGAGGATGCCGATAATGGCCATCACGATCATCAGCTCGATGAGGGTAAAGCCGGATTGTGTGCGTCGGTTGCTCATGTGTTTGTGAGTTATCAGTTATCAGTTGTCAGTGCACACTATCCGGCATCCTGCTTCCGGTTCTTCCCGCGTCAGCTTCGCAGGCTCGGCGAACATGATTGAACTGACAACTGATCACTGACAACTGCCTTTCACCACGTTGCGTACTTGGTTCCGTCGAGCGCGGTTCCCTGCGACTTGGAGTGTACATCGAAGACACTTTGGCCGCCCCAGGAGTCGGAGTCGGGGTCGTCCTGCATGGAGCGCAATCCCCAGTCAGCCTGGCCCGTCATGGGATCCACGGGAATCTTGCGGAGAAACTTGAGCTTCTTGCCTTGCACATCCACGCCGTCTACGAGAGTTTGCAAGTCGGGCGGATAGTTCTGGCTCTCGATCTTGGTTTGGAATGCGCCGCGGTCGGCTGCGTCTTTGTATTTGTCGATCGCATCGCGCATCATCCACAGATCGGCGCGGAGCTCGCGTTCCTTTTGCCGCTTGACCTGGAAGCGTACGAGGGGCAAGGCAGCCGACATGAGAATGGTGAGGATGGCCGTGGTTACGATCAGCTCAACCAGAGTCAGGCCGCGTTGGCTGCGGGGTGCGGGGAAAAACGAGAGGTTGCGAGTCGGGGCTTTTGTTCGAAGTTCGGGAAGGCTTCCCTCAGGGGCTAAAGCCCCGCCGCATTGCGGGCTTTTTACGGCACGACTGAAGTCGTGCCCCTTCACGAAGCGCAATGCTTTTGCGACACGACTGAAGTTATGCCCTTTTGCAAAACGCGATGCTCTTGCGGCGCGGCCAAAGCCGTGCCCCTTCACGAAGCGCAACGCTTTTGCGACACGACTGAAGTTGTGCCCTTTTGCAAAACGCGATGCTCTTGCGGCGCGGCTAAAGCCGTGCCCTTTCATGGCAACGATCTGCTCGGCGGCACGCGAAAGCATCATTGGCACAACCCCTACTTCACCACAATTGTGGCTTGCCCTGTCTGGACCGGCACTTGTTGCTGGGCAGTGTTCACTACCGAGGCGCGCGCGATGCCGATGCCGCTCTGGCCCGGGGCCTTGGCCTGGAAGGTAAGCACGCACACCACGCCGGTGCCGGTGATGCCGCGCGTTCCCGGGGGCCGGGAGATGCTGACGACGAGGGTTCCCGGCGGTTCCTCAACATGACTGAGACCGGTGGGCTGTCCGTCGCGGCTGAGGATGTCTCCGGCCGCTACGCCGCTCAATTGCAGGTTGGCGGTGTCGTAGTGCAATTGCAAGGCAATGGAAGTAACATCGCTGCCCCCGTTGAGCACGATGGGAACCTGGAAGCTCGAGCCCGCGGTCATGGGTGTTGCGGGCACATTGAGAGCCAGGCTGGCACTGGCCACGGGCGCCGCAGCTGGAGGCGGAGTTGCGGTTGCCGGGGCCTGAGACGACGGCGCGCCAGGTGGAGGGCTGGGCGGCTGCGGGGTAACGGGAAGGTTGGGTTGCGGCACAGCTGCTTGCGCGGTGGCCGTGGCGCTGCTATTGGAGCCCATATCGGAACGCAACTGGGCCAGCATCTGCGGTGCGGCCTCGATGGCGCTTTGCGCGGGAATCGTACCCACGACAGGCCGCTGGGCCGGCATGGTGTGTGCTGCAGGCACCATTGCGGGCGCCGGCGCACCATTTTCGTCATCTCCATGGCGCAGGGAGATAGAAGTCTGGCCGAGGCCAGTGTCGATGACGCGCAAGTTGGCCTGATCAAGCTCCTGCGAACGCACAATGTGCGGCACCACGACGAAGACGATGTCATCGTCCTGGATGGTGTGATCTTTGGAGCCGAAGATGTACTTGAGGATGGGGATAGCGCTCAATCCGGGGATGCCGGTCCAGTTCTGCGCTTCCTGATTGTCCTGAATACCGCCCAGAATGCTGGCCTCGCCCTCGCGAAGGCGGATGACCTGATCGACGACGCGCTGGCTGATGATGGGCTCCGTGACGCCGCTGATGGTTTCGGTTCCGCTTTCGGCGGAGACCTCGATCTTGATTTTCAGAGTGACGTCGTGGTCGTAGTGGACGCTGGGCGTCATCTCAATGTTCACGCCCACGTCCTGGTACTGGAACTGGGTGTTGACGAGCGAGCTGACGAGCGCCGTGGCCGCACCGGTTTGGTAAGAGCCGGTAGCGATGGGGATGCGCGAGCCGATCTTCATGGTGGCTTTTTGCGCGTCGGTAGCGCGGATGCGCGGGCTCTGCAGGACCTTGGTGTTGTTGTCAGTGAGCAGCAGATTGAGCGTGGCCGACCCTACGGTGACGGCGAAATCCGTGGAGTTGAGATGGGCAAGGTTGTAGAGAGTGGGGCTGACGGTCGAGGTGGAACCGGTGGTGCCGGTGGTGGAGGAGGTGGTAGAGCTGCAGGAACTGTTTGCCGCGCAGTTGGGTTGCAGCGTGAGGCCGACGCTGCTGGGCCATTGCATGCCCAGCGTCTTCTCCCAGTTCTTGCTTACTTCGAGCACCGCAATGTCGACTACGACTTCGCCGCGGGGCTTGTCGAGATTATCGATGAGTTGCTGCGCCAGCAGGAGCTCGTCGGGCGTGCCGCGCATCACGATAGCGTTCTGGCTCTGCACGGGAAAGGCCTTGGCGGTGGGCATGACGTTGCGAATCGCGGTGGCGACGTCGTTGAGGTCGTTCTGCTGCCATGCGTTGGTGAGATAGAAGGTTTGCACGGCCTGCTCGTCCAGGTCGCGCCGCTTGGAGGGAGTGTTCTGAGCCACGAAAATGGTATTGTCGGTGACCGGACGCCAGAAGGTATTGGACATCACGCTCACGATGCGCAGGGCATCGAGCAGCGAAACGTTGTTCAGGTCAACATCAATGCGGGTGGAGTGGTAGTCGGGATCGAACATGACATTGATGCCCGCGGCTTTGCCCACGGTCTCATACACCACTTTGGAGTCCTGGGTCATGTGCAGGGAGAGGGGCTCATTCGAGACCGGCCTGAGCGCAGGCGGAGACTCGATGGTCTGCAGTTCCTCGGCTTCCGCGGGAGGCTCGGGAAGTCCTACCTCGGGCACCGGCGCGCTTTCACCCTGTTTCTGGCGGAGGTGGGCAATCTCCTGCTGCGCGGCTTCGTTGCTGGGATCGATTTCTGCGGCGTGGAGGAATTCACCTAGCGCGGCCTGGGTATCGCCGGCCTGCTCCAACTTGTGCCCCTTGGTGACATGCACTGCGGACGCCGTGACACGCACGCGCGAAAGCGCAATCTTGAATTGCGTGTCCTTGGGGTTCTTTTTGAGCGCCTTCTGGTAGTCGTCGAAGGCCGCGTCGTAGTCTTCGCGGGCTTCGGCGGCCTGGCCCTGCTTAAAATCGGTGTTGGCTGACTCGCCGAAAGCCCTGGCGCACGGCAAGCCAAAGCCGGCAGCTGTGGCAAACAGGGCGATGGCGAAGACGGTTCTCGATGTCATGATTCCGGCTATGGCCGGAGCGGGCGTGCGGTTCATCCTATTCCCCGGCGTTTCTCCAGATTCGCCCGCGCCATCTCCGGCGGCGTTTTCGAGCCCGGGTTCGAGGTCTCCGGCGGGCGTCCTGATGAGATTCCCTGTGCCTACACTCGGTGAAAAACGCTGTTTCATTCTAACAAAGCTCTGCTGCTGCCCGTCGAAATCCGCGCCGATGCTAGGATGAAGACTCAAGGACGCTCGCCTGTGCCCCGCCAAAGCAGCCACATTATCGTTCCCAAAGACGCGCCAGCCGCGAAAAAGGCAGCCCAGCCGCGCGATCCAGTGGCGAGCGGCGAGCGCGACGCCGCGCACAACCGAGCCGCCAGCCATAATTACTTTCTCCTCGAGAAATTCGAAGCCGGCGTGGCGCTTCGGGGCACCGAGGTGAAGTCGATCCGCGAGGGGAAGGCCAACCTGAAAGACTCCTACGGACTGATCAAGGATGGCGAGGCGTTCTTGCTGAACCTGCATATCGGACCGTACTCCCACGGCAACATGGCCAACCACGACGAGACGCGTACCCGCAAACTCCTGCTGCACCGCGAGGAAGTTCGCAAGCTACTCTCGAAGACGCAGATCAAGGGGCATACGCTCATCCCGACGCGGCTCTATTTTAGAAACGGGAGAGTCAAGTGCGAGCTGGCCGTGGCCAAGGGCAAGCAGGACTGGGACAAGCGGGAGACGGAGCGGCGGCGAGAGGCCGACCGGGAGGCGCGGGCGGCGATTAAGGCCAATAAACACAGGGGCGGGCGGTAGAGCAGCGTTCAGAGCACGGCCTGAGTGTGAGTGTGTGAGGGCGGTGCGAACCGCCGGGCTAGCCAAGCCAGTCTTCCGCCTCGCGCCACGTTTCTTCACGGCGCTCGGCAATCAATTCGTCAGAAAGTACGCGATCGTTGGGAATGGGCTTGCCGAGGCTCTCTTGAGCGCGACGGACCCGCGCCCGCTGCGGCTCGATACGCAAAACGCCGTCCTCCAGTGACATGACTACGCTGTCGCCGAGGTGCAGGCCCATGGCTTTGCGGACCACAGCGGGAATTACGATGCGGCCATTTTCGTTGATGCGAGCTTGAATGCCCTCTATTTTCATTGAGGTGCTCCAATAAATGACATAATATGACAGCAATCTTTGGGGCGTCAATTGAAGAAATATGACATAAAATGTCATAAAATCGAGTTTGTTCACACGCGCTTGGTTTTTTGGCCGCTCCTTGGGCGAGTTATTTGCCACGAAGCACGCTTCCCGTAAAGAATAAGGATCATGCGACCTGAGACCTCATTTGCCCCGATTGCGGGGATCACAACCGAACTGCTGGCGGTTCTGGCTGCCGACACGCAAACCGCGAAGAGCCCTGAAGCTAAACCGCAGCCTATGCTGTTGACTACGGATGCCGCCCTTGAGGCAGCCGCGGCTGGGGTGCTCGCGACGGGTGAGTTCAAATCAGGCGCGAACGAGACCGTCCTGATCCATGCACCGGCGGGACTTGCGGCCAAGCGGCTCCTGATTGTGGGGCTCGGCAAGCTGGCCAAGGTTACAGTGCAGGACGTGCGCCAGGCTGCGGGAACGGCGGTGCGGTTTGCCAAGCCGCGCGGGATCAAGCAACTTGCCTTGGCACTGCCCTTGTCCGATGTGCTGTCCACAGTGGCCAGCACGCGTGCAGTCGCTGAAGGAGCTTTCATTGGCGACTTCGATCCGGACACCTATCGCAGTGAGCGCAAAGATCAGGGCATCGAGAGCTTCATCCTTGCGGCTCCGGAGGGTGTTTTCCGTTCGGCCATTGAGTCGGCCTTCGCAGAGGGAGTGATCGTGGGCGAGAGCCAGAACTTTGCGCGTTCGCTGGTGAATGAGCCGGGCAACAAGCTGACGCCTACGATTCTGGGCCAGCGCGCGGCACGGATGGCGCAGGAAGTGGGGCTGGGTTGGGAGGTTCATTCGACTGAGAAGCTGCACGAACTGAAAATGGGCGCGTTCTGGAGCGTGTCGCAGGGCTCTCCGGAGCCGCCGGCGCTTATCGTTCTGCGTTACGAGCCGGAAGGCGTGACGGATGGCCCAGTGCTCGGCCTTGTCGGCAAGGGAATTACGTTCGACACCGGCGGAATTTCCATCAAGCCTGCAGACAACATGGAGAAGATGAAGTACGACATGGCGGGTGGAGCGGCGATGCTGGGCGCGATGCGCGCTATTGCGCTGCTGAAGCCGCGGGTGCGCGTGATCGCGATTGTATGCGCGGCAGAAAACATGCCTTCGGGCACGGCGCAAAAACCCGGCGACGTGCAGACCGCAATGCCGCTCACTGCAGATAAGCCGGGCAAGACGATCGAGATCATCAACACCGACGCCGAGGGGCGGCTGGTGCTGGCCGACGGATTGACTTACGCGCGGCAGCTTGGCGCAACGCATCTGATCGACGCTGCGACACTCACCGGCGCTATTTCCGTCGCCCTGGGCAGAACCACCGGCGGAGTATTCTCGAACGACGATGCAACCTACGCCAAATTCGCGGATGCGTTGGCTGTTTCCGGGGAAAAGTTCTGGCGGCTTCCGCTGGGCGAAGAGTACGCGGAGTTGATCAAGTCGGATATCGGCGACATCAAAAACACGGGCGGACGATGGGGCGGAGCGAGCATTGCGGCCGAGTTCCTGCATACCTTTGCAGAAGACACGCCATGGATTCATCTAGACATTGCTGGAGTGGCGTGGGTGGAGGAGTCCCGGCCGTATGTGGCCAAGGGCCCGAGCGGCATCGCGGTGCGGTCAATTCTGGAGTGGGTGCGGAGTTACTAAGTCAACTCCGTTTATGGATCACTTCCCATTTCCGATTACTTATGAGGAAGCAAGCGCGGTCATTGTAAATGCGGCTAGCATTCAGTTATCAAAGCGAGTGTGTAGATCCAATAGTTATTACCTAGGTCTCTGACCGGATGAATTCGTCCTTTTGGTTTTCGTGGTTTCCCACCCATTCGCCAGGAAAAAAGCGAAGGGATGGGGCACGGGAAGACTCTTCTTCAAGTAATCAGAGACCTAGGAACTTGTTGAAAAAGGCAAAATGCTCATGGCACACAAAATTCAGATCGCGTCAGAATGCCCTATAAACGCCTTCTGAGCTTTTGGTGGGGGTTTGCATACCTCTTTTCACGTCACGATTTGGGACCGCTGAGGCTTTTTCAACAAGTTCCTAGTACTACTGTGTTATAAAGTAGATACCTCAAGATTGGTTGGCCTGGCCGCGGATATTGTGGCGTAGTACGTTGATGGAATGAGTTTTCGCCAACATGGATTCTCCCGTCAGGCGGATCGCCTCCAGGCTTATCTAGATGGCCTTACAGCAGCTACCGGTCATGCTGACCGCAGGGCCCCCATGGAGAACTACACCAAGGGACTCATGTTGCCGATTGAGCGCAAGAGCGTTGAACCGATGGCAGCACGTCTGGCTCCAGGTAATGTTCGCCAGATGCACCAGTCATTGCATCACGTCGTTGCCGATGCGGCCTGGAGCGATGACGCTGTTCTGCGACAAGTTCGCAGGCAAGTTCTGCCAGCCATGATGCGGAAACATGCTCTGGCTGCCTGGATCGTGGATGACACGGGATTCCCCAAGAAGGGGACTCATTCGGTTGGAGTCGCCCGTCAGTACTGCGGGCAATTGGGCAAGCAGGACAACTGCCGAGTGGCGGTGAGCGTATCGCTAGCCACCGAAGAGGCCAGTATCCCCGCAGCGTACCGACTCTATCTTCCCGAGACGTGGGCAAACGACAAGGAGCGGCGCAAGCAGGCTGGCGTTCCCCAAGAGATCAGCTTCCAGACCAAGCCGGACATTGCGCTCGCGCAGATCCAATCGCTGGTCCATGAGGATGTCCCGCGCGGTGTGGTGCTGGCCGACGCGGCCTACGGCGACGACAGTGGATTCAGGGAGGGACTCGTATCACTGGAACTTTGCTATGCGGTTGGCATCAAGTCTTCGACCACGCTTTGGCCCCCCGGGATCGTACCCCTGCCGCACCGGCCGAAAGGCAAAATGGGCCGCCCGCCGCGGCTGCTGCGCAGAGATAAACAACATCAGCCGCTGACGGCCAAAGAACTAGCCTTGTGCCTGAGCGCAACGGACTTGCGCAGAGTGAGCTGGCGTGAGGGAACACGCGGCATGATGCACTCACGGTTTGCAGCCCTGCGTGTTCGCACGGCCCATCGTGATTACTGGCATAAGGAACCTCATCCTGAGCAATGGCTGTTGATCGAGTGGCCGAGAACGGAAAAGGAGCCAACCAAATACTGGCTGTCGAATCTACCCTCATCGATCGCTCTACGCAAGCTTGTTGCTATCGCCAAACTACGCTGGCGCATCGAACGCGACTACGAAGAACTGAAACAGGAACTTGGCCTGGGACATTTCGAAGGCCGGAACTGGCGCGGATTTCACCATCATGCAACCCTGTCGATCGCCGCCTATGGGTTCCTGGTACTGGAACGATGCCTTTTTCCCCCCTCAGGTGACTCGGGGCAACTCAGGGCAACCAAAATCCAAATTCGCGTACCCCGTATGCAATCCAACTACGAGCCTCGAGGCGCTACCCGTACGCACGGAACGCCATAATCCTCAATCTATTGCCACCCTGCGACGACAAATCGCAACTCACCTCGCCCGCTCGCTGCCTCGCTGTCCGTGCTGCCTGCGTCGTATCTTGTAACACAGTAGTACTAGATGGGTGTACGGCCGTTCTTAACAAAAGAGAGAAACCGTCTTGCGAGCTCATGAATGCGATCGTCCTGATGATTCTCGACCGCATCGCGAGGGATCAATTCCGTCCCGACTCCGAGTAGCAGATGCGCCGGCAACGATGAAGCCTGTTGCTGTCTGCTGATCTACACCACCTGCAGCGATCAATTTGACCTTTGGCAACGGCAACTTCAAGGAGCGGATGTAGAGACCGCCTCCTACCGGGCCAACGGGAAATATCTTCACAAAGTCCGCGCCCGTCTTCATGGCGGCGATGACTTCCGTCGGAGTAAGAGCGCCCGGAATCGCAACGACGCCTCTCTTCAGTGCGCATTCAACCACTTCGGGAACGAGACCGGTGCTGGTGAGAAAACGGGCTCCTGCGTCGAGACAGCGCTCTGCGGTTTCCTGATCGAGGACTGTTCCGGCGCCCACCACCATCTCGGGGTACTTCTGCGCCAGATCACGAATGGCTTCGATTCCACCGGGAACGGTCATGGTGATTTCCGCCACACGGATTCCGGCGTCATACAGGGTTTCAGCGGCGTAAAGGGCCTGCTCGCGGGATTTCACGCGAATTCCGGGGAAGATCCCGATATCTTCGATGAGAGCGATGATGTCTTTCCGTTTCATACAGTTTTAATGACCTCACGTGGAGTCTAAGATGGATAACTTCAACAACAGAGCGGGCACAGAGCCTTTGCCGGACACTTCTACGGAAGTTTGTCGGTGCCGACGGCGAGAGAGAGTTGTCCCTCCGCCGTTAGATAGGAGCCGAGTAACTGTGCATAGGCGAGCTGCACCTGGCGATAGTCACTTTGCGCATTGAGGAAGTCCATCAGGGACGCACCGCCGTGCTCGTAGGCGAAGGTTACGGTGTCGCGCACGCGCAACGCCTGATCGTTGTACTTCTCCTTATACGGTTTGAGAAGCGCAATGTTGCTGCGAACCAACTCGTAGGCCGTGTCCACATCACTGAAGACCTGCGCACGCGTGGCTTCGCTGGCCTGCTGGCTGCGGTCGATGTCGATCTGCGTGCGCTTCTTCTCGCCCTGGTTGCGGTCGAAGATACGCAGCGGGATGCTCACGCTGACGCCGAGAGTCTGAAGGCCATTGGGGTTATTCGTTGAGGAGTTGTTCGTGTACCAGGCAGCATAGGTCGGATCGGTAGAGCCGTTGGAGATGGCCAGCTTGTGATTCGTGTCGGATTGCTGAATCGTCTGCAGCGCTGCCTGCAGGTCCGGCCGCGCAGCCAGAGCCGCATCGCGATAGGTGTCCAGCGGCTGCAAGTTATCGCTGAAGTCGAATGGACCGGTCACGTCGAACTGGTCCACCGGAGTGCGGTCGTCGAGCAACTGCAGGAGCTGAATCTTGGCGGTGCGCAGGTTGACGATTGCGTTTTCGATTTCCGATTCGTACTGCACGCGTAGCAACTCGATACGATCCAGGTCGATCTGCGCCAGATCTCCGGCCTTGAAGCGGGCGCGGCTAATGTCGATGATCTTGTCGTAGTAATCGAGGTCGGCCTTGGCCAGATCGAGAATATACTTCGCCTGAAGCGTTCCGACAAATGCGGTGCGCAGCGCAAAGATCATGTTCCGTTGCAGATCCTCATGCTGCGATTGCGTGATGCGCGTACCTTCCTGCGCGCTTTCCAGGCGCAATTCGCGCTTGTGATCGCGCTCGTGCAGATAACTGAATTGGGGTTCCTCATAAGTTCCCTTGAAAGGAGTCCAGATCCCATCGTGCGGCGCAATCTGCGTGCCATCCGCCAGGATCGTGAATTGTGGATTGGGGCGCAAGTAGGCGGTAATCTCCTCTGCTTTCATCTCGTCGACGTTGTCGGCATCGGCCTTCAACGCGGGATTGCTGACGATGAACCGGGCCTTCACCTGGTCCCAGTCGAGCGGCTGCTGGGCAAACGCGACCGGCGCAATCACTGATGCGACGATCAATCCGCAGGCCGCCGCGCCGCAGGCCACTGCGAGAGTTCTGCCTATCTTCGGAAGATGCATGTGTGAAGAAATCCGATCAATGTTCAAAGGACGCCCCCGTTTCCGGTTCCGGCAGCGTGTCGCCTTCTCTTGCGAACCAAACATAGAGAGTGGGGAGAAGGAAGATGCTTATGATGAGATCAGCCATGAGCCCACCAACGATGACGATAGCGAAGGGACGCTGCGAATCCGAACCGATGCCGCGAGAGAACGCTGCCGGCAACAGGCCCAGCGTGGCTACCAGCATGGTCATCATGATGGGCCTGAGACGTAGAACCGCTCCTTCAACCGCGGCATCTGGAATTGTGTAGCCGCGAACGCGAAGCTGATTGATGTACTCGAGCATGATGACACCGGTCTGTACCGAGACGCCGAAGAGCGCGAGAAAGCCCACGCTGGATGACACACTGATGTTGGTGTGCGTCACCAAAAGCGCCAACGAACCCCCTACAGGCGCCAGCGCCACGTTAACCAAAATCAGACCTGCCCACTTGAACGACTTGAACATGGTGTAGAGGATGATGGCGATCAGCACGATGGTCAGCGGCACAATCATAGCCAGCCGTTTGTCGGCGCGTTGCTTGCTTTGGTACTCGCCGGCCCACTCATAGTGATAGCCCTTGGGCAGAGGCACCTTCTTATTGACCGTTGCAATCGCCTCTTCGACGGCGCCGCCCAGGTCGCGATCGCGCACGCTGTACTTCACGGCGATGTAGCGCTGCTCGCCCTCGCGATAAATCTCCTCGGCGCCGTCCGTGGTGTCGATCGTGGTTAGCTGAGCGAGCGAGACGCGCTCCCCGGTGGGTGAGAGCAGACGCACATTTTCAATCGCTTCCTTGGTGTCGCGATAGGGCTTTTGATAGCGCAGAACAAGATCGTACTGCGCCTCGCCGATGAGAACCTCACTTAACACACTGCCACCGACAGCGGTTTGAATCGCGTCCTGAATATCAGCAACGTTGATGCCGAAGCGCGCGGCCGCCAGGCGATTGACATGGAAAGTGAGGTTGGGCTGCCCGATGATGCGAAACAGCCCCAGGTCCGCGATGCCCGGAATCTTACTCATGACAGTGACGACATCGTTGCCCTTCTCCTCGAGCGTCTTAAAGTCGTCTCCATAGATCTTCACCGACAGTTCGCCCTTGACTCCTGAGACAGCCTCTTCCATGTTGTCTTCAATGGGCTGCGAGAAGCCCCAGATCACGCCCGGAATTTTTTCCAGCTGAAGATTCATCGCGGCAATCAGTTGATCCTTGTCCTGCTGAAAGATGCCGCGCCACTGTTCTTTCGGTTTCAGGTTCACAAAATATTCGGTGTCGAAGTACCCCGTCCAGTCTGTGCCGTCGTCGGGGCGGCCGATTTGATCGACCACTTCGGTTGCCTCAGGAAAGCTGGACAGGATGATGCGTGCTTTGTTTGAGATCGCGAGGCTCTCTTCGGGGCCGGTCGACGGCGCCAGCGTACCGCGCACCCACATCGCTCCTTCGTCCAGATGGGGCAGGAATTCCGATCCGATCACGTCGGCCAGAATGAACAGAGATATCACGATTGCCGCGGCGCTAAAGCCAACCGTGATGGCGCGGTGCTGAATGGCCCACTGCGCGCCCTTTCTGTAGCGGGCCGTGAGAAATCCCATCAACGGGTTATGCCACTCCTTGGCGCCGTGACGGAACAGGATGCTGGACAGCACGGGCGCCACCACAATCGAAAAGATCAGTGCGCCAAGCAGGGCGTATGCAATGGTCCACGCCAAAGGCCTGAAGAGACGCCCTTCAACCGATTGAAGAGTGAAGATAGGCAGATACGCCGTGATGATAATCGCGATTGCAAAAAAAACAGGCCGCTGCACTTCGTGTGTGGCGGTGCGGATAATCTCGATCGGCATTTTCGTGCTCATCGTTGTGCGGCTCGCGTCGCCCGGCTCGCTCTTTCGCACAAGGTGGCGGACGATGTTCTCCACCATCACCACCGCACCGTCGACGACCATACCGAAATCGAGCGCGCCGAGGGAAAGAAGATTGGCGGGAATATGACTCAGGTTGAGGCAGATGGAAGCGAACAGCAACGCGAAGGGAATCGTGATGGCCACGATAATCGCACCGCGCACATTGCCGAGAAAGAAAAAAAGGATGATCGATACGAGGATGATGCCTTCAGTGAGATTGTGCAGCACGGTATGAGTCGTGAGGTGAACCAGATCGCTGCGGTCGAGAAAGGGAACAACCTTCACGCCCGCGGGCAGGATGTGGTCGTTGATCTCTTTCACCTTTTCTTCAACGGCCTTTAACACCGGATCTGCATCGGCGCCCTTGCGCAACAACAGCGCGCCTTCAACCACATCGGGATTGTCGACGAGCCGGCCCTGGTCATCGCGATAAGTCTTGGAAATTTGCCCCAGCCTGATTTTGGGCCCCTGTTCCACAACCGCAATATCCTTAATGCGGACCGGAGTTCCAGACTGCGTCTTGATTAGAGTGTCTTCAATTTGCTGTACGGTTTCATATAACCCCTGCGCTTGCACGTTGATTTGCTGCGCGCCGGCAACAATGAAACTTCCTCCGGCATTGGTGTTGTTGGCCGCAAGCTGCTGCTCCACCTGTGCGATGCTCAGCCCGTAGCCAATGAGCTTCTCTGGATCGAGGCGGATCTGATACTCCTTGGTAATTCCGCCGAAGCTGGCAATGTCGACGATCCCGGGCACACTCTTGAACTGCTTCGTCAGAACCCAATCCTCGAGTGACTTTTGCTCCATTACATCTACACTGGGATTTTTGCTCTCGATGGTGTACCAGTAAATTTGTCCAACCGGGCTCCAGTCGGTTTGCAACTGCGGCACCAATCCCGCCGGCAAAGTCACGCTGCTCAACCGCTCGAGAACCCTTTCGCGGTTCCAGCTGTTGTCAGAGGAA
The DNA here is from genome assembly GCA_963830785.1 of uncultured Acidobacteriota bacterium. Classification (GTDB taxonomy): domain Bacteria; phylum Acidobacteriota; class Terriglobia; order Terriglobales; family Acidobacteriaceae; genus Telmatobacter. The sequence continues at coordinate 67,400 of CAWHNV010000042.1, forward strand.
TCGTTGAAGTTCATCATGATGCTTGATATGCCGGCGAGGCTGAAGGAGCGCAGATTCTTCATGTCCGGAATTCCGGCCATGGCGATCTCGCACGGGACGGTGACCTGCTTTTCGATATCTTCGGCAGAGTGGCCGGGCCACTGGGTAATGATGTTGACGTAGTTATCCGCGACGTCTGGGTAGGCGTCCACAGGAAGATTGTGGAAGGAGATCGCGCCCCAGACGAACAACATAACCGCAGCGGCAATGATCAGAAAGCGATTCTTCAGCGCAAAATCGACGAGCCCTCGAATCATTGCGCCTCCAGAGTTGATTCCAGCTGCAACACGTTCGAGACCACCTGCTGACCCGGCCCGATGCCCGACACGAGCACCTGCTTGTTGCCGGGCAACATATCGCCCGCGTGCACCTCAACGCGCTTGAACTGATTGCCGCCGGCCGGGATGAAGACCCAGTCGCGGTCATGCAGGTGGAGCACGGCATCCGCCGGCACCACTGGATAGCTTTGCTTTTGTCTGCTTTCGAACGCGGCAGTGACAAACATGCCGAGCCTTAGAATTCCCGGATTCGCCAGCTCAATGCGCACTTTGGCGGTGCGGATACTGGGATCGAGCACGGGGCCGATGTCGCTTACGCGGCCCATCAGCACTTTGTCTGGATAGGCATTAATCTGAATGCGCGCGGCTTGTCCGAGTTGAAGCTTGGGTATGTCATTTTCGAAAACATCGCAGATGATCCAGACAGTGGATAGATCGGCTACGGTGAAGGCCGTGGCGGTGCCGGACAGGTTGACGCCCGCTGCGGCAGCGTCGGTGACATTCTGCGACACAATGACCCCGGAGATCGGCGAATATACATTCACCACTTCGCTGGGATGATCCTTGTCTACACCCAGGGTCTTCAGCGATTGTTCCGCCGCCTCCAGGTCGGCCTGCGCATCTTTTTCCGCATCGTCGGCCTGCTCCAGCATGGACTGCGAAATGGCGCCGTGGTCGAACAGAGCCTGAGCGCGCACATAGGCCATGTTGAACATGCGCTCGTCGTTGACAGCCTTGCGGTAGACGTCAAGGGCGCCGGCCACGTCCTGGCTCTGCACCCTGAGCAGCAGTTGACCTTTCCTCACCTGATCGTCGAGCCGGGCATTGATGTCCACTACGCGGCCATTGGCCAGAGAAATCACCGGAATCTCGCGCGACACATCGGGAAAGACTGAGCCGGTCGCCTGCAGTTCGACCGCGGCTTCATGCGTCTCCGCTTTTACCAATGGAAACAGATCGGGCTTGTCCACCGAGACAAGGCTCATGTCGCCGGTAGGCACCACCTGCGATGCAGGTGGCGCGCCATCGGCCGGGTTGAACTCCTTCTTGCACGCCGATACGTATAAGCAGGCGGCAAGACAAGCAATCGTAATCAAGGAAAATTTGCTTCTCATCGAGTGCCCTCTTGTACTAAGGCAAGATCTACTTCGCCGGTTCATGAAACCAAATGCGGAGGTGGGAAATTACGCCATTCCGCCGGGAGTCACCGGAAAAGGCGAAATCAGCGCTGTCTGCGACCGTGACGCCATCAACTGTCCAGCAGTTGAATAAGTTAATCGGCCAACAGAGTTAGCGAGGCTGGGAGGCGGATCAGGCAGCGGGAGGAGGGCGATTCTGGATAGATTCGAGGGCGGGGACATTTACCGCCGGGGCAAGAAGATTGCCCAGCAGGGCAATCGCCGATAAGTCAGAACAAGGCTCTGCAAGAGAAGGCGGAAACGTCGGCACCACCGGATGAAGAGTGGAGTGCGCGCGGGCGACGAGATGTTGCCTGCGCTGGCAGCTATCTGTCTCGGCGGGATTTTGCGCCCACGCTATGTCGTCGGTTATCGAGATAACCGGAAACAGGATCGCGATGATAAGTACCACGGCAACAAAATGAATTCGGCGGTCCGTGCCTTCGCGTGGAGCGCACCGCATCCACAGCCAGCACATCAGCGTGGCCAGTACCATCCAGGCGAGATTTAGGGCTAACTCCATTTGCGATCATCCCTCAACTTGAGCAGCATCCCTGGATCATGATCGCTGGATGCTATTCCGCTCGAGACCACGCTGGCTTTCATGCGTAGTCCCGGGCGGATTTAAGTGGCAGTTAGAACTTCACCATCAGATCGATGTCGACGTAGTGCTCGTCTTTTTCGAGATCCGGGTACCAGACGCCACCGTGAGAGATGGGCGAGGTGACGCCATTGCAAAAGTTGTTCGCGAAGGCGGGGGCACCGGTTCCCTTGGTTCCGAAAGGAACCTGGCCGGAGGTATAGGGCCCGTTTGGATCCGGGACCGCCGATCCGTCGTTGCAGGCGAACTGGGTGGGCGCGTTGTTATTGACGCCCCATGGCGCGCCGGCGAAGGCGGGCGGAGTCATGCCGTTGCGGCCGTTCCAGTAGGGAATGTTAGAGCCGCGGAGGCCGTATTCCCAACGCCAGGTAACCCATTCGCGAGGCATGTAATCAAGGGTGACGGTCGAGTCCCAGCCCTTGAACTGATCGCCGGGGTTCATGTCGAAGTAGGGCGAGTTGAAGGCCGCGGAGGTTGCCGACATGCCGTTGATGGGCGGGACAAGGACGAGATACATGCCGGGGTTGTTGATCTGGCCGCCGCCGATGGTGAGGCCGAAGAGATCCTTCTTGATCCAGGTGCGGTCGTAGACCATGTAGCCGATGAAGCTCTGCTTGGGATTGTAGGTGCCGTTTTTCACGCTGCCGTTGTGGCAGTTGACGCCGGCGCCGTATTCGCAGCCCGCGTCGGCGGTAAAGCTGAAGGCCATCTTGTCGATGTAAGGATTGCTGGGCTTGTCGAAGTACTTGACCTCGACGCTGTTATCGGTGTGCAGGCGGTCGCGGCCGGGGGTTTCAAAGTCATCCTGCCCGAGGCCGTAGTTGTTGCTGATGACGTTGATGTCGGCGTTGGGCGTCCACTTGATTTGACCGCCGAGGCCTTTGCGCGTGTTGGAGGTGCCGTAGGACTGCCAGCCATCGATAATCCAGGGCTCGATCTTGAGGTGCTCGGTGGGAAAGATCTGGATGCGGATGCCTTGGAAGAACCATGGCGTGTTGGAAGAAACGTACGAAGGCTGATAGGCCCAGTTATCGAAGTTATAGTAGCTGAACAGGCCGACATAGGACATGAAGATGCCGGCGTCGAGGTTGATGCCGTGCATTACATTGGGGATCTGGTAGCCGCCGTAGGCCTCGGAAAGATAGCGGTCGGCGTCGGCGATATCCCACTGGCCTACGCTGTAGCTGGGGTCGTTGCGGACGGTGGCCGTGGAGTACATGCCGAACTGGGTCATGAAGCGGGCGTGGGCGTTGTCGAGATGGAAGTCGCCGCCCAGACCAAACTGCTCGAGCTCGATTTCGTTGTTGCGGAACAGTTCGCTGGAGCCGCTGACGGTGCTGTCCTTGGGCCGGGCCATGTCGTAGGTGTAAGTGACGTCGGAACGGATTTCGGGCGTGAAGAACTTAGAGTCGAAGGCGGTGTCCTTGTTGCGCGGATTGCCGTTGAGCCAGGTCCAGTCGTAGTCGGAGAATGCGGGAGCGTGGGGATCCTTGGGCGTGGGCCCGGCTGGAGCAGCGGGTTCCTGTGCGACGGCCTTGAGCGTGGCGGGCGTGCCTGCAGGCACCGCGGCGTGAAGGGCGGCCGATTGACTGGGGCCGAGGAGATTTTTTTCGGCGGCCGAGAGCGCGGCAGCGTCGCTGGAACCCTGGAGCGTGGCCGCATGCTCCTGTTGGACTTCTTTTTCCAATTGGTCGATGCGCGCCTTGAGGACCTCGACCTCCTGCTCTAGAGGCGATTCGGCCGGGGGTGTGACCGCGGTTGAGTGGTTGGTGGTATCAGCAGGGGCTGCGCCCGGCGGATTTGATGCCGTCAGTAATGCCGGCTGAGGCGTGCTTGCCGGGTTGGTCTGTGCCGATCCAATACAAGTGATTGTGGCGGCAATCGCCGCCAGCGTCATGGCTTTCCAAAGAAACTTTCTCATTTCTACTCCACCTCTCGCTTCATGCGGGATATCCAAGTATCGTTTTGCGATTTTTCAGGCGGCCGGATTCGCCCCGGCATCGACGGTCCCTATATGCGGGACCGTCCCGGGGCTCGCAATTGGATCAGAAAGAAAAACAGATAACGATAAATTGCCGCCAGAAAGAGTTACTCGATCGATATCATTTGCAGTCATCTCTACTTCCCTATTGCATGACAGCGGTCATAAGCGAGACATAAAGCAGTCGTAGTATCTTCGTTAAGCCCCGAAGGGCATTGAGAAGTCGGCCACGTAAACGATTGAAATTCGGACACAACACCGGGCGCGCCGCGCGTGCCCATCAGTTATGCGGGCCTCGGAAATCGACAGTGTTTAAGCGGCTAGCGACGGTTCGGGTTGCACCGGACGCAACTCACACGTGAGCTGGCGGATGTGCGTTTGATGCGTGGATTCACAATAGAACTTAGCTTTAACAGGTCCGTATAAGGAAGGCATGAATGACTTCTAAAGTTTATCTATTGATCCAGAATTCCACTCGAAATACAGAAAGAGTCCGACTCAGCAGGAGTTATTTTATCTTCACGCGCGGGGTCGCTGGGAGTACATCTTTCCTGAAGATTTGGAGGCGGCGAGTTTCGCGCCGTGCTCAACGCAACAAATGAGTGCCGCTTCGGCATGGGTTCCAGCAATGCGTCGATCTTCTATCTAGTTCTTAAAGCAATGGCGGTCGTGGTTCGTGTTGCCTCTCTGCGCCGACTCGAAATCTGTGTTTCACCCTGCAATGCTCCATGCAGCGTTTGCATATGCATCATTTTTGATCCACGATTGCAGGCGAGTTGCGGGGTTTGGTGAGGCCGCCGGGCCACCAATTCCAATCACCTGCAATGCGAAGCAGCGCGGGGCCGATCACAATTCTAACCAGTGTTGCGTCGATCAGGACGGCTATCGCCAAAGTGAATCCAATCATTTTGACCACCAGGAAGTTTCCCAAAGTGAATGCGGCGAATACCACGATCATGATCGCGGCAGCGCTCGTAATCAGGCCGGCGGTGCGGGCCAGACCTTCCGGAATTGCGTCCATCTCGCTGCTTCCGCTCCTCCTGGCTTCAAGGACGCGCGCGACTAAGAATACTTCGTAGTCCATGCTGAGTCCGAAGACAATGGCGAAGGCGACGATGGGAACAAGCGGAAACACGCTTCCTGTTCCTCCGGGAACTCCCAGAAGCGCGCTTCGGTGTCCATCCTGGAAAACCAGGACTAATGCTCCAAATGAGGCGGCTACCGAAAGGAGGTTGAGTGCGATGGCCTTTACGGGGGCAAAGAGGGATCGAAAACCGCACAGAAGCGCCACGAGCGTCCCGAGCACCACTAGCGCCATTGCTGGCACAAAGTGGTCGGCGACAATGGTTTGATAATCGGCGTTCAGCGCGGGAATGCCGCCCACGAGGAGCGTGGCGCCGGGCACTCCGGTAAGAGCTGTTGCGCCGGTCTTCCTGAGCTCCCTGACCCAGTCGACTTCCTGGCGCAGAGAAACTGAAGTCGCCGGCATCACCTCAATGAGCGCGGCCCGTCCGTCGCTGCTCAGAAATGTTCGACGAGTCTCCCGCGAGAGGTCGTCGAGGGCAGAGCGGTTGCTGTCCGCAAGGGTCGTGATTGAGATTACGCGGTCGCAACGGGGATCGCTGGCGAGCTGCTTGGAGAATGCGATCGATCGCATTCCACCCCGCGTCGGTTTGCGAAATGGAATCCGGGCAAGTTCGACAACGATGCGCAAGGATTCCACGACGCCGTTCCGGCCCATTTTTCCGAGAGCGTTCAGCGCTTGTACCGATTCCGCCGCCTGCGGGAAGCCAGATTCCCGCGGGGGAGGCTGGTATCGAGCCGCGTGGCCTGCCAGGCGAGCAGGAGCAATGGGGGCGCCGGCCAGAAAAAGAGCACGCCAGGGGTGGGCCACAATTACCATTCCCCATCGCCTCCATCGCTTTCCTGTGCGTTCGGACCATTGCGCATCCAGCTGGGACGAAAGGGCAGGCGACCGGCATCGATCCGGTGACCGAGCAACGCCAGCACCGCCGGTACAAGGGTATTGGCCAGCAGCACACACATTCCCGCCACCAGGATTCCAGCCACACCGATGGAACGGATTTCGCTGATGGGAACCGTCAGGAGAGCGAGGAATCCGATGGCTACCGTGGAGGCTGAAATCAAGAGAGTGTGTCCTGCCTGGCGCGCCGCGATGCTTGCGGCAGCGGGTCCGTCGTTGCCCTGCGCAGAGCGCCTCCCTGAAGCGGCTCACCATGAGGAGCGCGTAGTCGATGCCCAGGCCCAAACCCAGCATGGTGGCCAGATTCTGCACCAGGATGGACAAGTGAAAGCGCGCGGCCAGAAGGCCGGTAATGGCCAGAGTGGTGGCGATGGCGAGCTCGCCAACCGCCAATGGAATCAGGGCTGCGACAACGCTTCCGAATGCCAGCAGCAAGAGCGCGAGGGTGGCGGGAATCGCCAGGCTTTCGCTGTGTTCGACCTCGTCGGCGCTGGCCTTGCGAATGTCGAAATTCAGCGGAATCTCACCCGTCAATTCGAGTTTTACGGCGGGATAGCGACTCCGCAATTGATTTTCAAGCGAGTGCTCCTGCTGATGAAGCGCGGGAATGAGCGATTCCACCGGCCCGTTTAGATTGTCGGTTGACGCAAGCCCGATGAGAACAAACGTTCCACCACCTTTGCCCAGGAAAATCGGATCGTGCAAGTCAAGGTAGGAAACGATTCCCGATACGCCCGGTTCGTCTTTCAGTCCCGCCTCAATGGTGGCCAGCGCCTGCCCGCCTGGCTCGGAATCCGCCGGCGGCAGTCCCTGAACCACCAGCACAACCTGGTCAACAAATGGCGAATGAAAACGGCTGCTCAGCTCCTGCCGGACCGTTTCCGCCTGGCTTCCTTCAACGCGGGTTGCGGTCTCAAGATGGCGTTCGGCGTGAAATGAGAATGGCAGAAGCGCAACGACGGCGATGAGGACGATCCCGGCCACCCAGAAACGGCGCACGTGCATGAGACCCATGATTTCAGACGAGATCGCCAACCGTTAAGTAATATTCGATTTCTTTGATGCATGGAAGGCTTGGGACGCCCTATCGCGGCCCCAGTGCGCAAGCAGTTTCGTATAGTGGTAGGGATGCACATTCGCAACGCCCAGCTCCCAGCGATGCGATTTGCCGGAGGTTGGTCTGGGCAAAAGAGGAGGAAATATTCGTAAATTCGTTTTGCTCGCGTTGCTTTTCGCCATTCAAGTGTGGGCTGCCGACCCTCGCATTGGCTCCTGGAAGCTCATCTCTGCGCAGTCGACCCTCGATCCCCCCAACAAACTCTCCATCACCGATCTTCATGACGGAGTGCATGTCGTTATGACTGGCGATAAGCACATGGATTTCACGGCGAACGGGACCGGACACGAAAAAACTGTTCAAGGCAATCCGGCATTCAATCAAGTTGAGTTGCACAGGATCGATAAAAGGCACGCCGAGGTGAAGGAAAAGAAGGACGGAGCACTGGTGGCAACGGTTCGCCAAGAGCTTTCCGCCGATGGCAACGAGCTGACGATCACTACTGCGAGCGGCGGCCATGCCGACCAAATCACGGTGTGGACGCGAAGCGGAGGCACAAAGATTGCCCACGATCTGTTCGCCGGCGAGTGGACACAGGACTTGAGCAAGACCCGTTTGCGACAGGGGTTACCGCTCAAGATTGAGGCTGATGGAAATGACGGGGTGCGTTTTTCAGGGGAGTTCAGCTACACTGCCCACTTCGACGGTAAGCAGTACGACCTCAGGGACTCCCGCAACGATACAGTGACGCTTCAGCTTGTGGACGCGCACACGGTGGATGCAATTTACCGGCGAGACGATCAAGTGACGCAGAGGGACAGGTGGGTGGTTTCCGCCGATGGGCAGCAGATGACGCTGACCACCTCCGGCACGTACGAAACCGGCCAGCACCTAACGGAGAAGCTGGTATTCAAACGGCAGTAACGGATTGCACTTCTTTATGCAGGCGGCCATTCGAATGACCATTGGTCGCCGGCGCCGGCGCCGGCGCGGGCGCCGGCGCAGCTTTGGCCTCACGCGCCTCGACTGAAATGATGCCCTTGCGGTACATGAATTTCAGGATGCCGTTGACCGTATCTTCGAGCGACGGATCGGCCTTGCCCCACTCCGATGCATCGCGCGCCTGTTGATATGCGGAACTGTCGTAGCGCTTGAATTCCATCGCTGTGATGTTGTCCACTGAGCCCACCAGAAAATCGAGCAGCGGAAAGAGAAGATCTTCTTTGCGGCATCTTCGGATCAGCTCGGGTACGAAATCGGTAACGCTGAATATTTCGAATTGCCGTCCCGTCGACTCCGTGATGAGCCGGGTAATATCCATCATGTTCGCGTAGTCGTCACGCACCACGTGGTACGTCTTATTCTCCGTTCCCGGAGTCGTGGAGATGGCGACAATGTTGTTGGCCGCGATATCGGCGGGCACAAAACTCACCTGGTTCAGAGCATCGACTCCGATGCCGTGATTCACCATGAACGCAACCAGGCGAACGGCGATATCGAAGTTGTTGCCGCCGCCAGTAACTGAAGGGCTCACCAGCGCAGGCCGGAATATTCTGACGGAGAGGCCCTTGCTGCGCGCGTCATCGACCACCTGTTCCGCTACCCACTTGGACTGGCTGTAACCAAAATCGAGAAGCTCCATGTCCTGATTCTGGTCGGTTTCGTACAGGACGCTCTTCACCGCCCAGCCAAACACAAAAGTCGTCGAGACGTAATTCAGAGTCTTGGGCCTGCCCTTCGAAAGACAATCTCAAGACCTCGTTGGTTCCCAGCACGTTGGCTTCGCGCATGCGGTCGTAATTGAACAGATAGTTCACGGTCGCGCCGTTGTGGAACACGGTGTCCATTTTGTTGGCGAGGAAATCCCAGACGTCCTGCGTCAGGCCTAGATTTTGGCTGCCCCAGATCGCCGCAAATGGGAATGACGCGCGCCTCAAACATCGCCATCAGACCCGGCGCTCGCAAGGCCCCATCGATTCCATCGCCGCTCTCAATCTTTGCTTGCCCTGCTCTTCGTCTGAAGCCCTGACGAGAACATAGATCTTTGCCCGCGTCTGTTCCAGCAGGCTCTTCATCAGGAACGGTCCGATGAAACCGGTGCCGCCCGTGAGCAGCACGTGATTCAGGACCGGCATCGCGGGCACGGGCGCAGGCGCCGCGGGCGCGAAAGATCAGCTTTCTGTCGCTGTTCATCAACTGCTTTTCTGCCGCGCGCTGCTCTTCACGGAAAGCCGCCAGGGAATGACGCAGCAAAGTCAGCGCTTCCTCGGGAGCGCGCTCCAACTGTTCGGCCAGTTGAAACAGTTCGGCTACGCTCACGCGCTGAATCACGCCGATGTCCACCTGCCTGGCCAGCATATCGGCGCCTTTATCCTTCAAAAGCTCCTTGAGCTCATGCATGAACACGACGAGGTCCAGCGAATCCAGGCCGGCTTCGACGAGGTTGTACGATTCCTGTCCGGTCAGGTTGTACCGGGCTTTCAGCGCGTCGAAAGAGGTCTGGATCTGCGAACAGGGCTCTGCGGTCCCGGCGTCCTTCTCCCGCGAAAACTCCGAGAGAACGTTAAACTCGCCGTCCAGCCACATTTGCTTGGCCTTGTGGCGCATGATCTTGCCCGAACTGGTTCTGGGAATGGCACGAGGCGCGATGAAGGAAATCAACGCCACTTCAACGTTGAGATAATTCCGGACCGCGGCGGCAATCTTGCGCGCATCCGGAAGCACCTTGGGGTTTTTCACTTCGGCCACGATGGCCAGCGCCGGCTCGCTGTCTTCGTGAATCTGGAACGCGGCCACGCAATTGCCCCGGATCAGCCCCGACGCTTTCTCCACAACGTTCTCGATATCCTGCGGGTAGTAGTTTTGCCCGCGGAGAATAATCATGTCCTTGATGCGGCCGCAAACATAGAGCTCGCCGTTGTGGAAGAAGCCCATGTCGCCGGTTCGCAGGTAGCCATCGTCATAGGGGCTGTCGTCTACCAGGCGCGCGCGAAACTGCTTCAGCGTCATTTCCGGGTTTTTCCAGTAGCCCTGGCACTTGCCGCTTCCGGCGATCCATATTTCGCCGACGAGGCCTTCCTTGAGCGCGACGTGCCGCTCCGGATCCACGATCTTGACATCGAGACCGGGGAGCGGAGTTCCGCAACTGACAATCTGCGTGGACGCGTCGATCTCCGAGACCTCGGTGGTCATGCGGGCCTTGCCCAGCGCGAGGGCACGCTTGTTGACGGAAACGATATTGCGGCCGCCGAGCGAAACCGCCAGCGTATTCTCAGCCAGCCCGTAGGCGGCGTAAAAGCTCTCCGACTTGAGTCCGTAGGGCTGAAATGTCTCAAGAAACCGCGTGTACGTATCCGGCTTGACGGGTTCCGCCGCCACCATCAACACTTCGAGCGAACTCAGGTCGCAATCTTCGAGGCTCTCCTTGGAAAGCCTTCCGGCGCGCAGGCAATAGTCAAAAGCGAAGTTGGGTGCAGCCGTCGCGGTGGCCCGATAGGTTTTGATGGTGTCAAACCACAGTGCGGGCCGCTGAATGAAATCCATGGAAGCGAAGCCGTAGGTGGTGCCGCCCTTCAGCGCGGGATACAAGTAGCAACCGATCAGCCCCATATCGTGATACTGCGGAAGCCAGGAGACGACTACCGGAGCGGGATGGTCGATCACGAGCGGGTAGGTGTCCAGAATGTTTTCGTGCGATACGATGACACCCTTGGGCTCCATCGTGGACCCCGATGTGTATTGGAGAAAAAGAATCTTCGAAGCCTCAGGAAAAGGTTCGTCGGAGATCGTATCTACGAAGTTTTCCGTCGCAATCCAGGGAAGATTGGAGATGTAGTCGATGTCTACGCCGGACGTCGAGACCCCACTTCTGGCAAGATTGGTCTTCAAGGATGCGCGGTAGTCACTGCTGGTTAGGATCCCGGCCGCCTGGCAATCCTTGGCGATGTGGACCATTTTGTACAGGGCGCTCTGGAATCCGCGGGAACCCGGAGGATAAACCGGCACGGGAATCAGTCCGGCGCGCACGCAACCAAAAAACGCGCAGATCATCTCGAGGCCTGGCGGGTAGGCGAGCAAGAGCCGCTCTCCCGGCGCGAAACCATGTTCATCCCGCAAGTGTCCGGCAATCGCCTTCGTCCGGTGGAGAAACGACGCGTAGGTGTAGCACTCGAGTGGATTGCCGTTCAGGTCAAGGATACGAGTAGAGAAGTTTGTTTGGGTGCTTATCCCCGAGCCTATCCAGTTGATCCAAGATCGACGCCATATGCGATGAGAGATACCCTTCAAAGTGGGATGGGGAAAACTCGGTTCCGGGGAAACACTTACCGTCTTGCTGCCGCGCGGGCCATGATTCGGTGAAGTTCGCATGAGTCTCGGGGTGCGGGACTCTAGTGTAGGCCGACATTGAGAACAAAGGCAATTACCATTCATTGCCAATGTGCGGCCCGGTCCAGTCGGGGGCAAATCGCCCTGACGGCCAGCTCAGGCTGCGGGGAAGTCTTCGACGGTCCGCCGGGCCTCCAATACCCATTCAACGGATTTTCATACAGTCTTTCGGTCCATCGTAGCAGAGCCGGGAAGCTCTGCAACGCATCTTTGTTGGCAAGATGGCCGCAATGTGTCGCCGCGTCCGGTCCGAATTCCCTTGATTCTTCATGAACTGCCGCGCTAAAATTCAGTCTTCTGACGGCTGCCGGCGACGAGCCAACGGATCGCTTTTTCCCCTGGGCAGCCATGCCGTCGGCTGGAGCGCGCCGGACCGGCTTAACGCAACATGGAGGCGCCGGTGACGTCCGGGACCGAAGCGGTAATCACTTTAAGGCCGGATGTGGATGATCTTGTACCCTCCGAGGCTTTACCGCCGCGGTCCAATCGGCGACGCGGGCAGCGTACCTTCGTTCCCGAAGGTCTTACGCCGCCGCCTCGACAATTTCTTCGCCGACCAGAGAATCTCTCCCAAAGCCGACGGCTCGATGTGGCTCAAAGTCTGCCGTGGGCCTTTCGGCGCTGCTGGGCAGCTGGATTGCGATCTACGCGCTCAGGCCGGATTCATGGAGGTTTGTCGCTCTCTATCTCCTGGGCGGTCTCGCCCAGACCTTCCTTTTGCTGAACATCGCCCACGACAGCAACCACAACGCCATCTCAACTGTGCCGTCTGTGAACAAGACTGCTGAATTATGTCTTCGATGTTTGCGGAATCAGCTCCTACATGTGGCGCATTCTCCATCATCGCGGCCATCACTCCTGCATCAATCTCCAGGGCGAAGACGATGCGCTTACGGGACGCGGCATCTTTCGCTTTACGCCCCATGAACCGCGCACGCGCATGCACCGATTCCAGCACATTTATGCGCTGTTTTTTTACGCGCTTTTCTCTCTCGACTACGTTTTCCTCAGGGACTTTGAAGCCTTTTTCTTTCCGTCCCACGATTATTTGAAACGCGCCAAGCATCCGCCGCGAGAATACGCCATCTTGTTTGCGGGCAAGGCGCTCTACCTCACCTACATGCTGATTTTGCCGGTGGTTGTGCTGGGGAAACCGCTTCTGCTGGTCGCCCTGGCGTTCGTGCTGGTCCATTTGATCATCGGCTTGACCGTATCGCTGGTCTTCCAGACAACGCACACTGTCGACAGCACTTACTTTCCCATCGGACCGCGGCGAGTTCGACAATGGCGTGTACCACATTTTTGCCACCACGGCCGATTATGCGACGGAAAACCCGCTCGTGGCCTGGCTCACCGGCGGGCTTAACCACCACATCGCCCATCATCTGTGCCCTTACGTGTGCCACACTCACTACGCTCCGCTGACCCGGATTGTGAAGCAGACCGCCGAGGAGTTTGGAGTTCCCTATCGGCAACATCCCACCATGACGCGGGCAATCGTGCACCATCTGATACTTTTAAAGCAGCTGGGAAACGAAGACTGAGGCGGAAGCTTTACCTGGATCGTCCCATAACCTTGGGACGGCCGCTTCAGGCTTGATTAGGCAACCGCTTCAGGCAGACGACATGAGATTCTCCACCATTTCAAAGCAAGCATCTGGGCGAGGTATAAAGTTGCCAACGCCTATACCCGTTGTTTCCCGAATTCGTTCTTTTGCTGACTCGCCTGCGATGGTTCGCAATCCCGTACAGGTCTTGACGAGGTACACCGAGCTCTACGGCGATACATTCCGGTTCTATATAGGCGGCTTAAAGAAGCCATTGTTACTACCAATCCCGACGTGATTCAGCACGTGTTGAAGACCAACGCGGAGAACTACCAGAAATCTGAAATTCAAGTGAAGCGGATGGGCCATTTCCTGGGCAAAGGCCTTCTCACCACCCACGGGGAAGCCTGGCGCACACAGCGACGTCTTATCCAGAAGGGCTTCGATCGAAAACAACTTGAGGCTCTGTCTTCGATCATGCAGGACTCACTCGCCGAGTCGCTGAAGGGATTCGAAAAACAAGTCCGAGTCGGCTCCGTCGATATTTACCCGCACCTGATGAAAATGACTTTCTCGATGGTTGCCCGATCGCTGTTTGGCGCCAAGTTGAAAGACGAAGATATCGACCTGGTCAGCCACACCATTTGCACCGTCCAGGAGTTTATCGTTCGGCAGACCCTTCAGCCTTACATGAATCCCTGGTTTGCCGTCTCCGGCGACCTGCGCAAACACGAAGAGATGCGCGTCCGTGCCGACAGCATTCTGATGGCATACATCAAGCAGCGCCGCCACCAGGAGCCAGGCCACGATTTGCTGCAGACATTGATGGATGCCCGCTACAGCGACGGCGAGGGCATGAGCGACGAGCTGGTCCTGAGCGAGAGCATGCAACTGCTGGTTGCCGGCCATGAAACATCGTCGAACGCACTCTCGTGGATGTTCTATCTATTGAGTTCGCGTCCCGATTGTCTCGAAAAGATGCGGCAGGAATTCGATTCCGTGCTGGGCGATGCGCCTTTGAGTTACAACGACGTTCCCCGGTTTGAGTTTGCCACGCAGGTCATTCAGGAGGCGCTGCGCCTCTACCCGCCGTTTTGGATGATCGACCGCATGGCTGTTGCGGACGACCGCGCGGCGACGTCGCCATACCCCGCGGATCGACGGTTATTGTGTTCGTGTACGGCGCGCACCATGCGCCAAAGTACTGGCAGAATCCAGAAAGTTTCGATCCCGAGCGATTCACCAAAGCGAACGAAAAGCTGCAACCGCCTTTCACCTATCTGCCATTTGGCGGCGGACCGCGGGGTTGTATCGGCGGCAACTACGCGATGCTGCAAATCCTGATGATTTTGAGCGTTCTGCTGAGGAGATACGATTTTCAACTGTCTCCAGGGCCAGACGATTGAAGCGCGTCCGATGGTCATCCTGCGACCCAAAAACGGGATCCGCATGACCTTCACCGAGGCGATCCCCCGCGGCCAGCACGCGATCCTTCAGAAGTAGAAGAATCGCTTCCAATGCGAACGACCCGGGGCGCCCGGCCGTTTCCCGGAACTGAACCAGAGAGTGTTTACCCCTAAATAAACTGACGGCACCAGAGAGCTCACCGATGGGGCCGCTGTAATTCCGATAGGCTTCACGCTTGACATTCATAGAAAATCCACTACCATTTGGTTGTGGATAGATTGGGTACAACATTTGCGGCTTTATCTGATCCGACCCGGCGGACGATGATCGAGCGACTCTCGCACGGACCTGCGTCCGTGCATGGACTGGCGGAACCATTTGCACTTTCGCAACAGATGATTTCAAAACATATTGCCTGCCTGGTGCGGGCGCGGATTGTGATGAAGACGAAGCGTGGACGGGAGAGCGTGTGCACGCTGAGGCCGGAAGCGATAAAGACAGTCAGCGACTGGGCGCATTGTTATCGTCGTTTCTGGGAAGAGAGTTTCGACAAGCTCGACGTGGTTGTGAATCAAATGAAAAAAGCGGAGGTGAGGGATGACAAAAAACGCGGCTAATGAGACAGAACGGTTGGTTGTCACAAGAGTTTTTGATGCCCCACGCGAGTTGGTTTGGAAGGCGTGGACCGATCCGAAGTATGTGATGCAGTGGTGGGGGCCGAAGGGTTTTACTGCGCCTGTTTGCAAGATAGATTTTCGCGTAGGAGGAAAATTTCTCTGCTGCATGAGAGCACCGGACGGCCAGGAGTTCTGGAATGGTGGCGAGTACTTCGAGATTGTTGTGCACGAGAAGATCGTTTACTCGATGTACTTTGCCGACGCGGAGGGAAACAAGGTCGAGCCTGCGCAATATGGCATAGAACATGAGGCCATGGACGATGCGCACGATGTCGTTACCTTTGAGGATTTTGGAGACGGCAAGACGAAACTCACCTTCATTGGAAATGAATCGATGGAGAGCGCAAAAAATAGCGGTCAACTAGAGGGCATGAAGCAGATTCTCGATAAAGTCGCCGCAGTGGTTGCGGGGCTAGCGCAGGCGAAATAAGAAGTTGAAGTTTGGATGATCGTCATGCGCGAGATCATAGGAAGGATCTCCCGGGGCCTAAAGGCACGCTGATTTTGCTTAGCTTACGGCACGACTGAAGTCGTGCCCTGACACTTCCTGCGTTCCTTGAAGTGTTTTTCCGCAGGCTGTAAAGCGCGCGTTCCTTTTCGCCGCTGTTGCGGCGCGGCTAAAGCCGCGACGTGATACAAGGCTATCGGATTCGGCGGCCGTGATTCCCAGATCTCGGAATCGAGATCCGGGCACCCGCTGGGGTGGTGAGTTTGCAGTGGTTCGCACATCTCAGAATCGAGATGCGGGGCACGGAGTCTCCGGTGTGCAGATGCGGAAAACTGCTGGGGCGAAGGTTGCCGATTCACGGGAGCGGGGGAAGCTGTGGATCGGTGGCGGTGGGATGGAGCTTATTGAAGAAGGCTGCGCCGGCCTCGCGCATTTGCTGCTTTAGGGCGCGATTCTTCTTGGCGCGAGGGCGGTTGGCAGGACTGATCTGCTCCAGCGGAATCTCATTGATCGGGACCGGAGCCAGGAAAAAGTTGGCGGGATTCCTGACGAAGCCGAGTTCGGTGAAGAAGTCGTCGTAGGACTTGAGCAGGGAATGCTCGCAGTTTGCGCAGCAGGAAGTGTGGCGTAGGGCGGAGACGCCGGCTACCTCGCGGATGCCGCACGCCTGAGCGACGCCCTCGAGTGCACACAGGAGCGCAGTGCGTGGGCGAACCCCGTGCATGGCTTTGGTGGCGAGCTTCATCTGGCCCGGATAGCAGCCGTACGTGCCCTGCAATCGCGAGATGAGGAGGACCTCCGCGGCATTTGCCTGGACAACCCATCCGGGGACGATGGTGAAGGCGAGTGTGAAGAAGATTTCGCCGTTGATTTTGAGGTGCAGAGAAAGTTCGCCCTCTTTGTAGCAAGGCCGGGAGCGGCCCATGCTGAGGGTGAAACAGTTGTTGTCTTCGTGGAACTCATGGAGCGGCACATCCCAATGCAGCACCTGGCGCAGCAGGCGGTCGGGGAGCAGCGTGTGCAGGCGCTGGTAGTGGTGCAGGAAGCACGCGGCGCGCTCAGCAATGGTGAGGCTGCGGGCGAGGTATTGCCAGGTGAGGTATTTAAACGCGAATTTGGGGTTGTTCTCAACCGTGTCAATGAAGGCAGGCAGTTTGAGCAGACTGCGCACGCGGCGGTGGGTCTGGATGTTTCTCACGGCGTGCTTGATGATGCCGGGAATGGGAAATCGGGACCAGGCATTGCGGCGACGCGCCAGGCAGGGTTGCTCCCGGAGCAAATCGGCTGGGACTGCCGGTGAGATGGAAGCGGCGTCAATCGGATGTGCAGACATCGAATTCCATCGTCCCCCGCTGCGGGCCCGGGGATCTCGACGGTGAATCCCGGGCCGGTGTTGCCCGGCTGAGGAATCTCCGAGGGGAAAAGCGTCAGGTTACAGAACTGCTAGGTTTTTTCAATTATCCACGTGGGAGCCGCTGAGTCAATGACACCTTTGGTTGAACACAACCTCTTACTCAAGCGGTTCGGGAAGAATCGGCCTAGATGCGGCCGCTCGAGAGGCGGTCAGAATTGAGGGCCGCGGCGCTCGATGAGTGCCGCGGTGATTTACCGGAAGAGAGAAGAGTTCCGGGCCAGAAGCTCCTCGGTGCGTCTATCATTCATTGTCAAAGTATTTCTCTTTTCGGTGTGGAATCCGAGCGTTTCATGCTTCGGATTTTCCTCAAATATTCTTCGCCGCGATCGAGAGGCATGGGCGGCTGGTTGCGGGGAAGCGCTCAAGGCCCGCCGGTCGAAGGTGAAACATTCATGGGAGCATGTATGCGTAGATCGTATTCAGTGCCGGCGGCGATGTTGACATTGCTGCTGACTGCAGCGGTAGAACCCCCAGGGGGGCCGACGACCGTACACGAGTCTTCCACGCGCCTGGTGGAGCAGGCGCCGATAAAAATCACCGAGGTGGCACGTGGCGTGTTCCTGGTTGACTTTGGGCGCGTGGCATTCGGAAATTTGATGCTTTCTCCCGGAGGTTCGGCCGGAGATGCAAATGCGGCTGCAAACGACGAAGTGACGGTGCGATTTGGCGAGGCTTTGAAGAACGGTCGCGTGGATACGCGGCCTCCCGGATCTGTGCGATACGCCGAGGTAAAGGTGAGGCTGAACGGATCGGCGCCTATGCGTGTGGCTCCGCAGGCGGACGCGCGCAACACCAAACCTCCTGCCGTGTTGACCCCTCCGGAATGGGGTGTCTTGCTGCCCTTTCGCTGGGTCGAGATTGAGGGATGGCCGGGCGAGCTGCACGCGGATGAGATTCGGCGGAATGCAGCGTTCGACAGCACATGGAACGACGAAGCCGCCGCGTTCCACTCTTCGGACGAAGACCTGAACCGGATTTGGGATCTGTGTCACTACTCGATCAAGGCAACGACGTTTGCCGGTATTTTTGTGGATGGCGATCGGGAGCGGCTGGCTTACGAGGCGGACGCTTATTTGGCACAGTTGAGTTACTACGCCGGAGATGCCGATCCGCGGATGCCGCGGGCAACTTTTGATCGGCTTATGGCGTTCCCGACATGGCCGACAGAGTGGGCGCCACATATGGTGTTCATTGCTTATGCCGATTGGATGCAGACCGGGGACACGGCTTGGCTGGCGGCTCACTACGAGGGACTGAAGACCAAGTTGCTGGATGAGCGTGCAGGACCCGACGGACTGGTGACGAGCACGCCGGAACAGATCAACCGCGGAGACGTGGTGGACTGGCCACCACAGGAACGCGACCAGTACGTTTTTACCAGCGTAAACACGGTGGTCAATGCGTTCCATTTGCGAGCCCTTACGGAGATGAGCGAATTGGCCCAGGCGCTGGGCAAGAACGAAGAGGCGGCGCAATTTCGAGAGCGCGAAAGGTCAGCCCAGACAGCGTTCCAGGAGAAGCTCTTCGATTCGGCGCGCGGACTTTATCGCGACGGCGTAGGGACCGATCATAACTCGGAGCACGCGAATCTATTCCCCCTGGCTTTCGGCCTGGTGCCTGCCGACGACAGGCCGCGATTGGCGCAATGGCTCGTCGGACGCGGGATGGCGGTGTCTGTTTATGCGGCGCAGTATCTGTTGGAGGGCCTGTTTGAGAACGACGAAGACGCAGCCGCGCTGGCGTTGATCACTGCAGCCGGAGATCGCAGCTGGAAGCATATGGTCGACAGCGGCACGACCATCACGTGGGAGGCATGGGATCAAAAGTACAAGCCGAATCAGGACTGGAACCATGCCTGGGGCGCGGCTCCGGCGAACCTTCTGCCACGATTCGTGCTCGGCGTGCGCGTGCTGACGCCGGGGTGGGGGAAAGCCTTGATCCAGCCGCATCCAGGGGCGCTGACGAGCGTTGAAGGCCGGGTCCCCACTCCGCGCGGCGAAATCTCGGTGTCATGGAGACACGAAAAAAACTTTACGATGACTCTCGATCTGCCACCAGGCGTGACGGCGAAGGTCGAGCTGCCCGCATTCCCGGGTTCGCGCGGAGTTTGGATCGGGAGCAAGCAAGTGCGGGCGCATCGCGAGGGGCAATGGTGGAAGTTAGAGAACGATGTGTCTGGGGCGATCAGCATCGAGGAGCAATGACGCAGTTCCGGGAAGCGATCTTGAGGGCGAACAGTATTTCTGCTGCTTCTTCAAAAAGTCGATGGGCAAAACTCTGAGCAGTTATCGAAAGCGGTGACAGCCACTAACTATCTCCTCGTCTCGGCAGTAATCCGGCAAGCCGCATTAGCACACTTGTACGCATTCAACGCTCAGCAATGAAGCCAGTTTCTTGAGCTTTGCAGATTGATGGCCTATGCCAATGGCACAGTGGTGTGCAGGCCCTTGCGAACTCCAGCTTTCAGTAAACTCGCGAGCGCCAATGGGAAATCGATACCGGCTATTCGTGTTGCCAATTTCAAGAATGGGACCGGGCACCGACTCGCCCTCGGCAACAACCAGTCTCAGTTTGCCATTGCCGATTTCGGCCACGGCCAGCAGTGTTACGGGGCCGTGCTTGACGCTCATCTCAATCGATAAGCCGTTGCCAGTCTTGCCATGGTAGTTCTTCAGCGGGCGCAGCTTCGGCTTTCCTTCTGCGATTGCCATGTGCCCTGGGCCGTCGTGTCCCATCAAGACGATGTTGTCGTTGAAATCATTCGCGTAAAACTCCGTGAAGGAGCCGCCAACGCCGAGTAAGTCCAAAATCTTCATCGCCTGCGCATTCTTGATCTCCAATTCTCCGGCGACGGGAACACTGCGCGCGGTAAGCATGCTCGTCCCCACGATGATTGAACTCATCGCGTCTTCATTCTCGTCGATGCCCGACCCGCTGTAGTAGTAAGCGAGGGAGCCAAGACTATATCGGTCAACCAGCCGGTCCAGCGCGACAGAAGTACGCGCGGCGCGTTCCAACTCACCGGGCTCACAAGTGGGCTGCACGTCGAACATTTCACGAATCTCAGTAACGCGTTCATGAATTTCGTTTGCGCTTACTCCCCGGCATAACGCGGCGAGTTCATCAACCTCAAGCATTTCAATATGCGTTCCAAAAACGGCCGATTGCAGGGTCAGGTCGGTGTAGATGTCGAGCATGCCCGGATAATAATGACCCATGATGCCGAGACGGTTGTGCTCCATGGCGTGCGCGACACGTGAGGCTTCCAGCCATTCTGCAACTTCGCGCCAGGGCCGCTCATCGTTGAGCACTCCTGTAACCTGCTGAAACTGGATCTCGCAGCGGCGGAAGACATTCGCGATCTCTGGAACCGAACAGGATTGGCAATGAGCCAGCCATTCGCCGGTCATCGCGATCCGATCTCCCATGCTGTTGAGGTGAGCATAGTCAATGGCTGCTTCAGGAGCGAGATTGAGTAGGATGACCGGCGTGTTAGAACGGCGCACAACAGGCAAAACGGTTGACGAAACGGCGTACGTTGACACGTGCAGAAAAAGCAGATCTACATCTTGCTGCCTGAAGTAGTGACCCGCGGCAATGGCCCTCGAGAGAGAATCGACCAGGCCGGCATTCACAACCTCGGTTCCCAACTCTTCAAGTTTGCGGCAAATGGTGTTGTTGTTGCCTTGCAGCCGTTCGCGCAAGCCGGGAAATTGATCCCAGTACGCTTCCAGCCCAATGCTGAACAGGCCTACCTTGTGTTTTTGATTTACGGCACCGAGCGCCCTTAGGTCGATCACAATGATTGACACTATATACCTCTGCTACGGCTGCCGGAAGGGAATCCATGATCTAAGTATTGGACAAAATGACTTATTGCCAGGGCATACTTTCGGGTGTCGATGCGAGCGCTGCGGTTATGGCAAAGTGCTAAATGCGAAGCCTCATCTACGCCCTTGCTGCCGTCTGGGCTGATCGGCCCGGTCAGAATCCTGTCAGAGAAAACGCCGACATAATCTCAAGCCCTTATCACCCACCGCTATTTTTGAGGCTTTTGCGGCAGTTAAAGGTAAAGCCCTGACCTGCCAGTCGCGCCTTCTCGCGAAACCATTCACTAAAAACGCTCTAAGGCACGCTAATCAATTGCGCGGCGAGTTTCTTCATGGCGGCGTTTTGGAGGGCAACTTCACCAGCCTGTCGACTGTGCAAAGCTATCTCTGCGGCGATTGAGCGACCGAGAACTCGCTGATCGATATTGCCAAACGCTCCGGGCACGAGGCGCCCCAACCAGGCGGCCCATGCCGGGGTATGTGAGTTGCCGACAATGATGCCGGGGCGAAATATGGCGAGGCGGGCAAAGCCAACTTTACGCACGGCGTCTTCCTTCATGCCCATGACTCGCGCATAACGAAGCCAGCTGCGAGTTGTGCTTCCCGCCGCAGAAAGCAGGCAAAACTGGGCGATTCCGGCGTCATAGCAGCCGCGCGCAAAGGCACCAACGACGCCGACCTCAAGTCGCTGCAATTCCTCTTCGCTCCAGCGCATCGATCCAGAACCGACACCTACACAGCTCACGGCGCTCGCGGGACCCTGGTTCAAAACTTCGCGGGCGAGGCCGGCAGTGCGCTCGGCAAAGTCAGCAGCGCCGGTATCAAGAACCACGTTGCGTACCCGCGATCGTGGCGCGATGGGCTTTCTGGTGACCATGACCACTTCCCGGCATTCGGAAGTGGCTAGCAGTTCCGTGACGGCCGCACCGCCGACTTGTCCGGTACCACCAAGGATAATTACGGCGAAAGTCTGCTTCACAAAGAAAACCCGCTATACCGATTATGGCATTCGAGGCGACGGCTACATCGATGCATGATCGTCGATGCGGCTGTTGCGCATGCCTAAGTTCAGGGCCAGGTCAGCGTAAGCCGACGTAGTAAGGAAGTCTTGAAACTCACCGGAGGAGAGCTGGGTAAGTAACTCCGTTGCGCGCTGGAACCTGGATGCACTAAAATCCGTCATGCCGCGCGATTGCCGCTCTCTTTCGAGGATGCGAGCCAGGTCAGTTGAGCCTGCAGTCCCCGCAGTCAATCCCGATACGCTGTCTGAAAAGGACATGGACATGTCCTGATGGGATACACTCTGGGCGGATGAAAAAGCCAGGACTAGTTCGTTCGTGACGCTGTTTGCAACTGGTCGCTATTTTCGTCCGAGCCTTCTCTTGTCTTGTAGTGAAGGGATCTAGAAGGGAAGCATGGGACGGAGATCTGGAGAAAAATGCACCGGGCACTCGGTGCGATGTTCTACTGCGTCTTTGGTCACGCCTTCAGCGATCTCCTGCATGACGAGGCCTGCGGCGGAAACGTGGAACCAGCCCAGTTCGGTGACGATGTCGTGGACCACGCGTTTCCCCGTAAGAGGCAACGAGCACTCGTTGACGATCTTGAAGGCTCCATCTTTGGCATTATGTTCCATCGCGACGACGACGCGGGCGGCGCTGGCGACAAGATCCATGGCGCCGCCCATACCCTTCACCATCTTGCCGGGAATGGTCCAGTTGGCAAGGTCGCCGCGGCAGGAAACCTGCATGGCCCCCAGGATGCTCATGTTCATATGCCCGCCACGGATCATGGCAAAAGACTGATCGCTCGAGAAGAAGCTGGAGCCGGGAAGGATGGTCACCGGTTGCTTGCCGGCATTGATCAAGTCGGGATCTTCCTCGCCTGGAGGCGGGGGTGGGCCAATTCCCAGCAGGCCATTTTCCGACTGCAGAGTGACCTCGATTCCCGGCGGTATGCAGGCCGCGATGGTGGTGGGCAGACCGATGCCAAGGTTGACATAGAAGCCGTCTTTCAGTTCTCTGGCAATCCGCCTTGCGATAAGCTCTTTACCATTCACCTTGATAACCCTCCCCGACATTCCGTTCGGGACAGAAGCATAAACACGACAGGGCTGTGGCATCAAAAATGATATCCACCGCTGCAGCCAGCCGCTCAACGGTTGCCCTTCCGATGCCCCGCCCGGCTCCGGTCACAATGGCGGCGTTGCCAGTCAGCGTGAATGGAGATTCGAGCGATGCTGTATCTTTTTCTGTCATCGTTGCACGTACTCCTGAATAAAACGAGACTCTATGGGTTTTTTGAACATCGGCCCGACGACAACCCTGTTGACATAAATGCCCGGAGTCGTAATTTCATTCGGATCCAACTGGCCTGGCTCAACGAGTTCTTCAACTTCGGCAATCGTCAAATCAGCGGCCGTGGCCATGGCGGGATTGAAATTGCGCGCTGTCATTCTGTAGACGAGATTGCCGTGAGTATCCGCTTTCCAAGCCTTTACCAGGGCGACATCGGCGCGCAAAGCTCGCTCCATCAGATAGGTTTTTCCGTCGAACTCGCGTACTTCCTTACCTTCAGCGACGACGGTGCCGACTCCGGCAGGCACATAGAACGCCGGGATGCCAGCGCCGCCGGCACGAATCCGCTCGGCGAGCGTGCCCTGCGGAATCAGAGTGAGGTCCAGTTGGCCGGCGATTACAAGTTTCTCAAGCAGCCGGTTTTCGCCAACGTAGCTTCCGATGTGCGAAGCAATCATTTCGGCCTCGAGCATCAGGCCCATCCCGAATCCATCGACGCCCATGTTGTTGCTGATGGTGTGCAGCCCCTTGAGCCCCTTGCGGATCATTGCGGCAATTAGATTCTCGGGAATTCCGCATAGCCCGAAACCGCCAAGCATGACGGTCATGCCATCGCGCAGATCTGCGACCGCGGCGTCTGGAGATTTGATTACCTTATTCACGTTGCTGCCCTCGCGCACAGTAACTACAGGACTGCTACACATTTTATTCAGCGGAGATTACAATTGCGATTCCCATGCCTCCGCCAATGCAAAGGCTGGCGACCCCATAACGCTTCTCAAGTCTCCTGAGGGAGTGAACCAGAGTCACAAGCACGCGAGCGCCTGAAGCGCCGAAAGCCTCTCGTTACAGTTCACTCGCTTTGCGAATGCCGTCCACGGCCAAACCTGAAATCTGCTTGTGCGGAGATGCGGAAATTTCGTCCAGCTCAAGCCACGACGGTCCTGAAGTATCGCAGCTATCGAGAATATTTAGAGGCAGAGAATGAAAAGAATCAATCAGGCACTGGCTTTTCTGTTGTTTCTGGGAGGCTGCTTTTTACCAGCTTATGTCCGCCCATTAAGCTAAACACGATTCTCGAATAAAGAGAACAGGCCAACCTCTGTTTCGAGCTTATGTTGCTCTCGACCGACTTGCGAAGATCGCAGCAATAGCTGTTGTGGTGAGTCTAAAGTACGTTGAAGAACAAATCCGGGGGAGCGGCCTGGATAAAGGGAACGGCCTCGAAGCGGTATTGACGCGATGCGGGATGCGCCACTTCCATCCGGGGAAAGTCTCTTCCGGCAGTTCACAATGGCGTAGTGTTTCCTGGTTTTTGCGGAGGTGCCAGAAAAGGAACTCAGAATCGCAGCCATTGCTGATCATCGGGTATTGACGCATCACCCCAGGCGGCTGGCTACGCGTAGCTTTACGTGGCTACTGATGATGTCATTTGATAAGGGCGCCACTTTCTGAAGCTATTTAATGCTCGTTCAGGTCCACTTCATAAAAGTTGACTGCAGGAGTGCGAGCTGTGACGACGGGAAGATCGCCGGGGGCAAGACCGATGAGGCGGTAGTCGGTGGCGGCGATGGGTCGCAGATTATCGATGGTCGCCACTGGTTGCGGATTGCCGGAGGGCACGGCGATGCGATAAATGGGCTTGCCCGCCGCGAGGAAATCCTGAAAGTAGATCGAGCGGCTATCGTGCGACCAGGTGGGGTCGCCGACACCTTGAACGGTAAGGGTGGTCCAGCGCTGTGTGGTCTGGTCAAACAGAAGCAGCGCGCGCTGATCGAGCGGCATGGCAGCAATGTAGCGGCCGTCCGGCGAAAGACGCGGGCTGAAGAGGCCGGTCGAGCCGGGAATCTCCGTCACCTTGCGGGTTTGGAGATTGAGGAGATAGATGGCTTTCGGCTGGCCGTTGTCCATGCGATCGGGGAGCCGGCCAAAGACGATCGACTGGCCGTCGGGCGACCAGGCCGGATCGGCTTCGTTGCGATCCTCGTTGAGTACCGGCGTGAGCTTCCCGCCCTCGGCGTCGATGAGATAAATCTTCCACGGCTTGCCCGGTTCCAGGCCCATGACGGCGAGTCGGCGGTCGTCAGGCGACCACTTCATGGTGAAGATGCGCTCCGGCAGGGTGGTCAGTTCAATGCGCTCGCTGCCGTCGATGCGGCTGCGCCAGAGTGAACTATCCGCGGCGTTGACCCAGGCCACCCACTGGCCGTCCGGCGAGTACTGCGCCAGCGAGGCCGCGCTCAGGTTCTGGTCGAGGGTTGTGAATGTCGAGGAATTGGGCATGGCGCGGAGCAGCTCAAATTGCGAGGCAGCGCCGATGAAATAGATGCGATCACTGCCCGGCGCGGTGCTGGGAGCCTGGTAATCGAGCGGGCCGTAGGTGATCTGTCGCGGCTCGCGATCGGCCAGGAACCAGGGCCGCTCGCGCTCAACCCAGATCTCGCTGTGGGCACTGTCGCTGTGCGAAGACTGAAAGGCGAAGTACTGGCCGTCGGGGGTCCAGTTTCCGCAACACTCCGATGCGGGCTGGCTCCAGCCGGGAAACAGCGGATGGGAATTGGAGCCGTCTGCCGCAACTTCCCAGAGCTCCGAAGTTTGGCGCTTGTCGTCACGCACCGTAAATCGCAGCCGGCTGCCGTCCGGCGACCAGCGCAGCCAGAAGGCCAGACCCTGGACGGTCAGCAGCCGGTGCGGATCGGTGCCGTCGGCTCCAACGATAACGAGCTCGTTCCCGCTGGCCACCAGAAGCCGCCGCCCATCCGGCATCCATGTAGCGTCGTGTGCCAGCACATTGGGAACGCGGCGGGCGTCACCGCCCAGGGTGGGCACAATCCACAGCGGTTGCTCGGGTTCGGCCTGCAGATGGCCGTGCACCACGAGCTTTGATCCGTCCGGCGAGAGCGAGCCGATGAGGGGCGCGCCAATCTCAGAGGGCAGGCGAAAATGGCTGATCTCTCCATTGGCCACCAGTGCGACAGCGAGGACGGGATTGCCGTTGTCCATGTGGGAAAAGTAGATGCGCGTGCCGTCGCTGGCAGAGCTGGAGAAACTCTCCACATCCAAATCGTTGGCGAACACGTGGCCGGAAAAAGTCACCTCAACCACGCGGTAAGGCTGGCGAACAGGCTCGCGCAGGATGAGAAACAAGCCCAACAGAAGGCAGAGCAGCGCCAGTCCGCCGGCTACCCACCAGGCCGCGGAAACGTGCCTTGGCGCAGGCGTCGGGGTGTCTGCTGCGAGAGCTGTTGCGGGCTGCTGCGCGTCAACTTCCTTGACCGGAGCGATGAAGCGGTAGCCACGCTTGGCCAGCGTCTCAACGAAGCGCGGGTTTTCCGCGGAGTCGCCAAGGGCTTCGCGGAGTTTGTTGACGGCGATGCCGAGGCTGTGGTCAAAGTCGACCGTGGTGTCGCTGCCCCAGAGCTTGTGTTGCAACACTTCGCGAGAGACGACCTCGCCCGGATGCTCGAGGAGCACTGAAAGCACATGGAAAGGCTGGCTTTGGATTCGGACACGGATGCCGGAGCGGCGCAATTCACCCGCCTTCAAGTCGACCTCAAAAACTCCGAATTGGACCCGGTGCTCGCCGCTCACTTGCGGTTCCACTGCCATTACCACTTTAGTAAAACTCCGGAAAATAGTGTACGGGAAGAACCCGGGTTCAATGAAATGGACTCACGATATGTCTCCAATGGGCGGGAAATCGAGGAGAAGTATGCAGTTATGTGATTGCAAATCAGGGGTTTTCCTGTTGATGGCAAATTGACGGCGAATTGTTGACTTGTTGGCGAATTGTGGATTGACGTTCGCAGTCTGCGGGGCGTTTCCTCATTCGTGGCTGCTGGGGACGTGAACCATTCGAGATCCCCGAGCGTCCAAAAACGATTTCTCAACGCGGTTTTTTGTTCGGAGGACATTGTGATGTTGAAAAAAGCCAGTTTGCTTACCTACCTCGAACGCCACGCCCGGTCGATTGTGGCCGCGATCGCGGTGTTGATCATCTCCCTTCTCTCACCTGCCCTGAGGGCACAGACCGATACAGGCAGCATTATCGGCACGGTAGTTGATTCGACGGGCGGAGTTGTCCCCGACGCTACAATCACCGTTACCAATCTCGACAATAACCGCGCGGTTTCCGTCAAGAGTCTGGCCGATGGAAGCTTCGCCGTGAATGCTTTGCCCATTGGCAACTACGAGGCAGAAGCAACCAAGCAGGCCTTCCAAAACGAGGTCACCACGTTTTCCCTGCAAATCTCCGAGGCGAAAGAGCTCAACTTCAAATTGAAGGTGGGGTCCGCCAGCGAGACGGTGCAGGTGACCGACGCAGCGCCCCTGGTCGACACGGCGACTTCGTCGGCTGGCGAAGTGATCGATGGACGCCAGGTACTCGACCTTCCGCTCAACGGTCGCAACTTCACCACGCTGGCTCTGCTGACTCCCGGCGTAGGCCGCGGCCAATACTCCGATAATGCCAGCGCTCCGAGCAACAATGCAGAGACCTGGCGCAACGCCGATTCCGGCGCAGCCGCACTGGCGATCGACGGTTTGCCCCCACAGTCGAATAACTTCCAGCTCGATGGCATCGACAACAACGAGTCGCTGGTCAATACCATCGTGATTTTCCCGGCGCTCGAAGACATCGCCGAGTTCAAGACCACGACCAGCGTTCCACCGGCAGAGTTTGGCCGTTCCGGCGGCGGCGTAGTGCAGGTTGCCACCAAATCCGGCACCAACGACGTTCACGGCGCGATCTATTGGTTCAACCGTTCCAAGGAAGGTGCTGCGGCCGTCTTCGGCGGCGTTGTTCCGGAATTGAGCCGCAACCAGTTCGGCGGCTCCGCGGGCGGGCCACTGTGGAAAAACAAGCTGTTCGCCTTCGGAGATTACCAGGGCTGGCGCGAAAACCTGCCGGCAGGTTCAAACCAGACGCATGTGCCTACAGCCTTGATGCGCAAGGGCAACTTCACGGAACTGCTCAGCTCGACCGCGGCGGGAACAGCGACCAGCGTGCCCATCGCGGCCATCTGCCCGAATCTTTACGCGGGGAGCACACTGCTACCGCAGTTTAACGCCGGCTACGGATACGTTTATAACCCGCAAACCTGTTTGCCTTTCGGCTGGACCGGCGGCGTCAACACCACACAAACCGGAAACGCCGCACTCAACATCATTCCGACTCCGAGCTCCGTCGGCTTAGCCTACCTGAATGCGTTCCCCAATCCGAATGTTTCCGGCGCCAATATCGCGACGAACACTAACAACTTCGGGTATTCGCAGTACAACGTTGAGACATTGAACGATTACGACGGGCGCCTGGACTGGAACCTGAGTTCGAAGGATACTCTCTTCGGCCGTTACAGCATCGGCGATGACTTCCTGCACAACACCCTGTCCCTGATAGACGCCACTCACGCTCTGCCCTCCGGGAATGGCTTCAACCCGTCACATCCACGTCAGGTTGCCGCCGGCTATACGCATATCTTCAGCGCCGCGACCATTAACGAATTTCACTACGGCTGGGATCGCGACCTTTCGGGATACTTGCAACCGGACGCGAACGTTGCGCTGGCGCAGAATCTGGGCATCATGAATGCCAACACATCCCCGTTGCTGGGCGGGATGCCGATCATCGGTGGATGGTACGGCAACCTTAGCTATGTGGGCGACGGTGGCCCGTATCTGATCATTGAGCCGACCAACCAGTTTTCAGATGCGCTGACCTGGTTGAAGGGAAAACACACCTTCAAGTTCGGCGCCAGCATTATTCATCGCGACGTGAATTGGGATCAGGGCAACGATGCCAAGGGGTACTTCTGGATCGACGACGGCAATTATGGTGGTATGCCGGCTCCCACGTCGGCCCACGGAACGTTTACCGGCTATGAGCCTTCTGAACTGCTGGGTGGTTTCATGGGCGGCTACCAGGTGGGCGCGTTTTCGGGCTACTACGAGACGCGCAGCTGGGAGAACGGCTACTTCGCCCAGGATGACTGGCGGATTGGCCGGAAACTCACGCTGAATCTCGGCCTGCGCTATGACACCCTGAGCCCGCCGAGCGAAGCTCACAACCACATGTCCAACTTCAACCCGGCGACGGGCGAGCTAGTCGAAGCGGGAACCAACGGATGGCCTGCCGCATTGGTCAATACGCCACACGACGATCTGGGCCCGCGCATCGGATTTGCCTACGATCTGCGAGGGAACGCCAAGACGGTAATCCGCGGCGGCTATGGCCTGTTCTATTTCCTGAGTCGCGGCGGTGTCGCCGAGGAACTCTCGGAGAACCCGGATTGGAACGGCATTCAGAGCTATTACGCGTGCCCGACTGCGACGACCTGCGGGACCGGCTATCGCATCACGTTCACGGGCGAAGCGCCGAACGGAAGCACCAATCCTGCCGTCGCGACCGCTTCTCTGCCGTCCAAGGTCGGCGTCAACCCCAATGCCATCAACTCGAATGATAGCGTTGTTTACTATCCGAAGAGCAGCCCGAACTCCAACATACAGCAGTTCAACCTTCAGGTCGAACAAGCTCTGGACAGCCACACTTCTCTGGACGTGGCCTACGTTGGAACTAAGATGGGAAACCTCGCGACGCAGTTCAATGCCAACGAAACGGTGCTTGGAGGCTCGACTAGCTGGTTCCCGGTTGGAGGCTCCGTCAACCCCAGTGGCGTGGGCACCATCAACGCCTATGAAATGATCGGCAGCGGAAGCTACAACGGCCTTCAGGCCAAGCTGGTTCGCAGGATGGCCACGGGGCTCCAGGTGAACGCTTCGTACACGTGGTCGCACACGCTCGACAATGCCGATGACGTCCTGGCCAATGCGCCCACCGGAATCCTTGTGGGGACCAACGGAACGCCGTTGCTCAAGTACCAGCGCGGCAGCTCGAACAACGATCAGCGGCAACTGTTTGGTGTCGCCGCCATTTACGAACTGCCCTTCGGTCGTGGAAGAATGTTGGGCAGCAACATGCCGAGGGCGCTCGACGAAGTGGTCGGCGGCTGGCAATGGAACAACGTCATCGGACTCGCAACCGGCACACCGCTGGACATCCAGGGTTCGAGCGGCCCCAATGGCCGACCGGACTATCACGGCGGATGCCAGACGAACGTGTCATGGAATGTCTGGATGAAATGCCCCGCGGGAGCCTTTACGAATCCGGCCGGGCTGGTCGGCGACCTGCCGCGTAACTTCTTCCCCGGTCCGGGAACGAAGGACTGGGATATGTCCCTGGTAAAGAGCTTCAGTATCGCGGAGCGGGTAAAGTCAGAGTTCCGCGCGCAGGTGTACAACCTGACGAACACTCCCAACTTCCAGGATCCGGATAACAATTACCAAAATGGCGACTTCGGACAGTTGAACAGCGTTCGCCAGTCGCCTCCTGACCGAGAGCTCGAAGTGGCGCTTCGCGTCTCGTTCTGATCCGCGGCTGTTGGATTCAATGCGCCACGGCGGCTCCATGCCGCCGTGGCGCATTGAAGGCCTCTCGCTTTACGGTCATACGCTCAGCGCCGCTCATACTACTGTCCGCATACATACAACCGCATACTTGAAAGGTGATGCAATGAAGCTCCCCAGGCGGCTCCTCGCGATTGTTGTGTCTGTACTCGCCTGCGCTCTTTGGGCTTCAGGGCAGGAACCTCCGGCTTGTTCCCGGTCGCAAAGCGCCGGCGTCCCGTGTAGCGCCAGCGGCCCGCGTATCGATAAAATTGACCCGCCTGGTTGGTGGGTCGGCCTGCCCAACCCCATGCTCCTCGTTCACGGCGAGGGACTGAACCATGCGCGCTTTGCATTGAGCGGCAAGGGCGTGACCCTTGACCACAGCCAGGCTTCGGAAAACGGCCACTGGGCTTTTTTGTGGCTTCAAACCAAATCCGCGGCGCCGCAAACTCTGTGGATCTCGGCCAGCAACCACAAAGGCCGGTCGCGCCTCTCCTATGTGCTGGCCGAACGCTCACACCAGGCCGATGGCCATCGCGGCTTCTCGTCCGCAGATGTGCTTTACCTGATCATGACCGACCGTTTCGCCGAAGGACGTCCAGATAGCGATCCACCGGACGATGATCGTGCATCCGCGCGCGCCTGGCATGGCGGAGATTTTGCAGGGATCGAGCAGCACCTCGACTACCTGCGGCAGCTCGGCGTCACTGCGGTATGGACGACTCCAGTTGCCTCAAACGCAGGGATGCAGAGCTCGTATCACGGCTACGCAGCCACCGATCTTTATGCGGTGGACCCGCACTTCGGCACGCTCGAAGATTATCGCAATCTCTCCGACGCGCTACACGCACGAGAAATGAAATTGGTCATCGACCTTGTTCCGAATCACATCGGCGTGGCATACCCGTGGGTCAATGACCCGCCCGCTCCGGGATGGCTCCACGGCACCCTGGAGCATCATCGCGCGGCCCAGAGCGATTTTTATCAACTGGTGGATCCGCACGCTCCGCCGCAGGCCTGGCACGACATCACCAACGGCTGGTTCACCGATGCCATGCCCGACCTGAATCAGGAGAATCCCCTGGTTGCGCGCTACCTGATTCAAAATGCGCTGTGGTGGGTTGAAACCGCGAACGTCGACGGCATCCGGCTCGATACATTCCCTTATGTTGACCGCGCCTTCTGGCGTGATTTTCACGCCACGCTACACAGCGTCTATCCGCACCTGACGACCGTGGGCGAGATCTTTCATCGCGATCCGGAAGTCACTTCATATTTTGCCGGCGGCATTGCTCATCAGGGTGTCGACACAGGGCTCGACACGCCATTCGATTTTCCTGTTTACTTTGCGCTGCGCGACGTTCTGGCTCACGACAAACCGATGACGGAACTGGCGACGGTTCTGCGTCAGGACGCGCTCTATCCCCACCCCGAGCGCCTGGTTCCATTTATCGGCAACCACGATACCACGCGCTTCCTTACCGATGCCGGCGAGTCCGTACCCAGGCTGAAACTGGCGTTAGGTCTGGTGGCGACTTTGCGCGGAATGCCGCAAATTTATTCCGGAGACGAGATCGGAATGGATGGCGGCAAAGACCCCGACAATCGTCATGATTTTCCAGGAGGTTTTCCGGGCGATGCGCAGAATGCCTTCACTCAAGCGGGCCGCACCCCTGTCGAGCAAGAGATTTTTTCCTGGACATCGGGCATGTTGAAGCTGCGGGCTGCGCATCCCGAGCTGCAAACCGGCCTCGAACAGAACCTGTTTGCCGATGACGACGCGTTCGCGTTCGTGCGCACGCAGGAGGCCGGTGGCTGCTCGCCAAGTCCGGTTTCAGGTTCGTCGGGGGAACGGTTCCTGATTGTCATCAATAAGGCGCAGCACAGCAAAACCCTGGATTTGCCGATGGAAGCGACGGCACTCGCTGGGTGCATGAGTTTTCAACCCGCGGCACCGACCACGGGAAGCGTGCCCGTCGCTAACGGCGGCAAGCTGCACATCGAAGAGCCCGCGGAGTCAATAACGGTCTTCGACGTGCGTTGAAATTCCGCTCGCTTCACCAACCGTATGAATTCTCCACGGAGGTATCTAAAACAAGACGGACACCTAAGACCGGGATCGGCAGAAAGCGGTCCGCAGTTGACGGACGAAGTTTTCAAGGGTTGAAGGATTTGCAATGACGAGGACATGGCGGGGTTTGACTCATTCCATGTGTATTCCGCTGGTCTGGGTGGCTTTTGCGCTGCTGGCTGGATGCGGAGGCGGCGCCGGCAACACTTCCGGAGGCGGAGGTTCGGCCCAGGCGGCAACCCCCACTTTCCCGGTCAGCCCGGGCACGTATACAACTGTGCAGAGCGTGACCATCGCCGATACCACCCCGGGGGCAATCATTTATTACACCACCAACGGAAACGCACCAACCACGTCCTCGGCGGCATACACGACGCCTATCTCCGTATCAACCACGACTACCATTGAGGCCATGGCTGCAGCCGGCGACTACACCAACAGCAACGTCGCTTCGGCCACCTACACCATCAACCTTCCACAGGCAGTAGCGCCGGTCTTTTCCGTGAGCGCCGGAACTTACACCACATTGCAGAGCGTGGCCATTACCGATGCCACAACAGGCGCAACGATTTATTACACGACCAACGGAACCACTCCGACCACGTCTTCGACTGTATATTCGGCGCCCATTCCGGTGGCAACCACAACTACGCTGCAGGCCTTGGCCGCCGCCAGCAGTTATACGAACAGCAGCGTCACCTCGGCCACTTATACAATCGATTTTCCAGCCGCGCCGGTTATTCCACCGGTCACGGACATCCATCAGGGATTTATCTACCAGATTGTTACCGACCGCTTCTTCGACGGCGATACGGCGAATGACAATCCCTCTGAGAGCCCCGGCCTCTACGATCCCAATGGCTTTGCCAACCCCGCTGACGCCGACTGGAACCTCTACTGGGGCGGCGATCTGGTTGGCATTCAGCAGAAGCTCAGCTATCTGCAGTCGATGGGCGTGACGGCAATCTGGATTTCGCCGCCCATGAACAATATTCGCGTGAACGCCGGCACGGCCAACGGCGAAACCGGCTACCACGGCTACTGGCCGCGCGACTGGATGCAGATCGACGAGCACGTCGGCGACGACTCGAACAGTTGGACGGAGTTCGACAACCTGGTTACGGCGGCGCACGCCGACGGCATCCGAGTGATCGTAGATTTTCCCGCTAACGACTCGAATCCCATCGGCGCCGGCGAAGGCGGCTCGCTCTATAACAACGGCACGCTGGTCACCACCTACTCCACTGACACGAGCGCTACGCCCTACTACCATCACAACCCTAATATCTCCAATTACGACGATCGTTACCAGGTGCAGTACGACACGCTGGAAGGCCTGGCCGATCTGGATCAGACCAATCCCTGGGTCGATCAGTATCTCAAGGGCGCCATTACGCAGTTTCTCAACAACGGCGCAGACGGTTTCCGCTTCGATGCTTTGCTGGAAGTCAACTGGGGTTGGGAGTACAGCCTGGAAAACTCTATTGCCAACTGGAACGGCTCGGCCAGCCTGCCCACGGCTACCGCCCGGCCATTTCTCTTCGGCGAGTGGGACCTGGCATCGAGCGATGCGCTTTATCCGGATGCCGTAAAGTTTTCCAACAACAGCGGTATGAACCTGCTGGATTACCCGCTCTATTGGCAGATCTCAGGCGTCTTTGGCGACGACGACAGCTTTTACGATATCGACAACGAACTCACACTCGAAGACGCGGGCTCATCCAGCAGCACGGCCGAGCCTTTCGCGCAGCCCAACGATCTGGTCACATTCTTTGACAACCACGACAACCCGCGCATCATGTCCATGGGTGCGGATCGAATGGCCATGAAGGAGGCGCTCAGCTTCCTGCTCACCTGCCGCGGTTTGCCCATCGTCTATTACGGCGACGAGCAGTATCTCTACAACGACACCGATGGAGGAGCGAACCCGTATAACCGTAACGGCATGGAGGGCCAAACTAACTTCGGCTCGAACGACGCTGTGCTGCTGATTCAGTATCTTGCTGCGTTACGCGCGGCCAATCCGGCAGTAGCTTACGGGACTATGACGCAGCGCTGGATCAACAACGACGTATACATTTACGAACGTCAACTGGGCACCAATGTAGTAATGGTGGCCATCAACAAAAACAAGAGCACCAACCAGGCCATCTCGGGACTGTACACTTATCTGCCACCGGGAACATACACCGACTACCTTGCGCAGACCATGGGCGGCGTGAGCATCGCCTTCACCGGAACGGCGGACGCGAATAACTCCGTGACTAACTTCACGCTGCCGTACAACAGCGTTTCTATCTGGGTTTCCGCAGGCAGCGTGCCGCCGTCGATAGGCAGCGTCACGCCGCGTGTGGCCAATCCCGGCGCATTAGTAACGCTGAGTGGAGCGGACTTTGGCGCTACCCCTGGCACGGTGGACTTTATCTCCGGTTCCACGACCCTGGCCGCAACGGTGACCCATTGGAGTGGCGGCCAGATCACGGCGACGGTTCCAGCACTCCCGGCGGGGCCAGCCACGGTGACGGTGACACAGGGAACGGCAACCTCCAACCCGGCGCCGTTCAAAGTGAGCACCTCTACACTGATTCCGGTCAACCTCAGCGTCAGCGGTACGCCCACTCTGGCCAGCACGGATGTGCTGATGCTGACGGGCAATACTGCGGAGTTGGGCAACAACGCGACTACGTGGAACGGAGCCATCGGACCGGTGCCAATTCCCTCGGCAGGCAGCGGCATTCAGACGGTCTCACTACCTGC
This sequence comes from uncultured Acidobacteriota bacterium, assembly GCA_963830785.1. GTDB lineage: Bacteria > Acidobacteriota > Terriglobia > Terriglobales > Acidobacteriaceae > Telmatobacter. The sequence continues at coordinate 102,795 of CAWHNV010000042.1, forward strand.
TGGCGCTACGGTGCAGTTCGAATTCTTCGTGCTGCATAGCGATGGTACGACCACGCCGGAAAGCGTGAGCCACACGTACACCGTTCCCACCACAGGCGTGGGTGCGTCGGCCGTAACCTGGTAAATCAACGGGCAAGACGAAAATTGAAGGAACACACTGTGATTGCGAATCGTATCCTTGGAATGAAATCGATCTTCGCGCTGTTTGGTGCGATTTTGCTCTCCGTGTGTCGCCTCACCGCGGCGCAATCCGCAGCCGCGCCCGTTCACGTGGCTCTATTGTCCAACGGGGTCGAGCTGACTGCAGGCGCATCCGTGCTCGATGTGCAGATTATTGAGAATGAGGTTGTGGACGTGCACGTGCGCCTCAACGGACAATCGACGCCGCGTACGCTGGTCATGGACCCACATCCCTTGCTGCGCGAGCCCTCAGCAATTCAACGGACCGAGCAGAACGGCGTGTATACACTTTCGACCCCTGGCGTCTCGGTCAGCGTCAACGAATCAGCGCCATACGGCATTACCTTTACCGACGAAAATGGCCAGCAGTTGCTGCGCAGCGCCGACCCCTTCGGCGAAGCCCGCAACGGCGGCGTGACCATGGCGCATGCCACGGGCGAGACGCTCTACGGAATCTCCGGCCTCGGACTCGACGACACATCCATCAGCCTGAGCCGCAACGGCGGCGGCAAAGTCGAAGCTGGTGTGCAGGGAGACAGCGGCGCTCCATTCGCTTTCACTGTCCGCTACGGCTTGCTCGTCGACTCCGACGGCGGCGACTTCTCGACCGCTCCCGGCGGCCTCACGTTCGCTCACGACTCCCGCCCTGACGTCGAGTACTTTGTCCTCGCCGGCCCTCCGCTCGAAACCATGGCTGCGCTATCGCGCCTGGCCGGTCCGCCGCCTATGCCTCCCGAGTGGACCCTCGGCTTCCTCAACAGCCAGTGGGGCTCCACTGAATCTGAAGTGGAGAATATTGTCGCCCAATACCGTCAGCATCAGATTCCCATCGACGGCTTCATCCTCGACTTCGACTGGAAGGCCTGGGGCGAGGACAACTATGGCGAGTGGCGCTGGAACAGCACCTCCGGCTCCGGCAACTTCGCGCCCGATAAATTCCCCGACGGTGCTTCCGGCGTCTTTGCCCAGCGGCTCGGCGGAGAAGGCGTAAAGCTCGCCGGCATTCTCAAGCCGCGCATTCTCACCACCGTCGCCGGGGACCCTGACAAACCGACGGAGGCCGCGGCCTACGCCACTGCGCATGATTTCTGGTATCCCAACGAAACCCCGATTCCGGATTACTTCTCCGGCCGCATGGCGCGTGACCTCGACTTCAGCATTCCAGCCGAACGCGCATGGTACTGGCAACATCTTCTCCCCGCCTTCCACGCCGGCATGGTGGCATGGTGGGACGACGAAGCCGACTACTGCGGGAAAACCATTTTTGACAACTTTCAGTTCCTCAATATGGGCCGCGCCATTTACGACGGCCAGCGCACCGACTCCAATCTGCGTGTCTGGACCATCAACCGCAACTTCTATCTCGGCGCCAGCCGCTACGGCTACGCCGGCTGGTCGGGAGACATCGTCACCGGTTTCGACAGCATGGCCTTCCAGCCCCGCCGCATGTTGGCCGCGCTCGATACCGGCGAGTTCCACTGGAGCATGGACACAGGCGGCTTCCACGGCCATCCCAGCGACGAGAACTACGCGCGCTGGATCGAGTTTGCGGCCTTTGTGCCCATCATGCGCGTGCACGGCGGCCTCGAGGAGAAACGCCAGCCATGGCTCTACGGCCCCATCGCGGAGGCCGCAGCGCGCAACGCGATCGACTTGCGCTATGAACTCCTGCCCTACATCTACTCTTATTACCATCTCGACTCACTCGGCAATGTTGGTCTCATTCGTCCGCTCTTTTGGGAATTTCCCTCGGACCCCGCATCGGCCACAGTGGATTCGGAATGGATGTTCGGCGACGCGCTTCTCGCGGCTCCAGTCGTGACCCAGGGCGCAACCTCGAAAAAGATTTATCTGCCGCCGGGCGCGTGGTTCGATTACTCGACCGGCCAACGATACGCTGGCGCACAGACCATTGTCATTCCCGCCGATGCGAAGACCTGGAGGGACATTCCGCTTTTCGTTCGTGACGGGTCGATCCTGGCCATGCAGCCCCTGGAGCAATATGTAGGCCAAGAACCGGTGACGGAGATGACCCTCGATGTCTTTCCGGCAATAACTGAAGGGGCCTTCACTTTCTATGACGACGATGGCGAAACTTATAATTACGAAAAGGGAGATTTTCTCACCCAGAAAATCACCGCGCAGAGCCGGGATAGCGGGACGCAAGTTATGATCGACGGCGCAACCGGTAGTTATTCGAGTTCGTTGCGCACTTACCTGGTGCGAATTCACACACGCGCGCGCCGCGTCACCCTCGACGGAAAGGAACTCGCCAAAGTCGATCTCCGAGTCTTCCTAAGTCAGCCCGGCTCGGGGTGGATCACGACAAGAGACCGGTTCGGCCCCGTCGTCATGTTGCGAATTCCCGCCGGAACCAGAACATCGTCGGCAATCTCGCTCCACTGATGCGGCGGCTTCGGGTCGCACGTAGCGGCCGGCAGTTACCTTGTGGATAGCAGCGGCCGTGAACCGGGGCCGCAACGGACCAGGATGGTAGAAGGTGAGGGAATCCTGGCACCCAAATCTCAACCAGTGTTCATCCCGGCGAACAGGTGGCCGTGGCTAAACGCCGACTCGTTCAGTGACGGCGGTGAAGCTTCGCATTTTCAGGTTCCGAGAGAATTCTCGGCGATCCTTCCCCAACTCGGCTTGGGGGTGGCCAAAATCGCTTTATGTCCGCACTTTTCGCTGCAATGATGCCGATATAGAGCTAGTCCTTTCTCGGTTGCTATTCGGCACCCAGACAAAAAAGTTATTTACGCCAATCGCATCGTGGTCTATATTTACGTGCAAGTTTCTCGGTTTCCCCGTCATGTTAGAAGAACCGCTTATTTTCATCAGTCGGCCAGCAGCCATATAAGTCCCTCCGCACGGCCATGCTGTGCGGCGCGCCGGACCCCGTAGAGATTACTTTTATCGCCGATGTACGGCCCAGCAGCACGGACACGGAACCGGAGTTGGCGCAGGGGAACCAGGCCGAGCCCAAAATTTCCGGTCCTTACCGCCACTACACTGTCACTTTTATCACGAATCCCAAGGACCTGAAGTGCGACGTGACGCCAGATGGCAAACACCATTGCGACATGGAGTTCCTGACTTTTGTCCACGATGACGCTAGCGTGCTGATCAATACGCAGATGAACGGCATCAATGTCGCCTTATCGCCTGACCGATATGCGGCTTTTCTCAAAAGCCCGCTCGCCTATCGCCAGCAGATCAGCGCTCCGGTGAAAGGCGAATACTATCTCCGTCTCGGTCTGCGCGATGACACGGCGGACCATGTGGGCGCCTTGGAACTGCCCATTGCGTCGGCTGCGAAGCTGCCGCCGGCTTCAGCGCAGGTGCCCATGCCTGGATCCGGATCAAGAACCGCACCGAAATAAAAAAGGCAGAGTCGCGTCAGTGAACCGCTGTGCGCATAATGGGCGACGGCTTAGAAGCGCAGCCACGCAGTTCAGCGGCGACCGATGCATGGGCCGATTCGCGCAGGGATCGTGTTTCAAGGCGAGGAGAAGTCGGTGCTGTGGCGAAAAACGATATTCTGTGCAATGACGCGGTGGCTGAGTGAGGGAGGTTTTTCGATGTTTGAGTTCTTTGTTTCAGGAGCGGCATTGTGGGACCTCTCCGAACAAGACCGCGAAGAAGGAACGAAAAAATGGATGGACGTAGAGATTTCTTGAAGTCGGCGCTCACCGGCGCGGCCGCGTGGATGCTCGCCCCGGCGCTTTTCGAGCAGAAGGCGTTTGCAGATGATCCTGACACCATCGGTGAAAATGCGCTTCACTTTGCATCGGAGAGCATATGGGCGGAATTATCGAGCAGCGCACCGGAGTTTAAGGCGCTCTGTATCGATGGTCTGGGGAAAGGAAGGCGCGGCGCCAATATCGTCGACGCCAAAAGCTCGAGTTCCGGTTTTACAGCATCGAGCTTCACATCCGGCGGTACCCTCCGCGTCGAGTATCGCTTAAACGCGGCTGCTCAACATGCTCCGCCCGAATGGACGATTGCATTCACCAGCAAAAAAATCGTCCTTGCATCGGAATGGTCGCAGGGCGCCGATCCCGTTCCGATGATAATGCGTTTTAGTCTTCCCCAGGTTCACAGCACCGTGCTTGGGGTTTTTCGAAAGGACGACCTGCTGGCAGTTCCGGCGCTCATGCACTTCCCGGGCCAGGGCTCGGTGCGCATCACCGCCAATGTTCCGGATATTGGCTTGACGTATCAGTCCAGCCGGGGCCAGTCCGCTGCAACGCTCATGTTTCCCGGAGCGACATTCGCGCACAAGCGCGTGATTTACACGCTGGATGTTACGGCGATCTACCCCGATGTGCCAGGGATTGCCGGCGATGCTCGTTACGACGCTTTTCGCCGCAATTGGCTGAACTGCCTTCAAGTCAATCCGACATACCCTGCGCTGGCCAACAATACCGCCAGCACATCTTGTGCTTTCTGTTATTACGAATTCGGCGATATCGCCGCATTGACGCCGCCATTGGCTGAAGGCCTGACGGCTCTCGATCTTGTGCGCATGACCCTGGATCGTATTCTGGCCGGCGGAATGGCATACGGCCTGCCGATGCCGGGCAACTTTCCGACGCCGTCTTCGGATACGTTTCCGTCCCTGCTAATCGCCGCGGCCGACTGCGTGCGCGCAAGCAAAAGCGACGAGTGGCTCGCTGCAAATTATGATGGCATCCAGGGCTGGGGCGAATCCATGCTGGCTACTGACACCGACGGAAATGGTCTGTTCGAATACAGCGTCAGCGGCAACTCCGGCAGCTGGCCGAACGGATTCCCCATGGTCAGGCCGTCGAATTGGTGGGACACCATCGGCTTTGGACACGAAGATGCTTACGGAAACGCACTTGCCTATCGCGCCCTCCGCGATCTAGCCATGATGGCGGACAAGCTGAGCAAATCTGCCGATGCGGCGCGGTATCACGCTGCCGCGGATAAACTGCGCGGCGCCTACTACGAGCGCTTCTACGATCCAGAGACAGGTGTTCTTGGCGGCTGGCGCAGCGCCGATGGCAAACTCCACGACTACTACTTTCTGTGGGTCAACGGCATCGCGATCCATTATGGGCTGGTGCCGAAGCCGCAAGCCAATTCCATTATGGACAAGCTGCTCGCCAAGATGAAAGAAGTTGGCTACGACAAATTCAGCATGGGATTGCCCGGCAACCTGATCACCGTTGCGCTCAGCGACTACGTGCACAAAACACCCGATGGCCGCTTCGGCGGAGGAGTGCTCGCAGACAACTCCGACGGCTTCCAGAACTACGAGAACGGCGGGGCCACCGGCTGCTTTGTCTTCTTCATGCTCGCCGCGCTCTACGATCTGGGTCGCAAAGAGGAAGCCGACAGCATTCTCTTCGCCATGCTCGGAGAATATGACCGTTGCGGCTTTGAAGGGCGCGATGCCAAGGGGCGTTCGCCCGACTGGCGCCGGTGGGACGGAACTGCCATGGGCGGTGAAGGCTATCTGGTCGACAATTACTACGCCCTGCTTGCTGTTCTGCTGCAACGGTCGGAGATCATCTGGCACGCAAATTTCCGGACACCATCAGTCCCATAGTTGCAATTGGTTCGAATGAACCTTACCCAAAGGCGAAACAATAAATGACGACGATCAATCGGAGAGAGATGATCGCAGGTACGGGAGCTCGGACTCTCGTTTCGCCTCCTGGTTCCCCTGTCCAAGCAGCGCGCCAATTTCGTTCTGGGACAAAAGCAGCGCGCCGCATCGGTGGAAACGGTTTCCGCGCATCGCGTGGCGCGACAACTTGTCGCGGATAGAGAAGTGGATGCGGTACAGGAGCTTCACGCAAGCACGACACTCTCGCCGACCGCTCGGCAAGCCTCTCCGGCATCGTCTTCTACTCTCCTCTGGCGTAGAACCGCCGCCACCGCCCCCGAACTCGCTCACTGGTCGCAATTGCTCTGCCGTTGGCAGACACGACCGCGTCAAGCATTTGGTGGGAAGCAAATGGGGGTTATTGGGTCGTAGCCGGGAAAGCAAAATAGAAAGTCCGGTCGAGTGGCCTTTTCAGGTTCCCGGTCAAGGATACTCGCTAGACCAAGTAGTGCAGTCGAAGCGCAGGCCGGGCACCTTTCAGAGCAATTACCAACGCAGGCGCAGTTCGGGCACAGATATGCTGACGCCAAGGGGATATGCTGCATCGAGTTCAATTTCATAATGTCACCCGATTGATAGTGGCGTTCGGCCGGAGCGCGTTTCATTCGACCTTCGCGTGCTCCTGCCATGTTCTGACGATGACATGCAGCCTCACCAAGTTGCACTTGCAATCGCTCATATGTCTCAGTCCTTTAGTAAATTCTCACCGTTACCGGTGCGATCACTCGTGGTTACGCAAGTGGCACTCGAAACCAGCGTTCTATCATGCCATTTAACCCCCAAAAACATCTAATAATTCACCTTTTTCAATGAGATGCCGCATACCCCCACGCTGCGTCCTTCGTGTTACTTTCCGCCGCCTTCCTTTTCTCTGTTTGCTGCCGATCTTTCTGTTCCCTTGACGGAGCAATGGACTCCAACCGGGAAGTGCTTCTTCTGTCTGACCAACTCACGGAGGAAGTGTTGTCTTCGGATCTGCTGGTCATCGCATCCCCAATGGGGGTTTTCGGACTGCCATGGCGCCTCACTCTGTGGGTTCGTGTTCGAGAAGTCGGTCGTCGTTCTGATCGATGACCCACTTCGTCTGCTCCGACGCTGCAAACCGCTCAGGTCAGCTTCCTAACATCGCCAATTCGCTCATCGACATTAGATTGGTCCTAACTAGTCGGCATTGCGAGTGGAATATTGTTCCCCGTCGCCGGGCTGAGATCCGCGGCGGCTCTCCCGTAGCTTGGGGTGTTTTTCCGGAGTAATCCTTGCACTCCCGTGCTCGAAAGCACGTAGTGGGCTGTTGTCGAGAATTGACACGCGCATTCTCTTACACGTCGGAACGGCGCAGAAGATAGTCCAGTCCGCCCACTCGGTACCATCGATAGCCATAGGATTCAAGCACTACGCAGTGGCGCCCGCGCTCATCGGCTTCGCTGTTGTCCCCGGAGAGCAGATTCACCAGCATGCCCTTCTCGCGGCGGCATTTCGCCGGCACGCGGAAGCGAACCTCCTGAGGCTCTGCGATGGAGTTGTGCAGGAATAGAACGTCCAAGTGGAAAATGCTCCGCTAGAGATCACTGGACACCGCCCGCTTCTGGGGAGTAATCCGATGACCGACAGGACTCGAATCAACACTTAAACTACTTTCAATAACCTGCAGGTCAGCGGATGACACCTTAGACCATGGAAAGCAGCCTAACACTGATAAACGGAGCGCAGATAGAGCGCGTTTTCACGATCTCTGTGTTTTAGGTTTCTCGTTTACGTTCCTTTTGGAGCCGATTGATATCTCTACTTGCTGCGACGGTTCGCAGAGCGTCCCGCCAACGTCCTAGTTTGGGCTCGCAACTTCTTCCGCTCCTGAGTTTCCACCAGCATGAGTTCCTGTTCCTTCGCCCGTACCGCGCTCGCGCATCATCAGACGCAGACCGCATCGCTTGCACCGCCAGGGATAGAAGCCCAACAATGGATAAATCTTTTCCTGAAAATACCCTCTGCGGAAGATGCGATAGACCTCATCGCTGCTGCATTCATCGCAACGTAACCCTGCGTCCGCGACATCCGTCCCGTCCATGCTTACGGCCGTAGCCCCAAGCGTCAGCCCTTCTGATGACATGCTTCGTCTCCTGGATAACACTTCGACTTGCGGGCATCACAGGCCCCCTCGCAAGAATGGCAGCGATGTTCCGGCAGCAATGTCGTCGCTCTCTGGGGACCGTACGAATGTCACTGTAAAATTCTGACGCAACGAAAACTGTGCAATTTTGATCAGTTCGCTTGTGCGCGTGGGATCAGCATCGAAGATTTCGAGTTTCAGATGTTGTAGGGGCGCGCCGCGATCTGCAGCGGAAGTTGGTGCGCGACGGCTATAAGGTGCGCGCCTAATTTGACGCGAGTTTCCGCCCTTTTGCATGTCCATAGCAACGCGAAAGATGCACCGACTCCCCGCACAACTGGCGACTAAAATGGCTACCTAACAAGGGTCTGAGCGTCACCCTTTTCGCCGAAGTTCTGCATGAATGACGTAGGTAAGCGAATAGCCCCCCCGACGTTGACGACGAAGTGTGCAATATTGAGCAGTCAGGATCCCGCAAGCCGCGTGACCATTGGTCGAGTCTGTTGAACAATCGTTTGGGAGTAAGAAATTCGAAATTGCGGGGTGATTGAGATGGAAGATCCTCGATGCAGGATCGCGGCGATTGAAATGGAAGACCCTCGGTGTAACGGCCTGCTCAGCGGCGTGGAGATTGAGATGGAAGACCCTCGCTGTAAGAGCCTGTCCAATCGCGTGACGCTCGAGATGGAAGATCCTCGATGCAAGAGAGTGACGCTCGAGATGGAAGATCCTCGGTGCAGGAACCTCTGCAGTTGGTGGTGAAGACCGTTGATCGGCCTCCGGTAATCCACCCCTCTATCACGTCAGCTGCGCATCTATGCCATAAGTTGGTGCATTTCAGACGGCCGTTTCTCTGGGCTGGGCCCGGCCACGCCCCCGCACACTACGCGGCAATCCGCGCTCATTGCTGATTCACGGCTAGAGCCGTTGTGCTCAGTATTGCGCTCGCAGATGAACGAACCTGAGTACGCCTCAATGGCAGCGGTGCGCAATGGCCGGAATACCTTCGCAACCTAAGTTTCCTACTTCGGACAACGTAAGGAGAATCGAATGAAATCCAGAAAGTTAGTTACTGCAGCCTTCGTGTCGCTCGCTGTGCTTGCGTTCACGCTGCCGGTTGCGGCGCAGGAAGCCACGCAATCCACCACTACCACCACCACGGACACTCCGCCGGCTCCGGTGACGCAAACTACGCAGACGACCGAGACGAAGGAAAAGACCAGTCATCATCACCGCAAAACGAAGACGAAGGAAAAGACAACCACAACCACGCCCCCGGCGTCCGAGACGCAATCAACTACCACGACCACCACCACGCCTCCGCAGCAGTAATTGCGGAAAGCCGACGGCGTCCGCACAGAGGAGAGATTCATGATGGAACCGAGCACGCAGGATAAGGCAACAGGCAAGCTTCACGAAGTCAAAGGCGCAATCAAGCAAAAGGCCGGAGAAGTTACCAACAACCCCAACCTGGCGGCCGATGGCAACGCTGAAAAGAATGCCGGAAAGGTGCAGAACTTTGTCGGGAAGATTGAAAAGGCCGGGGGAAAGTAAGCACATCGCGATCGCAATAGAAATACGAGAATGGTCAGGAGAGCGCGACGCAATCAGTGTTGGAACAGCCGGGTGCCCAAATCGACGAGACCGGGCACAAGGCTTGGCGGACAACGTCTGCCGTTGCGGGTGCGCTTGAGGATGGCGGCGAAGCAGCGCGGCGTATGACGAAACAGGGCAACCGCGTTTGGCGCCTCAAAGGTATTCATCCAAGAAGTTCGCATTGCGGCTCGCCATTGCTCCGCATTGAGCAATTTTGGCCAGACCCCCATCCCCGCCGGCTTCACAGTTGGTATAGGGTCCGCCTTCATGGTCATGTCGATCCGGCTTCCACGGTCATTCCATGCAAAGGAGAGCGCTATGTCCCACCCTGCGATTGTCTTATTGGTAGTCGGCGCAGTCGTCTTCATGCTCGGCACGGTGAAGGTCGTCAGAGCGTACCTTGAAAATCGTGGCGAAGAAATGGCGCCTTTTCGCAATTACTTCGGGCCCGAGTACGACCGCGACCTCCTCCGGCAAAGCTCCTGGTGCGACGACGAGAATCCAAATGACCGTCGCATTCGCGTTGACGCTTTCAACGATCCCGACCGGGGTGGCACCGAGCGATATTCAAATGGCAGGAGGACAACTTGGCGGAATCGCGACCGGGATTGATCGGGCGTAATTCGCGCCGCAACGACCTATGGCATTCGCCCAGGTTTCTCCTCCATCCCCTTTAATTCCACGGTGTGCAATTGTGGCCAGTATTTGCGCGCGTGGCCGCCGATGATGAATTCTGCTTAGGTTCCTTTCCCGTCTGCGAATCCGCTCCCATTGAATCTTTGCGATCACCGGAATCCCGCGTAGGAGAACACAATGTTCCATCAACTCACGAATGCTCAGATCTTCATCGCAGTAGCTGTACTCGTCGTTGTGGCCATCGTTGTTGGCGATTATCTCAGACGCCGCAAAGCCAGGACTGTTACATTCCGCAAACGCTTCGGATCGGAGTACGACCGCGCCGTCCAGGAGCAGGGCTATTTGTCTAAGGCGGAGGCAAATCTCGCCGATTGTGAATCCCGAGCGCACGCACTGAATAGTCGCGAACTCGGCGCCTCGACGCTCAAGTTGCGATTTCCTCGATAATTCGGAACTTTGCACTCCCCCCTCGGAGGGCTACGCGTGAAGGAGAAACACCGTAGAAGTCGCAAGGTAATAAGTCAGCGGCATTATGCGAAGTCATTGCGCGCGAAGCGCATCTGGCCAAGTTGGATGTCCCGGAGGATCACACAATGAACCGACTCAGAAGTATCATCCGACGGGTCCGCAAGTTAGGACCCTCCAGCTTGCTGCTCGCTGCCCTATTAGCGCTTGGAACTACCCCGGGATCCTGCAGCAGTCCAGGTTCAGAGAAGATTCAGGCTACGTATACGAAGGACGGGAACGTGGTCCGCGTAACACTGCTCGTTTATAACTACACTACTTCTGCGGATCTGCAGGTTCTTTCACTGGCATTCCAACGGGGCCATGATCGGGAATTGGCCACAGCACTCTCCAAAACGAAAGCGGCCGGTCTATGCTCGATTACCGGAGATCCCGCCTTTGACGTTGCCCTCATCCAAATGATTTTGACGCCAACCGGGCGGCAGATCACCTTTATCGCCAACCGGCCGCTTCAACCTGATGAAGTCAATCCGAGTTCGGATTCGCAGTCCTTCGATCTCTTGGTTGGTCAACTCGACATGAATGACACCGATAATACCAAGAGCACAGGATTCCTTTACCGGTCAAGCAGGCTTGTGATCGATGAGCAGGGAGACTTCCACTATGATCTGGCCGGCAGCCCCTGGTCGATGGTCAACGTTCTCGATTCAAACTGGGTTCCCACGCCAACTGGGCACGAGGCTCCCGCTGCAGTTGGCCCGCCCCTCCTGTCTTCGCTCCCATAATCTGCTGTGAGACTGCGCAAAACAACGAACCAAAGCAACTCTCGGAATGGGAGCAAGACGAGTTTTTACGCTTTGCGTTCAGGTGATGGTACCTGGACGCGGCAAGCTTTGTGGAGTCCTCCCCTTGCTCGCCGGTCAGACTAAGTGCTACCGAATCATGCGGATAAATTCAGAGTATCTTCCGCTGGATCACAAGTGTCAGGCGAGTCATCCCGGTGTGTGCAAAAGAGAACAGCAATGGAGCGAGGGCTTTGCGATGCTTAGATCAGTCTCGTCTGGGGGGTTCTGCGCACTCATGAATTCTAGGCAAGTGACGCCAGGTTGCTCGTGCCGAGGTGACGCCGATGGGAAAAAAACCAGACAAGACCGTTCTCCTGATCGAGAATGACCCCGAACAAGCTCGCATCATCCGCGTGATGATTCACGACCATGGCCCGCGTTCCTTCAATTTGACTCACGTCGAATGTTTGGCAGACGCCCAGACGTATCTCGCAGGACATCCCGTCGATATCGTCTTGCTGGACTTGGGATTGACCGGTCCCGAAGGGCTGGTGACGGTCAGACGTGTGCGTGCGGTCGCGCCCCACGTCTCCGTTGTGCTGTTGTCCAGCCTGGACGACGAGCCTAAGGCAATTCAAGCCATGCGAGAGGGCGCGCAAGACTATCTCATCAAGGGCCGGATCGAGCCGCACACACTCATGCAAGCCCTGGGCAATGCCGTTGAGCGCAAGATGAACGAAAAGATCCTGATCAGTGAAAAGGAGCGCGCCGAGGCCACGCTAGAATCCATCGCAGACGCCGTGATCTGCACCGACATTTCAGGAAACATCACCTTCTTCAATCCCATCGCGAGCAGCATGGTGGGTTTGCCGTTGAAGGCCGCAGTTGGCCGGCACCTGAGCGAGGCCTTCCGGATCGTGGACCCTATCACACGCAAGGTGATCCTGGATCCGATGGCGAAGGCAGTATCGGAAAACAAATCGGGAAAACTGCCGTCGAATTGTCTGCTCATCGACCGTGACGGTCGTGAAGTTTTCATTGAAGACTCAGTTGCCCCCATCCACGACCGTGAAGGCACCGTCACTGGAGCGGTGATTGTTTTTCGCGACGTCAGCGCGGCGCGGGCGCAGTCGGCGCAGTTGACGCATTTGGCCGAACATGATTCTCTCACCGGTTTGCCCAATCGATTGCTTTTTTGCGATCGCGTTGGCCAGGCGATCTCTCTTGCGCGGAGACACCGTGGGCAGGCCGCCGTGCTGTTCCTGGATTTGAATGGTTTCAAACAGATCAACGATTCCCTGGGCCATGCGACCGGCGACAAACTTCTTCAATCTGTCGCAAAGCGCTTGCTGACCTGTGTACGCAACCCCGATACGGTCAGCAGGTACGGAGGCGATGAGTTCGCCGTGCTGCTGCAGGATGTACATCGGCATCAAGATGCAGCTGCCACGGCACGAAGAGTGCTCGGCGCGCTGGGCGAGGTTCATTCGGTCGACGGCCATCACGTCCACGTCACCACAAGCATCGGTGTGAGCATCTGCCCCGAGGACGGTGTCGATGCAGAGACGCTCATCCGGAATGCTGACACCGCAATGTATCGGGCCAAGAAGAACGGTTGCCAAAACTGTCAGTTCTACAGTTCGGAGTTGAACGACAGCACATTTGAGGGCCAGTTCACCAGGGAGGATCTCGAGCGCGCGCTGGAACGGAACGAACTGACGCTGCACTACCAGCCCAAAGTCAATTTGAAGACGGGTGCTATCACCGGGGCTGAAGCGCTGTCGCGCTGGAACCATCCTACGCACGGAACCATTCCTCCGGCGCAATTCATTCCAATCGCAGAGCAAACCGGTCTGATTTTGTCCATCGGCGCCTGGGTCTTTGAAGAAGCATGCTCGCAGGCTCGAACCTGGGCGGATGCCGGTATGCCTGCAAAAACCATGGCCGTCAACGTCTCAGGAGTGCAGTTTCAGAGCGAGGATTTTCTGGATGACCTTTTCGAAGCGCTCAACAGGACTGGGCTGGAGCCGTCGATTTTAGAACTGGACGTCAACGAGAGTGTACTGATGCGCCATCCCGAACGCACGGCATTTGTCCTTAAGACCCTCCGCGATAAAGGTGTGCATGTTACGGTAGATAATTTCGGTACCGGCAACTCCAGCTTGAGCAGTATGCAGAAATTATCCGTCGACGCTCTCAAGATTGATCGGTCGATCCTCCGCAAGATCACCACCGTTCCAGGTGGAACAGCCGCCGTGGAGGCCTTCATACAAATAGGTCGGGGCCTCCACCTCCGCGTTCAAGCTCAAGGAGTCGAAACGGCTGAAGATCTGGAGTTTCTTTGGGCACACGATTGTGACGAAGCCCAAGGGAACTTTTTCGGTCCACCCGTTCCACCTGCCCAGTTGGCCAAGCTGCTACGACCAAACTGAGTGTGTGCGGCGTAATAGGCGGATAGAAATCGAAATCACAGCCAGCGGGACAACAGACTTTTCGATTCTGCTCTAGACAGGACGCGTGGTGCCAGGTGGCTTTTTCTGTTCCGAGGTCCCGCAGACAGGTCTTTGTCGTTGGTGGAAGTAAAAGCCAACTCGCGCGATGTCGGCGATGTAAAGAAGTGAATCGAAAGCGCTCTAAACCCTCGTGTCCCTGTGCGCAAGCAGTGTCGCCGATAAGAATATTTTGCTCCCGGTGTTGCGAAGCTTCGCACAGATATTAACTACATGCACGAAGTAACGATCTGTAGCGACTCACGGGACAGGGAGAATGGCGGGCTTCAGCGCGTTGTGTTCAGGCAATTGATCGAGCAGCACTACATTGAGCAGCGACTTATGCACCTGGATGTGACCGTTATAGGTGATAAAACCGAGCTTGCGAAAGCGATTCATGAAAAATCTGACACGGGAACGGGTGGTGCCGATCATATCGGCCAGCGTTTCCTGCGTGATGTCAGGAATGAACGTTTCCGGTTCGCCGGGCTTGCCGAATTCCGCCATCAAAAGAAGAATCCGCGCCAGGCGCTTTTCGCTGGAGTTGAATAACTGATCAACAAGGTCGGCCTGGGTGCGCATGCTGCGGGCCAGCAGGAACTTGAGAAACAGGTCGGCGAATGCGGGTTCGTCATGCATCACCCGGATCATCTCATTTCTGCGGATCTTGAGCGCAGTACAGTTGTTTATGGCAGTGGCCGTGGACAACCGCAATCCGGCAATCGCCGCGAGTGACGACTCGCCGACAAATTCGCCAGCGGATAAAAGGGTGATAGTAGCTTCTTTGCCTCTCTGCGAAACGACAGTGACTTTGGCGCGGCCCTTTTGCAGATAGAACACAGAATCAGCCGCGTCCCCCTGGCAAAAGAATGTCTGACTCGGCTTCAGCTCGATGATGGTTCGGCCTAGTCCGGCGTTGGCAAGAAAGGAAGCGGAATCAAACTTGATGACGCTGTCATTCATCAAGATCTACCCCCGTTTTGGTCCGTTTGCTTGGCGGCGTCTTCACGCCAGGGAGCGGCGCCTCAGTGTGCTTGGGTCTGTGGCGAATGAAACAGGAACCGCAGGCGCCACATGGAAACTATCTGCCGGAGGAGCAAACTCAATTGCATCACTCTCTATCCATGATCGCCCGAATTCAACAGTCGTGTATGGTCAATCTCGCTCTGCCTTTTTGGGCTATTTGCAAGAGCGACAGAGTCGCGAGAGCTGAATGACTTTGCGGTTAAGCACTGGGTCTAGCGTGAAGCAGATGAATCGCTTTCAGATAAAAGGCTGGTCGTCATGCCATCAGCCAGTGGTCAGGGACGCTTCGGAAATGGACAACTCCGCTGATTAGCATGTTCGCGGGTCTGCAGATCGCCGGCACTTGCTTTGGAGTCTGGAAAGTACGCGGCCTTCGCAAGATCGATTTGGCTGAGAAACCTGAGTTGCATGACGAGGAAACTCGGGCATGCGCGACTCCCGAGGTCGCCTAGCGATTCGGTCTACACAACAAATATTGCAATGTCCGCCACGAACATGGCTGCTGTTGTGATTGCCACAACAATCCGTCCCAGGCGGGAACTCGGCTAGCCCTGCATCAGCTTCTTGTTTGCTGCCACAATCGGGATCGCCACCGTGAGGAACGGCGCCAGCAGTAATTTGATCACTGCAGTTCAGTTGAGCGCCTTTACCGGATTGATCCAGATAAAGTCCAGTGCACATCCCGCCGCGGTAGAGATGAGAAACAGGGTGTAAGATCAGTGCGCACGCCTGGTTCAACCTTCGTCAAGGAATAGCTCAATTTAAGTGTCAGCGTCGCGAGGGGCCCGGGATTCCTGGTTCCCTGCCCGGATCGCACCCTTCGCCTTCCCCAAAGCATTTTCAAGTTTTCCTTTGACCTGCTGTGCCATGCCTTTCACCTGCAGCGGCGTATTGCCAGTCAACTTGCCGGCCTTTTTCTTGGCGCTTCCTATAACTTCATCAATCGTACCGTTCACTTGATCTCTATTCATTTTCCACCAGCGTGGGTTCGATACTGAAAACGTCGATTGAAGCACTTGAGAACCGTCGATGCGCTTCAATTGAAAGGAGGAGCCGCACCATGATTATGAAGGACAAACAAAGAGCCCACTACCTCTCTCGCGGCGACGTCCGGGAGCACGCACGGTCGCCCACCGGCTCCGCATGTCTACGTAAGGCCCAATCGAAGATTGACAGGATCAACGCCATATACAGAATCGTCATTGCGCCCCTTCACGTGCATTGCTCGCGGTTCCTAGTTTTCTTCTCAAAGCGGCAAACATCTACCGATCGCGAAAAACTCCGACCCTAACGAAATTCTTCCGCCACGAACCTGAAGCCTTCGCGTGGTTCAACCCGCATGCGAAGCCGCAGGTTCCGTTCAGCGATGGTGCGCATAGGTCGAACTCCTGACTGAAGCGTTTAGTCGCCAGCATCGGATGCGCCCTGCGTTGAGATTTCTGCGCCGGCTCCTGGATAGAAGCTCCGCTGCGCCACCTCATTGAGAGGTTCGACGACCGAGTACCGAATCGAACTGCCGCAATAAATGCAATTCGTTGTCTGCTCGCGACTGCCAGAGCCGGAGAGTTGCTGGGGGAAGGTTCGCAGGCACTCGGGGCAGGCAATCTTAACGAGTTCTTCTCTAAAAGTTTCGCTTCCATTTCGTTGGATCAGGAGAGGCGTCGCGAAGCGGGCCGAAAGCGGATCTCGGCGTTCCGTGAGCGGTAAGGATTCGATGATCCGCAATAGAGCACCCATGCTGCTGCCTTTTTGATAGAAAGCGTCGGCGGCTACGCCGGAAGGCACTTCGTCTCCGGAGAACGCGCCGCTCATGGCAATCACCCGGATAAATGGAAACCGGCGGCGGACCACCCGCATGAGCTCGTATCCGCACATGCCCGGCATGTTGAGATCGGAGAGGAGGATGTCGGGGATTTCCTCCCGCAGCTCACGGAGCGCGGAAAATCCATCCTCGGCGCTTCGCACAGGATACCCAATCTCAGCAAGCAGGTGCGAGATCGACGTTCGAATCGACTGGCTGTCGTCTACGATAAGCAGTCTTGCTTTTTTACAGGGCATCGTCCGCCTCACCGAAGGAATGAAGTTGGCTACCAGAACGAGTCTCCCATGCAAGGAATCGTAAAACTGTTCAATTCTGTACAGGGTCTGCGAGAGAAGCCTTCGACGGGTCTGCCAGATGATTGCGATATCCGCAGATTTCGATTCTTTCCTTTCTACAATTCGTCTTCTGGCCCCCGGGAGGTGGGCAGACATGAAGAAATGGTTTTGTTCCATCGCCGGA
This sequence comes from uncultured Acidobacteriota bacterium, assembly GCA_963830785.1. Lineage (GTDB taxonomy): Bacteria > Acidobacteriota > Terriglobia > Terriglobales > Acidobacteriaceae > Telmatobacter. The sequence continues at coordinate 119,998 of CAWHNV010000042.1, forward strand.
TTGTCCTTTGCGCTGGCAGGCTGCTCAGCTGCGTTCGCGCAAATTGCGGCAGTGCCTCCGCCCAATATGGCGGCGGACCGGCCACAAAACCCGCGCATAAGACCGTCGCGGCAGCTGCGCCTGCACCAAGAGTTTCGCCTACACACTAAGCAACACCAGTCGGAACATCAAGGGCGTCGTTGCCAAACGACGCCCTTCCTGTTTTCATCCTCAGCAACGATTCGACGTCAATCGCAATTTCCTTGCGGGATCTTCTCTTCCCCGGCTGCGGCGCCGCGACGCCTAGGCAGTCGAAAGCTGGCCTGCAGCGATCTTCTCGACGGACTGGGCGGGAAACCGCAGGTGCGCAGGTTGTGCGGTCGACATGACTGAGCCCGTGAGAAGGAGCGCATATAAGATTGCGCGACCCGGTTCCAGACCATTTCGCGAGCATAGGAGGTAAGCGCGTTTGCGCATTGCGTGGCGTTCCACATCGTTGTCCAGGAGCTCAATTGCCGCAGCTGCGATTGCAGCCGGATCCTCAAAGGGAACCAGCGTACCACGCCCATCGTCGAGGAGCTCGGCTGCGTGCCAGTAGGGAGTGGAGATGATGGCTTTCCCCGCGCCCATGGCATAAGCCAGGGTCCCCGATACCGCCTGCGCCACGTGACAGTACGGCGTGATGTAAATGTCGGCCGACCCGACCAGCGAGGCCATCTCCTGAGGACTGAAGAACCGGTTGTGGAATATTACCTCTCGCTCGACTCCCAGTTCCCTGGCCAGGGCCTGCAACTGATCCCGGTATCGATCGCCCTCGCGGGCCCTGACATGCGGGTGGGTGGCGCCTGCGATAACGTAGACAACGTCGCTGTGGCGGCCGAGGATGCGCGGCAGGGCGCGAATCACGCTCTCGAATCCCTTGTTGGGAGACAGCAAGCCGAAGGTGAGCAATACAAGCTTTCCGGCGACGTCGAGCGCGTCTTTGTAAACCTCCGGCTGCACAAAGGGCAAGTCGGGGATGCCATGAGGAATCAGATCGATCTTTTCGCCCGGTACTCCAAATATATCCCGCAGAACGCGAGAAGAGTACTCGCTCATCACAATAAGACGATCAGAGCATGCGGCGATCTGCTGCATGACAATTCGTTGTTCGAGGTCCGGCTGACTTAGAACCGTGTGGAGCGTTGTTACCACCGGCATGGTGAGGCGCTGCAGCAGCTCCAGGACATGGCTGCCCGCCTTTCCCCCAAAGATCCCGTACTCATGCTGCAAACACACTAGATCGACACCGCCGGCATTGAGGAAATTGGCAGTTGCCCGATACGACGATATGTCGGCTTCGGCGATCTGGAATCGCACCCGCGCGGGGTAAGCATAAGAGGATTGGGCGTCGTTGACGGCCACAACCGATAATGACGCGGCTCCGTACTCAGCAGTGATCGCATTGCTCAGATCGGTGGTAAAGGTTGCAATTCCGCATTGCCGGGGAAGGTGGTTTCCGATCACCGCTATCCGGGCGGGGAGTGGGCGGCTGGGCGCCAGCTGCAGGGCGAATGCCGGTTTTCTTCCGAATACCAGAGTCGGCGCGTCGCGCAGAATTGAAGTTCTCGGCTGCGAATTCAAGGAGATGTTCGGTGCGGACATCGCAGGCTCCTGAAGTCAAACATGTTATCGAGCGAGAACAATGTTCCAATACTGCAATTCGAGATCAGCGGCGAAGCGCCACAATTGTTGCCGCAGCTTCACTCGCGACGAAGGCCAAAAGGAAGAGTGCGGCGCCGATACCCGCCAATTGCTTGCGAGGCGCGCCAGCGGCGCGAATGGAACCCGCCGTGACCGATCCTTTTTCCCCTATTGCCAGCAGGCGGAAGCCACGCATCAATGTGAAGCACCCGGTAGCGGACACTGCCAGGTCACCCATAAACGGCCCAAGCCTAAGTATCCGGCGCATAAAGCGGCTCATCATTGCCTGAATCTACTCCAAGTAGCTTGGGATGAATGTGCACTTTTGAACTGTGGCAAAAGGTCGAACGGGATCAAGTCATAAAGCTTATGAGAGAAGCGGCGGCAGTGTGGAAGGGGTGCTGCCTTCGGGGAAAATTAGCCGCACAATCTGGCATCACTGCCGCCGCTGATGGGGAGGGCACCTGATGAGAATGTTGCAAGACCAACGTCAAGAATACTGTGCAATATTGCTCACGGTTCTCCGTTAAGGAAGTTCCCCTGGACATCGTCTTCAAACCAGTTTGGAGGAAGCCCTCCCCTAACGCCTATTAACAGGCTGTTTCATTGCGCTCACACCTGAAGACTCCCGATCGGTTCGCCGAGATTATTTTGTCGGGTAAACACAACTGGAGGCTTCTGAGAGTTGTGCTCAGGCAATTGGTCGAGGAGGATTACATTGAGCAGCGACTTGTGCACTTGGATCCGGCCGTTGTAATCGATAAAGCCGAGCTTGCGAAAGCGATTCATAAAGAAGCTGACACGCGACCGGGTGGTGCCGATCATCTCTGCCAGGGTTTCCTGCGTAATGGGAGGAATGAAGGTTTCCGGTTCGCCGGGCTTGCCAAATTCCGCCATCAACAGGAGAATCCGCGCCAAACGCTTTTCGCTGGAGTTGAAAAGCTGATCGACAAGGTCGGCCTGGGTGCGCATGCTGCGGGCCAGCAGGAATTTCAGGAACATGTCGGAGAGAGTATGCTCCTCGTGCATCACGCGGATCATCTCCTCCCTTCCAATCTTGAGCGCAGTGCAGGTGTTGATCGCGGTGGCCGTGGCCAGGCGCAGTCCAGGCATCGCCGCGAGTGACTCCTCTCCGACAGAAATCGCCGCTGGAGAGAAGCGTGATCGTGGCTTCTTTGCCTTCGTGCGAAACCACAGTAAGTTTTGCCCGGCCGCTCTGAAGATAAAAGACGGAGTCTGCCGGATCTCCCTGGGCAAAGAAGTTCTCTTCGGCTTCACTTCGATGATGCTTCGGCCAACGCCTGCGCGCGCAAGGTAGGAGATTGGGTCGAATGTCAAGTTGATCTTGCCGTGGTGCTTTACCATGGACCTCCTTCGAGGCGGTTCGAGTGCGGAGTGCGGACTGCGGCAGGTGATCAAAGACCAATGGAAGGGGGCTTCAGAGAACAGGAGCAGAGCATCCTTCCGCAACTTGGCGCCAACAGCGCACGGTGAAGCTACACTTTTGCAGCCTGCATCGTAGTGTGCTGCACATGGAATAGGCCTGCTATCGGGGATGCTGCTAATAATGAGGGACTTTGTCCGGGAAAACCCTGACAAGAAGCGCATGAGTACGTAAATCGGGCAGAAAAGGCGCCCTGAAACAGAACTCTTACCGGTTCGAGCCGCCGGGCTCACTCTCCAGCGCTTCCGGGGTCAATAGACCCATCTGCACGGCAAAACGAATCACATCACTACGCGTCCGAAGTCCGAGCTTCTCTGCAAGACGTGAACGATATGTCTCGATCGTCTTCACACCCACAAATATCTGTTTCGCTATTTCCGCACTTGTGTAACCCCGCGCCACGAGCGTAAGCACCTGCAACTCGCGTTGGCTAAGGATGTTTACCGGTCGCGTGGGACCGGCTTTTGTACTTTTCTTCGCTAGCACGTCCTGGACAAGAACATTGGCCAAACGCGGATCCACGAAGATCCCACCGCGATGCACTGCTCGTATTGCGGCAATCAGTTCCGCATCCACCGCCCTTTTCAACAGGTAGCCGCGG
>CAWHNV010000043.1:0-80860 GCA_963830785.1 uncultured Acidobacteriota bacterium
CCAGCTCCTCGCGGCCCGCCCGATCGATACCATCGTAAAGAGGCACCCCTTCTCACATCGGTGCCACCTCCGGCATCCCTGACCGAAATGACGTGCAGCGACGATGGCGTGGACGATGGGTCCCAAATGGAACTCACAACAAAGCCCAGGCTCGCCGAAGGAGCAGCCGGCGCGCGGGACGCCTAAACCGCGCGATAAAATCGGCGCAATCGTAAAATCTACCCGTCCGACCTATGTCGTTTCGTGCCCCGGCCCGCGAAAAATGGCGCCCCACTGTTGATTTGGCGCTCCAGACGACGCGCGAGGCAGCCGGACTCCATAAACGTAAGGTCTGGCAGACGAGCGTGTTGCAATCGAGCACAGCCGGAAGGGAGCACGGCAAAATGGCGCTTTTGCCCTTCGAAAAAGCGCCATAAAGCGCCATTTTCGGGCACTTTTTCATCGATTTCCCCCGTGTTTTTTCAACGAGTTTATTCGTAATGGCGCTTTGGGGGCAATTTCGACCCCGAAACGCGCTACTCTTGAACAACTCCCGGTTGCCGGCGAAATCGCCGCGATCTTGAAAGCGAGCACATCCATCCGATTCCCAGAAGCTGGAATACGACCAACGGCAAGAACTGCACGGCCTGCCAAGGGTTTTTCAGCCCTGCGACCCACTGCGGCGCGACGACGGCGACAAGGTTGCCAGTGAACCTCTCATTGTATCGCCACCACGGGAGTGGGAGCTGTCCGGTCCAGAGTGGCCACACGCCCTGGACAAGCGGGTTCGATACGTCGGCCGGGATTCTGCCATCGACGCCCTGGAACAACAGCATCAGCACTCCACCCGCGAGAGCCAGACAAACGGCCGCAGTTGTGGCGACGCGCACCCGCGCGAGTCACCCGCGAGCAGAGCAGCCACGGGTAAAACGGCGAACGGAATGAGGGGCACGAGCAACCGCGGACCGGTCGACCATCCGCCGGTCCACTCGGGGTAAAAGAGGTTGACCAGAAGAATGGCCGCGACCACCAGCAAGCTCACGACCGCCAGGTCGAACGACCGGTGCGCCAGGAGCACGACCCATCCCGGACCGGAGAGCAACAATATCGGTGCATAAAACAACAGTCCGCGATACTCTCCCCAGACGAGCTGCAAGAGCTTGTCCCAGAGCTGGTAGGGCATGGAGAGGCCGAGCGGATTGGCGGCGTTGTGGACCTCCTTGAACTCGGAGATGGTGTGGAAAAAATAGCCCAGGTGCCAGGGCGAGCCGAAGGCCAGGAAGTTATAGGTCAGCAACATCAAGGTCGGGATCAGTGCGCCACCGCGAACAGCCCGAGCGCATCAGGCCGCGCTGCACGGCGAAGGCATTGCGCAAGCAGATTAAACCCCAGAATCGCCGATACCGGGCCGACCTGCAGCTCGATGACGGCCGCATAGGCCGCCAGAAATCCTGCGATGAACATTCGAACGGACTCGTGCCGAGGTTGCTGCTTCCAGAGCAAGTAAAACGCGGCAAAGAGCGCGCAGGCCGACGCCTGGTGTCCATAGGCGAGGGTCGCATAAACGTACGCTGGCGTCGCCAGTCCATAGGAGAGGGCCAGGAGGGCAGCTCGTCCGCAGGAGCATCCGAGCTCAATCGCCCAGAGCACGAGGAGAACCGCGGTGAACGCTGTAAGAATGCCCGATGTGCCGAGGGTGACCCAGTAGTCGGCGGGCCAGTAATTCTTCTCCCGCGTGTCGAGTGGATGGCCGGGAAGGCGGAGGATCCATCGAGCGGCGGCATAGGGCAGCGTCGCCAGCAGAGGGTACCCCGGCAGCTTGTCGGAATAATACTGGCCCTGATACCACGCCTTGTCGCCGGTCTGGCGCTGGAGCCCCGTGATCGAGAGGGTGCCGCGATCAACGAGAGCATACGTGAGCATCAATCTGCTGGCAGTGTTCCAGTCGCGGGTGTGCCAGAAAAACGCGTAGCTTCCGAGCAAGATCACGAAGACCGACAGTACGCACAGGCGCGAGGAGGCTGCCACAGTTCAGCTCCTCCCGCGGAGGGCCGCGACCCGCCCGGCCAGCCGGTCCCACAATGCCGACGCCCCCACGGCGGCCAAAAGCGCATTGCCGCTTTGAATGGGAAGGAGGTAGCGGTCCCACGCCATCGGGAGGTAGTAGGTCACCACGATCCAGGCCAACGCCGCCCAGAGCAAGAGGGCGCCGGCGGTCGGCGGCCGCCCGGACCGGAGCTGGTCTCGCCACAGCCGGATCGTCTCGATGACGCCGATCATGACCAGGGGCAGCCAGACGAGCACACCCCAGTCTTGGCGGCCGCTGAAGCGCACCGTGGAGTCCGATTCGAACGGCCCGAGCGGCCCGAAACGGCCGAAGCCCTGGATCAACAACACCTCCGTCTTTTCCGGCAAGGTATGCAGTGCGTCGTTGGGAAAAGCACTCTTCTGGTGATCGGAAAGCTTGACGCGGTGCTCGACCTGTGCCAGAAATCGCTGCCAGGGGTTCTGCGAGACGGTTTCGCGCTCTTCCACCGGCAACATCCCGAGCGGGACACGAGGCCGCGCGGTCAGAGTAGGGGTTGAAAGCGACGAAGCACAGAATCGCGACCATGATGGTCACCGCGGTGGCGGCAGCGATCGCCAGCTTCCGCCCGACCCTCAGCCCTGGCAAGACGCAGGCGGCCGTGCACCAGCTCGCGATGATGATGAGCCCCAGGAAGGCGTTGAACTTGCAGAGCAGGGCAGCTCCGGCGGCGATCCCGGCCAGAACAGGGCCGAGAACGGCAGGCGCACCGAATCGCCCGCACCAGAGGCGTTGGCCGACCCAGAGCGCCACCGCGAGCGACGCAATCATGAGGGCCTCGCAAGGCACATCCGACATCGCACGGTGGGCGTGCAGCCGGTACAGCGGGTTCAACATCATGAGCAGCCGCGGCGATGGCACCGACGCGCGAGTCCTTGATGAGAACTCCACAGGCGAAAATCGCTGCGCAGCCGATCGCGCCCAGAATGACAAACGGCAGCCGGGCGACGGCCAGCATCCGGTAATCGCCTACCGACTTGTAGTTCACGTACCAGTTGAACGCGTCGCCGCGCGCAGGCAGCTCCATCCGCGCGAGGTGGAGAGACAGTCCGATCAGGTACTTGGGCAGCGGTTGGAGATCATAGGCATAGAACTCGAGCCAGGCCTTGTCGTTGAATCGGCCCTCGAGCATGAGGTCGGTGTAATAACTCTGAGTGATGTACGCGTACTCGTCGACGAACGATTTGGAGAAGAGGCCGCCGGCAAACACGAGGAGAGCGGCGCAGATCGCGACCAGCTTGCAGATCGACGAGATTGATAATTTCGGGGAGTCTGCCGAGCGCTCGTTTTGGTGCGACGGTGTCATCCCCGAGTTCCAGAGAGGTCTTGAGCGATGTAGGGGCTGCACGCTGGAGTCGTCAAGAGTCATTCTAGAAATCGTTCGGTTTCTTTGGCAACCGCCCGATTGTCGGCTAAGTTTCATCGATGACCCTTTTCATGAGGGTTGTCGCCGAGTTTCCATCCGGCTGCGTCGCAGAAGCCTCCCGATCGAAATGACCGGCGGGCCGCGAACGTCCTGAGCAATCCGGGCGGGCGGCGCGCACGGTATTTTCGGCTCGACGAGTCGCCCTCGCGCCGCTCCTGGGAACTTTCACCGAGGAGACACATCAATGAATTGTTTGGATTGGCTGTCTGCGGGCGGAGCGACGCGAGGTACGCCCTGGCGGTGTCTCCACCGCCTGGGGCGCTACGTCGCGGTCTGCCTCCTGGCCTCGATCGCCATTCTGCAGAGCGGTTGCACGTCAGGTCCGCTGGCAAACTGTGGCAGTTGTGGCAGTGGGAGCGGTCTCTTCAGCCCGTGCGGATTCTTCGGCCGCGTGCAGAGCCGGATCATGAACCGGGGCAACGGCGGCTGTTGCGGTTCGAGCGGGGCGACGGATGGAGCGGTGGAATATGCCGCGCCTCCGAGTGCCGGCGCGAACCACGGTGGTGCCGTCGTATCCCTCGGGCTCGACAGTCGGCACTCCGTCGAACGTCTCGCCGGGGCCGAGTGACTCGCCCGATTTGAATCCGCTCGATCCCACGCCGCGGACGAGGATCGTGCCGCCCCCGAACAGTGGGGGCACCTCGCCTTCGGGCTCGGCAACGCCGAAGACCGGCTACGCGACCCGCCGTTACGATTCCGGATCTCGGATCGCCCGGCGACGGATCGAAAACCTGCCCAGGACGACGGTCTCGACGCCTGAGCCGACCTCGCGGTCGGCCCAGGCCGGTTCGCAGCCGCCTTCCGGGGCGACCAGTGCTGTCCGACCAGGAGAACGCACTCGACCATCTACCGCCGCTCGACTTGCCGGGAGAAGTGACCCGGTCGAGCGCACCGACGACCGCGGCCGGCCGGCGGAGCCGCCGACGGTTCCTCGAAGAACACCGACCTGCGCAGCGAGCCGCCGGCACCGCCGGCCGCAGAGCGGGAGCCGGCCTCCGCGTCGGCTCCGGCTCCCGAGCCCGTCTCCGCTCTCGAGCGCCGCGCCCGGAGTCGCCAGGTTCGCGCCCGTCGATCTCAAGCTGGCCGGCGGAAGCGCTCCTTCCCCGGCCGGGCTCGACTGGCTCGTCGAAAAGGGTTACCGCACCGTGCTGGACTTGAGGGAAACATCGGAGGTCCCAGCGTCGTTCATCGCCGAAGTCACCAACCGCGGTCTGCGGTACGTCGCGCTGCCGGTCGGGCTCAAGTCGATCGACCGCGACCATGTTGTCAGGTTCAACTATGAGCTCTCGGCCGGAGAAGCACGCCCACTCTTTTTTTTTGACCAGGACGGCACGCGAGCGGGAGCATTGTGGTACATCCGCCGCATCGCTCAACGACCGTGTCGATGACCCGATCGCGCGCCGTGAAGCCGAGGAACTCGGTCTGAAGGACCAGAGACTACTGGTCGGCGGCGACCCGCTATGTGGCCGGCTTGGTGCCATCGCAGCCGAGCGGGCAGCCTACGCCCAGAATCCAGCCGCCGTCCCATCCGCGTCGATCAGCGCAGGGCCCCAATCCCAGCTCCAACCAGCCCGCGAGCGTTCCGACGGCCGCTCGACCCGCAACGAGCGGGGACCAAGCCCAAGAGCCCTCGTCGCCCGGCGATCGCAAACCGCAACAGACGAGCGCCGAGCCGACCCCTCCCGCCGATCCCTACGCCTGGCGGCCGTTCGCCGCCGTCATGGTGACGGGCCTCAGTCTCCCTCTCGCGTACTGGACGAGCAGTCTGATCCCAACCGCTCTGGCAAAGGCTCGGGCCAGTCTGCCGGCACCGGCGCATCGACCGAAATCACTTCCCGGCGAGTCGGGTGCGTGAACTTCAATTGTCGCGCATGGAGCGCGATCCGGTAACCGCCGTCCGCCGCCCTGAGCCGCGACCTGGCGCCATACTTGCGATCTCCAACGATCGGCAACCCGCGAGCAGCGAGCTGGACACGGAGCTGATGGCTTCGGCCCGTCCGTGGATTCAACTCCAGCACCGAATAGTCTCGCCAGCGATCGACAACACGGAAGCCGACTCGGGCCTCCTTGCTTTGCGAGCTCGCCGCAGGCACGACTTCCACCCGGTTGGTCCGGCAGTCCTTGGCGAGCGATGTCAATCCATTCGCCTTCACGCTCGATCGGCCGTCCTTCGACGATCGCCCGGTACAGCTTCTCGACCGCCCCGTCGCGAAATTGTGCCGAAAGACGACCGGCGCACTTGCTGGTCTTGGCCAGGAGCACGACCCCCGACGTGGGTCGGTCGAGGCGATGAAGCAGCCCGACATAGACGTTTCCCGGCTTGTGATACGTGGCCTTGAGATAGGCCTTGGCGAGCTCGACCAGACTGGGCTCGCCGGTCTCGTCGCCTTGCGAGAGCAACCCGGCGGGTTTGTTGACGGCCAGACAGTGGTTGTCTTCCAGCAGCACGTCGAGCTTCATCGAGGTGGCTTCCGCGACATCGGTGATCCGCTTGACCAGGATCGTGGCGTACGAGCCCTTGGCCAGCTCAAAGGACAGCTCGAGGGCCAGCCGTCCGGGATGAAGCTCGTCATCGCGGGTGGCATGTCGCAGGTTTTGGGGGAACACCACGCTGGCTCTCGAGCCCTTGGAGAAGAACACGTCTTTCAAATGCCTGACCTTGAGCTCCGGCCAGGTGAGCTGAAAAGGGGCAAGCACCTGCGCCACGGATTCTCCCAGAAGACCCGCTGGGGGATCGGTGCGTGCGCACGGCAAGGGAATTGCTGTCTGGGACAGAGTCTCGATCTGCTCGGACTCCAGCCCCCGATGAAACGGCAGAGTGCCCGTCTTGAGCTCGATCGGCACACGCTGCTCTGGCCGCGCAACCCGGTCGATGAGCCGGCCCAAGATCGCGTTCCAGAGATGACTCTGAAACGCCGAGAAGTACAGCCTGCGGAGCTCGCGGCGCATTCGTGCAAAGGCACCACGGTAATCCGCCGGATGATCGACCAGATAGGTGACGATGCTGCGGGTGGAAGATCGCTCCAGCCGCGCCTTGGCTTCGGCCCAGCGTCCCCAGAGGTCGCGGAGCACCGCCTTTTGCGCCTTCACGCCCTTGCGGTCGAATGGGTTCGCTTCGGCCAGCGCGAGCTTCGAGCGCCCGCTCATGATCGCCCAGCAGCCATGCGTGCGCGATGAACTGGCCCGAGAAGCCAACCGAGCCAAACCGCTGGTCGTCGAAGTAATTCGGCAAGCCTTCCCGACCCAGCGCCGTCAGCTCGCCGGCGGCACGGCCCAGCTCGCCGGCGCTCATGTCACGCAGCAGAAGCACGAAACGATTGCCGCGAATCTGGTCGGGACCATACGGACGAGAGAGCGTGCCCACCGGCTCGAGCTCAAACTCCCGCGCTGTGAGCAACCTGGACGGACCGCCCGCGATCGTCAGGAACTGCGTCGTCCAGGCATGCCGGTCCTTGAGCCCGGCGTAGCTGACCCGGTCCCCCGCCAGATTCCATCGACGGCAGATTGCACCGATCGCTTCGATTGTCCCGATGTCGCGCTTGGTGAGGCAATAGAACGTGTAGCGCCCGTGTTCACTCGCCTTGGTCAGCGGGAGCTCCTCGACGCGGAAGTCCTCGGGCCGGCACTTGAGCTTCATCGGTGTAGGGTAAGGTCGGTCGAATACAGCTCACGGATTGTTTTTTCGCCCGTGGCGTGAGCTTTGAGGATCATCGTACCACAACGCGTCCGACATTTGATTGAGTCACCCGCGCACGAGGTTCTAGAGTTGAATCGGTCGTTCACAACACCCCTGGGCAATACGCGGGTGTTGGTCTGGGCAATTTGAGATGACTAGATAAAACGAGAGGGGCGACTTTCTTGAATTTAGGTAAAACTTTAGAATCACGCGCTGAGAGAGCGTCGATTACCCAACATAGACAGGAGATCAGATGGTCAATCGCGCGTCGCACGGTACCAGTCTGTAGAAAAATAATGGGGAATCTGAGCGATTCTCGGCAACTGCGGTGTCCTACTTAAGTGGGATGATCCAGATTCACCGGGCGGGCTTGAACGAGTCGCCCGGCTCCCACCCGAATATCCAACCCTCGCTTTGTCAAGAACCAAAGGCTTTCTATGTCGACAATGACTTCCACCGCGGGACAAGCACCTACCCGGTTGTCGTGGCCGCCGTTGGTGTGGATCGGGGCGCTGCATGTGGCGCGCTTCTCGCGTTTTATCCCGGCTTCTTTTCCTGGTCTGGTCTGGCCGTGTGCTTACTTTTGCACTGGCTGACTGGCGGGATCGGGATTTGCTTGACGTATCATCGGTTGCTCACTCACCGGAGCTTTGCCCTGCGGCCCTACTGGCTGGAGTACGTCCTCACAGCCGTGGGTACGCTGGCATCTGAAGGAGGCCCGGTGGGCTGGGTCGCCGACCACAGGAAGCACCACGCCCACTCCGATGACGAACAAGACACACACACGCCGCTGCGTGGTTTCTTCTGGGCACATATGTATTGGTGGATGCTGGTTGGCGATGAGACGGAGCATACGCCGGAGTTCTACGAGAAGTGGGCGCCGGATCTGTATCGTGATCCGGTCCATCGTTGGCTCGATTTCGGCGTAGGCGCGGATATTTTCCAGACGAATTCCGCCCGAGCATTCCAGGGGAATACGGCGTTCAAGCTGGGCGCAACGTTCGACCGCGCGCCGCACGTCTTCGGGAGACATGTTATCGAGCAGGATGGCCTCCGCGCCATGGGCCAGCGCGTCGTCAAGTTCTTGTGGCGTGCGGACTTCTATCTCGATGGGCTGGGAGCCGCGGCGGTTGCGGACTGCGTGCTCCAGGGCGGGGACAATTCCGCCGGCGAGCGCGATGTGATTGTTCTTGATGAGGACTCCATCGGAAAGATCGAGGCGGTGATTCTGGCCGCCGCCGCAACGCACAGCGTATTTGTCGATCACGCGCAGACCGGGAGCGGTCTTGCGAGTGTCGAGAATACGCGCTTTGGTGCCGGAGACGGCGTCGACGAACTTGCGAGTGAGAGTGGCGATGCCGGCTCATGCGCTGCAGAAAGTTCAAGATGACGCGTTCACATGACAGAAGGACGCCGCGCGTTGTGGCGGATGACGGCGACAGACTGGCCTTTATGGAGGCGCACACCATCGAAAATTTCGGGATGGGTGGTGACTGTCCTGGTGTTCTTTCCTGACGTGACGCATAACCCGCAGTTGGTCGAGCTGTGGAACGCGGCAGTGGACAAATTCGCGGGCAAGCCAGTCGAGTTTGTTTGGATTACAGGCGAGTGCGAATGCACGCTCGGGCCCTGGCTCCAGCAGCATCCCATCAAGGGCTGGTTATTGCTCGATCGCGAGGGAAAGACGGGCAATGCTTATGGGATGGAATTGCCGGCGAATGTGATTGTGGGCGCGGACGGCAAAATCGTCGGCTACTTCCGGGGCGTGCAGGAGATCGGGGATCTCATCCCGGCCGTTGAGGAAGGCCGCATTACGACTACGCCCCAGAGTCAGGCGACTCTCAAGGCGTTTATTCAGAGCAAACAGGTGCTGATGGATGCGGAACCGTGGAAGATGCCTCGCGCGGAAGACCACAAGCCGGCGTTTCCGCCGTCCTTCGCGGTCCACATTGCGCCATCAAAGAGCGAGGAAAGCGGCAACTACAGTTCCGACGATTATTGGGCTCTCAAGGGCTACACGCTGAAAGATGCGATTGAGCTGCTGTATGACGTGAACTCGATTCGCGTCGAAATGCCGGTCCCGCTCAACAACGAAAAGCGCTATGACTTCTCTCTTGTTCTGCCGGAGCAGGAAAGCCGGGAGCAGATGAAGGACCGCTTTCGCACGGGCCTCGAGGATTACTTTCATGTGACGGTGAGCCGCGAGGAGCGGGTGGTTGACGTATACGTTCTATCGCTCGAGCCCCATGGAAAACTTCCCCCGGCCACGCCCCGTCGCGACGAAGGAATGGGGGGCTTCAAGAGTTCCGGCGTCGCGTACGAGGAACCGGGCGGCCTGGACGAGGCCATTGCGGGAATGAGGGCCCAGCCCATCACCGCCATCCGCGGCATTTCCGCCGACGGCACTGCCGATGAGTTTTGCCATACATTGGAATCCACGCTGGATCAGCCGGTGGTGAATGAGACCGATCTCAAGGGCGAATTTGTCTTTCGCATCGAAGATAGCAAAGGCGCGGAAAACGATTTTCTGGAGCGGCTTCGCGATCAGCTGGGCCTGGTCATCACTCCTGCACAGAGAAGCGTCGAGACCCTGGTGCTTGAGCCCCGGTGACTGCGGGAGCGGCGTTCCGGGCGAGTTGCCGGCTGCGCTTCAATTGCCCGTCAGTGAACATAAGGCTGGGTTTGTGCGATCCCACCCTTTCGCATAAGCGCGAAAAGATGGGGCACGGGAGGGTTGGCTGTCAGGGGGTCAGAGAGCTAATGTGCGGCGGCGGGCGGTTTGCCGGCGACCTTCAGGAATTGGTCGAGGACCTGGGTCAGCGCGGTGTCGAAGTTCTTGTCGTGGGTCTTTTGCAGGTAGGCGAGCTCGATGGAACTGGTGACGGTCCAGAGGACGTAGTGGGTTTTGCCGTCGTAGATCGTCAGGCGAAACATGGGCAGGGGATCGGAGGCGCCCTTCTGCTTGTTGGCTTCGCTGGGGCCGTTGGGGGCGATAAGCCTCAGCTCAAGGACGAGGTCAGCCTGGGCGGGATCGCCGACCAACGTGTAGTCGCTGGTGGCTTTGAGGGCGGAGTAGAACTCGGTGTACGGGCGGTCGGGATCGCCGGTAAAAGGCTCAGGAAACAGGCCGCTATCGGAGCCGGCGTTCGAGACAAAGATGGTTTTGGCTGCAGTGATCGCGGGCGGAACGGGGCCGGCCTGGTCGTAGACGGGCACCTGCGCGGAAGCGGCGATTGCGAGCGAGACCGCAAAGGCAAGGATCAGGCAAAAACGGGCATGGGATGTACGCATGGTTCACCTCTGTTCCAGTGAAAAATAACCCTCGAATCGTCTCTCCGACAGGCGGGCTAAGAGGCCGTCGGCGAGAGGGTACAAACTGACCGCAAAATATTTAGTTTGAGGCTTATATCGGAAGATGCCGCGGCCGGGGAAAGGGTTGCCTGGGGGCGGGCGTATCTTTTGGAGGTTGATTTCTGCCCAAAATGGGAAGGAAGCGCCGATCTGGGCGCGGCCTGTAACCCGAAGAAGCAAAACGCGTTACCGGGATCGGCCTGCAATGCCGGGCATTTTCAACAGAAATCGCGTTGTCTATCTTGACAACGGAGTGGGTTGCCCAGTGTCAGCTTAGTAAAATAGCCAGATGGTTAGAACAAGGAAAACACGCAACTTAGGACGACGGACTTCGCTATGGATTTATCTCGTAGCGGGAGTCTCTGCCGTTGCGCTGGTGGCGGTGGTGGTGTTGTTCACCGCGCGCACAGTGCATGCCGATGCGAGTCTTTCTCGGCCAACCATCACAGCACCGACGACCGCATCATCCACGAGTGTGACGCCAGAGTCACTGGCGCACGCGCAACCTGCAATTGCAAACCGCGCGCCATCGCAAGAAGCCCAGCACTGGAGCAACAAGATTCATGGCATTGCTTCCTGGTATGGCGGCATGTTCAACGGGCGGAAAACGGCCAGCGGCGAGGTCTACGACATGTATGCCATGACTGCTTGCCACCCGAGCCTTCCCTTCGGCTCGATTGTGCGGGTGGTGAACCGGTCGAACCATCGCTCCGTGGTGGTGCGCATTACCGACCGCGGCGACCTGGTGGAAGAGGGACGGGTGATCGACCTCTCGTATGGCGCGGCGGAAAAGCTCGGGATGACCTGGCGCGGTCTTGCGAAGGTGGATCTAGAGGTGCTGTCGCTGGGGAAGCCGGAAAAGCAGGGACCGAGGGAATAAGGGACAAAGGGAACAAGATGACGGCCAGCCTGCGGGCTGGCCGTTGGTGTTTCGGGGGCGGGAAACAATCCCGCAGGGGCTAAAGTCCCATGGTTTTTGGGCGGCTTACGGCACGACTGAAGTCAGTGTTATGCATTTGACGCAGCCTACTTGCCAATGGGAGGATGGCGAGGATGGGCGAAGAGCGTTGGCGTAAGCACAAGGGCGGGGGCGGGAATGCCCACGACCGCGCCAAGGCAAGAGTTAGTCAAGTGCATCAACCACAGTCGCCGCAAAATAAGCTATTGCCAGTTAGTCAAGTGTCGCCGCAGGTCAAGAGGTCGCGACTGGCGCGGATCATTGACTTCCTCGAGCACGGCTACATGTTAGCCGCTTACGGCATAATCGGTAGTGTTCTAGCGCTGGTATACACTCCGGGGCTAATCCTCATTGTGCTGCTTACGTGGGCCGCAATACATCGCTCCAAGGTTGTAGAGGGCTTGCCGGCGTTTAAGGTCCAAATTCCTGCTTATTTGCTCATGGGAACGCTCATGGCTGCGGGACTAGGATTCGCGATTCGCAAGGTCGAAGCTGCAGCGAATATTACGCAGCAGGATCTTATCGAGGGCTTGGCGCGGGAAACCACGGCGTGGACAACGGGAGGGGATTCGTACAGCTATTTCATGCTCTATGACTTTGATCTGCAACAAGAAATTGCAAAGCAAGCGGTGGTAATCAAAAATGGGCAATACCCTTTATATAACGCATACATGACGATCACGGATGCAGATACGCGCCAAACCATCATGGATTACAACTTGGGGGAAATCAGTGGGGGCGGAAAAAGCGGCACTACTGCCGTTGCCCTTATGTTGAACGGAAATTGGAAGTTGCGGCCCTATGTCCACTACAGCATATCGTTTAGCGCTAGGAATGGAGTTTGGCATCAGGACTTGTATCTCAGGAAATCTACCAAAGCGCAATGTTGGCTTGCTGCAACGCGAGTATGGGATGGTCCCGGAAAAGAACGGTTCGAACACATTGATTCGGAATACGTCGAGGAATTCGGTAACCCAGCGTGGTAGCCCCGAAACGATGAGCCTTAAGCCGCAGTAAGTTCTTTATATTCCAGATGCTCAGTTTTTAGGAGACGCAACAACGTATCGCGAAACAGATAAGGATTCTTACGATTGTCCCACCGGAGGCCCTGACACTTCGTGCGGTCGATCGGCTATTTCTTAGCGGCCCGAAGAGCTGAGGCGCTTCAACCGGAAGATCGAGACGAATTTGCGGCTAGTTGTCCTCGGGGCGCTTGTAGGGCTTTTGCAGGTACTGGCGGGCTTCGTTGACGGCGCCCTGGGTGTTGTCGTTGGTCTGGACGGCCAGGCGGTACTCGTTGACGGCGCGGTCGCGCTGGCCGGTGATGTCGAAGATCTTGCCGATGGCGATGTGGCTCCAGACCTCGGTCCAGGGCGGCTCGTCGTCGCCGCGCAGCGCGTCGCGGAAGGAGTTGACCGCGGCCTGGTAGTTGCGCTGCGTGAACAGCACCTCGCCGATGCGGTAGCTGGCCAGCGAACTTTGCGGGTTGGCGTCGAGGGCCTTCTGGTACTCGGCCAGCGCGCCGACGAGGTCGCCCTGCGCCACCAGTTGCTGGCCCTTGAGGATGGCGATGCGCACCTGCAGGTCGGGGGTGGTCTTGAGCACCCAGTCGCCGGGATCGATGCTGATGCGGCGCGGGCGGCCGAAGGTGTCGACGACGTATTGCGTGTCGGTGCCGACCACGTCGATCTTCTGGTTTTCGGTCTTGCCGTCGGTTTCGATGCGCAGCTCGACCGGCATGCGGAAGAGGTCGAGGTCCTGGTCGATCTCGCCGATGGTGCGGAAGCCCTTGTTGTTGCCGAGCCGGTAGACGGCGTACTTGTCGGTGAAGGCGGCGCGCCGGTGCCGTCGATCCATTGCGAGAAGAAGGCGTCAACTGCTGCTGGCTCTGCGCCTCGGCCACCTTCTCGAAGTCCTCGGTGCGGATGGAGCTGTCGGTGTACTGGCTGAGCGCGCCCTTGAGGATGGCCAGAAAGGCCTTGTCGCCCACTTCCCAGCGCAGCATGTGGAAGATCATGGCGCCTTTTTCCAGGGTCATGGACTGGAACTGCGGCGAGAAGGGATCGAGGCGGCCGGCGCTGGAAAGCGGGATGGTGTCGTAGGCCAGCGCGCCGGCGGCGACGTCTTCGAGAGCGGCCCGGAGGGCGCTCTTGCCGCTCTCGTCTTCGACATACATCAGCTCGCCGTAGCGGGACATGCCGTTGGTGATCCAGGCGTCGTTGAGGGTGCGGGGGCTGACTTCGCAGCCCCACCACTGGTGGGCGATGGTGTTGGCCAGCAGGCGGATGCCGGATTTGTCGCCGACGCGCGAGCCGGAATGGCGGCCAGCTCCGGCGCCCAGACGGCGGGCAGCGTGTCGTCGGGCAGTTCGACGACGTTGAGGTGCGTGGATTCCGGCTCGCCGAAGCTGTCGGTAAAGAAGTCGAACTCTTTGGTAGCGGTTTGGGCAAGCTGATTGCCCGAGGCCTGATGGCTGATGGTCAGATAGACCTTCACGTTGCCGGGGCCGGCGGTAAATGGGTCGGCAAAACGGCCGGCGATGACGGTGCCGGGAAAGCCGGGCTTGGTCCAGTTGAAGTCGTACTCGTCGCCGGGCTTGCCACTGCTGAGCGTGACGGACTTGGGCATGCCGGTTGCGCCTGTGGCAAAGACGCGCATGCCCTGGGGCACGCGGATGTGCATCTCGGCGGTGAAGCGGTCGGTCATGTAGCCGGTCATGGGAAACCAGCGGGCCGGGTAGAGCAGGTAGCTGATGGGTTCCTGGATGGCCGCCAGCTTCAGGCCTTCGATCGGGCCGTCTTCGTTGCCGGTGATGGTGCCGTCGTAGACAAAGGTCCACTGGACGGTTTGGCCGGCGACGAAGGGCGCGTCGGCGGTGACGCGGATGGAGCCGTCGGCGGTGCGCTCGCCATCGAGCAGTTTGCCGGTTTCATCGGTGATCTTGGTGACCTTGAGCGCGGGATGAAAGCCGAAGTTGACCACGTCGAGATTGGGGGGCGCGGTGAAGCTGACCACGGTGGTGGCCGTCAGATGGTGGGACGTGGTATCGAGTTCGGCGTCAATTACATAGCCGGTAATGTTTAAGGCCGGGCGCTCGCGTTGCGCGGAGGCGGGAAGTACTGCGAGGGCGGCCGCGACCGTAAGCAGAACGAATTTGTATAGGCCAAGAGCGCGCATCTTCGAGGGCTGAGAACGCTTCGAGTGTCTAACCATTGGAGTCATTGTCACCTTGCCGTTCTTCGTGGATGGAAGCGGGTGGACCCCATCGAGATCCGCCCAACTCCCTGGTTTCGGGAAAACCATCCCTCAGGGACCCAAGTCCCGTTGGTTTTTCTTGCCTTACGGCACGGATGAAGCCGTGCCCTTTCAAAACGCCGATTCAATCAGAGCAAGCCTCAGGGAAATCCCGGATTGGTTCAAGGTTGCGCGGCTTCCTGAGCCGCTGGGTATGCCGCTTCAATTTCATTCAGAACAATGGCCGCTACGGTCTCAATAGCGCCCTGGTTATCGCCCCGGCCAACTGAGGGATGCACGTGCAGGGCTTTGCGGATGGCTCCCAACTCCTTCATCATGGACTCGCGAGCAGGGCCGTCGGGTAGCAACTGGCTGAGGTGTTGGACGATATTTGCAGCGGTAAAGTCATGCTGGATAAGTTCGGGAACCACGCGTTTGTCGGCTATGAGATTGGCCATGGCTACGTGAGGCACCTTTACGACCCTTCTGGCGATAGCATACGTCAGCGGGGAGACGCGATACACCACGACGAAGGGATTGCCGATGAGCGCGGCTTCTACGGTGGCGGTTCCGCTGGCGACCACCGAGGCGCGGGCGTGGAAGAGGGTAGCACGGGCATCCCGGACAAAGGTGATGCGGAGAGGGTTCTTCTTCGGCGCCAGTATCCAGTCGCCGAGGTCGTACTGGATGCGCGCGATCTGCTTTTCAGTAAGCGTGGGCGCAATGGGAATTAGGTATTCGTACTGATTGCCGAGGAGGCAGGCTGCGTCGACCAACCCCTTGAGGTTGCTGAGGATCTCGGGGACGCGGCTGCCAGGAAGCAGGGCGATCCATTCTTTGCGAGGGTCCAGCTCATTGTGGAGCTCCCTGTCAACCGGCTGCGCCCCTTCAGGGGGGTCGGCTGTTAAATACGGGCCAGAGTTCCATTGGTCCTGGTTGATCTGCGCCGCCTGCTGGGCGAATTGGGTGCGGGTGATCGTGGGCAAAGGCAGATCGGCGAGAGGATGGCCGACGAACTCAGCCTGGACGCCGCGCTCGCGGTAGAAGGCCTGCTCGAACGGGAAGATGACCAGCATGCGCTGGACGAACTTGCGCACCAGGCGGATGCGGTGCTGCTTCCAGGCCCAGAGTTGCGGGCTGACAAAGTAAATGACGGGGATGCCGAGGCAGTGCAGCTCTTTGGCGAGGCGGAAATGGATTTCGGGGAAGTCAATGAGCACGGCTACGGTGGGACGGCGGGCGCGAATGGCGCGCTTGAGCTTGCGGAACTCGCGATAGATGCGGGGCAGATGGCGCACGACTTCTGTGAAGCCCATGACCGCCATGTCTTCGGACCGGACGACGATCTCGACGCCGGCGGCGGCCATGCGCGGACCGCCCATTCCGAAGAGCTCTGCTGTTTCACCTTTTTGTGCGAGCCGTTGCCGGAGCGCAGAGGCCAGTAGTGCGCCATAGAGCTCGCCGCTGGCTTCGCCGGCCGAAATGAAGATGGAAGGGGTCATTCGTAGGTCTCGCGTGACGCTCTGGTGAGTACCGGTGAACCCATGATAGCGGCTGGGCGCAGGCTGCGTGTCTGAGGTGAATGCGGTTCTTTCGCCCCCGGTGGGGGCTTGGCTTCGGATCATGACTCCTCCCCCAGGCTTGCGCCTGGGGCTACCGTCTTTTGCCCGCTGCGCGGGCTGGAGTATCAAAGGTACGGGCGCATTCTTGCGCGTTGGTACCAGTGCGTTTTTGCGCGCTGGACCCGAGTGATAGGCTTGCCTGTGGAATTGCGACAGGGGGAAGCTGTGCGGAATTTTTGTTGGTTTTGGATTGCGGGCGTGCTGGTGGTTGCAGGCAGGTTGGGATTGGCGGCGCAGACTGCGCAGATGCCGGGACAGTCGCCGGCTCCTGCACATCCATCGACTACGCAGCCTGCGGCGAGGCCGGTCGAAGCGGTGGACAATCCTGTGGCGGACCCGAAGGCCGTGGTGGTTGTGGATAATGCGCGGTT
The DNA here is from genome assembly GCA_963830785.1 of uncultured Acidobacteriota bacterium. Classification (GTDB taxonomy): domain Bacteria; phylum Acidobacteriota; class Terriglobia; order Terriglobales; family Acidobacteriaceae; genus Telmatobacter. Next base: position 16,704 of record CAWHNV010000043.1, read on the forward strand.
TACCGTACTCACGCCGCAGCTCATCCGTATTGAGTGCGCGCCCGATCGCAAATTCGAAGATCACGCGTCGCTGGTGTTCATCAATCGGCGGCTGCCAGTGCCGAAGTTTGAAAAGACGATCTCGGGGGCAGGCGACACTCTCACCCTCAAAACAGATGCCTTGACCCTGCATTACACTGCAATGCCGGACGGGAAGGAACTTCCTGGCGGCAACTGCCTTTTCAATGAGACGCTGACCATTACGCTCACCGTCGACGGCAAAAAGGTCACCTGGCATCCGGGGGACACCGATCCTCAGAACCTGCAGGGCACCACGCGCACTTTGGACGGCGCACGCGGCAGCAAGACCCAGCAACCCATCGAGCCGGGGCTGGTTTCGCGATCGGGATGGGCGCTGGTGGATGATTCGACGCGGCCGCTGTTCGATTCCACGGATTTCCGTTTTCTGGATGGCGAAAAAAGTCCGTGGCCGTGGGCGATGGAGCGGCCGGCTAACGAAAAGCCCGGGGCGTATCAGGATTGGTATTTCTTTGGTTACGGGCACGACTACAAGCAGGCGCTTGGGGATTTCGTCAAAGTGGCTGGGCGGATTCCGCTGCCACCGCGCTTTGCTTTCGGCGTGTGGTGGTCGCGCTACTGGGCTTATAGCGACCAGGAACTAGATGAGCTGGTGCGCGGTTTCCATGAGAACGATACGCCGCTCGATGTGCTGGTGATCGACATGGACTGGCACATCAGCCAGGAACAATTGAAGGCCATGGGCGAGAAGGATCAGTCGGGTTATGGGCTGGGCTGGACCGGCTATACGTGGAACAAAGACCTGTTTCCCGATCCAGATGCGTTTTTGAAAAAGATCCACGAGGAGGGGCTAAAGACGACGATGAACCTGCATCCTGCGTCGGGCATTCAGCCGTGGGAGGTTGCGTACCCGGCGATGGCGCGGGCGATGGGGATTGATCCGACGACGAAAAAGTACGTGCCGTTCGACATTGCCGACAAGAAGTTCGCGACCAACTACATGAACCTGGTGCTGCATCCGCTGGAGAAGCAGGGCATCGATTTCTGGTGGCTCGACTGGCAACAGCAGCCGATGATGACGAAGCTGCCAGGCCTGAGCAATACATGGTGGCTGAACTACGTGCACTTTACCGATCAGCAGCGCGAGGGCAAGCGGCCGCTGCTGTTTCATCGCTGGGGCGGGCTGGGCAACCATCGCTACCAGATTGGGTTTTCGGGCGATACGGTTTCGGTGTGGGAGTCGCTGGCCTTTCAGCCGTGGTTTACGGCGACGGCGGCTAACGTGGGCTACGCGTACTGGAGCCACGACATCGGCGGACACATGCCGGGGGCGGTCGATCCGGAGCTCTACACGCGGTGGGTGCAGTTTGGCGCGTTCGCGCCGATTCTGCGCACGCATACGACGAAGAATCCCGATGCGGAGCGGAGGATCTGGGCGTATCCGGAGCCGTATTCTTCGGTACTGCGGACGGCGTTCCAGTTGCGCGAGGCGATGGAGCCATATCTCTATACGGAGGCGCGTCGCACTTACGATACCGGTGTGGCGTTTTTGCGGCCGCTTTATTACGACTGGCCGGAGGACGATGCGGCGTACACGAGCAAGAACGAGTATGTGTTCGGCGATCAGCTGATCGCGGCGCCGGTGACGGCTGCGGCGGATAAGATTACGGGGCTCGCAACGGAGCAGGTGTGGTTGCCTAAAGGCGATTGGATTGAGTGGCCGACCGGCAAGCACTTCATCGGGCCGGTGAGCGCGGAGCGGAGCTTTTCGATTGCGCAGATTCCGGTTTATGTGAAGGCGGGCGCGATTGTGCCGATGCAGCCGGCGATGCTGCATACGGGCGAGAAGGCAGTCGATCCGCTGATTGTGAATGTGTGGCCGCTGGGGCCGGGCGCGAGCTCGAGCTACTCGGTGTATGAGGATTCGGGTGTGTCGGTTGAGTACCAGCGGGGCGTGTTCGCGCGGACGCCAATTAAGGCGGCACAAAATGATGACGAGTTGCGCGTGGAGATTGGGCCGGTGGAAGGCAATTATCCCGGGATGTTGAAGACGCGTGGCTACGAGGTGCGGCTGCCCGCGGATTGGCCGCCGGTTTCTGTGACGGTGGATGGCAAGGCTCTGAAGCCGGTGAAGCCGGGCGAGCCGGGCGGCTGGCGCTACGAGGGCAATACGCTGACGACTGTTATTCCTGTGCCGGCCGGGAGCACGGCCGCGAAAGTCGTGGTTGAGGTGCGGCGAGCGAAGGGATTGACGGCGCGGCGCGGGGAGTTGGACGGATTTGCTGGCAAAATGACGCTGCTGCGCGGCGCGTATGACGCGATGCAACAGACCGGGCCGGTGGCGGGACCGTCGCTTGCGTTGGTGGATGCGATGCAGAGCGGCGACCGGCTCAGCTACTACCCCGAAAGGATCGACGGCGAGCTGGCGCATTTAGAAGAGGCGCTGAAACAGGCGCGGGCAGATTTGGTGGCGCTCGACAAGGAATTCGAGAAGCGGCTGAGCGACACATCGCGGCGAGTGGGCGGATCGGCGCTGGCTCCGGCCGATGTGGAGAGCGAGAAGCAGAAGCGCCGCGACGCGTTGCATCGCGCCGAGGCGCTGCTCGGGGAGGCGGCGAAGTAGCTAGGCGCGCTCGGCGCGCTGGCGGGCGCGGTCGTTAATGTGGGTCCAGCCAGAGACCATACCTTTTTTGAAGTCTTCCGGAATGGGTCCAAAGCCGGCGTGCACGAACTTGATGACGGTCTCGCCGCCTTCCTGGCTGAGGCGGTATTGCACGTTGTTGGCGACGGGGAAGGACATCATGAGTGGTCCGCTGAACTCGAGCAGCGTGGGCCGCTTGATGGCCTGCACGGTGGCCCAGCAGTGGCCGTTGCCGTCGCCCAGGTCGCGGTACCAGCGGCCGCCGGGTACGGGCTCGAGCTTGAAAGGCATGGGTTCGCCGTCGAGCTTTTCGAAGCTGGGGCCGAGCTGTTCGAGGAGCGCGGCGAAGGTAACATCGATGGGGGCTTTGACGCGAATTTCCTGTTCGATTTTGACGGAGAGGGCGTCGAGGTCGGGTGCGGTCATCGTGGTCATACATTCTCCTTAGGGAAGATTTGATTTGTTTGGTCAATCGCGGGTGCGGTTACTGCGATGGCTTGTCGCGTTGTGCCTGAGCTTCAGCGCGCTCTTTGACGCGCAGTAATTGGTGATGCCAGAAGCGCTCGAAGGTCTGGGTCCAGTCGTGCATGGGCTTGAGCGCCGCGGCGTTGGTGCGGTAGAGGCGATGGCGGCCGTTGCGGCGCACGCGCACTAGGCCCACCCGGCGCAGCACGCCAAGATGCTTCGAGACGGATGGCTGATCGAGTCCGATGGCAATTACGATTTCGCCTACCTGGCGCTCGTCGGCGGCCAGAAAGGTGAGGATCTGGCGGCGGCGGGGCTCGGCGACGGCGTTGAAGGGGTCAGAGGTGGTAGCTGCTCTTGCCATGATGGAAACAATACATGCCTATATGGGAATATGTCAAGGGAAATTTTTGCGGGGCGGCTTCGGGGAACGGCGATCCGGCCGTGGAGGACGGGGTCATCAAGATTGAGGTGGCGGAGATTCGGGCGGTGCTTGTGCCGGTGCGCAACGCGTCGTAGCGCTCGCCTGTGATATAGATCGAGCAAATGTCTTACGCGGTCTGGTTCCGGCGAAGCACGTGGCGTGCATTGTGGGTTGCGCTGCGGCGCGCGCCGAGGGACAGGAGTGCCCGGATAATCGTTCTGCGGTTTGCCCTATGGGTGGCGTGGATGGGGGCCACGATCGCCATCCTTCATTGGTATTTTCGCGGAATTTTTACGAACTTCGGCGCCACCGGGACCGCGGTATATATCGGCATTGGCATTTGTATCGTTATGATCGTGGCCGCTAAACGAATCGGTGAGCGGCGCGAGAGCAACGCGGAGAAACTGGCGTCGGTTTCAGACGAGTTGAAGCGCGCGCTTCTTCGCGAGGCGTGCGTACTGGCGACGATGCTGGAGCGGCTGGGCTCGGAATCGTATCTGGAAAAGGAGATTCCGCCAGAGGTCACGATTGTTACGCGGCGGGTTCTGCTGGATAGGCTTACAGCGATCGGACTACGCGACAATTTGGAACCCGGTTTGCGCGATCTGTTGCTCGCGCCAGACGGACATTGGACCGCAGAGCAGAAGCAGCGCGCCATGCCGGCGCTGGAGTGTTTCGCGGTGCTGCGATGGGTTCTCGGGCTCGGCGAGTTGCGCAATTTGACGGCCGATCCGAAGTACTCCGTGGCAGAAGCTCGATCGATTTTCGAGGTGAAGAAGCCGGAAAAGCTTCTGGTTCTTGCTTCCTGGGATGTGCGCCCGGTGCGGGACGGGGCAAACCGATTCCTTAACCGCTGCTGGGCGGAGCTGGTGGCGCGGCGCGCGATCGATAAGGCTCCGGAAAAAGATGTGGAGCGTGCGCTCGAGATGCGCGCCGAGATCCAGGGGGCAGGTTACACGGGTGACTACCTGGTGGGCGCGCGCACCGTTTCGGAGCTCCCCACACCGTTTCTGTTTGCAGTGGCTCGGCGCGCATATACCCGCTACCAGTTTCTGGCTGTCCTGGTTGATGTGTTGTCGGGCGAAAAGCCGGCGGAGGAGGTTCGGAAGTTTCTGTCGCAGTATTTTGCGCCGGCAGAGGCTGCGGAGGTTGCGGCCACCGAGGGCTAAGCCAATCATTCCCTTTCGGATCCTTACGATCCGACTCAAGAGGCGTCGTCCGGTCATGACCGGCGTCGCCCCTACGGGGCTTCACATCCATCTTGTTTACTTACCCCACGCTGAAGCGAGGGGCTAACAAACTTCGCGCCTACGGCGCGCTTTTCTGGGCGTTGCCGATGCGGTGCTGAATGATTCGCGCTGCGTGGAAACGAAAAGTGCACTCGGTCGGATGGCATGGGCTATAGTTTTCGGCAAGGGGCTCTTCTGCTTATTGAGCCGGTCCATCGGGAGCGGCTGAGTTTCCCACCCTTTTCCGCGGAGTACGCGGAAAAGGGTGGGGCACGGATGCAGTGTTGCTGGGCTGGATGAATGGAAAGGATTTTGCGCATGGCTCTCAATCCCCTGTCTCTCGATCGTCGGGCTTTTTTGAATGCGTGCACACGGGCGGGGATTGCTTCGCCGCTGCTGCCGGGGATTCTGTTGACGCTGGCGGCGCAGGCGCAGGAGGCGGGTCCTGCCGCGACTTCGGGCGCGGGCGCTGAGGCCAAGCCGACGGCGCTGCCGAAGATTACGGAGGCGATGATCGATCGGGCGGCGGAGCTGGCGGGGGTGGGGCCGTTTGCGGCGGAGCAGAAGAAGATGATGCTCGACGGGCTGAACGATCAGCGGGATGCTTATGCGCAGATTCGCGCGTTGAAGCTGACGAATGATGTGCCGCCGGCTTATGTGTTTCATCCGGGGAAGGCGGCTACGCGGGATGAGAAAGCAGCCAACTGCTACGCGGAGGTTCCGGGCCCAACTATTGGCATTGATTCCGTCGGCAGTCCGCTCGCGGCGCCTGCTCACATTGAGGATCTGGCTTTCGCCACTGTCGGCCAAATCGCACCTTTGCTACGCGACCGCAAGATCACTTCGCTCGCGCTCACGCAGATGTACATCGACCGCCTCAAGCGCTACGACGCGAAGCTGCATTTCGTCATCACGCTCACTGAGGAACGTGCGACTGCGCAAGCGAAGAAGGCGGATGAGGAGATTGCCGCGGGGCATTATCGCGGGCCGCTGCACGGGATTCCGTGGGGTGCTAAGGATTTGCTGGCGGTGAAGGGCTACCCGACGACTTGGGGCGCGGGAGGGTTTGAGCATCAGTCGTTTGATGAGGACGCGACGGTTGTGCAACGGCTCGACGAGGCTGGGGCCGTTCTGATTGCCAAGTTCTCGCTGGGCGCGCTGGCTATGGGCGACAAGTGGTTTGGCGGGCGGACGCGGAACCCGTGGAATCCCGCGCAGGGGTCGAGTGGTTCTTCTGCCGGGTCGGCGAGCGCGGTGGCTGCGGGGTGCGTGGGGTTTGCGCTGGGCTCGGAGACACTGGGATCGATCTCGTCGCCTTCGACGCGGTGCGGCTGTTCCGGGCTGCGGCCGAGCTTTGGAATGGTGCCGCGCACGGGCGCGATGGCGCTGAGTTGGACGATGGACAAACTGGGGCCTATCTGCCGCTCGGTGGAGGATTGCGCGCTCGTGCTGGAGGTGATTCACGGACCGGACGGGAAGGATCTTTCGGCAGCAGCGGCGGGGTTCGATTGGAATCCGGGACTGGACTGGAAGCAACTGCGGGTTGGGTATTTCAAGAGCGAGTTCGATCCGTTGCAGCCGTTGAAGCTGAAAGAAGCTGTGGCGGGCGAATCCGCCGAAGACAAGAAGAAGCGTGAGGATGCGAATGCCGAGATGGTGGCCGGGCGGGCGCGGCGCGAGTACGACCGGCGTTACGAACAGGCGGCGCTCGAAAAGCTGCGCGGGATGGGAGTGAACCTGATTCCAATGGAGTTGCCCAAGCTGCCGTGGGAGGCGATGGTTCCGCTGCTGACGGCGGAGGCGGCTGCGGCATTTGACGACCTGACCATGAGCGGGCGCGACCGATTGCTGACGGAGCAGGGGCCGGAGGATTGGCCGAATGATTTTCGCGTGGCCCGTTTCTATCCGGCGGTCGAGTACATCCAGGCGAACCGGGCGCGGACGCTGGCGGTGCGGGGGTTGGCGAAGATTTTTGAGCAAGTGGATGTGGTGGTGACGCCTTCGACGGATGCGCAGTTGATCGCGACGAATCTGACGGGGAATCCCGCGGTGATTGTGCCGAACGGATTGCGCGGAGACGATGCGCCGAAGCCGCCGGCGATCGACGACGGCGACCACGACGATATTGGCGGGCCGGGAACGCCGGTTTCGATCACGTTTCTGGGTGGGCTTTACCGAGATGCAACGGTGGCGGCGTTTGCGCGGGCTTATCAGCAGGCAACGGGGTTTGAGAAGCTGCATCCGAAGCTGGATTAGCGGCTGCCTTCGCGGTCATCCCCGGTCCCCAAAAGCGAGGGACCGGGGGCACCGCGCCTCTGGCGGATTCACGGGGCGTGGGCCGGGAGGCCCACGCTACAGCCGGCTCGGAAGCCGGCGCTACAAGACGATCACGCGCAGCCGGCTTGAGAGTTATCAGAGATGCGAATTAGTGCGGCGCCGGCACGTTTGGAGGTTGCGGCGGCGCTGACGACCCTGCCGGCATGGCCGCAGGGGGCCCCGCGGTTGTGGCTGCCTCGCCGTGCGGAACGGGCTGCGCGGTAGCGGGCGACGCCGGAGTTGCGGGTTGAGTTGGAGCAGGACTTGGCGACGCGCCCGCGCCAGGATGTGGTGTCATCGGGCTTGGACGCGGCATTCGTGGGACGCGTTGGCGGCGCAGACTGAGCCGGCGGCTCCATCATTTCCACGAGCTCGATGTCGAAGATCAGATCGGCTTTGGGAGGAATGTCGGGGTTCTTCGGGTCCGGGTTCGGGCGTCCCAGCTCTCCGTAGGCCAACTGGTAAGGAATAAACAGCCGGCGCTTGCCGCCGACGCGCATGCCCTCGAAGCCCAGATTCCATCCGGGCATCATGCGGGGATCGCCCTGCATGAACAGCATCGGCTGCCCGGCCTCCATCTTCGGCTTGCCGTCGGCGCCCTTCACCTGTTGGAGCGAGCTGTCATAGACGGGTTGTGGCGGATGGTCGTCGGACGCATCGAACTTGTGGCCGTCAGCCGCCACCCAGCCCGTGTACCTGACGCGGTAGACCTTGTGCGGCTGTGCGATTGGCCCGGGGCCGACCTTGATCTCTTCGTAGCGCATTGCGAATGGCACCTTGAGCGGGCCATGAGCCAATGCGGGCACGCCGGGGGGCAGCTTGATCCATGCGGGGACGGACGTAGTAGCGGGTTTGGTGGCGGATGAGGCGGAGGGCGTCCTGGTAGCGGACGAACTCTGCGGTTTTGCAGCGGGGTTGGACGCGGTTTGGGACCATGCGACGGGTAGGGCCGCAAGCAATAGAACGAGAAAAATGCGTTTCATGAGGGGAGATTCTCCAACTGATTCTGAGCCGGAGTGTATCAGCTTGGGGTGCAGAAGTTGAATGGGGACCTCGGAGCGGCTCCAGAATTCATGCGCCCATTGAGGAGCGGCGAAAGGTGTCGTTTTTTAAGGAAAACGCCACTCGGCCGCAGTGGCTTCAGAAGACAGCAATTCTGGAACCGCTTTCGCTGATCAGCATGGCGGCGAGCAGCGCCGTGCGAGGTGCGAGGTGCTCGATGAGGACCGATTCGTGGGGCGCGTGTGCGCCTTCGCCGACTGCGCCCATGCCGTCGAGCGTGGGAATGCCGAGCGCCGCGGTGAAATTGCCGTCCGATCCGCCGCCGGTGGAGGCTTCGTTCAACTCGAAGCCGAGTTCGCGGGCGAGGGTTTGCGATTTATGAAGGAGACGGACGGTTCCGCGGCTGCGCTCCATAGGGGGACGATTGATTTGGCCGGTGACGGTGAGGGTGCAGCGCGGATCGGCGGGACGGAGCGCGGCAAATTTGCGTGCGATGCGGGGGCCGTCCGCGAGACGCGGAATGCGCACGTCAATATCGGCTTGCGCATGGGCGGGAACCACGTTGCTTTTGGCGCCGCCGGCGGCGACGCCCACGCTTACGGTGAGGCCGCGCTTGAGGTCGGTCCAACTGCTGACGGTTTCGATGATGCGCGCCAGTTCAAGGAGGGCGTTGGCGCCTTTTTCAAAGTCGACGCCGGCGTGGGCGGCGATGCCTTTGACCTGAACGTGCCAGTCGCCGATGCCCTTGCGTGCGGTTTTGTAGGCCAGGCCCTGCGCAGGCTCGAGGACGTAAACGGCGGAGCAGTGGCGTGCGAGATTCTCGGTGATGGGACGCGATACGGGGCTTCCGACCTCCTCGTCGCCGTTGAGCAGGAGAATGATTTCGCGATGCAGGAGGTCGGCTTCGATGAGCAATTCGAGCGCGGCGCAGGCCATGGCGACGCCGGCTTTCATGTCGAGGGTTCCGGGGCCCCAGAGGCGGCCGTCGCGAACGCTGCAGGGCATGGAGGTGAGCGTGCCAAGCGGCCAGACCGTATCGAGATGGCCGAGGAGAAGGATAGGTTTGGCGGCGCTGTGTGTAGAAGCACGCGGGCCGAAGTGGGCTTCGAGAGCATTGCCAAGATCGTGTTGCCGATGGAGCTTAATGCGGCCGCCTAGTTGCTTGAGGTGTGCGGCGGCGAGGGCGGCGCAGGCGTCAACGGCGGACTTCGCATCGGAGGGCGATTCGACCTGAACGAGTTTGCGGGTGAGATCGAGGAGCGAGCGTTCTTTGCGGCGAGCTCCGGCCAACAACGCACGCATGGGGATGGAAGTGTCGGAAACGAAGGACATTCTAGGGCCTTTCAAGCTCGGCGTCGTCCCGTAGGGACTCAAGAATACATCGTGTAACGGCTTCGCCACGCTGAAGAGCGGGGTTAACGAATTCGCCGCCGCGAACGCCTACGGCTCACAGGCCCAGCCGGAGGCATTTTCTCCGCACGGGGCTGGCGGGAGGCCCTTTGATTCTATGGCACTTAGGCTGGCTTGTGGCGCAGGTCGTGCGGTAGAGAAAGTCGCAGCGATCGTGCACAGTGTGGCAAATTTGCCACAGGACAGGATTTGGCGATGCCGTCTAATCTAAACACTGCGCGGGGTTTTCCCTGCATTTTGGGAGAAAGTTCTTGGCTCAACTGGCGCACCTGGAACAAACGATCGCGGCACCTCTGGAATTTTCGGGAGTCGGGCTGCATTCCGGAGCTCCGGTGACAATGCGGCTGTTGCCGGCTGCGGCGGGTTCGGGCATTGTTTTCCGGCGTACGGATCTGGACAACTTCGAGATTCCGGCGACCGGGCGCAACGTGGCCAAAGTGAGCTACGCGACCAGCTTGATGCGGCAGGGCGTGCTCATCTCCACTACAGAACATCTGCTGTCAGCCTTTATCGGCATGGGCGTCGATAACGTGATTGTGGAGATCGACAACCTGGAGCTGCCGATTCTGGACGGAAGCGCGTTGCCGTACGTTGAGGCGTTCCAGCGCGTGGGGATTCGCGAGCAGCGGAGGCGGCGCGAGACGCTGCGCATTCTGCATCCAGTTGAGGTGCACGATGGCGACAAGTTTATCGGCGTTTATCCCGGAAGCGGCTACCGGGTTTCGTACACCATTGATTTTCCTGCGCCTATCGGCCAGCAGAGGACCTGCGTCGACCTGGCTGCGGAGATGTACGGATCGACCATTGCCCCGGCACGGACTTTCGGCTACAAGGCCGACGAACGCAAGCTGCGCGATATGGGGCTGATTCGCGGCGCAGGCCCGGAGAACGCGATCATCCTGGGCAAGAACGGCCCGGAGAATGGGCCGTTGCGCTTTCCCGATGAATATGTGCGGCACAAGGTACTTGACCTGATCGGCGACCTGGCGCTAGCCGGACGGCGCCTCGAAGGGCACGTGGTGGCGATGCGCGCCGGCCACGCCATGCACACCGCGCTTGTGGCGCGGCTGCTGAAGGACCGCTCGGCATGGGAGCTGGCGCACGTGCCGGTGACGCCGGAGCCAGCGAGTGAAACTCATCCAGAGGAAAACTCCGGCATGGCGGAAGCGGCGCTGGCGGGCGCGTAATCAAGGCGCTTCTGCCTTCAGCTAAAATCTGAATTCTGCTGGAGGAGCTTCCCTTGCCCACTCCCGTGAATCGCCGTACCGTCGATCTCTCCGCGTACCCGGACCTTGCTGTCGTCTATCTTGGCATGCGCGTCAACCGCCTCACCGGCATTAAAACCGTTTTCGGATTTGGACCTAAAATCTCGAGCTCCGTCGCCGCACGGCCAGACGGCCTGCTTTGTCATGAGAATTTTGTGTTTTCGTTTTTCCCCATGCATGTAGGCATGCGGCAGTACTGGCGCGACATGGCGTCACTGCTTGCCTGGACGCGCTCCGAGCCGCACCGCATTTGGTGGAAGAACTTCCTGCGCGACGCGGGAGGCACAGGCTTTTGGCACGAGACTTACACTATCCGCGGCGGCATGGAGGCCATCTACGACGACGTCGCTCCGAAGATTGGATTCATGAGCTTCGCGCCCATTGTCCCTGCGCGCGCATCGATGTTCACTGCTTCGCATCGCGCCGCGCGTGCCGGCGAACTCGAGCCGGTGATTCCGGAGTCTGAACTTTACGAAAAGTAACCGCGGACTTCGGCGTTCGGCCGCTCACTCGGGAATCATTTCAATCGCGACGGCCGTGGCTTCGCCGCCGCCGATGCAGAGGCTGGCGATGCCGCGGCGGAGATCATATTTCTGGAGCGCGGCGAGGAGCGTGACGAGAATGCGCGCGCCGGAGGCTCCGATGGGATGGCCGAGGGCGCAGGCGCCGCCGTGGATGTTGACTTTGTTGTGAGGCAGGTTGAGATCGCGCATGGCTGCCATCACGACTACGGCAAAGGCTTCGTTGATCTCGAACAAATCGACGTCAGCAAGGGACCAGCCGGTGCGGTCGGCGAGCAAACGGATGGCGCCGATGGGCGCGGTGGGAAAGAGCGCGGGCTGGTTGGCGTAGCTTGCATGCGCGACGATGGTGGCGAGCGGCTTGAGGCCGCGGCGATCGGATTCAGAGCGGCGCATGAGAACGAGAGCGGCCGCTCCGTCGGATATGCCGCTGGAGTTGGCTGCTGTGACGGTGCCGCCTTCGCGAAATGCGGGCTTGAGATGCGGGATTTTGTCAGGCGTGGCTTTGAGCGGCAGCTCGTCGTGCGCGATGATCTGTTCAGTCTTGCCGGCTCTTACTGTGAGCGAAATAATTTCAGACGCAAATGCGCCCTCGGCGCTGGCTTTTTGCGCGCGGGCAAGTGAGGTGAGGGCGAATGCGTCCTGCGCCTTGCGCGTGAAGGCGTAGCTTTGCGCACAATCTTCAGCGAAGGTGCCCATGAGGCGGCCTTTGTCATAGGCGTCTTCGAGGCCATCGAGAAACATGTGATCGAGAATGCGGCCGTGGCCCATGCGATAGCCGGAGCGCGCGCGGTCGAGAAGATAAGGCGCGTTGCTCATGCTCTCCATGCCGCCAGCGACGATGATGCTGGCGCTACCAGCGATCAATAGATCGTGGGCGAGCATGACGGCCTTCATGCCGGAGCCGCACATTTTGTTGATGGTGGTTGCGCCGGCGGAAAGCGGCAGACCTGCAGCGAGAGCGGCCTGGCGCGCGGGGGCCTGACCCTGGCCCGCGGGCAGTACGCAGCCGAAGAGGACTTCGTCGACTGCAGTTGCGGGGATCGACGCGCGCTCGATTGCGGCGCGAATGGCGGCAGCGCCGAGTTCGGGAGCGGCGAGACCGCTGAGATCGCCCTGGAATGCGCCGATGGGCGTGCGCGCGGCGCCTGCGATCACGATGGGGTCGGGGGTGGGCGACGACGATGCGTGTTTCATAGGCGTGATTCCTGGTTCGTGGTTCGTGATTCGTGGATCGTGATCCCTGGTTAGCGCGGCGGCATGCGCAGGGCGCCGTCGAGGCGGATGGTTTCGCCGTTGAGCATTACGTTTTCGACGATGTGGCGGACGAGGGCGGCGAACTCCGCGGGACGGCCGAGGCGCTGTGGAAAGGGCACGCTTTTCGCGAGCGCTTCCTGCTTTTCTTGAGGGAATGCGGCCGTCAATTTAGACATCAGGGGCGTCTCGAAGATGCCGGGCGCGATGGTGACGACGCGAATGCCGGAGCGGGCCAGCTCGCGCGCGATGGGTAAGGTGAGCGCGGCGACACCGCCTTTTGAGGCTGCGTAGGCGGCCTGGCCGATCTGGCCGTCGAATGCCGCAATCGACGCGGTGTTGACGATGATGCCGCGCTCGCCGTCTTCGCCGGGTGCTTCCTTGGCGATGGCCGCGGCGGCGAGGCGGATCATGTTGAATGTGCCGACGAGGTTGATGTTGATGGTTTTCGCGAAGGAGTCGAGGCGATGCGGTCCTTCGCGGCCGACAACCTTTTCGGAAGGCGCGATGCCGGCGCAATTGATGAGACCGTGCAGTTGGCCGAAGGCATGGAGCGCAAGATCGATTGCGGCCTGGGCGTCATTTTCGCTGGTGACGTCGGTGAGGGCGAAGCGGGCGGAGGGGCCGAGTTCGGCGGCGAGATTTTCACCTGCGGCGCGATCGAGGTCGGCAATGACGACGGAGCCGCCTTCGGTCGTGAGAAGCCGCGCTGTGGCTGCGCCGAGTCCCGATGCGCCGCCGGTGACGAGAAAAACGTGATTGCCGATTTGCATGGAAAACTCAGGCGCCTTCAGCGCCCGTTCAAGAACGCAGCATATCATTTTGCATGATGGTGTGTGATGCTTGGGTTCGGGTGGTGAGAGGGAGCAGACGTGAGTTTTCAAGCGGCGGGCGCGCCTGTTACGCAGTTGAGCGAAGAGGAAGAGCTGTTTGCAGATGCGGTGCGCGGGTTTGCGCGCGTTGAAGTTGCGCCGCTGGTGCGCCGCATGGATGACGAGCAGCAAATGGACGCGGCGCTGATCGAGAAAATGTTTGCGCTGGGGCTGATGGGGATTGAGATTCCTGAGGAGTATGGCGGCAGCGGGGGAACGTTCTTCGACGCGGTGCTGGCTGTGGAAGTGCTGTCGGCGGTCGATCCGGCGGTGGCGCTGCTGGTGGACGTGCAGAATACGCTGGTGGCGAGCGCGCTGCTGCGCTGGGCGACGAGGGAGCAGAAGCGAGTTTATCTGCCGCGGCTGGCGGCGGATACTGTCGGCGCGTACGCGTTGAGCGAGGCGGGATCGGGCTCGGATGCGTTTGCGCTGCAGACTCGCGCGGAGAAGCGCGGCGACGACGTATGTGCTGAACGGGCGCAAGCTTTGGATCACGAATGCGAAGGAGGCGGGACTGTTCATCGTCTTCGCCACCGTCGATGCGAGCGCGGGCTACAAAGGCATCACGGCTTTCTGGTGGAGAAAGGCACGGCGGGATTCACGGTGGGCCGCAAAGAGGACAAGCTGGGCATTCGCGCGTCGAGCACCTGCGAGCTGATTCTGGATGACTGCGCGGTGCCGGCGGCGCAGGTGCTGGGCGAGGCGGGCAAGGGCTACAAGATGGCGATGGAGACGCTGAACGAGGGGCGCATCGGGATTGGCGCGCAGATGCTTGGGCTGGCCGAGGGCGCATGGGGCCACGCGGTCAAGCACGCCAAGGAACGCAAGCAGTTCGGCAAGGCGCTCGTCGAGTTCCAGGCCATGCAGTTCCAGCTTGCGGAGATGGCGACCGAGATTGAAGCGGCCAGGCTGATGGTCTACAACGCGGCGCGGCTGAAGGACGCGCAGCGCGAATTTCGCAAGGAGGCGGCGATGGCGAAGTACTTCGCTTCGCAGGTCGCCGAGCGCGTGGCCAGCCTGGCTGTGGAGGTCCTGGGCGGGCTGGGATTTGTGAAGGACTCGCCCGTCGAAAAGCTCTACCGCGACGCGAAGATCGGGACGATTTACGAGGGAACATCGTTTATGCAACTGGCGGCGATTGCGAAGTGCGTGCTGTGAGCGGAGTGAAAGAGTGAAGAAGTGAAACATGGTTCGTGGATCGTGGGCGAACTCGTGGCCGGTAGATGCCGGCGTTCGTGGTGAGTTTGCTTGTTGAAAATCCAAGATGCCCGCCTTCTTGTATCACGCGGCTGGCTTTCGCTTCGCGGTTTCGAACTGATCGATTTCGACGGTTCCTTCGGGAAACTCGGCCAGGATTTTTAGATTTCCACCCATCGCTTTCACGTAGTTTCTGAGTGTCGAGACATACATATCGGTGCGCTTTTCCACTGTCGAGACGGCGCCCTGGTTGATCTTGAGCGCCTTCGCAAGCTCCACCTGTGTCCGCTTGCGCGCCTGGCGCAGTTGGTAGAGCGCCATGACCTTGGCGGCGGCTTTCACTTTACCGCGGATCCGCTCTTCGACCTCCGGTGCGTGCTTTCTGCGAATTTCACTCCACTTCTTGGCCATGGTCATTCTCCAATCTCTTTAAGGTGCAGGGCATAGATTGCCTCGGCCCGCCGTAGCGCGTCGGTGTACCAATTGGCATCGCCACTCTTGTCGCCGCCTAGAATCAGGTAAGCGCTGCGGCGCGGATCGAAGGCGTAGAGGATCCGGAAGGGACGCCCGCGATGTTGCACGCGCAACTCTTTCATGTTTGAGTAACGTGAGCCTTTCAGTGTGTCGGCATAAGGCCGGCCAAGCCGAGGACCGTATGCGACGAGCATATCGACGGCGGTATCGACGCTCTCGCTCTCATCTTCCTTGAGCACGCCGTACCACGCGGCGAATTCGTCACTGACCTCGACGTCCCAGGCCATGGATTTAATATACCATGGAAGTGATATTTATTGGAGATGATATTTTCGAACGAAAATTACCCGTTCAACAATTGATCGATGGTCTCGATGTCGACGAGGCCGTTGCAGCCGTAGAGGGCCGGAAGCACTTTGGCTGCGGGATGCTTGCGGCGGAGGGCGGCAACTTTGTCGGTGCCGGCGCGGTAGGCGGGAAGATACATGCGGCCCAGGAGCGGATGGCGTCCCCATGCGCCGGAGAGCTTGTCGGCGCGCTCTTCGGTGACGAGAAAATCGCGGCGCAGCGTGGCGGCGACTTCCGGCTGCTCGCGGCCTTCGCCCCAGGTCAGCTAGGACGACTGGTTCTTGGCGTCGTCCTGCAGTAGCGCGAGCAGCACGCCGATCTGCAGGTCTTCGTCGGGCAGCTGGTCCACTTCCGTGACTCCGTGCGCAATGAGGATGGCGTTGTTGGCGATGCCCTCAAAGAGCGTGGCGGCGCGCGTGTTCATGGTGAGCACCGTGGCCTCGAAGCCGGCTTTGCCGCGCACGTAGAGATCCTGCAGGTAGGCGAACGTGGTTACGTGGCCGGGAACGACTTCGTGGCTGACGAGCTGCTCGAACTCGGGATAGGAGATCTGCAGCGAGGCGTTGATTTCGTAGCTGGCTTCGTATTGCGGAGCAGCCGTCGCGGTGCGGGCGCGGCCGATGTAGTTCATGGAGCCGGAGAACCATGCGTCCTTGATGGGCAGGAAGTCGATGTTGGCGCGGGGCACGGTCGAGAGTTCCGGCGGGAGATACGGGACGAGATTCTTGCGCTGAGAGGCGTCGAAGTGGGCGATGACGGCCGGGCCCAGCGCGTGCACCGAGGCCATGGGCGTGACGCGTTCGCTGCGCCAGGCATCGACGGCGGCGAGAATTCCGCCGGATTGCGATGCGGAATGACCGGCGCGGCCGAGCAGTTCGGCGACGCGCTCGCGCTTGGCTTCGGGACGCGAGGGTTCGGGCGGTTTGGCGGTGGAGGCTTCAACGGCGCGCGCGTACGGAACCGGATCGCCCTTGCCGAGGACTTCCATGGCGAGGTCCCACATGACTTCGAGCGAATCGGCGAGGCCGTCGAGATAGGCGCGGCGAAGAGCGGGACAACTTGCGGCTTCTTTGCGCACGCCGGCGATGGCGGCGGGGAGATCGACATCGCGCAGGTAGGTGTCGACGATGGCGCGATCGATTTCTTTGGCGCCGACGCCGCCGGATTGGCGCAGGCGCTCGGCGGCCGGATGCGTGTAGGCCGCGGGCAACGGCTCATCGGAGAACCACGAGTCGGCGATGAAGCGGCCGGTGCCGGAGGGACACATGACGTCGCCGCCCCAGAGGGTGTCGATGCCGAGGACCGCATCGGCGACGTAGATGTCGAGTTGCGAGGGAGTTGCTGGTGAGGACGTGGGCTGATTCATGACGTTTTCTTCTCGCTCTCTTAGATCGGACTAAGGTTGTCGTATCCGGCGATGGAGGTTGCCCACCCTTTCGCAAAGAGCGCGAAAGGATGGGGCAACGGGCTTTGGAGTGTTGCGATCATCGCGCTGTTTTGATGCTACCGCGCCAGACGTACACGCAAAGGCCGATGAAAAGCAGCGCGGAGACGGATTGCGAGATGGGATCGTTCATGTAGAACGGCGTCTGGATGAGATCTTCGCGGAAGCTCGGGAAGAGACGCAGGGCCGCGCCGAGAACGCCGCCGAGCGCGCCGCCGGCCATGAGTCCCGAGGCCAGAATGACGCCGCGTTCGCGAATGCCGCGGCCGGCTTCGCCGCCGGTTTTCTCGGCGCGGCGATTGACGAAGTGCGAGAGGAAGCCGCCGGTGAGGATGGGCGTGGTGAGGCTCAGCGGCAGGTAAATGCCGAGCGCAAAGACCATGGAGGATTTGCCGAGCATCTCCAGAACCACGGTAATGAGAGCGCCGACGCCGAAGAGAAGATAGGTGACCGGCTGGTGGCTCATGAATCCGACGACCAGCGCCTTCATGATGGAGGCTTGCGGCGCGGCGAGCACGGGGCGCGTGTCGCCGGCGGCGGCTTCACCGAATTGGAAGGTGTGGGCCAGCAGAACGATGGTGAGTCCGGCGGCGGCGGCGGCGGCGAGGATGCCGAGGAACTTGACCTTCTCCTGCGCCGCGGGCGTGTTGCCGAGCCAGTAGCCGGTCTTGAGGTCGGTCATGAATTGACCGGAGACGCAAAGCGCCGTGCAGACCATGCCGGCAATGGCCATGACGAAGAACATGCCGGTGGTGCCGGAGAGGCCGAAGCTGCAAGAGCACCACCGAGGAGATGATGACGGTGAGCATGGTCATGCCGGAGGCGGGATTGTTGGCCGTGGTGGCGATGGCGTTGGCGGCGACCGAGGCGAAGAAGAAGGCGAAGAGCAGCGTGAGCGCGAGGCCCAAGATGAGGACGGTCCAGGAGACCTGAAAGCGCGAGAAGAAGATGCCGACGGCGAGGGCGCTGAGGACGATGCCGAGAAGAATGGTGAGGATGGAGATGTCGCGATCGGTGCGCGATCGGGCGGTGTGCGGCGCGCGACCGCGATTGAAAGGCGCGCAGAGCAATCCAGAAGGAGCCGGCGATGACGCGCAGCGATTTGATGACGCCGAAGATGCCGGCCGTGGCGATGGCTCCCACGCCGATGTAGCGCACGTAGCTCGAGTAGATTTGCGCGGCGGATCATGCCGGAGACGGGCATGAGGCCGGGATAGACGGCCACGTTGACGTGGCTGCCGAGAAACCAGATGAGCGGAACGAGGACGAAGTTGGCCAGAACGCCGCCGGCGCAGAAGACCATGGCGCTGCGCAGGCCCATCACGTAGCCGAGGCCGAGGATGAAGCCGATGGCGTCGAAGTTGAAGACCATGCGGCCGCGATCGGCGAGGGTGCGCATGATGGGAATGAACTGCAGGTTGAGATATTCGCGCCAGACGTGAAAGGTGGTGACAAAGAAGTCGTAGAGGCCGGCGATGCAGGTGGCCTGCAGCAGCAGCTTGGCCTGCGAGCCGCCGCGTTCGCCGGTGACGAGGACTTCGGTGATGGCCGTGGCTTCAGGGAATGGAAACTGGCCGTGCATCTCGCGCACGAAGAAGCGGCGCAGAGGAATGACGAAGAGCACGCCGAGGCAGCCGCCGGCGAGGCAGATGAAGACGGTTTGAACGGGATTGGGGCTGAGGTGAAGGATGTAGAGCGCGGGCAGCGTGAAGACCGCGCCCGCCACCACCGCGGCCGATGCCCCGCCGATGCCGGTGATGATGACGTTTTCGAGCAGACTGGAGCGGCGCTTGTACATGCGGGCCAGGCCGATGGCGAGGATGGAGATGGGAATGGCGGCTTCCATGCCCTGGCCGACTTTGAGCGCTGGAATAGGCCGAGGCAACGGTGAAGATGACGCAGAAAAAGACGCCCCAGAGAATGGCGCGCGCCGTCAGCTCCGGCGCGCGCGATGTGCGGCCTGAACGATGGGGGTGTAGGTTTCGCCGGGCTGGAGCGGCAGATAGGCATTTTCAGGAAGAGATTTGGTTTCTGGTTCGCTCAATTCTTGTTCGGTCGATTTTGGTCCGGTCGATTCTGGTTCGGTCATGGAATTGGTCTCTCAATTGATCGGCATGCAGGGCGATGAGAATGCACAACGCACGCGGCCAGGCACGGGATTTGTCCTGTCTTGGATAGCAAGCAAGAGTGTACCGCTTGGAGGGCTGGTGGGGGCAACCGGGAGTGGGCGGCGGAAGGGCTCAAAAACCCAGAGCAGGGATAGCCCGGGAAGCTTGCAGAGAGCTCAGAAAGCAGGGGCACGCGGCGGAGTGTGAAACCTGATGCGCCGAGGCCCGTTTTCGTTGACATGGCTTCTGCCTGGTGGAATGCTCGGGGCATGGCCCAGTGTGAATGCGGCAGACCGATTGGCGCGTCCGGCAAATTGTGTGCGAGATGCGATGCCCTGAGGACACTTGGCCTTGAGCGCGGTGCTTCCCGGAATGAGATTCGGGATACATATCGCGACCTGGTTAAGGTGTGGCACCCGGATCGCTTCTCCAACGACGGGAAACTCCACAGCAGGGCAGAAGAGAGGCTGAAAGAGGTCAACGAGGCTTTTCAGCGCCTGAATTCATCACTCCAGAATTCATCAGGGGACGCGACCGCTGTGCGTGCAGCGACTGCGACAAAAAAGCCTCAAGCGAGAGCCGACGCGCGGACGCCTTATTGGACTTCCAAGACTGCGACACGAACCTCTCAGTGGTATTCAGCATCTGCAAGAGACACTTCTCGATGGAGCGCATGGGCACAAGAACGACCTTGGAAGGACGTTTCTGCGGCGGACTTTCCCAATGCTGTTCGTCCGCAGTCGAATGGCAGTGCCCGAACGCAAGCCCCGGCTCGAGAGGCGAGTCGCCCCGTCCATGCGGCTTTTTGGCAGCTGAATTCATCACTCCAGAATTCATCAGGGGATACGACCCCTGCGCGCGCGGCCTCTGCCACAAAAAAGCCTGAAGCAAAGGCGGAAGCGCGGAAGCTTTGTGAGACTTTTGAGACTTCAAGGCGCACCTCTCAGTGGTCTTCAGCATTTCAAACAGAGACTGCGCGATTGAACGCACCGGCGCAAGAATCTTGTTGGAAGAACCTCTCTCGGTTGGGTTTTCTCAGCGCCGCCGATCCTGAGCCGAGCGGCAATGCCCGGACGCAGTCCCCGACTGCAAAGGCGAATCACCCCGGCGGCAAGGGAGCACCAGGCGTCGAAGCGCAAAGTGCCTGGTTTTCGCTGCGCGGAATGCCTTATTTGCCGGTGCTCGCCCTGATCGTGGCGTTTACGCAAATGTGGGTGAATGTGCACATGCCTCCCACCGCGGCCCAGGACGCGATATTGAATCAATATTATGAAACTGAAGCGGGGAAAAATGCCTTTAGTCGACCTACAGTCCAAGACGAGATCATGAATCTCTATTACGAAACTGAAGCGAGGAAAAATGCTGGCAGCCAACTAGAATCGGCACCGACTCAAGCGGTCGCGCCGTTCTCTTCTGCGGCCCCTCAAAAGCAAGACATTCATTTGCCCCTGAAGCGTTCAAACATCAACGCGGAGTCGGACTCGCTGCGGCCGGATGCCCGCATTCCGGTTCCGGCACGGCGCAATCGCGTTCTCCGACTACCGAACGTTTCGCCGCTAGACGGCCATAGCGGTCTCTGAGCTTTACGGCGTGCGCGTCATCAGCTCTACAAATTCCTTTTGGAAGCGCGGCAAATCGAGATCGAGTTGCGCGTGAACCGGCCGCACGGCGGTGGCAGGCTTCAGATTTTCAGGCCAGGTGAGCGTATCGCCGTAGCTGGGGCCGTGGCTCAGGTCCACGTCCATATACAACACCTGCTCCCTGGTGATGATCGTGGGATCGAGCCACGCGCAGGCTTCGAGTTCATCCCACATGTAGTAGCGCTGCTGACTCCATGCGGCGATGTAGCGCGCCGCCGGCGTCTGCGACTTCGCGATCGCGTCCACCATGGCCTGCGTGAACGGGGCTTTGACGGAAATATCGGCGGTGGTGACAGTGATGCGCGGCCAGTCGGCATGAAGCACAATGTGCGCGGCTTCAGGATCGAACCAGAAGTTGAACTCGTGGCGCGGATCGGTGGCAAACTCGGGATCGGTGGTCTCGGGCCGGATGCTCGAGCCCATGACGACAATGCCTTTGGTCAGCGCCGCAAACTCCGGATCGATGGCCACGGCCAGCGCGATATTGGTCAGCGGCCCTGCGGCATAAATCGTCACCTGATGCGGATGCGCGTGCACCTGGCGGATGAGAAAGTGCGCGGCGTCCTCGTCAATGGGTTTCGTGGTGGGCATGCCTTCGGGCATGGGCGGAATCTCGTATGGCCCGTGCGATTCGAGATGTGCGGGCGGCGTGCCGGTTCCTGTTTCTGTCAGATTTGTCGCGCCACGGCCCCACGCGCCCAGCCACACCTCTTTACCGTCGAGCGCCGACTGGAGGCGCGTTTCTTCCTGCGTCCTGATGAGCGGAAATACCGCGCCGCGGGCTACGGGAACATCCGCATGGCCGGTCAGCTCCAGCATGCGCAGCGTGTGCAGCGTCTCCTCGTCGCGCCACGCGTCGCCGGTCACGATGGTGATGCCCAGCACCTGCACGTCGGGCGCCTGCAACAACGCCAGCATCGCCATCTGGTCCGATCCGCCAGGGCCGGAACCGTCCTGATCGATCAGCACCAGGCGCTTTTGCGCGGGGCACACGCTGGCGAAAAGTGCGAGCAGCAGAAGTGTCGCAAATCTCATGGAAAGATGTTAATTCAGTGGGTGGATGCGGATTTGATTGCGCTCGATTATCTTCTTCGATCGCGCGCAAAGCCGCGCGGCTTGAACCCCGGCCTGCCCTCTGACCTGCTCTGCGGCCTGACCTGCGGCGCCACCGGCATATCGGTCTTGCCTTCGGGAAAGATCACCAGGAAACGATTCGGCCCTTCGCCGACGCTCGAGGTTTCCACGCCCTGCAATCCGCGGCACGCCATGTGCAACATGCGGCGCTCGTGGCTGTTCATGGGCGGAAAGCTGTAAGGCATCCCCGACTGCCGGACCTTCTCCGCTGCGGTCTCCGCGGACAGCTGCAGCTCCTGGGCGCGGAGAGCCTTGAAGTTCGCGGCGTCAAAGCTCACCAGGTGATGCTCGTGATGGTCGAGCCGCATCATCTGCGCCGCGAGAGTTTCGAGAGCCCTCAGCAACTCGCCGTTGTGCTGGATAACAAGCGGAACATCCGGGCCGGCTAACTCCACATTGATCATCTGGCGTGCGTCGCCGCCTTCTGCATCGCGCGCGACTTCGCCCGCGGAGATGCGGTACTTGAGGCGCATTCCGCCCAGCTTGTTCAAAGTGTTCAGGAATCCGGCAATTTTTTGTGCGGCTTGCTGCAGGTCTTCAATAGGCATAACAAATAAGTATCGCAGAGAGAGGGGCGGATCGGGGAGGCGCGTGGGCAAAGAAAATCGCTCCATGCCATTCATGGGGCGCTATCGGCGGAGAAAACAGACGCGATCCGTCCACTCCCAGCGACCTGCCTGCCTGCACAGAGCGGCAAGACTGCGGACCTGGCCGCCGATGTCGGACGGCGAAATGGTCTTTTCGTCGATAAAAATCACGCCGCCATGGGGCTCGCCGGTCTCGGCCCATGTCTTGAGCAAGGGCGGAATTGTCCGCCGGTCGTAGGTAACCAAAGTCCAGCGAAGCTGCGTTGCGCGACGCAAACAGACGGAGTCATCCTGACCGAGAAACCCGCCGCCTTCCCACTCCACCAGAACGCAAACGGAAATCGACGGTCTCAACCGGCGCAGCCCCGTTGCCACGTTGGGCGAGATATGCTCGTCGAGCAGGAGTCTCAGCATCTTACGATTTGCGGGAGCCTTTGGGGCGATGGGCAAGAAACTCCGTGGCTTGGGGAAGCATCCGCTTCAGCGCCTTCAGGCCCGCAGCATCGTTTTCGGCCAGCGCCTCGGCAATTTCCGCGGGAAATGCCTCTGCATAGTGGTCGGCGGCGCGCACCTTTGCCTCAGGCCAGCCCAGGTGCCGGGCGACAGCCGCTGCGTCGAGTTTGTACGCACGCAGCAGCATTGCCACTTCCCACACCGCAAGCGTGCTGCCCTGTACGTAAGCCTGGCGGCCTGCCGCGGAATCGCGGAAATCGATGAAGGCAAATTCGGCGCGGCGCAATCCCTCTTCGACCAGGCGTGCGCTGGCGTCGCTGGCTGTCCAGCCGTGGCGGCTGGCCATGCGCTTCAGGCGTCGTCCGCTCTCCGCCGGCAGGCGCATGCTTACGACGATGGATTGAGGTGAACTCATAGGGATACTTACACTGTAACTTCTGTCAGCATTGTAACATATTCGTAGAAGGGCTGACCGAGCATACTTTCCGGCCGACTTGTGCAGGGCTTCATGCCCGCAATGCTACCTTGGACTTGGACATTCCGGCGATGCTTTCGAACACCCGTCGCGTAAAGACTCTCTGCCATGCGCCGTCTTCTCGCCATCCTTTTGTTGATATTGCCGTTTGCCGGCGCCGTCTCTGCTCGCGCGCAGGGAGGGCCGCCGTTTATCACAGACGATCCCGCACCGCCGGGAAACCACCACTGGGAGATTAATTTCGGCTGGATTGCCAATCATAATCCCGGGCAGTCCTACTACGAGATTCCCGACGTCGACATGAATTACGGGTGGGGCAACCGCATACAGCTCAAATGGGAGCAACCGCTGGCCGCCGGCACCGACGCCGACAACTCCACCGGCGTGGGCCTGGGCGAGTCGCTTGTGGGCGTCAAGTTTCGCGCTTACCAGCACTACATTCCCGGCAAAGAAAAAACAGACGACAACGTCAACTTCTCTATCGGAACTTATCCGCAGGTTTCGCTCAACACTCCCGCCCACTCGGCGCAGCGCGGCATCGTGGAGACCGGCCCGCAATATTATTTGCCCATGGAAGTGACGGCGCAGCTAGGATGGTTGGCGCTCGATGGCGAGGTAGGGCGCTGGATTGGAAACGCGAACGAGCCTGAACAGTGGGGGCGAGGTTTGATCGCGGGCCACGCATTCAGCGACCGCTTCGAACTCTACAGCGAAATCTACGACCTGCAGGCCATTAACCGCATCGGCGATCAGCCCAAGCAGCGCTCACTCACGCTCGATCTCGGCGGGCGCCAGTCTCTCGACCGCGGGAATCACGTGCGGCTGCTCTTCATGGGAGGCCGCGGCATCCAGGCCGTGACGCGCGCCAACGGCGAGCCCAGTTGGATCGCCTACATCGGCGTGCAATTGCTGCTCGGCCACAAAGGCGACGACTAGCGTTTATTCGGCGGAGAGCCAGGGCAGCCGAATCAGCTCATCTGTTCGCGGCCGCCTCCGGCGTCCGAGCGCGCTGGCGAAGAAGGATTCCGCAGGCGAGCAATCCCACGCAGAAGAATGTGATCATCGAAATACCCACCTCGACGGCAAATTCGAAGAGCGATCCGGCGTCGATTGGTATGCCAACGCCAATCAGCGCGCGAACAAATGCGGCGCAAATTGCGATCGCCGGAACTGCCAAAATGAACGGGCGCAGCTCGGCCGCACGGATTGGCATGGCTTTCCATTGCTCTGTTGGTTTAGCTCGACGGTACCAATGCATGACCCAGATCGCGACGAAGACGATACCGCACAACGAGCTTCCATATTGAAGCAAGTCATACATCGCGATGTCGCCGATAACGGGCATCTGCACAATCTTTCTTAAAATGCCCAGGTGCCGATAGGGCCAGAACAAGTTATGCGTGAATGCGTCCCATACCATGTGCGTGCATGCACCGATCAGAATCGACAGCACGATATTCGCCAAACGGGCTGGCGGCCAGAATGAGAATTTTTCGTCGCTCGAATTCATCCGCCGGCGCACGGCGCGAGGCAGGATCAGGATGAGTGGCTGCTTGATGTAGGCATGAAATAACCAGAGAACCACAAGGCTCGCGGGCAAATCGAGCAGAAAAATGCCGGGTAGGGTGTGGCCGTAAAAACCGTGCGGTTTGAGGAAGAAGAAGAAAGTGAAATCGGGCGCAAAACATCCTGTTATCAGAGCCGAGAGCTCCAGAGGAGTGCGCCGGAAAGGCCACGCTGCAGCGGCATGAGAGAGTGTAAAAGGCATTACCCTCAGTATCGCTTGTGAGTAGACCCGGCTTGTTAAAGGTTGCTTGTGGGTGGTTTGGGCAACTACTATTCCACTGAAAAAGTTTTTGAGGAGATTGCCTTCATGCGTTTTTCTGCACCGCTCGCTGCCGCGGTTCTCGCCTTGTTGCCGCTCGCCGCCGCTTGCCAAACCGCGCCGGCGCCCGCCAAAACCCCGCATACGCAGGTCCAAAAGGCTGCCCCACCGCAGGTGGTGGCGGGGACCCCGCCGATCCACCCCACCAACAAAGACCTGTTGGCGGGGACCCCGCCGATGGGTTGGAACAGTTGGAACTTCTTCGGCCACAAAGTTACCGATCAGGACATTCGCAATGCGGCGGACGAGATGGTCTCGACCGGCATGAAAGACGCGGGCTACGTTTACGTCAACATCGACGACACGTGGGAGGGCGACCGCGACGCGAACGGCGTGCTGCACGCGAACTCAAAATTTCCTGACATGAAGGCGCTCGCAGACTACGTGCACTCGAAAGGACTCAAGCTCGGCATTTACTCGTCGCCGGGGCCGCAGACCTGCGCGCGCTTCGCAGCTTCGCTCGACCACGAAGTGCAGGACGCGCAGCTTTATGCTTCGTGGGGCATCGACTATCTGAAGTACGACCTCTGCACCTTTCGCACCGCGGTGATGACCGCGCAGGCTCCCGACGACAAGGCCGCGCAGATGCGCCTGATGGTCGCAGCCTACGACAAGATGAATAAGGCCCTCAAGTCCACCGGCCGTCCCATCGTCTACTCGCTCTGCCAATACGGTTGGGACGCGGTGTGGGAGTGGGGCCCATCGGTCGGCGCCAACCTGTGGCGCACCACCGGCGACATCCAGCCCAACTGGCAAAGTATTTACTCAATTTTGAATGAGCAGGCCGGATTGGCGAAGTACGCGGGGCCCGGTCATTGGAACGACCCTGACATGCTCGAGGTGGGCAACGGCCAACGGACAGGGTCCGACAACAATATCCGTTATCTGTCGTCGGCCGAAAATCGTACCCACTTCTCCATGTGGGCCATGCTGGCGGCGCCGCTACTGGCCGGAAACGATCTGCCCAACATGACGCCCGAAGTTCGCGCCATTCTCACCAATCGTGATGTGATCGCCATCGATCAGGATCGACTGGGCCACCAGGCCACGCGCGCCTACTCCGATGGCGAGCTGGACGTCTGGACGCGGCATCTCTCCGGCGGAGCGATGGCGATTGCGGTGATCAACGCAGGCGCGGACCGCTACTCGAGCCATCCGTTTCATCTGAGCCTGGCCAAGCTCGGCCTGCATGGCCCGCTGAAGGGCAAAGACCTCTGGACCGGCAAGGACATCACGCTCACCGACAACATGCCGATCGAGCTTGCGAGCCATGACATTTTGCTGGTGAGGGTTGCTGCGCCGAAATAGCTGTGTGCGGCGATGCTATCAAGAAAATGCGTCTCCAACCGCGCCGGAGGCGCAGCGTTTGTTAGCCCCGCGCTTCACGGAGGAGCTCAGAGAAGGCGCCTGACGCCGCAAAGTGGGCGTTGGACGCAGCCAGTTCGTCAGCCGCGCGCTTCAATCGGGTCCGAGGAAAAGGGTCGCGTCTTCTGGGGTGGAAGCGCGGGAAATACTCACACCGCCCGCCCCAAACACACCGCAAACCACCCGCTCGGATCCGTCCACGTTGCCTCCGCGCGGAATCCTGCCTCGGCAAGCAGCGCCTCTGCCCGGCCCGGCTGAAATTTGTAGCTGTTCTCGGTGTGGATGCTCTCGCCTGCGGCGAAATCCGCCGTCAGGCCCAGCGCGCCCACGTGCACGCGTTGCGCATCGCGGCTCCTGAGGTGCATCTCAATCCGCGATTCGGCTTCATTCCACAACGCACAATGCGCGAATGCCTCCGGCTCGAACTCCGCATCGAGTTCGCGGTTGAGCCGCACCAGCAAGTTGCGATTGAACGCCGCAGTTACACCCGCTGCATCGTCATAGGCCGCCAGAAGGATGGAATCCTCTTTGGCCAGATCCACGCCCAGCAGAAAGCCATCGCCCGCATCGAGTCCGGCGCGCACGCGGCGCAACAGCTTCGCCGCCTGATGCGGTTCAAAGTTGCCGATGCTCGATCCGATATAGATAACCAGCCTGCGCTCGCGAACATCCACCGATCCCAGGTGCAATCGGTTTCCGTTGCCGTGCGTGTAATCCATCACGCGTGGCGTCACCGTTACGCCGTCGATCTCGCGCTCGATCCGCTCGCGAGCCATCTCGAGCGCGCTCGCCGAAACATCCACCGGCTCATACAGCACTGCTCCCTGCAACTCAGTCGCGGCTTTCAGCAGCACGCGAGTCTTGTCTGCCGATCCCGCGCCCAGCTCCACAATGCGCAGGCGCGACTCTTCGCCCGCAGCCTGGGCGATCATCTCCGCCGCGTGCGCCATCAAAATGCCGCGTTCTGTGCGGGTCAAATAGTACTCAGGCAGTTCCGTGATGGCATCGAAAAGGCGCGAGCCTTCCTCGTCATAAAACAGCCAGGCAGGCAACCGCTTGGGCCGCGAAGTGAGTCCTTCGCGCACCGCGGCGCTCACGCGTTCGTCGAGTTGTGGGGCTACGGCAGGGGAAGCTGCGGCGGTCATGGTTTTTGGTTAGATGCAGGGACCGGGACAACGATGTCTTTTTCTGATCGATACGACGAGATTGGGTTTCAGGTGTCAGGTTTCAGTTACCGGCTCGGAATATGTCGGGCGGCCCACATGATTCCTGACACCAGCAGCCTGTTATTTCGCCAGCCGGATTCCGGAAAACTGCCAGCGCGTCTCCGGCGCAAAGAAATTGCGGTAGGTGGCGCGGATGTGCGGCGCCGGAGTGACGCACGATCCGCCGCGCAGCACCATCTGCCCACTCATGAACTTGCCGTTGTACTCGCCCAGCGTTCCGTCCAGCGGATGAAAGCCCGGATAGCCCAGGTAGGCGCTGCTCGTCCACACCCAGCAATCCCCAAAGCACTTCGTGCCGTTCTGGTCCTGGTGCTTCGTGCCGTTCTGGTCCTGGGCGAGATTCGTGGAAGGAATCGGCATGAGCTCCCCGGAATCGAGCAGGTTTCCCTCCACCGACTGGCCCTCCGCCGCGGTCTCCCATTCAAATTCCGTGGGCAACCTGAGGCCGGCCCAGCGCGCATACGCGTCGGCCTCGTAAAAACTTACCTGGCTCACCGGCGTCGCCGCCAGCTCCTTAAGCGGCAGTTCTCCGCGCAGGGTAAAGACGGTCCAATCCATTTCCCTTGGGTCGGCTTGCTTTTGGTCGCCTCCGCCCTGGCTCCAGTAGAGAGGCGCGCGCCAGCCGTTATGCTTCACCGCATCCCACCCCGCTGAGAGCCAGAACTCCGGCCTGCGATAGCCGCCATCGGCCATGAACTCCGCATACTCGCCGCAGGTCACCAGCCGGTTGGCCAGCGCGTAGGGCTCGAGCCACACGCGGTGGCGCGGCAGCTCGTTGTCGAAGCAGAACCCGCCGCCAGCGTGGCCGGCCTCCCGCAAGCCGCCGTCAAACTCCATAAACCCAAGCGGCCGGATTTTCTTTCCCTCGCTGCCGGATTTCTGTTCCCTGATTCCTGTTCCCTGTTCCCTGTTTTCTTGTTCCCTGTATTTCGGCTTCAGCGGATTGGTGAAGAACGCGTTCAGAATGTCGGTGAGCAGCAATTCCTGGTGCTGTTCTTCGTGGTTCGCGCCCAGTTCGATGCGCCGCAACGCCTCCGGTTCCGGCTCCTGCTCAAAGAGCCGTTCCACGCCCAAGTCGACGTATTCTCGATAGCGCAGAATCTCGTC
This sequence comes from uncultured Acidobacteriota bacterium, assembly GCA_963830785.1. GTDB lineage: Bacteria > Acidobacteriota > Terriglobia > Terriglobales > Acidobacteriaceae > Telmatobacter. Next base: position 45,564 of record CAWHNV010000043.1, read on the forward strand.
GAGCCCCGGGCGCGAGAACGATGCGCGTAGGCGCTTCTCAGGAATTGCGGAAAAGCTCTCGTAATAGCTGTTGAAGAGCCACGCGAAATCGGAGTTGAAGGCCCGGTAACCGGGCAAAAACTCGCGCAGGACGAAGGACTCGAAAAACCACGTGGTGTGGGCCAGGTGCCACTTGGCTGGGGACGCCTCAGGACAGGACTGCACCATCATGTCCTCTGGCGTGAGCGGCTTCGACAACTGCATGGATTGGCGGCGAGCGGCGCGAAAGCGTTCGCAAACGGCGGAATTCCGGTTCAGAGACAATACCGGGGAAGTGGTTGTGGTCAAGCGAGGGCCCTCCTCGTGTGGGATAAAGTGTAGTCCATATTATGTGACAATCCGCTTTCGTTCGCCCTGCTTAAGTGGTTTAATGTTCCTGTTACACAGGACGATCGGTCAGATCAATCGCCCCTTCTTTTTGTCGACAGGAGGGAAGATGCGCGGGCTCAAGCAAAGTTGCTGGATTTTGTTCCTGCCCTTGCTCGCAATCTCGCTCGGCGCGTCCCGGGCTCAGTCCACACAGGCGACCAGTCCGACCCCTGCGCCGGCCTCCGCGGCCCCTTCACTAAAGCCTCCCTCGCCGGAGCAACTCGGCGATTCGCTCGTGGCGCATCAACGCTACCAGGCCGCCGTTGCCGCCTACTCCAACGCACCCGAGATGACGGCTGGGCTTTGGAACAAGATGGGCATCGCCTATCAGATGCTCTTCAATGCCAAGGATGCGACGCGTTGTTACAAGGAATCGCTCAAGCTCGACCCGGCGAATCCTCAAGTGATGAATAATCTGGCCACGGTATACGCCTCCCTGAAGCTGTATGGGCAGGCCGATCGCACGTACCGCAAGGCGCTCAAGCTCGATCCGAAATCTGCGGTCGTTCTGAAGAACTATGGCACCAACTTGCTGGCCGAACACAAATACAACCGGGGTTGGGAGGCCTATCAGCAGGCCCTCGCCATCGATCCGGAGATCTTTGCCGACCACAACGGCCCTTCTGTGCAAAATCCCTCCAACGTGCAGGACCGCGGCGCGGTGAACTATTACATGGCGGCGGGTTGCGCACGCGCTGGCTACACCGATTGCGCCATCGAGTACCTCCGCATGGCCCTCGATGAGGGCTTTACCACCCGCAAGAAAGTCGAGGCCGACAGTCAATTCGCCAGCCTTCGCGACAATCCTGCTTTCAAACAACTTCTCGCCGAACAGCATAACTAGGGCCTGCAAACGCCACTGGGGCGGGCGTCGTCTCGCGCCCTCAATCGCACGTCTATCTGTTAGGCTGGCCTTCGCGTCAGCCTGGGAGTCCCGATGAAACTCCGTCTTTTGCCCGCAATGTTCGCCGTCCTCGTCCTCACTTCAGCAGCCGTCGCTCAGGATCCCGGTTCGGCTCCGCCTGCCGGCCAAAATTCTAACCAGAACTCCGGCCAGGGAAATGGCGGCGGCTACGGCCAGCGCGGCGGCCGCGGCGGTTACGGCGGAGGCGGCATGATGGGCCGAGGCCTCATGGGTACCGTCACCGAGGTTGCGGCGGATCACTACACCATCAAGACCGGGACGGGCGACGTGTACACCGTCCATTTCAGCGCCAATACCCGCATCATCAAGCTGGCGGCCGGCATGCGCGGTCCCGGCGGCGGTGGCGGCGGCCAAGGGAGGGGCGGTGGAGGAGGCGGTTACGGCCGTGGTCCCGGGGGTGGTGGGGGTGGAGGCGGACAGGAGATTAAGGCATCCGACATTAAAGCCGGCGATGTCATCAATGCGGTGGGCGACATCGACGCCACGGCAAAATCGGTCGGCGCCACGCGCATCGTGCAGCTCGATCCGGAAATGGTTAAGCAGATGCAGGAGAGGCAGGCCAACTTTGGCAAGACCTGGCTCCAGGGCAAAGTGACAGCCATCAACGGAACCACCATCACCCTGACCGGCGCGCTGGACAACGCTCCGCACACCGTGGTCGCCGACGAAAACACCACTTTCCGCCGGCGTCGCGAACCCATCACTCTCGCTGACATTCAGGTGGGCGACACCATCAGTGCAGAGGGCGCCGTCAAGGATGGTGCCTTCACCGCAGCCGTCTTAAGTGTGGGCGGCATGGGCGGCCCTCCGCCCAATGGATCGTCTGGTCCGCCTTCCGGTGCGCCGTCTGGCCCTCCACACGGCCCTCCTCCGCAATAATTCCGGCTGGAACCCGCCCTCTTCCGCGCTCCATCGCCCCTTTTGCGGCCGTTTGCGTGTAGACGCGTGAGCCCCATTGCCGCCCGAAATGGTGCCGCCCAAAGCCTGATAGCCCTCTTCCCTTTTTTGCGCCGAAGCTCGTTTCCGCTCCCTTTTATACGTTTGTCACAATTTCAGAGCGCGCGCATAAGTTCAATATCTTTCAATAGATAAACTTCCACGAAATGAGGCAAACGGTGAGTCACTTGCCAAGTCTCTATGTGGATTTGGTACAACTGCCCCCGCAATGAAAACCGCCCTTCTTGTCCGGCTATGCGGATGAAGAGGGTGGTTCTGTCTTTGGTTCGCAGCTCTCGTCGCGACCAGGGACGCACGCAAAACCAAGGACGCTCTCGCATGAAATGAAGAGCCTTCCGTTAATAACGGCTCGTCAACCTTCTGGAGGACACAATGGGTTTAACAAAAAAGGCAAAACGCCTGGTCACAGGCTCTGGCGCGCGGTTTCTGGCGCTGCTGATTCTCGTTCTCAGCGGTACATTCACCGCATTCGGCCAGCAAATCACCGGCTCGATCGCGGGGACGGTCAAGGATGCGCAGGGCGCTGTAATCACCACGGCCACCATCAAAGCGACCAACGCCGACACCGGTTTCATGCGCTCGGCGCCGGCCAATGGCTACGGCGAATTCCGCCTCGACTACCTGCCGGTAGGCAACTACACCGTCGAGGTGACCGCCGCAAACTTCAAGACCTTTGTACAGAAAAACGTAATTCTCACCGTCGACCTGACGCAGACGCTCGGGATCGTGCTGGAAGTCGGCTCGCAAACCCAAACCGTTACGGTCACTGAGGCGCCCCCCACCGTGGACACCACCGATGCCGAATTGGGCAGAACCATTTCCACGTCCGAAATCGTCGGCCTGCCCCTGGTCAACCGCAATGCATACGCTGAGCTCTCGCTCACGCCGGGCGTGATGGCCAATAGCATGAGCCAGCAGAGCAACCCCAGCGGCACGCCGGATTTCGTCATTGGCTTGCCCTCAACAGACGTGCAGGTGAACGGCTCTATCGACGGCGGCAATCCCGAAGTCAGCTTCTACCTCGATGGCGGTTTGAACATTAACGGCATCCGCAATTACGGCAACCAGTTGCCGAATCCAGACGCTCTGGAAGAGTTTCGCGTGGAAACCAGCGACTTCTCGGCTCAATACGGCCACATGTCCGCCGCAGTCGTCACGGCGGTTACCAAGTCGGGAACCAACCAGTTCCACGGAGCCCTGTACGAATTCAACCGCAATACCGACTTCAACGCGTTCCCGTGGAATGCGCCCAAGAACGCCACAGGCCAATTTATCAATGCGCCGTACCACCGCAATCAGTTCGGCGGTGTCGTGGGCGGCCCAATCAGGAAAGACAAGGCGTTCTTCTTCTTCAGCTACGGCGGCCTGCGCCAGGTGGTCGGCGCGTATGAAAGCGGCGGCAGAGTCCCCACGGCAGCCGAGCGCCTCGGCGATTTCACGGGCGATCTACCCAGCGCTTCGAACGCGAAGGTCTCGAACTACGGATCCACTCCGTTCACCATTGACATGCCCGGGACCAAGACCGCATATACCGGAAATACGAACTCGAGCTCCGGCTGCCCTGCCGGCGGGACTTCCACTAACCCCACCAATCTGAACTGCCTCCCGGCAACAACGGTGGGTTCGGCGCTCGGTGAGGACGCAGTAGCAAAAACCCTCCTGGGCGGCAGCAATTCCATGGCGTCGATTCCGCTGCCCAACGCGCCATTAGGCACCTCGAACACGAATCTCCAGTGGATCGGCTATTTCACCGGACCCACGCAGGAAAACGAGTACCTGGGCAAATTCGACGAGGCCCTGAGCGACAAGGACCACATTGCCGCGACGTACTTCTTCGTCCGCACCACGCAAAACGCCTTCGGCGGCGGCAACTTCGCTCCCTGGACGATCAATCAGTCGTACACCGACCAGACCAACGCCAACCTCAGCGACGTGCACACCTTCGGCCCCACCACTGCCAACCAGGCCTGGCTTTCGTACACCCGGGCGTCTGGCGGGCGCGTCAATCTTCCGGCAGTCAATATCGGCCAGCTCGGCTCCGCATACACGATCGAGGGGCCCTCGACCCTGCCGAATCTCGCTGTTTCCGGGTACTTCACTGCAGGCGTATCGTTGGCTGGTCCCGTCACAGCGTCGGATTTCTATTCACTGCGCGATATGGTCAGCATGACCAAGGGCAAACACAACCTGTTCTTCGGTGGCGAGCTCGCGCTCGACAAGGGCATGTTTGTGGGTAACCTCTATAACTACGGACAATTCAGTTTTTCGACCTCGGCTCCGACAACTACAGGCAATGCGCTCGCCGACTTCTACACGGGCATGCTTACCTCCATGGAGCAGGACACTCCCTACCACACCCTCATGAGCGCCTGGCATACGGCACTCTTCGTGCAGGACAACTTCCGCATTACCCCTCGCTTCACCGCCAACCTGGGAGTCCGGTGGGATATCGATACGCCGCCGGTTGAGTCGTCGAACTTGACGGCTGCATTCATTCCCAGCAAAGCGGGTCTGACGAGTAACGGAGGCACCGGCGGCACCGAATCCACAGTGGTTCCAAGCGCTCCCGAAGGCATGTTCTTCCCTGGAGACTCGGGCGTGGCGCGCGGCATCATCACAACCAAGTACCACCATATTGCCCCGCGTATCGGCTTCGCATGGGATCCATTTGGCGATGGCAAGACCGCCATTCGCGCCGGCGCGGGCGTCTTCTACGGCACCACCAGTGGCAACGAGTGGAACCAGCCCGGCAATGCCAACCCGTACGCGGTGCGCCAGACCTTTACCTCTGTGAATTCGATGGATAATCCGTACGCAACCACCATGGTGAACGGCACTGCGTCCGCATTTCCCAATGGTGATCCGTTCCCGTACACCTACAACCCCAAGAGCCCGCGTTTTCTCGTTCCCGCCAGCATTGAGTCCATCGGAACCAACGTGCAGTGGCCTTACATCTACCAGTTCAATCTAGCCGTGCAACGGCAATTGCCCTTAAAGGTCGCCCTGACCGCAGCCTACGTAGGCACGCTCTCGCACGATGTGCCTACCATGATCGACGGCAACTACGCTCCCTACGTGCCCGGTATCGCCGGCGAAGGCTCTGGCCAAACTGGAACAGGCGGCACTAACGCGCGCCGTCCCTACGATCAAAACGCTGCGGGCACCGGCACTCTCGGTCAGAACATTTTTCTCATTACCAACCAGACGGCCAATTACAATTCGCTGCAGATTATGGCGAGCCGGCCGCTGGCGCATCACATCATGGTCAGTGGCTTCTATGTTTGGAGCCACGCCTTGCAAAGCTGCAATGAATCGGCAATCGGGCAGATGACCGCGCAGGACTTCGACAATCTGTGGGAAGAAATCGGTCCCATGGATGCTGACCGGCGCAACGTTGCCACGATCTCCGGCAGGTGGGATGTCGACTACTATCACGGCAAGAACTTCTTCATGAAGCAGGTGGTCAACGGCTGGACCATTGCGCCCATCTGGGTCATGCAGAGCGGGTCGCCGTTCTCAGTTACCACCGGCTCTGACAAAAACGATGACAGTGCCAACGCCAACCGTCCCGACCTGGTGGCAGGCACAAGCGCGTTCCTCGATCCGCACAGGAGCCGGCCCGTGGCTGCGGCGGAGTGGTTCAACACCGAAGCCTTTATTGCCAATGGCCCTGGCGTGGCCGGCGGTATTGGCCCAGGCGGCGCTGACGGCAACGCACCGCGCGACTATCTGCGCAACCCGGGTTACCGCGACGTTGACTTGGGTATATTCCGCGATATTCACTTCGCTGAGGGAATCACCTTCCAGCTCCGCGGCGAAGCCACCAATGCCTTTAACCTTGTCAGCTTGAATGGTCCAGGGTCGAGTGGCCCGCCGTCAACGGTCGGCGGTACTCCGTCCTCGTCTTCCTTCGGCGTGATCACAGGCGCGGCCAGCCCACGCATCATCCAGGTCGGCGGGCGCCTCACCTTCTAACCGCAGTTCAACACCCGGAAACACGCTGGCCGGATGCGTTCTTGTATCCGGCCAGTGGTTTCTTGAGGTGTTGTGTTGTCTGCTACTCGATCGATTGCAGCGTCCAGGCTCCGTTCGCCAGGGTGAAAGTCGCCATGCGCTTCGTGCTCAGCTTATTGGCGGGGTTATTTGCAAGGGCCTGCAAGGGCGCGGGCAAGTTACTCAGATCGACGTCTTCCATGTAGGTCACAGTCCTTGTGTCCGCGATGGTCTGCACGTCGCCGGGATTCCGTATCTTGAGTTTGCTCGGTACCAGGGGCACCACGATGATCGTGTAATTGAGATCGTTCGGTCCATCCGGCCGCCACTGGATAGTGTCGCCGCCGCTTTGGGGCTTCAGCACCTTCATTCCGTCGGGAGTGAGCTTGAAATCGCCCCAATATCCGTTGGGGTAGCGCTTGACGCCAAGCCAATAGTTGGCGTGCACGCCTTGCTGCATGCCGGTATCATTGACCGCAATATTGAATACCGTGCCCGGGTCCTTATCGTACTTGGCCTGAATCATTGCCGTTGCCTGATCCTGCGTCAGATCAGGAGCCGACTTGCAACCGGCCAGAAATCCGCCTGCGCCCAGCAAAACCAAAGCCGCAAAAGTCTGAATCTTTACTGCGTTTTTCACGTTCCCTCCATAGACTGCTTGAAACGGCTCGAATTCCTCGCCACGCCATTTTTCTCTTACTTTCCTCCGCTGTCAATGCAATTGAAAGTGACCCCGCTCACAGCTGAAAGTGCAAAACTTTCGGCGGCCGTGAGGGGCCATTACAGAAAGCTCGCGGGCCGCTGGTCCAGCAGCGTTGGGACAGCCTCATAGAAGCTCAACGCGGCGTCGCCCTGTTCGAGCAGCCGCGTCCGTTTCAGGCTGCCGTACCGATCGTCGAGGCTCTGCTTGCGCCGGTGCTCGGCGATCACCAGCGCTCCGGGCGCGAGAATTCCTGGCGCCTCTCCGAGGATTCGCAGCGTGGCCGCATACTCCTCGGCCGCGTCATACGGGGGGTCGAGGAAAACTAATTCGTAGCGTCCTGGTTTTGTCTCTTCGCGGGGAATTGGTTTTGCCGCTTCGTGGGTTATTGGCTTTGGACTGGCTTTTGCGGCAGCGCGCAGGAACGCCGCGACGCTCTGCTCCCGCAGCGCAAATCCGCTTTCGATGCCAAGCTGCTCCAGATTGCGCCGCAATACCCTGAGCGCCACTGGCGACCTTTCCACAAACGTCACGTGCGCAGCACCACGGCTGAGCGCCTCCAGGCCCACCGCTCCTGACCCTGCATACAAATCCAGAAACGCTGCACCATCCATGCGCGGGGCCAGCACATTGAAGAGCGTTTCGCGCAGACGGTCGCTGGTGGGCCGAGTGCTCAGCCCCGGCGGTGCCTCCAGCCTTCGCGATCTGTAGGTTCCGGCAATGATGCGCATCGCCCACCAGCATAAAGGACCGGCCTCCGGGCCGCTTGCGGACGAGAGACAGTAGACAGCAGGCAGCCGCCGATTGATCGCCGGCGACGAACCACGAATCACGATTCACGAACCACGGTCCCGCCGCGAATGGAGCTAAGAGCTAAAACCTGATAGCTGAAAGCTGCCTTTGACGCTCTACAATCGAACTATGCGCGGATGGTCCATTCCGTTTGGCCGGTGGATGGGGGTGGAGGTCCGCCTCCACATCTTCTTTCCGCTTCTGGTGCTGGTGCTTTTTGCCATGAGTGGCCCGCAAGGCTGGCCGCGTGGACTGGCTCTCTTCATCCTCCTCGTAGCAGCCGTCGCCGTGCGCGAGACTGCGCGTCTCCTGGTTGCGGCGGGGCTGGGCCTGCGCCTGCGCGCCATCCTTTTGCTGCCCATCGGCGGACTGTTCGCCTACGCCAACCCTGAAAGCCAGGAAAAGGCCAATCACGGCACTGGGCAATTTGTTCTGGCGGCTGCCGGTCCGCTGGCCAACTGGTGTGCGGGTCTCGCCGCTGCCGCGGCCATTCTGGGTGCCAGTGGCAGTATCCAGCTTCTGTCTCTGCCTCTCATTGATCCTAAGAGCCTGTTGCGCAGCCTGGTCTGGATGCAGTTGGGTCTCGGCGTGCTGCATCTGTTCCCTGCCTACCCGCTCGATTGCGGCCGCCTGGTCCGCAATGCCTTCGCCCGTAAGCATGGCGTGGCGCCTGCAGGCCGCGCTGCCGCCGGACTCGGTCAGGCTCTGGCTCTCATCGCCATGCTGGGCGGCATGTTGCTCCACGATTCCTGGCTCGTCCTCGCTGGTTTCTTCGTCATGATCGGTGCGCAAATCGAGGATCAGGGCGTCTTCTTCCAGTCCGTCGTCGACACCGTGTGCATGCGCGAAGTGATGCTCACGGATTTTGCCACGCTCTCGCCCTCTGACACTCTCGCCGATGCCTTGTATCGTTGCGTGCACTCGCTGCAGGAGGATTTTCCCGTCGTCCGCGGTCCGCAACTCGTCGGCATCGTCTCGCGGCAACGCATCGTCGACGCTCTCCGCAACGACGGCAACGGCTATGTGCAGTCGGTCATGTCGCGCGCCTTCCAGGTGGCGCGGCCCGAGGACACGCTCGGCGCCACCATCCGCCGCCTCACCGCCGGACACGGTCTGGCCCTGATTCCCATCACGGAAAGCGGGCGTGTGGTGGGCATCGTCAGCGTGCAGAACCTCATGAGTTCCATGGCGCTGCTTTCTGAACAGCGGCGCATCGAACGCCAGGAACAAGGCCAATAACAGGGGTCAGGTTTCAGGGGACAGGGATCAGTTCGTGGTTCACAGCTCGCATCAAAAATACTCTGTCATCCTGAGCGAGCCAATATCGGATGTCATTCTGAGCGAGAAATGGCGCATGAAATGCGCCATTGCGAGTCGAAGAACCTGCATTTCGGCGCTTCGGCTCATGCAACGAACTTCTCGGACACCGCACTCAGAACTACGAACTAAGAACTGTATCATCAGGCCAACCATGTCCGCCGACTCCAATCCACTCGCTCCGGGCCTCTACCTCGTCGCCACTCCCATCGGCAATCTCGGCGACATCACTCTTCGCGCCCTCGATGTGTTGCGCAACGTCGATCGCATCGCCTGCGAAGATACCCGGCAAACCCAGAAGCTACTGAATCATTTCCAAATCGAGAAAAAAACGGTCAGCTACCACCAGCACAACGAGCACACCCGTGCCACGGAACTGATCCAAAACATAAAGGCCGGGAAGGCCATCGCACTCGTCTCCGACGCGGGAACACCGGCCATCAATGATCCCGGGAGCTGGCTGGTGCGCGAAGCCATCGCCGCCGGAGTGCCCGTCATTCCTATCCCCGGCGCCAACGCCGCCATCAGCGCGCTCGTTGCCTCGGGACTTCCCACAGAAGATTTCCACTTTTTCGGATTCCTGCCGGAAAAAGCAGGCGCGCGCCGCACCTTTCTCGAAGAACTCGCCGCCCGCGAACGAGCTGACCCGCGCTCGACTCCGCACACGCTCATTTTTTACGAGGCGCCCCACCGCATTCTCGAAACGCTCGCCGATATCGAAGAACTGTGGGGGAGTCTGCTGCGTGCAGTGGTTGCGCGCGAGCTGACCAAGCTGCACGAAGAATTTTTGCGCGGCACCGTGGCTGAGGTGCGCAAGGAACTCGCGGCGCGCGATCGCATCCGCGGCGAAATCACGCTACTCGTTGAAGCACCCACTCCAACCAAGTCTTCCAACGACACACCAGGCACTGAATCCAAACCCGAATCCATCGCCGCTCGCATCGCCCGCATGCAGACCGAAAGCGGCATCGACGAAAAAGAAGCTCTCAAGCGTCTCGCCCGCGAACTCGGCCGATCAAAGAGCGACTTGTACCGCGAGCTGCAACGCGAACGCGCAAAGAAGCGCTAACGTCCCGCCCTGAAGGTTCGCAGCACAAATACTGCTGTCATCCTGAGCGAAGTTTGGCGCCACGCGCCAAACGCAGTCGAAGGACCTGCGGTTGTTTTTGCTTTTGCCTCTCGCACGATCCATGCCGAACACATCGCGCGCATGCAATCCGAAGATGGTATCGAAGAAAAGGAGGCGCTCAAGCGCCTGGCCCACGAACTCGGCCGCTCCAAAAGCGATTTGTATCGTGAACTCCAGCGCGAACGCGCGAAGAAGCCCTGACCCACGAGTGGGCAAGCGGACTCCTTCCGAACGGCACACGCGCTGTGCGTTTCGGGTCTATCATATTCCGCATGTACCAACAGCTAGGTCGTATTCGTATTCTTTTGTGCCTCATCATCGCGTTGAGTTGCGGCTCCAGCTTGGTTTCTCAGATCCCTCACAAGTTCTCTTTGAGTCAGTTCGGACATTGCCCGGTAAAAGGCCGCATTCAAGAGTGCGACGACGACCCAATTACGAGGCAGGTGCTCGCGGGGGGCAAATCATCAATCCCAGTGTTGATTTCTCAGCTTACCGAGACCATGCGAACGAAAGAGCCGGTCATTGACTTCTGGAGCTATACAACATCAGGAGATGTGGCGTTTTTCTTCCTGACTGACCTATTCACAGATAAGGATTGGCAAACGTCTACCATGCCAGGTATTCCCAACTGGGAGAAGATTATGTCCGGCTGCAAGGAAGCCGCAGAGCCATGTTGGCGAAAGTACATTCGAAAAAATGGAATCCGTTCCGTACAGCAAGCCTGGCAAGTCGCATGGGAAACCAACCGGGATCGGGTTGTCTGGGACCCCGACAATCGTTGCTTTCGACTACGCAAATAGTCGGACTTCTGAGCATGCCGGGCAATCCTTCCTCCATGTTTAGGGAAATGCCGGTGCCCCGCTTTGTTCCCCATTCACTACTGCCCACTTTCTGCTCTCTCTATCTCCACAAGCGTCGAATAAAACGTCGCCCCGCCGCCGATGTCAGTCAGCCGTTCGCTGGTGAGCGCGTTCACATTCGCGCCGCCGGGGTGCAGCTTGGCCCAGTCCAGCCGCGCAGCTACCACGCCCGCGGGCAGATGCGCATTCAGCATCGCCGTCAGCTCGATCGACCCGCGGTCGTTGAAGACGCGCACCAGGTCGCCTTCGCCCACCCCGCGCGCCTTCGCGTCTTCCGGATGCATTTCGAGTTTCTGATTCGTCCGCGCCTCCATTTTGCGATGCCCCGGCAAATTCGCGAACGTCGAGTTCATGTAGTTGTCGTTCTTGCGGGCTAACAACTCAAGCGGATAGTTTTTCGCTGCCTCGCTCCAGCGGGACTCGACCGGAGGAACAAAGCCCGGAAGCGGATCGAGATCCGCTGCCACCAGCGCCTCCGAGAAAAATTCAATCTTGCCGGAAGGCGTAGGAACCGATCCCGAAGTAAACGGCAGAAACGGCCGCGCGTCGGGACTCGAATGAAACTTGAGCGGCATATGCCCTTCGCGCTCCAGATCTTCCACCGAGATGTGCTCCATGCTTGCGTTGGTTGAGTGACCATCCGCGCCGATCGCCAACGCCTGGCGGATCATCTCTTCCGGCGTGTCGCGGAAGCACGGCTCGCTGAATCCCATGCGCTGCGCCAGTTGCCCGAATAGCCACACATTCGATCGCGCTTCGCCGCGCGGTGCAATCGCCTGCTGCGAAAGCTGTACGAAGTAGTGTCCGTACGCTCCCTGCACGTCTGTGTGCTCCAGAAACGTCGTCGCCGGAAGCACATAATCTGCGTAGTCGGTGGTGTCGGTAAAAAACTGCTCGTGCACCACGGTGAAGAGATCGTCGCGCTCGAGGCCGCGACGCACTGCGTTGTGATTCGGTGCTACCGCCGCCGGATTCGAGTTGTATACAAAGAGCGCATGTACACGCGGTCCCTCATTGTTTCCAAGGTCGTCGCCTGATTTTCTTGCTCCCTCGTTCCCTCGCTCCGTTGCCCCCAGTTCTGTGAGAGCTTGACCAAGCGCGGACATGTTCACCACGCGCGCGAGGCGCCCTATGGGCGAAGCCAGCGCAAGATCCGGCCGCTCCAGCGCTTTTTTGTCCCACGCAAAGGCGCCCGACATCGAAAGCTGTCCGCCGCCGCCGCGGATCTTCCAGGCCCCCGTCAACGCCGGCAGCATCGCAATCGCGCGCACCGCCGCGCCGCCGTTCTCCGCGCGCTGCACGCCGTAGTTCAACCGCAACGCCGCGGGCCGCGTGGTCGCATACTCGCGCGCCAGTTGCTCAATTTGTCCCGGCGTCATTCCGGTCCACGCGGCGACGCGCTCCGGCGTGTATTCGCGCGCGCGCTCGGCCAGCTCCTCAAAGCCGTGCGTCATTTCGGCAATGTAGGCGCGGTCTTCCAGGCCCTCGTTGAGAATCACGTGCATCATGCCTAGCGCCAGCGCAACATCCGTGCCGGGACGGATCGCGATATGCCAGTCGGCCACGGCTGCGGTGCGCGTCCTGTAAGGATCGATGACGACCAGCCGCGCCCCGTTCCTCCGCGCTTCCTCAACAAACGGCCACAAGTGAATGTTGTTGCCGTGAATGTTTGCGCCCCACGCGAGAATCAGCTTCGCGAGCCGGAAATCCTCGGTGGGCGTGCCGAGTTTTTTGCCGTACACCAAATTCCATGCCTGGCCGCCCGCCTCGGCGCAGATGGTGCGGTCGAGCTGGCTCGCGCCCACGCGATGAAAGAAGCGCCGATCCATCGATCCGTAGCCGAGCACGCCGATGGTTCCCGCGTAACTGTAGGGCAGAATCGATTCCGGACCGTAGCGATCGCTCGTTTCCTGGAGCCGCGCGGCGATTGCATCCAGCGCTTCGTCCCAACTCACGCGCTCAAAGGCTTCTTGCTCCTGCCCACGGGGCCGTGGTCCTTTTGCCGCTCTAGATTTGCGCTTGAGTGGGTAGAGAACGCGGTCCGGCGCGTAGACGCGATCGAGATATTTCGCCACCTTGCCGCACAAGAACCCTCGAGTCACCGGCTGCGACGGGTCGCCCTCTACTTTCACCGCGCGGCCCTCTTCATTCACCGTCACGAGAACCGCGCACGAGTCCGGGCAATCGTGCGAGCACACGGTGTGAATCACGCGCAACGGCGGGGAAGCGGCCATGGCGACATTGTAAGCTGGTCAGGATTGAAAGTTCATGAGGGGGTTTCGATCTCATGTTGAAGTCCGGCATTCTAAACCCGCACATTCTTGCGCTGCTCGCGCGCATTCGCCATACCAACACGCTCGTCATCGCCGACCGCGGATTTCCCTTTTGGCCGCAGATTGAAACCGTCGACATCTCGCTCGTTGACGGCGTGCCGCGCGTGCTCGATGTGCTCAACGCCATCCGCGCCAATTACGTGGTCGGCCATGCGTGGATGGCCGAAGAGTTCCACGGCGCTAACAACGCTCGCACGCGCAAGGAATTCGCCGCGGCCCTCGCAGGCGTCCCGCTCACCTTCGAGCCGCACATCGAATTCAAGAAACGCGTTCCGCGCGCCATTGGCCTCATCCGTACCGGCGACACCATTCCGTACGCGAACATGATCATCGAGTCTGCCTGAGCGGGCGCGTTGTACACTGGTCACGCCATGAGCTGCCTATTCTGTAAGATCGCTTCCGGCGAGATTCCGTCCACAGCCGTTTACCAGGACGAGCGCGTCTACGCCTTTGCCGATATCAATCCCAAGGCTCCCGTACACGTGCTTATCGTTCCGCGCGAGCATATTGATTCGCTCGCCGAGGCAACTTCGGAGCACGGCGCCTTGCTCGGTCACCTCATGGGTGTGGCAGCGGAGATTGCCCGCAACAAAGGCCTCGCGAAAGGCTACCGTGTGGTGGTGAATACCGGCGAGGACGGCGGCCAGACGGTGGACCATCTGCATCTGCATTTGCTGGGCGGCCGGCAAATGACCTGGCCACCAGGTTAGTGTTGCTTCTCCAGCCTGCCCGTCGAAGTTTTCGGGCTCATCCAGTACGGCGCCAGAGGCACGTTTGTCAAAGGTTGCGCCGTGCGCCGCAGCTTCCACAGGCAAATGCCATGCAAAATGAACGAGAGCGGGACCATGAAAGCCGGAATCATCACCAGGGGATAACGCGAAACGAAAAGATTAGGGTGATTCAATGCCAGCAACTGGAAGGGCCCCGGTGAAGTCAGAAACCCAGTTCCCACAGCGACCACGAGATCAAGGATTCCCAACACATTCCATCTGAAAGCCACCTTGCTGCTCGCCTTTGAACCACCACGGGCAGCAAGTGCAATCGGAATTGCGAAGAAACCCACAAGGACATCTCCGCAACCTGCGGGGAGTGCGAATTGCCACGGGAGCTGTCCCGAGCCCCACAAGACAAGAAAGATGACGCCGAGGGCTCTGTAAGCCTGCGCTCCGACAAGCCACGACAACGGCGTCGCGTCCACAATCTTCGCCATCGACTGCGAGCGAAGAATGAGCCAGAGTGAAAGCAGAACCGGCGCAAACACCGCAAGCGGCAGCGCCGGGGACTTCGCTAATGGTGAGGCGCGGAAAACATCGTGCTTCGCCAGCGCCATGATCAGCCCATACCAGGCAAGAACCAGCGCGCTGAGGCCCAACCATATTGCGCTGCGCGTCGACGCCGGAAATTGCGTCCGCTTCAGCGCCATGCGCAGCCCGATCAACAGCGCGGCTAGGGTGATCGTGTCGGCCACGAATCCAAAGTCTTCAACGAAATTTGGCGGCAGTGTCATAAGGTGCTCCTTGAGAGATGAGAAATATCTGCGAGCCGAAATCTGCTCTTCGCCTTGCGGTCAGTGCTTCTTGCGAATGGCCGCGCGACCCGAAGCAAACCCACGGTCGAGCATGTTTAGTAAATATGATTAACATAGTGACTATTAAGATGCAAGTAATGAGCTATACTGATAAGAATTGGCGTTTCGAATATGGCCAGAAAATACTCACTCAATTGCCCCGTTGCCTCTACGCTGGACGTGATCGGGGATCGCTGGGCGATCCTCATCCTCAGGGATTTGTTCTTGCATGAGTCCCGGCGCTTCCAGGACTTCGAGGACGCGCTGCCCGGCTTGACGCCCAGCGTACTGTCGGCGCGACTGAAGGAACTTGAATCGAGCGCAGTGGTTTCGAGCCGCAACTATGCAGATCACCCGCCCCGGCTCGAATACTTCCTCACCGCAAAGGGTAAGGAACTGGGCCCGGTGCTGAAGGCCCTGAAAAAGTGGGGGGAAAAATTTGGTTAGGCTGCGCCGCGATGGTTTTTATCTACCCCAATGGAAAGTTGCAGACTGGGCTCACGCGCCCAGCCCTCACGCCTTCCCATAGTGCGATCCATAATAAAAAGGGCGCGCTCTATGCGAGTGCGCCCTTTGTTCCACTGGCTATTGGCTACTGGCTGCCTTTAGAACGCCGGCTGCCGCTCCTGCTCCTCTTCCTCTTCCACACCGTAGCGGCGCAGCAGGATGGGCAGGCTTTGCGAGAAGGCCGAGCGCGGCATCACCACGTCGCAGCCGGCTTCGAGCGCCTTGATCTTCAGGTCTCCCTGCAGATGATTGAGGAAGCCGATGATCGAAACCGCCTTCTTGAACTTGGTTTTGAACTTGGGAATCAGTGCCATAGGCTTGGCGTTCAGGTTGTTCAGGTCGAACACCAGCAGTGAGGGCCGCTCATTTTCGGGCAAGTCGTGGATGCGCGCCACGGCGTCTTTATCGCCCTTGATGAACTCCACCTTGACGCCCAGTTTGCGGGCCGTCTCCTGGATCTTGGCCAGGAAGAAGAGATCCTCAATGAAGCAGAAGATGCGCGTGGGCGCGTTTTCGCGAATAGGCGCCGGAGCCTGTCCGGAATAGACATCGGGATAATATCCGCTGCTATGGCCGTTGCCCGCCGTGGGAATGGTGGAGGCCGGGCCGTCCGCGACATTTCCATTCACCACGCGATAACTATGGTCCATGGGGCCGACAAACATACGCGGGCCCTTCTGCCGCCCTCTGCGCTTGCCCTGCGGCGCGTTGATGCTGTTGCCGGGCGACGGTGCAGGACCCCTGTCCTTCTGGAAGAACTTTTTCTTGCGGCCCTGGCGTTGGTGGGGAGGCCGGGGCGGCGCAGATTGCGGTGGCGCCTGCATCTGCGGTGGCGCCTGCATCTGCGGCTGGGGCTGCGCCTGCCCTTGCGGAGGCGGCATCCCGCCCTGTTGGCTGGATTTATTCTTGCGGCGGCGCCGGCGGCGCCGATGCCCTTGCGACTGCATCTGACCGTTGTCAGGAGTCGGCCCCTGTTCAGGCTGGGGCTGCGTTGGTTCTATTGTCATGATGCGTGTACTTCCTGGTACTTTGCTGTAATTCGTTGCTTTGCGTGGGCTGCAAACGGTGAAACAACCGCCAACCTTCTGCCGAAGTTCTCTCCCCTGAGGAGAGAAAATGCAGCACATCCATGGCGGCGCACTGCCTTCATCCAAACTCGCGTGGCCTTCTGGTATTCACTCGTATTGGCGCTTCTCGCCAGGCTCCAATTGCAGCCGGTAGACGCGCCTCCTGGTGCGTACTCCCACCACTTGACCCTCTGTGAAAATGCACTTGCCGCTTTATTTGCGGGAGTCGTTTATTCACTCCATCCGCTCGCCGGTATCGACTCGGCGCGGCTGCTGCTTTTCTCAGGTAATGCCATTTCCTATGTGAGCAACTGTCGCACGCAGTGCACTCTGAACGATCTCAACTGTCTGGCGATGTTTCTTTGCTCAACGGCGAGCTTGCTCTACCCATGCCCGGGTGGCCCGCGTCAGCCGCTTGATAGGCAACTCTGATACTACAGCGAAGGTCCCCCACTGGCAAGGGGGTAAGCCGAGGGAAATGACTGGCGCGATTCCCCCGAAAGCGTCACGTCGGTCCCCTGATCAGGTGCGCTGCACTGGCAAAAAGGCTTACGGACGTGAAAAACGCCACCGTTTAAAGGGTGGCGTCTCGCTTCTTATATGCTGGTCACTGGCCTCCCAGCTTATGTAGTGGGCTGTGGCTGTCTCCACCGCTCCAACTTTGGGCTTCCCGGCTGGCTGTCCCATTTGAGGGCCGCTCATTGGCGGTTGCTCGTGCCGGGTACCCCTGTGTGGCTCTGGCTCGCTGGGCCTTCCTTCAGCAGCCGAATCATCACTGGCGCCTATTACTTAGCAATTAACAGGCCTTTCGTAACTTCGCTGATTCTTAAAGATTTGTGCGATAATTTTTATACAAATCTTATGGGTTCGCGGAGTTTTTGAGCCAAATTCCTCCCAAAAACCATAGATACATACTCGCAGAATGGACTCCGGGAGCCGATTTAACGCTGGCAGATCGGGCAAAAGTGGGTTCCGCGCCCGGCCAGTTCGATGCGCCGAATCGGCGTCTGGCAATGGCGGCACGGCTCGCCCGTGCGCTGGTAGACGCAGTGTTCGAGCTGAAAGAAGCCGCGTTCTCCCTCAGCGTCCACATAATCCGAAACCGAAGAGCCGCCCAGGCGGATGGCGTGCGTGAGGATCTGGCGCAGCGCCAGGCGCAACCGTTCCAGCTCCGCCGCGGTCAGCCGGTTGGTGCGCCGTCGCGGGCGGATGCCGGCTTGAAAAAGGCTCTCGTCCGCGTAGATGTTGCCCACTCCAGCCAGGAGGGATTGGTTCAGCAGCGCCGCCTTGATCGGCATGTTCCGCTGGTGGAAGAGCTCGGCAAATGCGTCAATGCCAATGGTCAGCGGCTCGGCTCCGGGCGCTTCAAATGGGGCGCCGCCAGTGCTGCGCAGGTTGCGGAACTCCAGCCGGCCGAAGCGGCGCGGATCGACAAACCGCAGCTCGTTGCCGCTGGCCAGTTCGAGCCGCGCGTGCGTGTGCGGGGCTACGGGAGCATCCGGCGTTGCCACCAGCAATCGCCCCGTCATTCCCAGATGCACGATCCACTGCGCATCCGATGCGATCGACTGGTTCAGGACCGCGGGTGCCCCATCCTTGACCGCGTTCTTTGCGGGCAAGGGTGGGAATGAAATGCCGGCATTCTGCTTTCTAATTCCGCCTGCCCCCGCGCTCAACTCGAAAACAATGTGCTTTCCGGTGCGGTGCACGTCCAGAATCGTGCGCCCCGCAAGGCCTTTCGCCTGCCGTGACGGCGGAGTTTTGAAGGTCTGCGGGCGCTTGCCAAACCACGCCTGCACAATGCGGTCACCGCGCACGCGCCGGTTCACTCCGCGAGCGATAGTCTCCACCTCGGGTAACTCAGGCATCGCTTTATTGTAGTGGGCTGCGCTGCGCGCTACGCGCCGCGCATCGATCTTAGGGCCTCACCGCAGATCTTCCGCGAGTGCGCGCTCTTCTTCAGCACCGGCCGGCACTTGCATGCTGCCCCACTTCTCCATGTAAATGGCGCTGAGCGTGACGCCGACAAGGAAAATTCCTACCGAGGTGAACTCCCATGTGTTGAGCAGGCGATTTTCTTGCGCGGTCTGGTAAACCGTCACGCCATGAATGCTGCGTGGAATACTGCGAAATTCGTTGGGGGTTGGACCCGGCGCTGGCTCGCGGGGCATCACGACAAGATAATGTGTGGAGATGGCGGCAGACGCGATGAGGCCCGCCAGACCCGCCAGCAGGAACACCAGCGCAAAGAATTTAAGCGTAGCCAACCGCGCAGCCTTCATCGCATTCGCCTCAGGCCGGTCGAGCTTCCCGGAGCGGCAGCCGTCGAACCCGCCGAGAGAAACGTCGACGCTTTAACTCTAGAGCAGTCTCGTCGGCAGCGCCACTATCCCGTGAGGACAAATTTCTTGATTACTTTCCCAAATTGGACCCCCTCCTTGCTTACGACCGGATCTAGGTCATGTTTTAGGGCTTGGCCCCCTCGCACACTACACTGAGGGGAAGAAATGCCCGCGCCCGACCCGATTACCGACACCATCGCCGCCATCTCCACACCTCCGGGGCGCGGCGGCATCGGCATCGTGCGTCTTAGCGGTCCGCTGGCCGCATCGATCGCGGTGCAGTTGGTGCGAATGCGTCATCCTCTCGAACACGCTCACGCGCGTTTGGCCGATGTGCTCGATGCCGACAACCCCGCGCGCGACGAAACCACACGTATTGACGAAGCTCTGGTGACATTCTTCGCCGCGCCGAATTCCTATACCGCGGAAGACCTGGTGGAGATTGCCGCACACGGCTCGCCCGTGGTGCTGGACTTGCTGTTGCGCCGCGCGCTCGAGCTGGGCGCACGCCTGGCCGAGCCTGGCGAATTTACGCAGCGCGCATTTCTTTCCGGCCGCCTCGACCTCACGCAGGCGGAGGCTGTGCGCGATCTCATCGACGCGCAAACGCTCACCCAGGCGCGCCAGGCCGCGAGCCAAATGGGTGGCGCGCTCAGCCATCGTGTCGCGCCCGTCAAGCAAGCCCTCGTCGAACTCGTCGCCCTGCTCGAAGCCGGCATCGACTTCGCCGAAGACGATCTCGACGTCACGCCGCAGCAGGAAATTTCCCGGCGCATCGCCGAGCTCACTCCGCCGCTGGCCGCGCTCGAAGCATCATTCGCCCGCGGCCGCATTGTGCACGACGGCCTCACCCTCGCCATTGTGGGCCGTCCTAACGCGGGCAAAAGCTCGCTCTTCAATCGCCTCGCAGAGCGCGATCGCGCCATTGTCACCGCCGCTCCCGGAACCACACGCGACCTCGTCACCGAACGCATCTCCATCGGGGGCATTCCCATTGAGCTCGTCGACACTGCAGGTTTGCGCGAAGGCTCTCCCAGGTCACTCGATGGTTCTGCGGCTGGAATTCTCGAAGAAGCCGAGCAGCTCGGCATTCATCGCAGTCGTGAAGCTCTCGCCGATGCGGCGCTCGTCCTCATCGTGCTCGACGCCACGCAAAACCTCAACGACGAAGAGCACCGTTTGCTGGCTGCAGTCGTTGGCCGGCCGGCAATTGTCGCCATCAACAAATCCGATCTGCTGAAATCGGTGGAATTGGTCTCGTCGAAATTGGAATCGGCAAATTCGGAAGCGCCGCGTCCAGAAAATGATCTTCCGTCCGCGATCGCGCAAGAGCCCGCGCTTAAAGCTGTCACTGCGCTTCCCACCTCAGCGCTCACCGGCGAAGGCATTGCCGCGTTGCGCGAGAAAATCCTGGCCCTCGCCACCGGCGGCGCTGCGGCCGAACCCGGCATGCTCACCAATCTCCGCCAGCATCAGGCCATCACCACTACGCTTGGCGCATTGGCCGACGCCGCCAAGGCTAACGCCGCCGCCATTCCCCACGAGATGATCCTGCTCGATCTTTATCGCGCGCTCTGGGCTCTCGACTCGCTCACCGGCCAAACCACTCCCGACGACATTCTGAACCTGATCTTTTCCACCTTCTGCATCGGAAAATAATTCGATGTCCGAGGGGGTCCAATGGAATGTAGAAATCGCAATTAAATCCTTGTATAATAAGTAGTTGATGCCCTATAATGTCCAACAGGCGACATGGGTATCCAATTGAAAATATGTCGCCAGTATGTCTCCAGAGGCGGATATGTCGCCAGAATCGGTCTGGCGACATATGAAAGGGGCAAGATGGCATTCACGGATGCTGGAATCAAGGCTTTGAAACCAAGGGCGGCGCGGTACATGGTGAGCGATGGCCGGGGGCTCTCGCTGGACATACTGCCAAGCGGCAAAATGTCCTGGGTCTATCGGTATTTTCTCGATGGCAAATACGGGAAGGTGACTCTAGGCCGCTATCCCGATCTGTCCCTCAAAGCGGCGCGAGGGAAGCGAGACGAGCGGGCGGCGCAAGTGGCAAGGGGAATTAACCCCGCCCTGGAATTGCAGCAAAGGCGCGCGGGGCAGAGCACAAATCCCACCGTCAAAGAGTTTGGGGAGCGGTACTACAAGGAGCAAGTGCTGAGACGCTGGAAAGACCCTCAGTCGATTCGGCGATATCTCGATAACGAGATATTCCCAACTCTTGGAGAAAAGGCCCTCAAGGATGTGAACGCCCTGGACGTGCAAGGGCTGGTGTACCGCAAGCGGGACAATGGGCGCATTGCAGCGGCGATTCAACTGCGCATGGTATTGAAACAGATCTTCGACTACGCGATTGAAACGCGACTGCTCACGATCAATCCCGCTGCAATGGTGGCAACCCGCTACATCGGCAAAGCGCGCAAGCGCGCCCGCGTGCTCACCCCGAAAGAGCTTCGCTTGTATTTGCGCACGATCTACCAGTCGAACATCCGGCGGCAATTCAAACTGGCCCTTCATATCCTCCTGTTGACGCTCTCCCGCAAGTCCGAGTTGCTTTTGGCACGGTGGGAGGATGTGAACTTTGAGACGGGGGAGTGGCTTATCCCTGAGCAGAACTCAAAGACTGGTAAGCCGCACATCGTTTACCTGTCAACCCAAGTGGCCGCGATGTTCCGGGAGTTGAAGGCCCTGGCCGGGGATTCTGCGCTGGTGATGCCGGGCCGGGGCAGCCTGACAAGGCCCTTCGCAAAGAATGCTCTCAATAAAGCCCTTGAGGGCCTGACGTTCGACATGGACCCGCTCACCATTCACGATCTCCGGCGCACGGGCGCAACGCTGCTTACGGAGCATGGCTTTAATCGAGACGTAATCGAAAAGGCTCTCAGCCATGAAGCGCAAGGGATACGGGCTGTTTACATCGTTGCCGAGTTTGCGGAGCAGCGCAAGAAGATGCTCGAATGGTGGGCTGATTACGTAGATGGGATTGTGAACGAATCCAACGTGATCGTGGGCAACTTCGGAGGTGGCGCGGCCTAGCGGCTCTAGTCCTGAGTATCGAATCTCCATATCTAGAACCAAAGATTCTTTGATATCCGCTTGAGTGGCTCCGATTGATAGCCGACTATAAGCGATAGTGTACGTACTTCGTATGCGACTTTGTCCGATCACCGCTAAATTGCTCGCGCCACTGGATTTGCGCCTATTGCTGGGCTTGGCGACATGCCACGAAAAAATGCTCGAAATTTGCGCGGTTTTCTCACTCTGAGACAGGTTGGAACTAGATGGACGGCAAGAGCCGATTCTGTCAAAGGAGAGAACAACTTGAACAATCCAGAGAAGATTATTCGATTGAATGCCGTGAAAGCACGGTGCGGCCTTAGCAGGAGCACGCTCTACAACCGGATGGCAGCGGGAGAATTCCCGCGCCCCGTAGCACTGGGTCCGCGTTCCGTGGGCTGGGTTGAGTCGGAAATCAACGCATGGATTGCCGCAAGGATCAACGCAAGCCGGAAGGCCTACCCAAACAGCACATCAAAAGCTGCCTGAAGAAAGGCATCCCAACCGAGAATCATTACAAGCAAACCAGCGGGGAGTGACCCGGCCACAGCCTGGGCTGAGTCGCTTCCCGTATTTCACTCGCAGGCTGCGAGAAAGGGATACAGAGATGTTGATCGACGATCTGGTCACCACGAAGGAAGCGGCGGAACTATTGCGGGTTTCGCCTTGGACAATTTCCGCTTGGCTCTCGCAAGGTAAGCTCAGGCGGATCAAGGCAGGAGGGCGAACGCTCATTTCCAAAGCAGACTTGGAGACGTTTGTTCTGCGGAGCACCAAAACTCTCAGCGAAGCAACGCCGGAGGGAAAGGAATGACACGGCGGAACGAGACAACACAGGCCGTAACGGATGGCTCCGATCTGGTCTGGCAGGGCGAAACGTATGCGCGGATTCCACCCGGCATTTATCAGGCTTCCTGTACTGGGTTGCAAGGCCCGCAATGGGTCCCGGCGTACCAGCGTTGGAGCTTGCGCCTGAATTTCATGCTATTGGATGGCGAAACCGAAGTCTCCGCATTCCTCAACATGGGCAGCAATCCGAAGCGCAAGAGCTACGGACGCCAGTCAAAATTCTACAAGGCGTGGTGCCAAGCCAATGGTGAACCTCCATGCAAGGGACAGCGGCTGGTGTTTGCGAGCTTCACTGAACCGGGGCTGCTCTACACTGTTCGCGTAGCCGACGCCGTTAAGGACGACCATCAAAAGGACAAGCCGGATGTTCTGGTGTACAGCAAAGTGATGGACATTCTCAGGGTGGAACGGCCATGAACGAGTCTCGTCGCGAACCCCGTAACGGGGCTTGTACCTACGCCGTGCGCACACCGTTGCGACACCGTACTTCGCTCCTTGAGCGTGTCCCGTCTTTCAATCAGGAATCTCTTAATCGGAGAAGCACACAAGCATTCAATCAACCAATCAAGTAGGCATGGGAGAGAAAAAGGCCGCTTCGCTCTCATGCTTTTAGGGTTCGCTCGTTGCCGGGGCGAAGGTAGGAGCACACAAAATCCAACCTCAAGGGGCGAGGGCCGCGCGCCTTCGCCTCAGGCATGTGGCTCCACTGGAATTTGCTCCTTTGGGGTGCTAAGCACTGTGCCCTTCCATTCAGCTATTTTTCGATGAAGATGGGTCGCAATCGCCCAACCACTTTTCCCGCTTGCATTCGATAAACTCCGCTGATCTGGAGTTCTCCCGGCCAATCGACATGGTTCCATTCGGACATCACTTGCTTCGCGCCGAGGACTGTCCATATCAAAGAATACTCTGAAGCATCCAGGAACGCACGAAGCTCCCGCTTCCGTATCGCAAGCGCGTGTGGACCGGCAGTAGTAACGGCCGGATCAAAAGCGACCAGCACGTCCTTCTCGTTGAAATACATGCCATCGACTCCGTTCCAATTCAGCTTCATTCCCTCCATGAGGGCTTTTCCGGGTATCAGGAGGTTGAAAGGATCTTCGGATGAACAGTCAAATGAATTCTGCGCGGAGTGATAGCTCGCGGCTGTAAATAAAAGAGGGCTTGGAAGGGCTCGCAGTTTCTTCTCACCTTCAGTTTCGGGCGTCAGCATTTCGTCGGCGGAATCCAAGGCCGGTGCCCAATAGAATTCTCCCAAGTACGCCCCAGGGTAGTCGTTAACCCAGCGCATCCATTGACCCCAGAAATGTTGCTTAGACAACCAAGAGAAGACGGCATTTGCATTTTTGCGCCTGACTAAGTACGACCTAATCTGATACCAAAATAATCTTCTGGGACGTTCTTCAATTTCTGAGCTCTTCTCTTCTTCCCAGTGGGGATATTGCAGAAGTGTGAGCCATTCGGAGCCGTCGGTAGGATTCACGATTTCAATAAAGGGTTCAACAGCGGGAAGATCTTTAATGTTTCGTAGCCATTCCCTTGTGGAGCCGCGATCCAGCTTATATGTGCTCGTCGGTGACCACCACGTGCTCAGCTTATCCTCTGAGCCCTCTGGTAGGCGGAGCAGTGTGCACGACGGGTCAATATCGCGAGCATAAATCTGCCAAGGTCCGCGGTAGATCCTTTCACTGTCTCGCCATTCGCTTCCGAATTCAAAATTATCTGCGACATGGCCAAGGCATTCGTAATATGCAATCCATTGATATTTCTTTCCGATACGCTCAGCCTTTCTGGACTCCCTACCATATCCTCTATCCACGTCGCGATCAAACAGTCCGAAGCGTTCAACGGTCCATCCCAAGTCAAAAACTCGTTGGAGAATCCAGCGCTGCAGCAGAGAAAGATCGAACCTGCTCTCGTCGTCCGGCCCGCTCGCGCGGTATTTCACAACATATTTCTTGTAGGTCGCTAGCTCCTTCGTGCTGAGAAGAGATGTAAATGCCATCTCTGCCTTCCGCTTCTTCGCTTCAAGCAATCGCTTGCTCTCAGATGGCTTCGGATCGGACTCGCGAGCTTCGATCAGCTCTCTGAAATATGCGAGGGAGGCCGCAGAGCTGGCAGCTTCAAACTTCCTCCACGCAGCACCTTTCTTCGCTGAGAGGCCTTCGATGAACTGCCGATACCGTTCATGAAGCGAAATGCGCGGCGCCTTCCCGAGTCGGGTGGACGACCACTCGAAGACTCCCGAATTCGTGCCGATAATGTAGCGCGCGAAATCCCCGTACCCCATGACTGAGTCATAAATTGCGAACTTTGACCATTCCTCCGGCCCGACCTTTTCAGGGCGAGTGCCGTACCGCGCTTTCAACGTTGCGGTTGAAGGTATTTGTTTCGGCCATCCGCTGCCGTATGGCGGTCGAATTTTGGAAGCGTCAACATTTAGTTGCCCACACGCATGGAGAGCCTTTTCCACTACTCCTTTCGCATAATCACGAATGAGCAAATGGACGGGTGGCGTTCCTTTGGCGAAGATCCACGCGTATACAAACTCTCCGAGTTCCTTTAGTTGACCAACATCTGTGCACTTCGTTGCAGTTCCGTAGGCCACAGCGCACAGCCTCTCGATCACATAGGGATCATTGACATCTCGGAGAGCTCGGAGTATCTCCAGCAAGACATCAGTGCGCTTGTCCACCAGTCTCACTAGCGTCTTTGTTGCCTTATCTCGGAGGTAGCGGTTCGAACTTGTGAAGAGCCACGCAAGAGCAATTCCGTACAGGACCAACGAGTTTCTATCCGCCTCGTTCCCGGTTGAGGAAAACCAGGGCCAGTCTAGAAGACGGTCAACAGCACTCTCAGTTTGGTATCGCCGATGCAGGAAAGTGGACCACCATTTATCTCGTTCAGCCATGGAAAAGCGCGCTAGATGTTGATTCAGGAAGCTGGCGTTTAGGGGGTGATCTGGAACCGGAGATAATGTGAGGACCACGTTCCAAAAGGCGTCGAACGTCTCGGAGTACGCTAAGACTTCATCATTTATGTACGCCAAGGTCTCATCACTAAATGCGCTCCTTTTGCGCCAAAGCAGACTTTCAAGGAAGGCACGTCGAACGGGCCGGTCCCACATCTTCTTTGGGATGACGCCGGGAAGTTCCTTACCGATA
This sequence comes from uncultured Acidobacteriota bacterium, assembly GCA_963830785.1. Lineage (GTDB taxonomy): Bacteria > Acidobacteriota > Terriglobia > Terriglobales > Acidobacteriaceae > Telmatobacter. The sequence continues at coordinate 71,546 of CAWHNV010000043.1, forward strand.
ACCTCCGGCAATTGGATGCATATTGCTTCAATCAATCCCTGATTCCGCCACGCCGAAAGATCGTCAGAAAAGAGGCTGCCCAGTGGGGTGCCAGACTCAAACGATTTTGAAGGCGACGCTTTGTCCAGATGAGCTTCGAGCATGTGCTGAGCTATGATGTGGTCTGCGAATCGCTCATACGAGAATCTGATTCCCCGGTCCGTGTTTGTTTTTCCCCGAGAGCTGAATAAATCTTCAGCAAAAACCCCTTCCACAACGAGGTGTCTATAGAGTGAAGTATCGAATTGCCTGCCGGGTAAGAGCGAGTCGATTACCTTTTTCGCTTTCGCAACCGGGAGCCTGCGGCGACCGCTTTTGGCCACCTGTTTGGCAACCTGAACAATGGCATGAGGCACAATCTCGTCAGCCACATCGAAATTAAGACGGCTAGGGTCGCTTAGCTTTTTATTCAGGGCGTCCAGGTAAAGCTCAAAAATAGAAGTGATGCCTTGGAGACCCGTTGGAACACGCGTCAAGCCCTTGTTGTGGAGACTGCGGCAAAACAACATCAAGAACTGCGGATTAGAAAACTCCGGATAAAGGTGGGGCAGGGTCGGCTCGATGCCAAAGTACTTGAAGAACCGATTTGTGGCTTCAAATTCACGTTCCTCAAAACCTCGATGTTCTATACGGAGCAGCCGATTCGCGCTGAAGAGTTGTGGTGGAATCACCAGAGACTCATATGAGCTGCGAACGCTGAGGGCGAGCCTCACGCGAGGGAATCGGTCGATATGCGCAAGCATTCCGGCCAGGTGTTTGCCCCACATCTTCTGTCCATCACCCTCGTTAAGCGCATCTATGAGAATCAATGCATTCGTTCCCGCTGCTTGTGCTGCCGCCTCCAAGGCACCGAGAAATTCGTCTCTAGCGCAGTCCAAGCCGAGTAGTGATAAGATCTGCTGCCACGGTTCACCTATACCAAACTGTTCACCCAAGAGCATCACGGTTGGGTACCCACGTCTTATTCGATCTGCGGCCACATCGCACAATAGGTGTGTCTTCCCGGCTCCCGGAGAACCGACAACTAGGACAGCTACGCGATTCGCAGCAATAGCATCGGCGCTTGCGGAGAACTCCCGCAGGTTGCGCAATTCCTTTGTCAGACGCCAGACGTTGGAAATTTCACCATCCAAGCGTTCTTGCGCCTCGCGTGCTGAGTCATCTAGGGTTGAGGAACCCACACTTGCCGTTCTCAAGTCTTCTTGCCGTTGTTGCAAGACTTCGATACATCTGCGGGATGATTCGAGTGCGGGCACTCCCAGATCGGCGAAGGGTAAAGGTCCAAATTGCCTGCTTTCGATAGTCCGGCAATCACGGTAAAGCCGATCCAGATTCTCTTTGAGACTTAATGCGTTTGTCTCGCTGATTTGCGCAAGTCTCTTGCCAGGGATCCAGCGTCCTACCTCTTGGATTGTGTTGAGATGAGTTGTGAATCTTGAATAGAAGGATGCGGTGCGGCAAAGTCCGTCGAACACTTTAGCGATAGGGAGCTCGATGTTCAATGCGGGTGTATACCTTTCACCAGCATTGGCAATCACCGCTTTGAGTTGGGATCTGAACCAGTCTTCACTAAGAAATTCTGACGTAAACCAAAACCTGGTCCGACCAGCGTGCTCAGGTCGAGCGAGCCTCTCGCTGATTTCGTGTGTTCCCCAGAATCGGAATTCGACCGTTCTTCCGAGTTTGGAGGCAGCGGATTCCCACTTTTTCACCCGGTCGTTCCAGCGGTCTAAGAAGGACTTCTGTTTTGGCGACCTCGCATCTGGACGATCAAAGGGAAGGCAGATTGTGTAACGGGTCAGGAGCGGGTGCGTTTTCAACGTATTGCATACTGAATCGTCTAGTTCCCCCCATTGAACGGCGCTGAATGGCAGGAGAAGGAATTTAGCCTGCCAGCCCCATTCACTACCGCTGGAGAGATTCCAAAAACATTCCACACCACCGTCCGGCGTCCCTTTGCGTACGAAGTCGGATCCTTGCGGGACCGCTTCATATTCCGCGAGTTGGCAGCAAAGCTCTTCGAAAGAATGGTTGACAGAGTTGTGCCAAGGTCGGAGGAATTTCCAGTTCAAAGACATTTGTTGATACCGAGTCCATTACAACAGTATATTGCGATGTCCATATCGCCTAACACGTTTCCGCCGGGCGGAAGCACGCGCTAATTATCATTCAGACATCACTGGTCCTGCTTCGAAATGGCAATACTAAATGTCTCTTTTCCGCGAGCCCAGAAGTAGCCTGTGCAGAATTAGGGGAGATTTTCCTATCCCAGACGTTTTCTCCCTCTCATAAATTAGCCAATTGCACGCCAGAATTTTCCCGTGGGGGCCATTCTGCGGGCCAATAGCGTTAGTGACTCTTACAGACCAAAATGGCTGCGGCGCTGAAGCCGTCACCGAACCGTCACGGGAAGGCATTGCGCAGGAGGTGCGCGCGGCGTTCAACGCGGATGGCGCCGGGCGCCTCTACAGCGCAACGCAATATCGACTTTGGCAAGACGCCCACGGCCGCCATCTTGAGCATGTGGCCCGGATGGAGAGACTGCAACGCGGTGAAGAGGGGCGGTTACGGCGCCCGTCTAACGGCCCGTGTGACAGGCGGTTAGACCGCACGACAGAGACAGAGACAGTAAAGACTGAAGACATTAGCGCGGCGGCAACAAGCGCCACGCCTACAATCTCCGATCCCCTGCACCTGTTGAGACGCCGGCCCTTGATTCCGAAGGCAAGCCGATCACGTTCCTAACGATCAGCGGTGAGCAATGGACCGTTGCCGCGGTGGATTGCCTGACCTGGGCGGCGGCATATCCCGGCGTCAACGTGCTCACCGAATTGATTAAGGCCCGCGCGTGGCTTGACGCCAACGCGTGCTACAAAAAAACGGCCAACCGCATGAAGCGTTTCCTGGTGAATTGGATGAGCCGGGCGCAAAACCAAGGCCGGCCGAACGGGGGGAAACAATGCAGTTCGCAATCGTGGGCAAGCCCGCACAAACGAGGGTTATGGCTAGCCCGATTACAAACCGCGCACATTCCGCGAAGAACTTGACCGCCAGATTTCCGCGGGTCAGAAATTCCCTTGCTATTTTGCGACGACGGAGTTTTGACCGCGGGCGCGGCTTGACAGAAACGGCAATTTTCTCACTCCGAAAATGGAGCGCAACACAAAACAAAACATTTCTTGCGCGAAAAACGAAACGGCGTACACGGTGGAGTACAGGGCCAATCGAGAATGCCTTTAACACTTGCCAAAATCAAAGCTCTTGAGCCACAACCCAAGCGCCGCATGATCGCAGACGGCGCCGGATTGTGGCTTGAGGTTCACCCAAGCGGCAGGATGGCGTGGTATTCGCGCTATACGTTGCGACGTCGCGCCGGTAAGTGTCACCTGGGCCGATGGCCTCACCTAAATCTTGCGGACGCGCGTCGTGCCAATTCTGACGTTTTGGCGGCCGTTCGCGCCGGCAAGTCACCCGCGGAGTTGCGCCAAGCCGAAAAACAAGCGGAATTGCGCGGGTTGACGGTGCGCGCGTTCACCGAATGCTATTTCCGGGAGCAACTGGAAGACTTGCGCAAGGATCTGGCGCCGGTTCGGCGTTACTTTGAGCGCGATATTTGGCCCGTGATCGGTGACACGCCGATTTCGGCCGTGGACGTGGATGCACTTCGGGGGATCATTTGGAAACCCAAGCGCGCCGGCCATGATTCGGCCGCGTTGGCGCTCCGCAACTTGCTCAAGCGGCTTTGGGATTATGCCCTGGTTTGCGGCGCCGTTGAAAAGAATCCGTTGGACGTGATTAAAGCAAAGTTCGTGGGCACGGTGCGGAGCCGCACGCGCGCGTTAGAACCTCGAGAAATCGGCGTGTTTTTGCGTGCATTGGACGCGGCGAAGATCAAGGCCCGGCATAAGATCGCCCTGCGGTTGATCCTGTTGACGTTGACGCGCAAAAGTGAGCTACGCCTGGCGCGTTGGGAGCACATCGATTGGCACGCGGCAACCTGGGAAATACCGGCCGAAAACAGCAAAACCGGCGTTGCGCAGATCGTGTATTTGAGCCGGCAAGCGGTTGCGCTGTTCGCGGAATTGGAAGCGGATCGGGAGCGCAGCGGGTTCGTGTTTCCGATGGCCGGCGCAACACTAACGCCGATGGCCGCAAGCACATTGAACCGCGCGCTTGCTTGCGTGCCGGCAAACCTCGCGCATTTCACGGTGCATGATCTCCGGCGCACCGCGGCAACCAACCTGGCCGAATTGGAATACAGCACGGATTGGATTGAAAAGGCTTTGAACCATAACAAGAAAGGCGTGGCCGGCATCTACAACCGCGCCCAATATGCCGCGCAACGGCGCACGATGTTGCAAGCCTGGGCGGATTGGTTAGATCAGCGAAAGGCAGAGCAATGAAAAGACTTTGGTTTCGACTTGTGCTGTGGTCAAAAGGCTATTGCCTTGAGCACAACCGATGGCCCACACATGAATGCGTGGAAACAAGGGAACAACTAAAGGCATACGACGAAGGCCGATACATCGGACGCTACGGTGAACTAACACGTTCATTAAGCCAGGTGATGCACGGTGATTGTCCTGAATGCCAAGTGATTGCAAACGAAGATCGGCAATCACGTGAGGCAAGACGGTGGGAACGATTGAAGGAAATGCAACGCGAATTAGCGCGGATCGACAGCACACAGGCATAACAAAGCTAGAGAACGGCCGCGGGTTGGGCACAGCTTGAGGGCTGTGAGGCAAGTGTAAAGCGGCAATCGCGTGCGCTTTCGTGCCGATCCCATATAACCACGATCCCACACGGGCCGGCCGTTCACTCTAATTGCGGAGGATTATAGAGCTAACGCACTCATAAGACTTAGCTTGCAACCAAGCGAAGGATGGACCTCAGTGGCGATGCCTCACGGGTCCTTCCCCCCGGCCCACCCCGTTGCGGGTGACGCGCCACCCTACGTGTGCCCTAGCGATAGGGTTTTTAACCGTTAGTTCCGGTTCCGCAAATTCTTGTTACATTTTGGGGCTATGTGCCTGACAAGTCGGCTCTTCTGCGAAAAACAGAAACGGAAATTGCGGAACTCAGTACACTTCGAGATAGGACATTCCGCGGCCACCTGGTGAAGTCGATTTGGCCGTTTGAAGCGACGCGGCCTTGACTGCCGATCCATCGATCGTCAACCCCAGGATGATTCTGACCGGAGCGGCTGGCAATAAGGTCAGATTTACCAGCATTCGCCCGGAGCAATCAGCACCTTCCGGAAAACCTTGCCACAAGCCGACTTACCGAGACTGATCAGTCCTCGATGGGTGCCTCGGCGGAGATAAGCGGCCAATATCCCGGATCATGCCCGGTAAGAAGTTATATTTTCTTTCAGTTGGATTTTCTTCAGGAGGCGGAGCCCCGCTTCCTGCCAAGCATCTTGGCGGATCGCAGCGGGAAGCGGGACCCGTGTGAGGTTACGATCCTCTTTGTCCCAGTGTCGGTCCCGCTGGAGCGACTTGCTGCCTGCTGGGCCGAAGACTCGGACGAGATTATTTTACGCCGATGCCCGGTTTGCGAACAGGATTCGATCGTTGGCCATGGGCGACGGCGCAAGCAGGCGCACGACGAACATCACGATTGGATCGGGATTCGCCGGGGCCGCTGTGTCCGATGCGGAAGGACCTTCACGTTTCTCCCGGTGTTTTCTCTGCCCTATACGCATTACAGCCTGTTGGCACGCTGCCAGGCATTGCTGCGTCGCTTTGTGGAGCAGTGTTCGTGGGAGAAGGCGGCGCCGAAGTTCAAGGATGCTGACCGCGCACCCGATTCCTCTACCGTGCGCCGCTGGTCACAAGGTGTGGACGAGTCAGAGCCGGCGCTGTCTTTTCTCCGCAAGACGGCTGCGCGTGCAACGCAGTGGCTGGAATCTGCTCACTCGCTTCAGGGCGAATCAGCGTTCTTATCCTGGCTGACTCCGGTGCTCGAAGTCCTCTGCCCTATGCGCCGCTAAGAAAAAATCCTTTTCCCTACCATCCTTGCCTGGGAACTCCGGCGAGGTTCTCCTACGCTGGGCTCCGGAGGCGAAAAGGTGCTGTGGGTGAAGACGTCGAAAGACTAAAGCGGCGAACGCCGCTGCTGGAGTACCTGCGGCAGCACAACTGGGCAGGGCGGCCCGCAGGCCGATTCGAATATGCCGGACTCTGTCCGCTGCACAAGGAAAGTCAGCCGTCGTTCTATGTGAACACGCGCAAAGATGTGTTCTACTGTCACGGCTGCGGGCAGGGCGGCGACCTGATCCGTTTCGTCCAGTTATCGCGCGGCTTATCCTTCCGCCAGAGCCTGGCCAGCCTCGATCCGGAGATCGCTCCGGAAGTTGATTCCAGTGCTGTGTTCGAGGAGGCCGCGGCGTTCTATCAGCAGCAACTGGGTCGTTGTCCCGAGGCGCTCGACTATCTCCACCGGCGCGGAGTGCAAGATCCCACACTGATCCGGGAACTCGGCATCGGCTACGCGCCTGGTGGAATCCTGCGCCGATATCTGACGGCACAAGGTTATTCGTTCGAACTGCTGCGAAGGTCCGGCCTCATCGGCACGCGCGGCGCGGATGCTCTCTATCAGCGCATCGCGTTTCCGTTGCGCCAGGGCGAGCACATCGTCAACCTTTACGGCCGCAGCATCGGCTCTGCGTTCGCCCATCGCTTCCTGCCCGGGAGCAAGGGCGGCCTGTATGCATGGGAGAAGGTTCGCAACTGCTCCGAGGTGATCCTGGTCGAAGGGCTATTCGACTATGCCGTCCTGCGGCAGGCGGGATTCCACAACGTGACCTGCTCGCTGGGTACACAGCTCAACCGAGACCAGTTTCGTCAGTTGTGCGAAGGCGAACGCACCGTCTATCTCACCTTCGATGTCGATCAGAACCAGAGCGGCCAGCAAGCTGCCGAGCAACTGGCTCATCGTCTTGCCGAGCACGGTATCTGGGCACGTCGCGTTCTGCTGCCTGAGGGGCATGATCCCAACTCCTTCTTCGTTCAAGGAGGAGACGCACACCAGTTCCAGTTCTTGCTGGAGGCCGCGCAGCCATGAAGTTCCGCGTCATCCGCCAGAAGACTTCTACGGGCGCACATAGTCCGATTCAGGTGGTCGAGCAATCGACCGGCAACGGCGTTGCGTGGATCAATCGCTATCTGGATCGCGAGTATGTCCGCCGCCTTGCAGACAAGTCCCTCTACAGCTACGCGCATAGCCTGTTGCACTTCGTGCGCTGGTGGGAGAGTGTTCATCAGACTGGTGAAATCTCCGCCGCCGACCTTACCGAATCGACGCTGTTCGATTACTTGCGCTTCCAGTCGAGCCGGCAACCTCCTCCTTCCGCCACCACCATCAACGATCGCATCGCCTGTGCCGATCGTGCTATCCGCAACCAGTTCCCCAATGCTCCCTGCCAGGTCGCGCACGGCTTCCATCAGTCTTTTCTGCATCGTCGGCCGATGGGTCTCGGACGCCCAAGGTTCGAACTCAGCCGACTCAGAGTGCGGGAACCAAGGCTCAACATCGTTCCTCTCTCGGTCGATGAAGTCGCGCGCTTCTGGTCCAGTTTTCGAAACGCCCGCGACCTGGCCATCGTTGGCCTGATGCTGATGCAGGGGCTCCGCTCCGCCGAAGTGATGGCCTTGAACCGCGATGACGTGTTGCTCTCCGAAGGGCAGCTTCGGGTCCGTGGCAAGGGGAACAAGCTGCGCTTGCTGCCCCTGGCGCCGGAAACCACGCAACTGCTCGATCACTATCTCCGCGTGGAGCGGCCCGATCCCTGCTCGGCGGCACTGTTCGTGGTGTTGAAAGGGCCCGCTCGCGGCCAACGCATGACACCTGCGGGATTACGCTCCCTGTTCCGCCATCATCGCCGCACCACCGGCGTCCGACTGGCCAATCCACACCGGTTCCGACACACCTTCGCCTCGGATATGGTGCGCACCGGCATCAGCCTGCCTGCGCTGATGCAGTTGATGGGCCACGCCGACATCGAGACCACCATGCACTACGTGAAGGTCTCGCCGCAGGATGTCTACCTCCAGTACGCCCGCGCGGCGGCGCAGTGTATCCATCCTCAACCGAGGATCTGCTGATGCGTTGGCGCCGTCCTCCACTTCAGCATCCCCTGGCGCCGGTCTTCGCGCACGCGATCGAGTCTCTGTGCACTGCGCTTACTCCTTCGAGCAAACGCAACTACGACATCGTGGTGCGCAGCTTCCTCGTCTATCTCGGAACGAAACACCCGAAGATTACTCGTCTCGAACAACTGCGCCGCGATCCTCATATCCTAGGATGGATGGCGCACCTGCGCGCCCGGAATCCACCTCTGACCACGACAACCTGCATCGGACGGCTCTTCGCGCTGCGCACTATCTTCCATGAACTGGCTCGCACCAGCCATCTCCCTGAACTGGTTTACTTGCTGCTGCGCGAGGATATTCCACGCTCGCCTCACACTCTGCCACGGCCGCTCACCCCCGAACAGGATCAACTCCTCCAGCAGGAGTTCATGCGTCGCAACGATCTCGGCGGAAATGTCTTCCTCCTGCTCCGCTCGACCGGCATGCGCATCGGCGAGTGCGTGGACCTCTCCTATGACTGTCTGCGCTCCACGGGGCCGAATCAATGGGCCATCCATGTTCCCCTCGGCAAACTCAAGACCGAGCGCATGGTCCCCATCGATGCCTTCGGCCGTGATCTCGTCCAACGTCTGCGCTTCTTCCGCTCCCTCGACCCGCTGCCTCTCGACGGGCGGCTGCTAGCGCGACCCGGAAGCAAAGTTGCAATCCTGGTTCAGCTCCGCGATTACCTGCACCAGGTCTGCCACTCTCTCGGACTCTCGACTCGCATCGTCCCCCATCAGTTCAGACACACTTACGCCACGGAGATGCTTCGCTCCGGCGTCAGCTTCCCCGTCTTGATGAAATTACTCGGCCACGTCGATCCGGGTATGACCATGCGTTACGTCGATGTCGCCCTCACCGATCTCGAACGCGAGTTCCAGTTGGCTCGCTCCAAACCCAGGCATCTGGCCCCACAACCCAAAACTGTGACCGCACCCACAGGCGCAGGCCTCGACGGCCTCATCGACGCCTTAGTCGCTACTCAACACATCATGGAAATGTTCCGTCGCTCGCTCACAAACGGCAATGCCCGCAAGCGTCTCCTCAGGCTATCCATCCGCCTCATCAAGATCATCGCCGAGTTAAGAAAACTCCAGAACGCCTGAATGAAAATGGGAAGCGATTGGCCGCTTATGGC
>CAWHNV010000044.1:0-80187 GCA_963830785.1 uncultured Acidobacteriota bacterium
GCCATCCTGGGCAAAGCCAGCAGCCTTCCGCCGAGAGAGATTGAGTTAGTTGATCACTGCTCCGCGGAGGACGAGGAGGGGTTGGTTGGGGCGCCGGGACTTTGGGACCACTGGCCGATTGGCTGGCTGAACTCGCAGACGTCCTACTGGAAACCCGGGTCCCCGTACGCCTACAGCTTCGGTTCGTCGGTCAGTTCTTCCGGACAGGAGGAAACGAATCCGGTGTTCAGCAAAGGATTATCCGGAAACCTGCAAGGACATGGAACTCAACCGCTGGACGGAGCGCCGGGTGTTTTGCCTACTCGGTGCGGCCCGGAACTGGGACGACATCCCGTCGAATGGGGCGGGGTTGGCTCGACCAGGGAGCGGGTTATGTTCAATGGCCGGCCAAGGACGCGCCATTGGCCATGATGACGTGGTTCCCCACTTTGCAGTCATCAGCGATGTGCGCGTAAGCCATCAGCAGGTTGTGGCTGCCCACGCTGGTGATGCCATCGCCATCCGCGGTGCCACGATGAATCGTTACACATTCGCGAATGGAATTGTTATCGCCGATTTCGACGCCAGTGGGTTCGCCACGATACTTCAAATCCTGGGGCGCGAGCCCGATGGTGGTGAAAGGAAACACTCGGTTGTTCTTGCCGATCCGCGTGTGGCCGTCGATGACAACATGGGACATCACTTCCGTGCCATCGCCGAGTTCGACATTCTCGCCGATCACGGAGTAGGGGCCGATGTCACGTGGTCGGCGACTGTGCGTGCGGATGAATAATGGCCGTGGGGTGATCGTTCATGGGCGTGATTGACCTGGGCGATCGGCGATGGCGAACATTTCGACGGCCTCCCGCCGCCAGTTTGCCGTCCACCAGCGCGCGTCCCGACACTCTTGCCGTAATGGTTGCGGCGTTACACCATTTCTATTTCGATGACGCAACTGGTCACCGGGCACCACCGGACGGCGGAACTGGCGCGCCGACGCCCATCTCATGAACAACACTGTAGTCCGATTGGGGCAGCGAGTCTTCCCAACTGGTAAATCCCATACCGCGCACCTTGTGGCCGGGCAAGCCGTTGATTGGGATTGACTACTCCCATCGCCCGCGGTGGTGGATCGGGGGTGGTTGATTGAGCCGGCGTCACCACGACGATTGCCACCGGCATGATTGGCCAGGGGGTGGTGAATTTTGGGTGGTTGCTGGGACCGTTCGCTGCCGCTTTGCTGATGAGTTTCTGGGTGGCTGTCCTTGCCCGGCTTGACTTGCAGATCCAGGAATTGGGCCGGCTCCCTCTCTGTCTGCGGATTAATGGTCACGGTTACAGCATCAGGCACAATGTCGCGTCGTCGCTGTATCCGTTTGTTTTTGGTTACCTCATGATCTTGGGGGTTCAAACGCTCGGCCGCGGCATCGTCGGGCACGGCGCGAACGCGATCCACAAGATCTCCGATTCGGTTTACTCATGCAGAAGGGTTGCGGAGTGTGGAGGATGAACAGAAGGTTGGCGAGGACAGGCGGAAAATTCAGCCCTGGCAGGAATGCTGCTATTACCAGCCAAATGGAGGAACACCCGGCGGCGAGTCTTTCCGGCAAACTTCGTGAGTTGAGTTGCTCACTGGTGTTGACTGTACCGCCGGACTGGAGGGAACTGGTCTTTGAGAATGTAGCGTAAAAGAATAGCGGAATTGGACATCGTGCGCGGAATGGCGATTTTTGGGGTTTTGGTGCTTCATTCCAGTTCGAAGGCCGGTCGCTCGGGATACTTTGGCAGTTCAGACAATCATGGCGAGGTTTTTTGACTGGGGGGTACTGGCATTCTTTTTAGTTCGGGCTGTCTGCACGACCGGTTGGTTCCCTTCACCATTACGCTAAAAAAACGGTGGGTTTGCGGCGTAATTTCAAAGGCTTGGTCGGCCCCCGCCAGCTCGATGCTCCCGTGCAGTTCCGGATGCCGCTTCACGAAGCTCTCAATATCCGATGCCTTTGCGGGCTGGCCAATGAAATCGGCCACGTCGAAGGTGAAAAAGTCGCAGGGCGCGAGAAAACGCTCCACCGTCTCCGCCGTAATGTGGTCGGCGTCGCAGAAATAAGGCAGCTTCCATCCCAGCGCCTTCACTGCAGCATCGGCTGCAGCCCGCACGCTCGATGGCTCTGAGCCGATGATGTTGTGTTCGCGATTCGACTTGTTCCAGACCGGAACCACCTCGACTCCCTGCTGGAGAGCCTTTACGCAGGCCTGCAACTGCGCCTTGGCCTGGTGCGCAAACCGATCGCCTACTCCTACTGAATACTTGTTGAGCTTCATTCCTGGATTCCCCATCGTCATCTAGTCTTGCTTGATCCCTGCACCATTCTGGGGTGCCCCGGGTCTCGATTCTGAGACCCGGGATAGCACATCCCTCAACCCATCTCTTTTGACTCACCACGAAAATGGGTGCCCCGGGGTCTCGATTCTGAGACCCGGGAAACTCAGCCGGCGTGAACTCCAACCGGCGCCGGAACCGCACTCTCAAATCGGCTCCGCACCGCCCACAATCCCAGTCCCGGATTGGCGACAAAGAAAATCTCTTCGCCATTCACCTGGTTCCAGCCGTGATGCAGCTTTTCTGGATCGTATTTTTTCGTCATTTCCTGCAAATCGCCGTATTGAAAGCCCACGCCCTCGATTTCTTCGCAGCTCAACTCGGCTGGGCACCACACAATCTTGAACCGCCCTTCCGACGAACCGTGAATCAAGTGCGCCGCCGCGCTCAGGTCCGCGGCCAGGTCGGCGTTCTCGCTCACCGCCTTCAACGTGGCCGGCGTGCCGTAGTAGCCATACTTGCGGATCATCGCGTCAATGCCCTTGTCCTCGCCGAACTCATGCACGCCTGGTCCCAGAACAATCAGCTCCGCTCCATCGGCCAGCGCCATGCGCGTGCGATACACCGCCTTGTTGCCGATCCAAGTCGAGTGAAACTCCTTGGGGTCGAGATACACCACAGCCTTCTTGATGGGCTTGTCGAGCATCTCGAAATTCACCTTCAGGCTTAGTTCCGAAGCCTTCAGGAAGCACTCCAGGTCGTCGCCGATGTAGAGGCCGCGTACCGCGAGGCCGCCATCCTTGCCGCGCCCCACCACCGTTTGCACATACACGATCGGCACCTGGCGCAAAAACTCTTCGCAAGCGCGGTTCAGTACATTGCGCACCGGGTTCTCGGCGCGGCCCATGATCCGTTCCATGCCGTACACGGCGCCCAGGTAGTGGCTGCGGTTGATGCCCTCGCGCCCGCCTGTGCCAATCAGGATGTTCTTGGCGTGGTTGGCCATGCCGATCACTTCGTGCGGCACCACCTGGCCGATGGAAAGAATCAGATCGAAGCCGCCCCGCGAGATGAGCCTGTTCACCTGCGCCGGCCACGTATAGTTCAGCTTGCCTTCCGACTGCTCGCGGATAAACGATGCCGGCAGCTCGCCCAGCGTCTCAACGTCCGTGCGCCAGTTGTGCACGCGGAACAATTCCTGCGGCATGTTGCCGAACATGTGCGCAATCTGGTCGGGCCGCATGGGTGTGTGCGTGCCCAGCGCCGGCAGCACCACCTTCAGCTTGTCGCCGTAGTGCTCCCACGTATACCGCGTCAGGTCGCCGGCCCGCGAGTGCTCGCGGCTTTGATCGGGCGGCACAACCAGCACATTTTTCCGCGCGCCCAGCTTAGCCAGGCTCTCCACCAGCAGTTCTTTCAGTTGCGTGGCGGAAAGATCGGTGTCAACACTTCCAACAGAACAATAGAGACTCATAAACCAAACTCCACTTCCACAGCCGGTAGCCGGTAGCTTGTAGCCGGTAGCTGAAAACTCCGAAGCTACAAGCTACTGGCTACAAGCTACGGGCTCGTTTACAGCCGATACGCCTTCTTCACCAGGTCGTAGGTCAACTGGTGCGCCAACTCGAACGCTTCATCCTCTTCCAGACGATGCTCGGCCACCAGCCTGCCCAGGAACGCGCAATCCACGCGCCGCGCCACATCGTGCCGCGCCGGAATGGAGAGAAACGCCCGCGTGTCGTCGTTGAACCCAACCGTATTGTAGAAACCTGCCGTTTCCGTAGCTTGCTCGCGGAAACGCATCATGCCCTCAGGACTGTCATGAAACCACCACGGAGGTCCAAGGCGCAAGCACGGATAATGACCGGCCAGCGGCGCCAGTTCGCGGCTGATCGTCGACTCATCTAGCATGAATAAAATGATGGTCAGGTTCTTGCTCGTTGCCAAAGCGGTCGAGCAACGGCCGCAGGCCATGCACGAAGTCGGTCGGCCCGGGAATGTCAGCGCCCATATCGCGCCCGTAACGTTCGAACACAAACTTGTTGTGGTTGCGCACACTTCCAGGATGAATCTGCATCACCAGACCGTCTTCCACGCTCATGCGCGCCATCTCGGTCAGCATCTGTGCGCGGAACAACTCCTGTTCGGCCGCATCCGCGTTGCCCGCGATCACTTTGCCGAACAGCGCGGCCGCCTCGGTCTGTGGCAGGTCCGCCGTCTGCGCGGTGGGGTGTCCGTGGTCGGTCGAGGTGCAACCTAAAGTCTTGAATCGCGCCCGTGCCTTCATCAGCGCATTCAAGTAGCCTTTCCACGTCGAGGAATCTTCGCCGTTCTGCTCGCCGAGCTGGGCCACGAGCCCGGCGAATCCTGCGAACGACGGATCGACCACCGCATCCGGCCGGAACGCGGGAACGATGCGCGCCTTCCAGCCCGAATCGCGGATTGCCTGGTGCGCCTTCAGCGTATCGAGCGGCGACTCCGTCGTCGACAGCACCTCGATGTTGAACTTTTCGTAAAGTGCCCGAGGCAAAAACTCCGGCGTCTTTAATTTCTCTGCGATGGTGTCAAAGTAAAGATCGGCCGTCTTCTCGCTCAGCCGCTCCTTCATTCCAAACAGTTCCTGAAACGCGAAATCCAGCCAGATCCGCGTCGGTGTGCCGCGAAACAAATAGTAATGGCTGGCAAAAATGCGCCACACCCGGCGCGGATCCTTCACTACGGGCTGCCCGATCTCAAGGTCGTCCATCGAAACGCCCTGGCTGTACAGCATGCGGAACACGTAGTGGTCCGGCTGCACAAAGAGCGTCGCCGGATCGGGAAACGGCTCGTTCGTTGCAAACCATGCCGCCTGCGTATGCCCGTGCGGGCTCACAATGGGCAGGTTGCGGATATGTGCATACAGCGCGCGGGCTACCTTGAGAGCGTTTGATTCAGACGGGAAAAGACGGTCTTCGTGGAGCAACATGACGTTCATTCTACCTCGTAAATGGCGTTCTTCAGCCGCTGGGCGGCCCGTGAGGTCAGACCACAAGTATACACTCCCGGTACCGCGCCGTTTGAGCCGGCCACCCACCGGGTGCCGCAAGTTTATCCAGCCAAACCCCTCAATTCAGTGATAATCTCGCTGTGATCGTATTTTCAGATTCGCAAAAGGTGTATGAACGTATGCCGCGGGTGAAAGAAGAAGAACCAACGACCCATCGCACCATGCAAGTGGTGAACCACATCCGCTCGCTGATCGAAAACGGAACCCTGCAGCCGGGCGACAAAATTCCGCCGGAACGCGAGTTGGCGCGCTCCCTCAAAATCAGCCGCGCCAGCCTGCGCACTGGCATCGGCTACCTCGCGGCCATGGGCGTCATGAAAATCCGCCACGGGGTGGGCACTTTTGTGGCCGACGGTCCTCCGGAGTTCGGTAAGGGCTCCCTGAGCCTGATGAGCGCTCTGCACGGTTTTCAGACCTGGCAGATGTTCGAGACGCGCATCATTCTCGAAAGTCATGTGTCCGCCCTCGCCGCCGAACGCGGCAAGGAGGAGCACCACGCAGCCCTGGCCGAAGAGGTCGCCGAGATGTTCGCCGCCATTGAAAGTCCGACCGACTATCTGATTCACGACCTCACCTTTCACCGCATCATCTCGCAGGCCTCGGCCAACCCCATTCTCGCCGCCATTATTGAAACCATCACCTCGGCGCTCTACGACAGCCGCCGCAAGACCGTGGAACACTCCATCGACCTCCGCGAATCCGCCGAGATGCACCGCGAGCTCTATCGCGCCATTCGCGCCCGCAAGCCGCAGGAGGCGCACAACCTGATGGAGCAGCACCTGCGCATGGCCCAGATTGCCCAGGGCATGGAGCGCCCCACAGGTCGCAAAGGGTCGCCGGCCGCAGCCAGGAAAAAGCTGGGACGCGCCGTGCACGCCGCTTGATTCACATGCCCTGCCTTGGACTTCGCACCGCATCCAGTCTGCCTACGCGCACTGCGAGAATCGCCCGCGCGGCCCTAAAGTAATCAACCCGGTTCAGCAATGGGAATGCATGATGACAATGTGGCCAGTGCCGCCAGTTTTGCTGGTCCGCACAAAAGCGTTTCTCGATATGTTCTTTGATTTCATGTGCGTAGAAAAGTGTCGCGTGGCACGCTAAACGGCGTCGAAATGTCACAGAAATGTCATCGCGCGTTTATTTTCATTTTGGCGCGCACATCAACACACTTTCGATTCGCAATACCGTTTTTTCACTATTGACAGCTATTCGTCTTGTATATGAAACTAATCGCGCTTCAAAATGTGGTCAGACCACGTGTGCGAACTTTCAAGTAAAACCTATCGCAGCTACATTGCGAAGTGACAAGCAACACCTATTGGAGGCATCACAATGAGGCAATTCGCCCTAAGCAGTCAATTCCAGTCCAGGCAAGCAGCGCGAGGTTCCAGCACTCGCAGGTTGTGTTTCGCTGCATGGAGCATTATGGCGCTGTTTCTCATCGCCATAATGGCGCCCTTCGGCGCGAACGCACAGATGGCTGGCACCGGAGCCATTTCGGGCACCGTCACTGATTCCACCGGCGCCGTAATTGGAGGCGCGACCGTCACCGCAACATTGGTCGAACAGAACACCAGCACCACCCGCACCAGCACCGGGGCCGGTGACTACAGCATCACCCCGCTCACCCCTGGCGAATACACATTGACTGTAATAGCCAAAGGATTTGAGAAATTCGTCCAGGAGCATGTGACCGTCGATGCTCTGGAAACCGTCGCAGTCAATGTCAAGCTCACCGTTGGAGGGGCGCAGCAGACCATCACCGTTACTTCGGCGCCTCCTGTTTTGGAAACGACGGACGCGACGCTGGGCGCGGTCATGGACAACCAGATGTACTCCAGCCTGCCCCTGTTGATGGGCCAGGGCAACAACAATGATCAGCGGCGGGCCACGGACTTTGAGTCTCTGATGCCGGGCGTGCAGGGCAACTACACCTCGAATAACAGCACCGATAACTCGGGCATCATCAACGGCAGCGGTCCGGCCGGCGGCGTCTCTGAAATCTACATCGACGGCATCAACCTGCCCGAAGCCGACCAGGTCGGCGATCCCCGCTTCACCTGGTCAGCCTTCGGCGTGGACTCCATCGACCAGTTTCAGGTGCTCACCTCCTCTTACTCGGCTCAATATGCCGGCCAGGGCGTGGAGAACTACTCGATCAAGCAGGGAACCAATAACTGGCACGGAGGCGTCTACGAGTACTTCCGGAACACCGTGCTCGATGCCTGGAGCTTCACCAGCAAGGTTCCTACCCCCATCGCCACGATACCGCAGGGCGGCGTCTGCGCCTATGGATCGACGTCCGCGAATTTATCCAGTTTTTGCGCCATGGGCGGCGTGAAGCCCGCGGAGATTCAGAACGAAGTGGGCGCCAAGTTTGGCGGTCCCATCATCAAGAACAGGCTTTTCATGTTCTACAACTACGGCCAATATCGCAACCAGAATGGCCCGAAGAAATCGGCCATCACCATTCCCACCCTGAACATGCTGGGTTACACGGGCGCCAACGGGGCATTCGGGACATACGCCGACTACACCGATTACCACGCGCAGACGGGATATAGCATTTACGACCCGGCATCGCAGGTATTCAACTGCGCCGGCACCGTAGCTTCCCCCTGCTCGCGCACCCAGTTCGCGAACGGGACAACCGTCAATCAGATTCCCGCAACGCGTTTCTCCACCGCGGCCAAGTGGGTCAACCAGTTCATGCTGCCTTACGAGGCGGGGGCTGTGCAAACCGGCCCGACGGCTTATTCCAACAACTACCTCGCCGGTCAACCCTACGGCCTAGCGAACTGGTACCAGGGCGGACGCCTCGACTACAACATGAGCCCGAAGAACCAGCTGAGCCTGATCATCGCGTTCGGCCGCCAGGCCAGCACCGGCCCCAACTCCGTGGGCAACGGCAATCTTGGGCCGCCGTTCAATACCAGCCAGGCTTACACGCCCAAGACCAACATCGACATCCTGGAGGATACCTTCACCATTAATTCGCACCTGGTGAATATGGCTGCGGTTGCGTACGGGCGCTACAAGAGTCTCTCAGTCACGCCAAACGATGCTTCGCTTTACAGCGCCGCGAACTCCGGCCTCATCGCCGCCGGCAACACGGCGCCTCCCGCGGGACAGGCCAGCTTTTTCCCTGAGATCCTATTCAGCGGCGGCTATGCGAACCCGGGCCAGCAAGGCGGCTACGACGAGAATCAGAAGGTGAACAACACGTACACGGCCACGGACAACCTGCAGTGGCAGTTCGGTAAGCATACCCTAACCTTCGGCGGCCAGGTGGTCGAGGTACAATTCAACTACATCAAGAATGAGACCCCGTCCTCGCCGCTGGCGTACACCTTCTCTGCCAACCAAACCGCGGCGTTTGCCGACAACGCGGCCCCCGTCTTCGGCACCGGCACGGGCGCTAGCCAGAGCCTGGCTTCCGGCGTCGGCGCCTCCGTCGCCAGCTATATGATCGGCGCGGTCAACACCAGCTCCATTACCCTCGATCTTCCCGGTTTCGGCACCCGCTGGCTTGACCCCTCCTTCTGGGTGCAGGACGACTTCAAAGTCGATCCCAAGCTCACCCTCAACCTGGGCTTGCGCTGGGACATCTGGCCGCCCATCCACGAGGTGCACGACCTCTTCACCTGGTTGAATCCCACCCAGACCAACAGCGTCACTGGCAACCTAGGCACGTTGGCCTTTGCGGGTGGCAGCTCGTCGGACGGCTATCACACCGGCGTGCACAATCCTTCTTCAGTCTTCCTCGGGAACTTAGCGCCTCGCCTTGGAGTGGCCTATGCAGTTAACAACAAGACTGTAATTCGCGCCAGCTACGGCCTTGATTTTGCGCGCGGCGACTGGACCAGCGGCAGCCAGTCCGGAACGCCTTCCAGCACCGGCCTTGCCCCTGGGGCAACCGCCGCTGCGGCCGTCAGCAGCCAGCCACAGTTCTACTGGGATAACGCCGCTTGCGCCAACGGGAACGCCGACAGCATTACCTGCGGCTGGACCGGATCGGTTGTCCCACCGGCGAGCAGCTTGCCTGCCGGAGCCACCAGCCTGGCCGAATTCGCCACCACTGAAACCTCGGTGACGAAGACCGCTGGCGGAAGCACCTTGTCCTACTGGGATCCGCACGACGGCGCGCGCACGCCCGAGTACATCAACTGGACCTTCGGTTTCCAGCGTCAGTTGACCAATAACATGTCCATCACAGTCAGCTACGTGGGCAGCGAGGGCCACTTTATCTCCATCTCCAAAGCTGTTGGCTCCAGGAACAACGAGCTGCCAGAACGGTTGGCTGGGTTGGCTGCATACAACAGCACCAACGGGACATGTTCGGGCACAAGCTGCACGGCTTCGCTGCTCACTTCGGTCGCATCTGCGACTAACCTCGGGTACGCCGCGGGAGACGGCTTCGCCCCGCCCAACCCTTTCGTTGGCGCCACCTACTATGCCAGCAACGACGTTTACCAGTACTACTACCCGTACCCGCAATTCAGCGGCGTAAGCGACACCACCAGCTTTGTGGGCAACGAAAACTGGAACGCGCTGGAAATCTCCCTCAGGCAGCGCCCGTCGCACGGCCTCAATTTCATGCTCAACTACACCTACTCCAAGGCGATTGACGACCTGGGCACCTTCCGCGTGGGAGACAACGATCGTTTGGATCGCGCTCTCTCCACAACCGACGAGCCGCAGAACGTGGTCGGCACCGTGGTCTATCAGTTGCCCATCGGACGCGGCCATTGGGGCGGCGACAATCTGGTCTACCGGTGGATTGCCAGCGACTGGAGCGCCTCCGACATCTTCACGTACCATTCCGGTTACCCGATCGTAATCACTGCCAGCGGTTGCGGCGGCGCCGGAATTCTGAACCAGTGCCAGCCCAGCATCGTTCCCGGAGTGGCTGCGCGTCAGAACAAGTACGGCAAAAACATCACCGCCGCGTCGGGATCTCCTAACTATTTCGGGTCCATCCAATACCTGAATCCCGCCGCCTTCACCGTCAACACTAACAGCTCGTCGGCTACTGGCGAGGCAATTAACGTCGGCGCCGGCCCAGCTCTCTATGTTCCGGGCAACTCCCCTCGCGTGGCGCCTTTGAACACATGGGGCATGGGCTGGTACGACGACGATGTCTCCCTCAAGCGCACCTTCCCGATCTACCGCGAATGGAACCTCGGGTTTGAGCTCGACATGATCAACATGACCAATCACACAGTGTGGGCCGCTCCATCCGGGACAGTTCAATCCGGAGTCAACTCTTCGGGCGTCGAGAATTCCTCGTTCGGCGAAATCTCGGGCTTGAACTCTGCCTATGAGCCGCGCGATGTCCAGGCGTCGCTCCGCATCAACTTCTAACCTCCAAGCCATTCAACAAAAAAGGTGCTGCCGGCCCCGCCGGCAGCACCTTTTCTCTTTTTGCCGCAAACATGTAGAATCCTAATCGCGATTGGAGTCCTGCCTTCATGATCTCGAACAGAAAATCTGCGAACCCACCTCGGCTGATAAGTGTGGCCGTTGGCTTTATTCTCCTAGCGTTCGCAATGCCCGGCGCTCATGCCCAGGCAACGCCGCAAAGCCCGGCCGCGACGCCTGCATCCGCCGCTCCCGATCCCGCCCTGCCCCACGGCCAGATCCAATATCTCTGGCCCGATGGCGCGCCCGGCGCTGTCGGCACTGAAGAGCAGGACAAGCCCCATCTCGAAATCTTCACGGGCTACGGCCCCGGCCCGCGCACCGCCGTCATCGTTTGCCCCGGCGGCGGCTATCGCGATCTGGCCTATGAAAAGGAAGGCACGCAGATCGCCGAATGGCTCAACATCCGCGGCATCACCGCCTTCGTCCTCACCTACCGGCTCACCCCGCGCTACCACTCTCCCGAGCCCATTCTCGATGGCTACCGCTCGGTGCGCTGGGTGCGCAGTCATGCAGCCGAGTACCACGTCGCTCCCGATCGCATCGGCATGTGGGGATTCTCGGCCGGCGGTCATCTCGTCGGCATGGTCGGCACGCACTTCGACGACGGCCATCCACAGGCTGCCGACCCTATCGATCGGGTAAGTGACCGCCCCGACTTCGTCATCAGCTCCTACGGCGGCCTCTCGCTCGAGACCGGCATCGCCAAGACCGGCGCCATGCAGAATCTCTTCGTTACTCCGCCCTCGCCCGAACTGCTCACCGATCTTTCGCCCGACCTGCACGTCACGCCGCGCACGCCGCCGTTCTTTCTTTATGCCACTACACCCGATCAGGCGGTTCCCGTCCTGAGCGCTGTGGTGTTCTACACAGCGCTCGTCAAAGCCGGCGTGCCCGCGGAGATGCACATCTTTCAAACCGGACCGCACGGCACCGCGCTCGGCCAATCTAATCCCGAACTCGCCGAGTGGCCCACGCTCCTCGAAAACTGGCTGCGCATCAACGGCTGGGTTGCCACTCCTGCGGCGCCGGCGCTGCACTAGTGTTCTGACCGCGTGATCTCGCGACGGCCGGAAACGTGTAGCGGCGGTCTCCTGACCGGGGTCCCCAAGAAAAGCTCTTTGTTTCTAGGGGTAGAAGGCCGCCTGTCGTGAGGGCCTCCCGGCCCGCACCCGCGATTTGTCCTCACCTCATCCTCCTGCGTATAGTGGGATCGCCCGGAGTTCCCATGAAATCCTTCCGCATTTTTGCTTTTCTCGCCGTTCTTTTCATCGCTGCAAGCGCACTCGCCGCGTCTCCCAATCCGCTCCCCATGTCGCAGCGAGCCGCCAACTCCGCCATCGCCCGCTGGCCCGACGGCCGCTTCACTCCCGCCGGTACCCCCTCGACCTGGAATTACGAACTCGGCACGCTCCTCGAAGGCATGCGTTCCGTCTGGCTCACCGATGTCGATCCGCGCGACTTCAATTACATCGAGAGCTCGGTCGACGCCCTCATCACTCCCGACGGTTCCATCCCCACGCTCAAGCCCGAGGAGCATCAACTCGACAACATCCTTCTTGGCCGCCAGCTTCTATTCCTCTACCGCGTCACACAGGACAAGCGTTACCTCACCGCCGCCACCTTCCTCTGGAACCAACTCGGCGCACAGCCGCGCAATGTCGAAGGCGGCTACTGGCACAAGCAGCGCTATCCCAACCAGATGTGGCTCGACGGCCTCTACATGGCCGAGCCCTTCCGCGCCGAATACGCTTCCATCTCC
Organism: uncultured Acidobacteriota bacterium; assembly: GCA_963830785.1. GTDB lineage: Bacteria > Acidobacteriota > Terriglobia > Terriglobales > Acidobacteriaceae > Telmatobacter. The sequence goes on from CAWHNV010000044.1 coordinate 12,529, forward strand.
CACCACCCCGAAGAATTCGCCGACATTACAAAGCAATTTGTGCTCATGGAGCAGCACGCGCGCGACGCGAAAACCGGCCTGCTCTATCACGGCTGGGACGCGTCGAAGCAGGAGCGATGGGCCAACGCGAAAACCGGCGACTCGCCGCAGTTCTGGGCGCGCGGCATCGGCTGGTACATGATGGCCCTCGTCGACACGCTCGACTATTATCCCGAGGGTGACGCCGGACGCGCGCCATTGATCGCCATCCTCCGCCGCGAAGCCGCCGCCGCCGCGCGCTTCCAGGATCGTAAGACGGGCCTCTGGTACGACGTGATGAACAAGCCCGGTGAAAAGGGAAATTACTTTGAATCCTCCTCCGCGTGCATGTTCGTCTATGCGCTCGCCAAAGGTGTGCGCCGCGGCTACCTGCCCAATCTTGAGCCCGACGGTCTTCTTGCCGTCGCCCAACGCGGCTATCAGGGCATCCTCGCGCACTTCGTCGAAACCAAGGGTGACGACGTTTCGCTAACCAACACCGTGAAGGCCTCAGGCCTCGGCGGCGAACCCTATCGCGACGGCAGCTACGCCTATTACATCGGCGAAAAAGTGGTGACCAACGATCCCAAAGGCGTGGGCGCGTTCCTTCTTGCCAGCACGGAGATGGAGTATGTTGCCAGTACGGAGAAGACGGGGTACGCGGCGGAGTCGACCCTGGCGCGCGGCGACACTATCGTCGTCGACGGCTGGTTCAACTCGCAGGTGCGCACCGACGCCTTCGGCCAGCAGGTCGAGTTCCACTACAAGTGGGACACGTGGGACAATCCCGGCTACTCGCTCTTCGGCCATCTCTTCCGCGAATTCGGCGCGCAGTTGAGCGAACTCGACGCCGAGCCCACCGTCGCCAACCTCAAGGGCGCCGACGTTTACGTCATCGCCTCACCTGACAACGTCGACAAGAATCCGCACCCGCACTTTGCCAACTCTCAAGATGCCGAACAGCTCGCCGAGTGGGTACGCACCGGCGGCGTGCTCGTGATCATGGAGAACGATACCTCCTTCGCCGACCTCGACCACTTCAACGTGATCGGCGACAGATTCGGCATCCACTTCAACAGCGTGCTGCGCAAGCACGTCATCGGCACTAACTTGGAGCAGGGAAGAATCGACATCGACGGCAAGGGCCCCATCTTTCACCATCCCCACACCATTTATGTAAAAGACGTCTGCACCATCACGGTCTCGAAGCCCGCCCGTTCTGTGCTTGACGAAGGCGACGACATCTTCATGGCCACCGCGAAATACGGCAAGGGAACCGTCATCGCGTTTACCGATCCCTGGCTCTACAACGAGTACACTGACGGCCGTAAACTTCCCGCGAAATACGACAACTACGCCGCCGGCAAGGAACTTGTGCGCTGGATTCTCGAGCAGGTGCCGCCCATTCGCGAATTGGAGAAACCCAGGTCCGTATTCAGTCGTTCAGAACCCTAAGGCTGCCTCGCCGTCGTCTGCCCTTTCACATCCGGTCCCAGCTCCGGGCACACCCGCGCCAGGTCGTCGGCCACCATGCGGCCGAACACTTCCGATCCGTGCGCGTTCAGGTGCGTCCGGTCCAGTGTGCTTCCACTCGCTCCGGGATGCCCCACCGCGTCGAACTGATCCGCTTGCGCCTGCGTCATTGTACGCAGCAATCGCGTGCTCTCCGCGTTCAGATCGATCACCGGCACGCCCTCTTCCTCCGCCACACGCCGCGCCGCGTTTGCATACGCTGTCAGATCCTCCACCAGCACGCCGTCTTTAAAGTTCCGCCGCGAAAGCGACGTCACAATCACCGGCCGTGCTCCCTCCGCGCGCGCCTCGTCAATATAGCGGCGCATGTTCGCCGGGTACGTCGTTTCCGGATCAGTCTCGCGCTCCGGTCCCTTGCCCGGCATGTCGTTATGCCCAAACTGGATCAGAATGTAGTCCGCATGTTGCGCCAGCACATCCTTCCAAACGCCCTCGTCGTAGTAGCTCTTTGAGCTGCGCCCGTTTCGCGCCAGGTTCACGCAGTCCACATTTGGCGTCAGGTCCGCGCAAAATCCCGGCCCCCATCCTCCGCCGTTGTTCACCGTCGAATCGCCCTCCAACACGATCTTCACCGGCGCGCCGCGAATGATCGCCACCGTCCGCTCGAGCTCCGGCGGCAGCGTCGCCGCTATCGGCCGCACATATTTCGCCAGCGCCGGAACCGCCTTCCCCAGATCCACAGCCACAATCCGCCCGAACACATACGATCCCTCCGCATTCAAATGCGTCTTGTCCGGAACCGTGTTGCCCCCGGCGTCCTTCTTCGTGATGCCCAATGCATTCGCCTGCGCCTCGGTCAGCGTGTCGAGGTACGCAATGCTGTCGGCCTGCAAGTCGATTAGCGGCGTTTTTTCCTCGGATGCGACTTTCTTCATGGCATCAGAATGTGCCAGCAGGTCGGAATGAATTTTGCCGTCGTCACCGTAGTAGCGTCGCGTCAGCGGCGTCACCAATATGGGAACGATGCCATGCGCCCGCGCCTCTTCCACGTAACGCCGAAGATTCGCAGGATACTCCGTCACCAGATTCGTCTCGCGCGGCATGTGTTGCGTCGTCTCTTCGTCGTTGTGCCCAAACTGAATCAGCATGTAGTCCGGCTTGTCCGCGAGCGCCTTCGTCCAATAGCCCTCGTCGTAGTACGTTTTTGTGCTCGCTCCGCCCTTGGCATCGTTGATGCAAACCACGTCGTCCGTCAGATTCGCGCAAAACCCCAGCCCGTATCCGGCGCTCTTCGTCTGCGTCGAGTCGCCAATCAACGCGATCCGCACCTTCGCAGGCGGCGCCGTAGTGTTTGCTTGCGGCTGTTGCGCCTGAGCGGCAAGGCCCGCTGCCAAGACCGTTGACACAACAAAAGGGAAGAGCGATTTCATTGAATTTCTCCGATCTCCACCAAGCGTCGCTCGTCTCCAAAACCTCTAAAAAGTCCCTCGCGAGCCGTCCCCGATTCTATCGTCCGAAAGGTCCGACCAGCAATCGCTTTATCCCTTCCCGGCGTCTGCATCCGTTCGCTGCCCGCTCACGGAAAACGGCATGAGTATTTCCGGGCAGCCGCGCCCTGGGCGCAGCGTTTGTTAGCCTGCCCTTTAGCGTGGGTAAGGTGGTTTCCAGAAATAAACTCCGGAGTCCCATAGGGACGGTGCAACGACATCTCTCTTGCAGGATCGAGTAGCCTCGTAGGGGGCTTGACGACCCACCGCTCCGCTCCTATACAGTTGGATGGTCCCAGTGGTCAGTCCACTGAATTGCGCCTCGCTCTCCGGCCTATTTCGCCGTGCGAACCCGCGGTTTCCGCCTTCGCCGATTGGAGAATCTCATGCGTTTCATATCTGCCCGTCTTCTTCTTGCTCCACTTCCGTTCTTTGCCCTGCTCTCGCTCGCGGCCCAGGACACCCGCACCATCGCCGAGCCCAAAACCCCTCCCGCATGCGTCACCCTCGAAGCCGACATCGCTTCCAGCCACGGCAACATCGCGCTGGCCGACGAGCAAAAGCTCTCCACAACCCGCATTCAGGATGCAATGGACCACTGCGCGCAAGGGCAGGCGGTTGTTCTTCGCGCGCACGGCAAAAAGAACGTCTTCCTTACCGGCCCACTCACGCTTCGCGCTGGCGTCACTCTCGTCGTGGATAAAAACACAGCCCTCGTTGCCTCGCGCGATCCCCGTGTCTTCGACACCACGCCCGGCGGTTGCGGCATCGTTTCCATGCACGGCGGCCGCGCCTGCAAACCTCTCATCTCCGCCGACGGCGCCACAAACTCCGGCATCATGGGCGAAGGTTCCATCGACGCTCGCGGCGGCGCAACTCTCCTCGGTCAGGGCGTCACCTGGTGGGACCTCGCGCACGAAGCCAAAGTAAAGGACGAGTCGCAGAGCGTTTTCTCCATGATCGCCGCGCGCCATGTCGACGGCTTCATCCTCTACAAAATCACGCTGCGCAACTCGCCGGGCTTCCATGTCTCCATCAATCAGACTGACGGCTTCACCGCGTGGGCCGTCAAAATCATGACGCCAAAGACCGCGCGTAACACCGACGGCATCGATCCGGGCTCCTCCAAAAACATTACGATTGCTTATAGCTACATTCACACCGGCGACGACGATGTCTGTCTCAAGCCAAGTGGCATGGGCGGCGTCTCCAACATGTCCGTCCTCCACAATCACTTCTACAGCGGCCACGGCATGTCCATCGGCAGCGGCACATTCGGCGGCGTCGATCACCTTCTGGTCGACGACCTCACCATCGACGGCGCCGACAACGGCCTCCGCATCAAGTCCGATCGCAGCCGTGGCGGCCTCGTGCACCAGGTTGTTTATCGCGACGTCTGCATCCGCAACGTGCCCAACCCGCTCGTCTTCACGCCCCACTACACCACCTTCACCGGCGACCGCCTGCCCATCTACAACGACATCACGCTCGAAAACGTGCACATTCTCACGCCCGGCGCCTACACCTTCTACGGCCTCGACGCGGAGCCGGGCCACAAACTCGAAATCAAGCTCGACAACGTCTTCGCCGACGACCAGAAAGACTCGCTCTTCTACAACCTCGACGCGTCGATCACGCTCGGCCCGCACCTCGGCAACCTGATCCCCAAGGGCGACGACGTCACCGACACCAATGCGCCCGATTCCGCGCCCGGCCAGCCGCTCGACTGCGACGCGCGCTTCGTTCCGTTCCCTGAAGATAAAACCGCTCCCGAGATGGCAGGCAAAACTCCGCCTGAAGACAAAACCTACTACGTTGCTGCCGACGGCACAGGCGACTACTACTCCATCCAGCGCGCGCTCGACATGGCTCCCAAAACCGGCGGCGCGGTGCTCTCCGTTTCTCCCGGCGTCTATCGCGAAGTGCTCACCGTCGACAAGCCCAACATCACCATCCGCAGCGCCAATCCCGACGCCAGTAAAACCGTCATCGTCAATGATCGCAGCGCCGGCCAGAACGGTGGCACGTTGCACTCCGCCACCGTCAACGTCACTGCAGATGATTTTTTTGCGGAAAACATCACCATCGAGAACGACTTCAACCGCACGCATGAGCAGACCTCACAAGGCGCGCAGGCCCTCGCCATTCTCGTCACCGGCGACCGCGCCATTTTCCACAACGCGCGCCTGCTCGGCAATCAGGACACCGTCTATCTCGGCACGCACTGCGGTCCCGATGCGCAAAACTGCGGCGTCACGCGCCAATATTTCTCCGATTGCTACGTCGCCGGCAACGTCGACTTCATCTTCGGTGATAGCAAGGCTGTCTTCGACAATTGCGAGATTCACTCCACTCCGCACGGCGGCGGTTACATCACCGCGCAGTCGAAGCACTATCCCAAGCAGGACTCCGGCTTCGTCTTCGACCACTGCAAGCTCACCGCCGATCCCGACGTCACCGGCCCCATCTTCCTCGGCCGTCCGTGGCGCCCCTACGCGACTGTCGTCTATTTACATACCGACATGGACGACAAGATCGATCCTGCAGGCTGGCGCGAATGGCATCCCGGTGAAACCCACTCGCTCGATACCGTCTTTTACGCCGAATTCGACTCCACCGGCCCCGGCGCGCATCACGACCAACGCGATCCGCACACGCATTTCCTCACGCCCGAGCAGGCCGCACAATATGAACCGAAAATCTTCCTTCGCGGCAGCGACAACTGGGATCCAACGAAACTGCCTGCGCCGCCCGCGCAGTAAAATGGAGACATCATGAAGACCGTATTGATGGCTGACCCTGTGCGCTATCCGCGCATGAACACCGACGAACTCCGCGAAACATTTCTGCTCGATTCACTCTACGAGCCCGGCAAGCTGCATCTCAATTACGTCGATCTCGATCGCTCCGTAGCTGGCTTTGCGGCTCCGCTCGATGCGCCCATCGCATTGCCTACTTATCCCGAACTCCGCGCCGAGTATTTCACCGAGCGCCGCGAGTTGGGCGCGCTCAACATTGGCGGCGCCGGAGTCGTCACCGTCGAGGGCAAGAGCTTCGAGCTTAACAATCTCGATGTGCTCTACATCGGCCGCGGCAATCGGCAGGTAACGTTCGCTTCAAAAGACAAAGCGGCGGCCGCCATCTACTATCTGCTGAGCTATCCGGCCCACGCTGTATATCCCATCGCGTTGGTGCGGAAGGAAGACGCCACGCCCACTGAACTCGGCTCGCTCGAAACCTGCAACAAGCGCACCATTTGTAAATATATTCATCTGCAAGGTGCGCGCAGTTGCCAGCTTGTCATGGGTGTCACGCATCTTGCGCCCGGCAGCAACTGGAACACCATGCCGCCGCATACTCACATGCGCCGCTCCGAAATCTACATGTACTTCAACGTCGCGGCGGACGCCCGCATCATGCACTTCATGGGACCTCCCGCAGAAACCCGCCACATCGTCATGGCCGACAAGGGCATCGTCGTCTCGCCCGGATGGTCCGTTCACTGCGGCGTCGGAACGCGGGCTTATAGTTTCTGCTGGGGTATGGGCGGCGAGAATCAGGACTATGCCGACATGGACCCCGCCCCGGTCGACACGTTGCGTTGAACCCGCCGGTTGGCATCAAAATGTCGCGCAAACGCAAAGGCGGCGATTTCCATTCCGGGAATCGCCGCCTTTTTTACAGATCACTGATCACTGACCACTGATCACTGACCACTGTCCTTACACGTTGTACGTCGACGACGAAACCCGCCCACCGTGTCCCGTCCAATTCGTGTGGAAGAACTCGCCGCGTGGCTTATCTACCCGTTCATAGGTATGCGCGCCGAAGAAGTCTCTCTGCGCCTGCAGCAGGTTCTGCGGCAACCGGCCGGTGCGATAGCCGTCAAAGAACGCCAGCGCCGTCGAGAAGGCCGGCGTGGGCACGCCCAGCTTCACGGCATGCGTCACCGCCTTGCGCCACGAGGCCTGGTACTTGTTCACCAGCCGCGAGAAGTACTTGTCGAGCAGCAGGTTGTCCAGAGCCTTGTTCTTCTTGAACGCGTCCTTGATCTTGCTCAGGAACTGGCTGCGAATGATGCAGCCGCCGCGCCACATCAGAGCGATGCCGCCCATGTTCAGGTTCCAGCCGAACTCCTTGCCCGCGGCCCGCAACAGCATGTAGCCCTGCGCGTAGCTGATAATTTTCGAACAGAAGAGCGCCCGCCGCACATCTTCGATGAACTTCACCCGGTCGCCCACCTTGGGCGCCGACTTTGGCCCGCGCAACACCTTCTCGGCCTCCACGCGTTCGTCCTTCAGGGACGACAAGCAGCGTGCGAACACCGATTCGCCAATCAGCGTTACCGGCTGGCCCTCGTCGAGCGCGCTGATCACCGTCCATTTGCCAGTCCCCTTCTGTCCCGCCGTGTCCAGAATCTTGTCCACCAGCGGCGAGCCATCTTCATCCTTCTTCGCGAGAATCTGCTGCGTAATGTCGATCAGGTAGCTGTCGAGCTCGCCCTTGTTCCACTCGGCGAACACCGTGTGCAACTCGTCGGCCGTCAGCCCCAACCCGCGCTTCAGCAAATCGTAGGCCTCGCAGATCAGCTGCATGTCGCCGTACTCAATGCCGTTATGCACCATCTTCACAAAATGCCCGGCGCCCTCTTCGCCCACCCAGTCGCAGCAGGGCGTGCCATCGTCCACCTTGGCGGCAATCGCCTGGAAGATCGGCTTCACATGCGGCCACGCCGCCGGATTACCGCCCGGCATAATTGACGGGCCGTTGCGCGCGCCTTCTTCGCCGCCCGAAACGCCTGTGCCAATAAACAGAATCCCCTTTTCAGCCAGTGCCTTGGTGCGCCGCGTCGAATCCGTGAACAGCGAGTTGCCGCCATCGATAACGATGTCGCCCGCTTCAAGGTACGGCGTCACATGGTCGATCATCTGGTCCACGGTGTCGCCGGCCTTCACCATCAGCATCACGCGCCGCGGCCGCTTCAGCAGGCCGGCCAGCTCCTCAATCGAATGCGCGCCCACCACCTCGGTTCCTTTGGCCTCGTCGGCAATAAAATCGTCCACCTTCGAAACGGTGCGATTGAACACAGCCACTTTGAATCCGTGGTCGTTCATGTTGAGGACAAGATTTTGTCCCATCACAGCAAGGCCAATCAGGCCGATATCACACGATGCATCAGGCATGCTTTTCTCCAAACGTCAGAATTCTATCACTGCGGATTTTTAGATTTTCCTACATCCATTTTAACCTGGTGGTCTGACCTCGGAAAGCGGCGGAGTTAGCGGGGCTAGCGGAGTTGGCGGTGTTAGGCACTGGCCGAGGCCGGTTACTGCGTCAATCGCGTTGCATTCGGACCGCGGCATCTCGTTCCCGCACACCGGAGCTAATAGCTAGAGGTTAGGAGCTAGAAGCTGTTCTTTCACTCCACGCTCAAATCCCCGTCCGCATCCACTACCAGCTTGTCGCCTTCAATCTGAACGGAGTGAATCTTTAGCCGGTCCAAACTCACCTTGTATCCCGAAGCCGCCGTCGAGCCCTCTAGCGCCTTGCGCAGCAAATCTGTCGCATTCACCTTCATGCTTTTCGGCACCTGCCCGCGCAGGAACGGCGCCAGCACAAAGTTGATCTCTTTCCGGTCTGAAATCTCGTCCAACTGCGCGTCCCGGAAACCAATCGTCTCCCCCTCCGCATCCGGTGCCAGAGAAACCTCGGCCGGCAGTGTCAAGCTCACTCCAAGGCAGGCTCCGCCTACCGGCGTGCCTAGCCGGGCCACGGTTTTCACGCGCACCACGATCCGCCCCTGTTCAAAACTCAAGTGCGGATCCTCGGTCGAGATAAAGCAGGCCGAGTGCGGGTTCCCTTTCAGGTAATATCGGCCTTCGGGGCCGCTGAAGAGTTGCTGTTTCAGGGTCCGCTCCAGGGCCTGCCGGCTAACGGTTAGCTCCACAGCTCGGCAGGTAGCAGCTCCTGCCAGCAGCACCAGACCTGCAACAATTGCTGCGCCTGACCATCTCATGAAGCGTTCCCTCCGCTCCCGCCCGCCAATCCACAATTTATTACGCAAACCTTCGATGCCCGTTCTCCGTTCCGACCCTAGCAAACTTCCAGTAAGCAGCATAAATTCAATAGCTTGATGGCAATCAGGGCCGTTTTCACCGCTGCGCGCCACTTGCTCTTTACTATTGATTTTTGAACAAAATATCCGTAAAATGGTTATTAATGTACCTCGGGTCCTACTGATCCCCCAGCCCCGTCCGAGGATGAACTTCTAAACCTCCTTTCAAGGACAAAAAAATCGATGGCAAAGCGTCGTGGAAATCCGAATTGGGGCAAGCCAGAGCCCATTGGCCCAGTTGTGCCTACTGTTACCTCCTTCGAGCAGATTACCAAGGAGTTTAAACTGCCGCCGGATCAGTTCATCCGGTCAACCCGTCTGCGCGAATGGGCGCGTCGCAATAAGAATTCCAAATATATCCCGGAGGCCTTGCTCGAGGCCTGGGGCTTTGAGATTGAATCCACGCTGTAGGACTTTCGCCAGTTAAACAAAAACGCCGCCCTCGAGCGGCGTTTTTGCTGCCCGTAAATTCGGCGGTCCTAATGAAAACGCGGGCGTTTTGTGCGCTGAAACAGCTGGGGCCGCTTAGCGGTAGGCCTGCTCATCGGCCCAGTTTCCAATCAGCGGGAGCCTGCAGCGCTTGCCATGCAACGCGCCGACCACACACCACAGCCAAATGATGAAAACCACCAGACAGCCAAGACTGAACAGAACCAGGAGGACACGCGCCCCAAGGAACTTGAGATACGGGGCCAGAAATCCCATGACAATGCTGAACAGAAACACAAAAGCGCTGAATACCAGGGACTGCCAGGCGTGGAATCGCACGTAAGGCCTTTTGTTGTAGTGCCTGATTGCCAGAAAGAAAAACGCGGGGATGGGCGAGAAATAGGCGACTGCGGCAACAAAGTTGTCAGAGACACCGGACTTTTGAGGGTGGGACATCATCCCTCCTTTTGGGGGACCTGGAAGGGGTTATCGGCAGTAAATTGTTGACGCTGGAGGCCCGCACCTAGAATAAACGGAAATCAGCCACGATCTCCGTTTTATTCTTCCTGCTGGGCATTCCCCAAACGCTTACAGGATGATACGAAGCGCAGTTTTCCAATCGGCGGCCATGCGGCCGAGCAAGTACACTCGCGTTGTGCCATGTCGGCGAAGATGAACAAGTTCCGCCGGCGACCCGTTCTCAAGTTAGAATCCGTGTAAATGATCCGACTCACGGCACCGATCGCTCTCGCGGCACTATGCATAGGTACCGCAGCCGCCCTGGCTCAAACTCCCGCGCCTCCCGTGACCCTCGCTGACACGGAACAGCGCACCATCACCGCCTCAAAGATTCGCAGGTCTTATGACCTGTTCATCTCTCTGCCGGAAAACTATTCCACCTCAAAACAGTCCTACCCCGTGCTCTACGTCCTCGACGGCTGGCATTTCCCCCTGATGGCCTTCCTCCAGAACAATAACGTCTATTCCCAGCGTATGCCCCCGGTCATCATCGTCAACATCGGCCAATCGCCCGCCAGCGACGCCATGGCTCTCCGCGCGCAAGACTTCTCGCCCACCCCGATTCCCCAATCCCTGGGCGGCGGCGGTGGTGGCGCGGCCCCATTTCTCGATTTCCTCGAACACGAACTCATCCCGTTTATTGAACGCACCTATCGCACCAATCCCGCCGACCGCGGGTTACTGGGTCACTCCATGGGTGGAAAGTTCGCCCTCTACGCGCTCGAACAGCGCCCCGGCCTGTTTCAGCGCATCGTCGCCGCCAGCCCCGCTCTTTTCCCGGACGACCCCCTGATGGACAAGGCCGCGCGCCGCGCCCTCAGCGCAATGCGTTCCTCAGTTCGCCTCGATTTCTCCGTAGGCAGCGACGACGAGCTGGGGTTCACGAAGACCACCACTGAATTCGCCCATCTTCTCGACGAACTCAAGCCGAGGGGCCTCGACTATCGCTTCACCGTGTACGCAGGAGAAAACCACAACTCCGTGCGATTGGTCTCGTTCCCCGCGGCCCTTTACTGGGTTTACCGCCCAGCCAAATAAACGCACCGGCACTTGCCTGCGCGTGAATTCTCAATAATCGAAGAAATATGCCACCATTGTGTCCGCATCCGCTGAGCAACGATCTCGCCAACCTCTCAGAAGAGAGATTTCAGCGTCATTCATTACCGTGACTTCCGCGCGATGCTCATGCAGCGACGCGAGCATTCGATCCAGGTTTCCCGGCCCAAGCAGTATGAAGATTCTTTCGTGCGGATCCATATGTGGAAAGAGTGCCAGGTCGGAAATTGAACCAGGTGGGTCGCCAATAAAGTTTTCTGCATAACAGGCCCAATAATCGAGATAAAGCAGTTCTCCAAAAACACAAAGGTCGAGGACAAGACTCACCTTGAGGCCATTCTCTGGCTTGCCGTTGCGGCTAAATTGGCGAAGTCGTTCAGCGGCCGGGGCATCGTCGGCGAAACCGAAGCGGAATACGCCGTCCTTGTCTAGATTTTCCAAATGATTCTGGACAAAGCATTCTAGCTCCGTCGAATCGAAGGAGATAATCTCGTCACAGAGCCGCTTATTGAATAGACGAACCCAATCGGTGCCCACCGCAATTCAGCCTCCTCTATTGAGAAAACCGCATACGGCAGTGAGGTTACCATTTTATTCCGCGGTCCGGGCAGTTCACCGGCAATTCACAACCACCCCCTCCTCCATCACGTCCGGCCCCCTTTCTGGCATTCCCCACCCGCATAAGCGAAAATAAAAGGGCATCATGCCCCAATCGCCCCGCACTCCCGAGCCTCCCTTCACCGACGTCCCCGGCGCGCTAGCCGAAATCAAGGCCGGTCGCATGGTCGTTGTGGTCGACGACGAGAACCGCGAAAACGAGGGCGACCTCACCCTGGCCGCCGAGCACGTCACTCCCGAAGCCATCAACTTTATGGCCCGCTACGGCCGCGGCCTCATCTGCCTCACCCTCACTGAGGAGCGCGCCGACCACCTACGCCTCTTTCCCATGACGCAGCAGAACTCCTCGCGCTTCGGCACTGCATTCACAGAAACCATCGAAGCCCGCGAGGGCGTCACCACTGGCATCTCGGCCGCTGACCGCGCCCGCACCATCCGCACCGCCATCGATCCCCGCACCACGGCGTCCGATCTCGCCCGTCCCGGCCACGTCTTCCCGTTGCGCGCGCGCCGCGGCGGCGTCCTCGTCCGCGCCGGCCAAACCGAGGCTTCCGTCGATCTCGCCCGCATGGCCGGTCTCACCCCCGCCGGAGTGATTTGCGAGATTATGCGCGACGACGGCGAAATGGCGCGCATCCCCGATCTCATCCCCTTCTGTCGCGAGCACGGCCTCAAGATCCTCACCGTCGCGGAGCTCATCCGCTATCGCCTGCGCCACGAGCGCTACATCGTGCGCGCCGCCGAGTCCCGCATCCAAACCCGATACGGCGAGTTCCGCATGATCGCCTACGAAAGCGAAGTCAACGGCGGCGAGAGCCACATCGCTCTCATCCGCGGCGACCTTTGTCCAGACTGCCCCGCCGTCCACGCCGGCCCGTTTTCCGAATTCGTTGCCAACGGCGCCGCAACCGCCGCGCCCCGCACGCCCTGCCCGCATCCCGTGCTTGTCCGTGTCCACACGCGCTGCACCGCAGGCGACGTCTTTGCCGCCGACTGCCACTGCCGCGAAATCCTCGACCAGTCCATGCGCATGATTGCCGAAGCCGGCTGCGGCGTCCTCCTCTATCTCCACAACACCTCGCGTGGCTTCGAAATCGAGCGCGCCCCAGCTGCCGCCTTCAACCCCGAGGGCACAGCCGTGCCCGCCGAGCAACGCGAAGAGCAGTCCGGCCGTCTCCTGTTGCATCAGGAACTGCGCGCCCGCGAAGGCCAGCAGGCCCGCACCGGCCGCATCCTGCGCGCTATCGGCCTCGGTGGTCAAATCCTCTCCGACCTGGGAATCCAGCGCATCCGTCTGCTCTCCAACACCCCAATGCACATCCCCGCTCTCGAAGGCTTCGGCCTCGAAATCGTCGAACAGGTTCCCATCCCGGTCGAAGAATGTTCGCGCGTCGGATCGGCTTAGCTCGTATCTACGTATAGGCTCAGTGAAGAACCTCTGGCATTGTGGTAAGGATTTAGGGCGCTGACGAAATGCAACCGCAGATCCTTAGACTCCGTTGAGAGCAAAGAACGCTCCCAGCTTCGCTCAGGATGACAATTTCATCGTGTATCAGGCATTTACCGTTCGCCTGAATGCCGATGCGGCTTAGGTTGTTCTCGGAAAAAGAGAGCTGGAGGCCGAAACTCTTCGGAACTCGAGAAAAGCTCGAGCGTAGCCAACTTTTGTAAGTTATCGATTCTAAAAATAGCTGGCGGAGAGAGGGGGATTCGAAGAACGGCCCCTGAAGAGATTTGATAAAATGAGGATTGTCCTATTAAGTTATTCATTACATGTATTTTATAATTATGAACTATAGCACCAACCGCTCTGCTACGGCTTCTTTGAAATCTGTGGTACCCCCTGAAATACCCCCGCTTCCAAAACCCTAAGGTCTCATGACAAATCGGCTTGAGTATTCGGCTGTTAACCGAAGGGTTGTAGGATCGAGTCCTACCTGAGGAGCCAATTCTTTTGTAGAATCATCTATTTAAATCATCATCAAACAGAGATACCATCAATAATGCCATCAAATGTGGTTTGCGACTCAGCCCTGAGAGCTGAAGAGCATTGCGGATTTGCCCCGGAGCGTCCTAGGGTCCCGTAGCCCGAACGGCTGCGGGAGGATTGGTGAATCGGGAAAAAGTAGTTCTTATCATTTCTTTCCTCCTTGGTATGAGCAATTCAGTTGTCGAATTCTCTATAGGCAACGGTTGCGCCGCACCCATTCTCGGCGGCGCTTGACGCCGCGCTCCGACAACAAGCGAGACAGTTTGGCGACGGACAAGCGGCTGCCGCATTGATCGGTTGGTCCGTTTCCGAGTCTTTTTCGCGACGACTCATCGAATTTGCTGCGCCGTCGCGATCAAGTTGTTCTGATTTTCTCTAAGAGCTTCTGCGTACCGACGAGGTAATTGTTGAATACTGTTCATTGGTGAGGCGCAACCAAATCCCGCCATGTCCCGCGGCGATTGCTTGGTTTAGTTCCGAAACAGACGTCGCGTCGGTTAGCCCGTGGCCGCGCCGAGCAGTCTCGTACACTTTGCGTTTATCACGGAAGAGGAATTGTCTCGATAGCTGCGTCGAGTTGGGATGGCCACAGCTCAAGTTGCGGTGGGTGTCGCACGCCCATCTGCGCGATGAAGTTAGAGCGAAGTCCTGGCCAAGTTTCCTGCCCAAAGACGGGACCTTGGACGGGCAGACGCTGGTGGAGGCTGGAGTCCCAAAGGTCCTCCAGTAGATGCAACGTCAGCGTCGCGACCCACCACGTCGCAAGCATTCCACTCTCGGCAGAGGCGGCGACGAGCCTTCGCAGGAGATCGACGGCGCGCTGGAACTGATCGCGATTCCCGTAGAGCAGTCCCGAGTCTGCCAGTCCGACTGCGTGCATGTAGGCGTTTGTAGCAGCGAGGACCATCGCGTCATCGGCATTGAAAAGATCTTCGGGGTTGCTCAGGCGCGCTGCGATCTGCTCATCACTCCGGTCCGTGTCGGAGAACCGATTCGCGATCTCGGTCGTTCGATCGACAGGATTCGGGAGTATCTCCTTAACGGACCCGAATATCATTTTCCCTATGCTGCTCGGTTGCAGGAGAACTGGTATTTTCTGGAATCAGCGATACGGTCCGCTGCGCGGGAAGCAAATGCACAATGCGGTTCCCTTGCATTCCGTATTTTCGCAGAATTCAACAAGACTAGCTCATCGCACAGCGCCGCGACTGAGGTGATTGCTCAAGCAAGCCGGTTACTAAGAGACGGTGAGGAGCCATAATTGGGACGAAGCCCCTATTAAGGTCCGCCCTGCAAAGCGGGCCTAAGCGGCGGGCCGCCCAGGAATCGGCGAAATGGAAGAAACGATAGTCGTAGGGCCCAGAATGCTCAAGATCGGGAGTGACCAACCGAGTCGATTGGGACTTCGCGACCGTGCTGCGGCGCATTATCATGATCTTTCAGCATGGAATCGAGAATGGAACAATGGTCGAGGTAAAAAAGCGCAGTTATGCCGGTGGCATGGCTACCCAGCGCGGAATCGATTTCCAGAATAGAGTTGCGGGTTGGTTTGCCGTGTCTGCACTGCTCGAACAAAGCGGGCACGCAGAATTGCCGAGCAGTCCGACAGATCGTCTCTATCTTGAAACGAGCGAGCCAGATTCGGACTTAATGCTTGCGAGTAAAGCTGGCGGTTTCGTTTTCGTCGAGGTCAAACACGCCCTCTCTTCAGCGCCTTCTGCTCTCAAAGGAGTGTTGGAGCAGTTCCTCCGGCAGTGGACTCTATGCGAAGAGGCTCTGTCCTCCGCCGAACTTCCATGGCGGCGGCCGCTGGACAGTGACCGAGACAGATTGCTGCTTGTCGTTTCGCATGAAACCCCCCGCACGCTTAGGAAGGATCGCCGCCGGCTCGAACCGTGGGTTCGCTGCAGGCTCTTAATAGCCTTCTGATTGAAAAATTCCCTAAACACAGCGAGGTGATATTTGCAGTCAATTCGGCCGCAATAAACATTCTACGAGCGATCGTCAATAACTCTCAGTTCAACTCATGGTTGCGGTTCTGTTGACGGTGCCATCGAGAACATAATCGCCGATGCGCTACTTGAGCACTGTTTTCGGAAATGCCCCGGCTTCCGAGGTGCAGACTGATTGAAGTCAAGTCGGAGTTTGGCTATTCACCGGCAGATTCAGGTTTGAGCGTGCTCTCGGGTCTCAGGAGTTTCTGGGTGGAGCAGGAAAGTTCTAAGATCGTCCTCTAGGGCCGACCATATTTCTCTCACATTCACAAAAGACTTAAGCGGCTTTTCTCGCTTCGTCTTTTCCCTCCATTTTCGGTACATTCGGTACAACTGCGGGCAATTTGAAGCCGAAACCACATTTTTCGGGCCACTTTCTGCGGAACTCCACGTCCTCTTTGATCTTGTCGTAGAGATCGGACATGCTCTCATCTGCGTGCCCCATCCAAAATTTCCGAAGACCCTCTGGACATTCGGTTCGATTGCGCAGGTGCGTGTTCCTGAAACGCCGGAACGCGTGGTGACCTGCTTTGTGGGTGCGGGTGAACCGGGTCGATGAACTCTGGTCTTGCCTTAGGCTGGCGGGTCTCTTCTTCATTTGCATCGCCGAACTTCCGGGCATTCGTCTCTGAGCTATCCACACCCCATCCTGCGTAGTAACTTCCTTCAACTTGATGTCTGCGGCTCTGTGCTGCTCGGCCTTCGAATCAGTACCAGGACGAAGATGGTTGCAAAGATCGGCAGCAGTCCCGCGAGTACGAACGCCGGTCCGTAAGAGAAACGGTCGACCATCAAGCCCACCGCCATGGTGAACACCGCGCCGACTAGACCCGCTGCCAACCCGCTCAATCCAGTTACTGTGGCTACCACATCCTGCGGAAACAAGTCGGAAGGCAGCGTAAGCCCCATCGTCGACCAGCTCGCGTACCCCCAAAGTGCAAAGCAGACCAGTCCCATCGCGCCATATACGTTATGAACAGCCGCCGCCGGAATGCCGGCCAGGATCGGTAGACAACTAATCGCGCAAACCCAGAGCCGCGCCTGAATCACAGAGAAGCCACGGCGGATGCAGAATCCTGAGATGAACCCACCTGTAAAGTTGCCCAAGTCGGCGGCAATGAATGGCATCCATGCCACTAACGCAATTCGGTGCAGGCTAAGTCCGCGCGCGTCGCTCAGGTATTGCGGCAGCCAGAATACATAGAACCACCAAATCGGGTCGGTGAGAGCGCGGCCCAGAACGATCCCCCACACGTTCCGGTCTTTAGCCAGCTTGGCCCAGCGCTTCATGCCCCGACTTGTGGAGTAAACCGGCGCCTGCTGCCCGGCGAGGATCAGCGAAACTTCTTCCTTTGTGACCGTCGGGTGTTTATTCAGTGGGTGATATACCCTCAGCCAGACCAGGAGCCACACGAACCCCAGCAACCCGGAAAAGACAAACGCCGACCGCCATCCAAACGCCAGTGCGATAAGCGGGATCACCAGCGCAGCCACCGCGCCTCCCACGCTCGATCCGCTATCGAAGATCGCAACCGCTAGGCTCCTCTCCTGGCTCGGGAACCACTCCGCAACAGTCTTGCTTGCCCCGGGCCAGTTGAAGCCTTCCCCAATTCCAAGCAAGAAGCGGAATGAGGCGAAGCCAAACACTGACGACGCGAATCCGGTCAGGATGTTCACCAACGACCAAAAGACCACAGCCACAGAGAGCCCAATCCGCGTACCCACCGCGTCCAGGAAAATTCCCCCGAGGAACCAGGTGATTGCGTAGGAAACCTGAAACGGCCCCAGGATCTTCGCCAGGTCCGTATGCGTGAGGTGGTATTGGGCGGTGATGAGCGGAGCCAGCACCGAAAAGGTCTGCCTGCTGATGTAATTGGTGACCGTCGAAAAGAATAGGGTCCATACGATCCACCAACGCACTCGCCCTGGGCTCCGCGCCTCGCGCGGTTTGTTCGTTTGCTGAATAACATCCAACGGGTTCAATTCAACTTTCGAGAGAATGTATTACCTGCGCGCGTGTTTGAGAAAGAAGCAAAAGCGTTGCGTCAAATTGGGCCCATGCGACTACAAGATCCGCATTCAGACACCGATTGAAAATGGAATCTGGCCAGGGCGGCGGTGCCGCTGGGCAGGGAATTGCGATGCGAAGACAGGGCCAAAAGGTTAAATCTCAGGATTCAAGTCCCCGGGCGCGGTGCGTACGAAGATACGTTATAAACGCTCCATACCATGAAAAAAAACTCGCCTGCAAGGCAAATTTACTCAAATTTCGCATGGTTTTTCTCGAGCCGGCGATCGTCAGTACCGCCAACATCAGCGCAATGACGACCGCAAGAATCGCTTTCAAAAGCGGTTCGGCTTTTTCGTCGCGCGCTTCGCGCAATGGTCCTGGCTCCGACACTACATTTTGCCTCTCGAGAAATTTTTCTATATGATTCGTCTGTACGCTGGAATTCTTTGCGAAAGCGAGCGATTGGCATCGAGCAGTATCTGCTGGTTTTGGCTTTAGCTTGTGAAAGTTGATCTGGTAGATTCGACCCGATAACACTACTCCGAGGCTAAGTGCGAATGGAAGATATGCCTTCCAAGAAGAGCAAGATAGGACTGCGGGAGATCGCCTCTGCTGCTCAGGTAAGCGTTTCTACCGTTTCAAGAGTTCTGAATGGAAATGGCCGCGTGGATCCCGCCATGCGGAAAAATGTGCTTGCCGCCGCCGCGGATCTTGACATTGATTTCTCGCAGCGTAACAAGACCCGCGCACTTGCATTTCTTCTCAGCAACCGCGCCAAGCAGCACGTCTTCCACTCCAGTGTGCTCCTCGGAGCCGAGAACTACTGCGCCGCCCACAACTGGGAGCTGATCGTTCAGTCATCGAACTATTCCCCGCAGATTGCCGGAAAGGATTTGCATCCGCCGAACGTGGTGGTGCGCCGCGACATCGTCCGCGGGGCCATTCTCGCTGGCACCAACTCGCCTAACCTGCTCGATCTGTTTACCGACAAAGGCGTCCCGTTCGTCGTTCTCGGCAACAATGTGATAGGCGAGCTGGACAGGTCCAAATACGATATGGTTTTCTCTGACGACGTCCAGGGTGGCCGCGACATTACGCGTTATCTCATCGACTTGGGCCATCGACATATCGGCTTTGTCGGCAATACCAGCCTGCCTTGGTTTGCGCGCTGCTTTGAAGGGTATCGCCTGGCCATGGAAGAAGCCGGTCTGGCGCCCCGGCGCAGCACCGTGGATTCGGAAGACGAGACCGAAATAGGATACATCGGCACTAAGTCGCTTCTGGCCAACGGCGAGCCCGTGACCGCGATCTTCGCCGGCAACGACCCTACCGCTCACGGCGTATACAGGGGAATCAGAGACAGCGGCCTTGAGATTCCACAAGATATCAGCGTAGTTGGCTGCGATGACACCGTGGGCTCCTGGCTTTACCCGGCTCTCACGACCGTCCGCGAGTTTCCCGAGCAGCTCGGCAAGCAGATGGCTCGGCTGCTGCTCAGCCGCATCGCCGATCCGGGCCGGGAACCGCAACAGGTCACGCTCCCAACCGAGCTCATAAAGCGAGACTCTTGCCGCGCCATCGGCTCTTCGGAAGACCCTCCGGCCGCAGCCACGCTTCGGGGGACCGCGATCAAGTAAACAGGTGGAGAAAATCCGAGTCCGGCAAGCGCTTGATTCTTCGGCTTGCGGTTGATCCGTCATTCGTCCGCAGCATCCTTGGGATTCCGGTCTCCCGGCTGAAGAGCCCCCATCCTTCAAGCCATGGTGGCATGGCCACATCGCCGCACTGCGGACTCTCGCCAGGGTAATTGTCCAGGGGTGGATCTGCCTCATTGGACGGAAGTCAGATCACTGTGAGAAAAAAATCACGTAAAATGTGAAAAATCTCTTGACTATGAGCGAGGAAACCTCGATTATTCTTCTGTGCAACAATTAGTTTCTTGGTCCCGGCCAGGAATTCACTCCAAGACGAAGCATCGACTTCAGCCCCCGGGCTTACCGGTTTCCGTGTGCGCTCGAGCCGCTCGATTAACCCGAGCTGGCGCCAAAATTAAAAGGAGTTTCAAGCCGCTGTGGAAAAAGTGAAGAACCTTCAAGTAGGAAACATTAATGTCGAGATTCATTCTGACAGCAAGGCCGCTGGCATCGCCGCCGCTCAGTCCGCGGCGAATGCTCTACTGAATCTGGCCAAAACCCGTGCTTTCGTCAGTGTGATCTTTGCCACGGGAGTCTCGCAGATGCAGACGCTGGACGCGCTTACCAACATCGAAGGCCTTCCCTGGGATAAAGTCCGCGGATTCCACATGGATGAGTACATCGGGATTTCGCCCGATCACCCTGCGTCCTTCCGCCGCTACTTGCGCGAAAGGCTCACGGGGAAAGTATCGATGAATGATTTCTATGAGATCGATGGAAGTGCACCAGATCCCAAAAAGACGGCGGACGAGTATGCCGCACTGCTTCGCGCCGCCGATCCGCAGCTTTGCCTGCTGGGTATTGGCGAAAACGGCCATCTGGCCTTCAATGACCCCGGCGTGGCCGACTTCTCCGATCCGTGCGACGCCAAAATCGTCTATCTGGATGCTGCCTGCCGTCGCCAGCAGGTCGCTGAAGGCTGGTTTGCCTCCGTTGATGAGGTCGCCGACGCTGCCATCACGCTTACGATTCCTGCTCTCCTCAGTGTGCCCAAGCTGATTGTCTCCGTTCCTGGCCATCGCAAGGCGGCCGTTATTCGCCGGGCTCTCTCAGGACCTCTGTCCACTGACTGTCCCGCCACCATACTGCGCACCCACCCGGACACCACCGTCTTTCTTGACCTGGAATCCGCTTCCGAACTCGATGGTGTGCTCGTCTCTCAATAGATGATCCCCGGCGCGATGAGGCGGCGGAACAATGCCCCAGACAAAACCAGGAGAAAGGGAACACATGCTTCGGATTGGCAAATGGACAGCAGGAGTTTTGCTGACGTGGTCAGCAGTGATCGCCATTGCCCAGACCGCTCCTCCTAAATTGATTGACGTACACGAACACTTCAACGGTGAGTCTGGCGTTCTGCAGCAGATGCTCGCCAAGTTGCAGGCCGCGGACGGCATCGGCTTCCTCCTGGTCACGCAGAAGGGTTTTCCAGAAGCCTCGGAGTTCATCCACGAACACCCTGACCGTTTCATTGGCTTCGGCGACATCAAGCTAGACGATCCCGATGTTCTCCAGGAGATCGACCAATTTCATCAGGCCGGCTTCCGTGGTCTGGGCGAAATTACTTCTTCCGAGAAAAACTACGACGATCCTTCCTATTGGCCAATCTACGATCGAGCCGCGAAATACCACATGATTCTCCTCTTTCATACCGGCACGGTCGTTCGCCCCGACCCCGACCAGCCGGAGAATGTGAGCTTTGACCGGATGCGCGCAACGCGCCTTGACTTGATTGCGCGCCACTGGCCGAAGCTGATCATCATCGGGGCACACATGGGCAACCCTGATTACGCGGAAGCAGCTGAAGTTGCGCGGTGGAACCCGAATCTTTACTTTGACCTTTCCGGGTCGAGCCTCATCAAGATGTCCGGCAACTATGGATTCTTCCGCACGATCTTCTGGTGGAGCGGGGTGGTGAGCCCCCACACTCCATCCGGAGGCCCCGACGCCTTTGAAAAGCTTGTCTTCGGCTCGGACATCTTCCATGGTGAGCTGGGGGAGTTCGACGAGGGCCAGAAGCGCTATCACGAGATGCTCGACGCTTGCCGCGTTCCGCAGAACGTGCAGGCCATGATCTTCTCCGGAAGCATCTGGCACATTCTCCAGGAACAGAAGAAAGAAATGGACGCCGATAAAGCAAACTGAGCAGGCGGGCTGCAGCCCCATGAGGTGCGTCCGAGAACGTCATATCGCTTTTATCACTCGAATTTCATGGCGAGGTATTGAACCGGTGTTTAACCAGGTCTTCCATCCTGCTTTAACTTTCGCCGCGGCCGGGCTGTTGCTGACCGCTTTTCCCGCTCGCTCCGAGCCGGTAAAACTCACTCGCAGGGGAGATTCCATCGCAGTAGCGATTGGAGGCCAGCCGTTCACCACATTTCACTTCGAGTCTGAATACTCGAAGTCCTTTCTCCAGCCGCTGCGCACAGCCAACGGGACTATCGTCACGCGCGAAATTCCGGTGGGGAACGAGATTCCCCCGGAGCATGAGCATGACAAATTCATCGAACCCCACCAGCGTGCGCTCTACTTCGGGCACGGCGATATCGATGGCAATTCCTTCTGGGTCGAGAAAGTATTCAGCAAGTTCTATCATTCCGCTTCGCTTAAGTATGGCCGTCTGGTCTTCCGCAAGCTTGATGAGATGAAAAGCGGACCCAACTCCGGCGTCATTCGCGCCATCTTCGATATGCAGGGCGAGGACGGCAAGACCTTCGCACAGCAAACGCAGGAATTCAGGTTCAGTGGCGATGCGAAAAACCGCATCATTGACTGCGAATACGTGATCAAGGCAGGCGACGCCCCGGTTGTCTTCGGCGACACCAAAGAGGGAACCTTCGGAATTCGTCTCGCTCCCGAACTCGTTGCCCCGGCAGGCGTCATGGTGAACTCAGAAGGTGGTCACGGCGAAGCTGAGATCTGGGGCAAGCGCGCCAACTGGGTGGATGTGGATGGTGTGATCGGCGGTGAGAAACTCGGTGTCGCCGTTTTCGACGCTCCTGACAGTTTTCGCCACCCTACGTGGTGGCACGCTCGCGGCTACGGTTTGCTGGCTGCTAATCCCTTTGGTCTGAGCTTCTTTTACAACGATCCGAAGCACGATGGCAGCTATACGCTGCCCGCTGGACAGTCGATTCGATTCCACTATCGTGTCGTGATTCACGAAGGGACGTATCAGGACGCCGGGATCGCTCAAGAGTACGAGGAATATGCCAAGCATCCGTAGCCTGCGGCCTGTGTATTACGGCATCTTTCAAAAATGTGCGAGGCCGGGGCTGCTTGAGGTGATTGCGGGTTCCTGCTGAATACGCTTTTCGAAAAATGCTCTACCCCAGCGTCGTTAATGCGAAGGAGTGGAAATGGAAATGAAGGATGGAAGACGCGAGTTCTTGAAGACTGGAGTCTTGGCGGCGGCGGCGACCGCGGTTCCGGAAGTTTTGCGCGCGCTGGGCGCGCCACGCGGTGCGACCGGAGCCAATGACCGGGTGCGCGTGGGGATCGTCGGGTTGCGCGGACGTGGCGAAAGTCATATCCAAAGCTACGGTGCACTGCCCAACGTCGAGATCGCTGCGCTTTGCGATATCGACGACAACGTGATGAGCCAGCGGCTGGCGCAGGTGCAAAAGATGGGCTTTCAGCCGAAGACCTACGCCGACGTCAGAGAGATGCTCGACAACAAATCCATAGACGCAGTTTCGATAGCCACTCCTCATCACTGGCACGCCCTGATCGCGGTCTGGGCCATGCAAGCTGGAAAGGATGTCTACATCGAAAAGCCTTGCTCTCACAATCTGTGGGAAGGCAAGCAACTGGTGCGCGCCGCCGCGAAATACAACCGCATCGTGCAGCACGGAACCCAGCTCCGCTCTATACCGTCCATGATCGACGCCATGCACAAAATGCAACAGGAGTCGGTACTAGGAGATGTTTATCTGTCGCGCGGATTGTGCTTCAAGTGGAGAGACACCATCGGCCATACGCCGGTTTCGCCGGTCCCGCCTGGCGTGCATTACGACCTGTGGACCGGCGCGGCGCCTTTGAAGCCCTTCACCAAAAATCATTTTCATTACAACTGGCACTGGTTCTGGGATTACGGCAACGGCGACCTCGGTAATCAGGGCATCCATCAGCTTGACGTTGCCCGCTGGGGATTGGGGCCCGGCTTCGGCTTTCCTGACAAGATCTCCGCAATCGGCGGTCACGTCATGTTCGACGACGATCAGGAAACGCCCAACGTGCTCAATTGCGTATTCCAGTGGAACCGGCCCAACGGAAAGCCGGTCATTCTGGAGTTCGAAGTCCGTCACTGGATCACGGACCCGGAAATCAACATCGAAACCACTCTTAAGAGATCCGCGGCGCCCGGAGAGAAAGCCGAAGGCGGCCTCGGCCCCGTCGAGGGAGGGCACAACTCTATCGGCAACATTTTCTACGGGCCTAAAGGCTATCTGGCCATCAATAATGCGTCGAGCTATCAGATCTTTCTCGGCCAGCAGCAGCAGCCAGGCGCCGTGGTTCCCTTTGGAAAGGAGGATCACTTCACAAACTTCATCGCGTGTGTCATCAGCCGCAGGAAGGAAGATCTGCGGGCGCCGATTGAAGAGGGCCATCTTTCCGCCGGCCTGGCTCATCTGGCAAATACATCGTACCGGTTGGGAAGAACGCTCCACTTCGACCGGAAAACAGAAACCGTTATCAATGACGACGGGGCTAATCGTCTGCTCAGGGATGCTGACAGAGGATATCGCGTGCCGTTTGTTTTTCCTGAGTCTGTCTAGGAAAAACCTAAAGCCGGGAACGCGCGATCGGCTCCACGCCGATCGCGTCATTAGGACGAATTTCGGCTCGTGTCGGGGAAGATTGGGGTCATGTTGGCAATTAGATGAAAAAATCGCCCAGCCTACGCTGTCCGGAAACAGTTTCTGAAGGCCGCGGCCGCGGTGGTGCTGTTCTCGGCGCAATCTACGGTGAATGCAAGGTCGCTATTTCTCGCCGATCAAAGTATTGCCTCGAATATGGGAGAATTTTTCTCGTTATTGAGTTTTTTTTCTTGACTTTCATATTTCCACTGCCTAATATTGACCCCAATTCAGCTCCGAGTCCCTCTCGAGCGGAATTCTTTTGGCTACCCGATCCGTCTTTAAGGAGGCACAAGTATGCAACGTCTTCGCAATTGCCTGGCTTTCCAGATTTTGAATCAGGTCCGAGATTATTTCGAGAAATGCTCTAAGCGAGGAACCGTTCAGAAATGTTGTACGGTCGGCCTGTTCTCGGCGTCACTAATCCTTGTCCCCATAGCGCACGGTCAGGGACGGGCAGCTCTTTCCGGCAAAGTGGCTGACAGCGGGGGAGCGCTTATTCCGGCCGCTGTAGTTACTGCGACCCAAACCAGCACCGGCACAATAACGGTTGTGAATTCAAATGCCACTGGCGTATATGTTTTTCCCTCCCTGCCGGCGTCTATTTATTCCATTTCCGTCTCATCACCCGGCTTCAGGCCCTACAAGCAAATAGGAATTACGCTACAGGCGGACCAATCGGTGACCATCGACGTAACCCTCCAACCGGGTGGGGAAACGCAGACAGTTACGGTAAATGCGGAACAGGTTCAAGTGGATACGACAACAGGGACTTTGTCGCAGGTCATTGGCGAGCAGAGCGTTGGCAGCCTTCCTTTGGGCGCCGGATTCTACGGAAGAAACGCGGCCACCCTGACAGAATTATCCCCGGGTGTCATCCTTGGTCCGACTGACAATTCCGATCAAGGAACTTCAAAGACATTTCCAGTTGTTGTTAACGTCTCTGTGAACGGCGCGCGTTCCGCGGACACGAACTACATGTTCGATGGCGGCAATAATATCGACGAATACACCAGCGTCAATCAACCGTTCCCCTTTCCCGATGCGCTCCAGGAATTCAGCATTCAGGCAAGCAACTACGACGCCGAATTCGGCCAGAATGCGGGAGGCGTGGTCGATATCGTCTCCAAGTCGGGCACGGAGAAGTTTCACGGCGATCTTTTCGAGTTTGTTCGCAACGGACTGTTCAACGCCGCCCCCTTCTTTGGCACAGTCGATCCGGAGAAGCGCAACCAGTTTGGCGGAACCTTGGGTGGCCCTGTGGAGATTCCTTTCCTGGCCAGGAGCAAACACACATTCTTTTTCTTCGGCTACCAGCACACCGTGCTTATCGATCGGCAATCAGGCGCGACCGCGTACGTCCCGACCCAGACAAACCTGACCGGCGACTTCTCAGGCCTTTTGACGGCGAACGGTCCTGCCAACCCGCTGGGTAATCAGGTCGTTCAGTTGTACTATCCAAGCAATGCACCGCTTCTCGCAGGTACAGCGGTTCCCGGCAACGTGTACAATTTCACTGCCTGCGGATGCCATTTCGATACTTCAGCCGTTGCCTTTATGAAGGATCTGCCTAGCCTTACTGGCACTGGAGAAGTGCACTATCAAAATCCTCTCGACGAAACCTTCAACGAATTCATAGTTCGTGTGGATCAAGACCTTGGTGCCTCGGACCATCTCACGGCGCACTATTATATGGATGAATTTACAAATGAGGCTTTCCTCACTACCTCCGATCTTCTCTCGGAGTCTACCGGCTCGCACATTCGGGTTACGAGCGGGCTGCTCTCGGAGACACACACCTTCTCATCTCATCTATTGAATTCCCTGATTGTCAATTATTCCCAGGAGATATCGAACCGAGGGCCGGCAGCGAATAGCCCCAACATCACCGATTTCGGGGTAAATATCTCTCAACCTTCCTCCAATGTGATCCTGTCAGTCGCCGCATCAGGGTTCTTTACTGTAGCCGCCAGTCCACTCGCGGTATTTCAGCGCAACAACTATACACTTACCGATGACCTGCATTGGGTAAAAGGCACGCATAGCATAGCCTTCGGCGTGCACGCCGAGATCAGCAAGGTCGACATCAATAGCGAGTTCAACCAGGCGGGATCATTCAATTTCAACACCTACAGCACGAATTACGCTCTCGCGAGCTTCCTGTTTGGCCAATTGTATACATTCAATCAGGGAAGCGGCCAATACTTCAACGATCGCGATCAGTTCTACGGGTTCTATGCCCAGGACACCTGGCACGCCAAGCCGAAATTAACGATCGATTACGGTGTGCGCTATGAACCATTCAACCCCTGGCGAGAGCTCGAACACCGCGTCATGCAATTCAATCCGGCTGCGTATGCAGCGGACCGTGTGTCCACCGTCTTCGTGAACGCACCCGCGGGCCTGCTTTTCCCTGGAGATGCGGGAGTTCCTGAATATGGCATTCAGTCGGACTACAAGAAAATTATGCCGCGTTTCGGATTCGCCTACGACGTCCGTGGCGACGGCTCCCTTAGCGTGCGCGGCGGCGCCGGGCTTTTCTACGACACGCGCACGGCGGCCATTGCCAACTCCTCCACCACGACGATCAGCCCCTTCTCGGAGGCGCTTACGTTAACCGAGCCGGCGGGACCGTTCAGCAACCCATATCTTGGCATTACAGATCCATTTCCCGCTCCTGGCAATCCTTCGCCTAACTTTGCGTTCGAAGCTCCGTACTCCGTCTTTACGTTTGATCGATCGGGCATATTCCACGTGCCGCTAATTTACGCCTATAACCTTGCGGTGGAGCAGAAGCTCTCGAAGAACTTTCTGGCGAGAATCGCGTATGCCGGCTCTCATGCCACGCATTTATTCACCGCGAACGACTTGAATCCATCCATTTATATCGCTGGAAGCTCGCTGCCGACTAACCAGCGCCGGACTTTCAATTGCTACGGCTGCGCGCCAAGCACTATTGGCTACAGCGATATTGGTGAAGATGACCAGGGCGGCAATTCGAACTACAATTCCCTACAAGCTACCCTTGTGCAGCATGCAACAAAGGGACTGAGCTATACGTTAAACTACACGTATTCAAAGTCCCTGGACAACCTTCCTCTCGGCACCATCGACACGGCTGTTTCCTCCGGCGCCGGCGATCCCTATGCGATTCCAGTCACAATGCCGAACTATAAACGGCTGGATATCGGACCGTCTGACTTCGACCGCAAACATGTCTTCTCTGGTTCGTATGTGTGGGCGTTTCCCAAGTTGACGACTGGCGGTCGGGTGCTGCAAGAGGTGGTCAACGACTGGCAGACAACAGGAATTGTCCAGTTACAGTCAGGGCAGCCACTTACCATCACTGCCGGCTCCGACATTTCCAAAACCGGACTCGGGCAGGATCGCGCGGTGTGGAACGGTCAAAGACCTTACGGCGTCGGGGCTTGCGGGTCGAACCTGAAGTGTAAGAACTACCTCAACCCTGCCGACTTTTCTCTTCCTGCGCCGGGGACATTCGGTAACGTTGTCAAGGGTTCTTTCCGTGGACCTGGTTATGCCGACTGGGATGCGGCACTTACCCGCAGTTTCGCGATCGAAAAGGCAGGCGCCGCCGCCTTCGAGCTCAAGGCGGAGTATTTTAATGTTATCAATCGCGATAACCTGATCAACCCCGTCACGTCACTTTCGGCGGGTGGTTTTGGCAGCGTCAATGCTTCTAACTCCTCCTCATCCGACACTCCACAATATCCGCGCAGCGCACAGTTCTCAGCCAAGTTCGTCTTCTGAGTGCGTAGCGGGCGGCAAGAAACCGCATAACAAGTGGCAATCCCCAACCGTCCGAGTCAGCTGTCTTCCCGTGAGAACCGCCTACTGGTGAAGAAGGCAGCTGACCAACGTCCCAAAGGGGGAGACTTATGCTGTTCATCTCAACCCAGTTTGGACGGTCCTACGGGAACAGTGGTCAACTTTGAAGATATCCAATGCGGAACGCAGGCATGGGGACAGTCTCCAGCTTCAACAATTCGTAAACTGTAAAAAGCTCGATCACTACACTGAGACGCACTAACAAAAGGCGGATATGCCTTCTCGAAACCTCACTCTACAAACATTCGCCCTGTTGCTCGCTTTTGCCCCTGTGCTCCCTGCATCAGCAGCGCCACCCGATCACTGGGTCGGCACCTGGGCCGCTGCCCCGATTTCCGTCAATAACTCCGACGCCAAATTCGGCACCGCCGACACCACCTACCGCGAAATCGTTCACGTCTCGCTTGGAGGCAATCGCGTTCGCATTGTCCTAAGCAACGAGTTCGGCACAGACTCACTCACAATCGCCGCGGCTCGCATCGCACTGAGCGCCGAAAAGGGAGAAGTCGACCTCTCCAATTCCGCCGCCCTTACCTTTGGCGGTAAGGAGTCCATCACGATTCCTCCCGGTGCCCTTGCTATCAGCGATCCAGCCGACTTCAGGCTCCCCGCCTTGGCTAATCTTGCTGTCAGTCTTTTTATTCCCACCCAGCCCATGCACTACATCTCTATCCACACCTCCGCCAATCAGACCTCCTATTCAGTGGCCGGTAACGCCGTCGGTGCGGCCAAGCTCGACTCTCCGAAAGAGATCTATTCCTGGCCATTCCTTAAAGGAGTCGACGTGTATTCGAGCGGCAAAGCCGCCTCAATCGTAGTCATTGGCGACAGCATCACCGACGGAGCCCTCAGCAAACGCGATGCGAATGTACGCTGGACCGACATTCTCGCCCGCCGCCTGCAAGCTGGCAAGGAAACCGCAAGCCTCGGTGTCCTCAACGAAGGTATCGGCGGCAATCGCATCCTCCACGACGTCGCCGGCGCCAGCGCCCTCGCCCGCTTTGATCGCGACGTCATCGCCCAGGCCGGCGTCAGATACCTCATCATCGAGGAAGGCACCAACGACATTGGCCACGCAACGGCTCCGGTTGGTAGCTACGACGTGATCACTGCCGATGATCTGATTCAGGGCTTCGTCCAGATGGCCGAGCGCGCACATGTCCACGGCATCAAGGTGATCGGCGCCACTCTCACTCCTTTCGCCGGCTCAAAATATGAATCATCCGCGGGTGAAGAGATGCGACAGGCCATCAACCGTTGGATTCGCACCTCAAAGCAACTCGACGGGTTCATTGACTTCGATAAGGCGACACAGGATCCTGCCAACCCGGCGGGTTTTTCAGCTGCCGTCGGATCCCCGGATCACCTTCACCCCGGCGACGCCGGCTACAAAATTATGGGCGACGCTATCGACCTCAGGCTTTTCGAAAAATAGCTCATTGTGTTATGCGCCTGATCCAACATCTCGCCCGCGCGAGCCGGAATTCTCAATCGGTGGATTTGTCAACGGCTCCGCGCGAATATCATGCAAATTAGCTCTTTCCAGAGGAGCCACTGTGGAATATCGATAGTGCAAAGAATTGAGTTGAACAAGCAAGGGCACCTGGACCGCATTGATCCACAATCTAATAACCTGGGACAGTAATTACATTCCGACGATCGGCGAGGGGGAATCTATGATCACCAGAAGGACCTTTTTCAACT
Source organism: uncultured Acidobacteriota bacterium (assembly GCA_963830785.1). Classification (GTDB taxonomy): domain Bacteria; phylum Acidobacteriota; class Terriglobia; order Terriglobales; family Acidobacteriaceae; genus Telmatobacter. Next base: position 42,345 of record CAWHNV010000044.1, read on the forward strand.
GCGTGGCAGGCAGCGTGCTAGTCCGCGCATTGGGCGTACGCGGGCAGCAGGCGTCAACAGGGGCGCCCAAACCGCTTGACACTTTACCGGGCGCAGAGAAGAACCGAAAACTCAAAGTTGTGTTCGTGGGCGCACACGTCGATGATTGGGTCTTCTGTGTTGGTACTCTCGCGCGTTATGCGCGTGAGGGGCACGATGTCCTGTGTTTCTCTTTCACACCTGGTGACTCACAGGGCATAGCCGACGCTCATCACATGCCCCTCGATCAACTCGCGGCGTTACGGACGGAGGACGGGAAGAGAGGAACGAAACTCATCGGCTCGCGGTTGAAGGTCCTGGATCAGCATAATCAGAAGATGCGTGGTCGATCCCGAGACGTACATTGAGTTCGACAAGACCTTGGCCGCCGAGAACCCGGACGTTGTCATCGGTATGTGGCCTCTGCAGTATCATCCTGACCACCGTGCTGCAGGCAATCTCGCGTTCAACGCGTGGCTGCAGAGCGGAATGAAATTTGAGTTTTATTTCTGCGAGACTTTGCCCGGCGGCGAGCAGACATCGCAGCAATTCGCGCCGAATCGCTGGGTAGACGTCGAATCGGTCTGGATTTGAGCCGGGAAGCGATCATGGCCAACACTCTGGAAGGGAAGAGTTTGTGGGCCGATTACGAGATGTGCGCGAAGTTTCGCGGCAGAGAGTACGGATGCCAATATGCTGAAGCATTCGTCCGCATTATAACCGTCGGTTCTGAGAAGATGCCAGAACACCCTGTACCGGGGCTATGGTATTCCGGGATGACCGTCTCCCACGACGAGTAGCGATGGAGTTCAGTGCCCAACGCGATCAACTGCTGAACCGGGGGACTTTGGCCAGGTTCCTAGCCGTCGGCTGTCTTATCGGGCTGGCCTGCACGTCTGCCGCATCGAGCGCGGCTCAACAGGCGAAGCACACGTACGAAATGCAGGGCCCGAGCCTGGTGGCGCGGTTCTCCGCGCTCGATGGCAGCCTGCGGGTAGTGAAGATTGTTGACCGGCAGAACGGAAAGGCGCTGAAGCCCCGCGAGGCTTTCTGGCTGAAGTATCGCGATGGGCGTGTGGTGGCGGCTTCGCAGATGAAACTGGATGCGCTCCCTGTGGAAGGACCGGCTGACGTCGATCCCCATGCGCCGCGCGCCGCTGCCCGGCTGGCTGGGCGCTCGATTTGTGCCGACCTGCGCACAGAGGATGGAGCCCTTACAGCTCACTGGTGTGCAATTCTGCGCGTAGGCACGAACTACCTGCGCCAGGAGGTGACGCTCACGGCTGTTGGCCGACGGGCGGATCTGGCCGAGGTAAGGATGTTCGACTTTGCCGCACAAGGAGCGCAGGTTGTGGGCAAGGTCACCGGCTCACCGCTTGTGGATGGGAATTTCTTCTTCGGCTTTGAGTTTCCGATTTCCACGAGCGCTGTCGAAAACAAACGCGCGACGTCAATTTTGACGCGTACGCTGCCGCTTGAGGCTGGTAATTCCGTTACGTATTCCTCGGTGGTTGGCGTGGCCGCGCCGGAACAGATGCGGCGCGATTTTCTTGCCTATGTTGAGAACGAACGCGCGCATCCTTACCGGACTTTTTTGCATTACAACACCTGGTATGACCTGGGATACGGCGAGCGGTACGACGAGGCAGGCGCTCTGGACCGCGTACATGCATTTGGCGAGGAACTGGTACGCCAGCGTGGCGTCACCCTGGACTCCTTTCTGTTTGACGATGGCTGGGACGACACGCACACGCTCTGGAAGTTTCACTCGGGATTGCCGAACAGATTTATCAGCATTCATGAGGCGGCAGCCTCGTACGGGTTCGGAATTGGTGTCTGGCTCTCGCCGTGGGGCGGCTATCAGGAAGCCAAGCAGCAGAGAATCGCCGCGGGCGAAGCGGCCGGGTACGAAACGGTGCAGGACGGTTTTGCGCTTTCAGCGCCAAAGTACTACCAACGATTCGAGAGCACCTGTCTGGAGATGATCACCAGGTATGGCGTGAACCAGTTCAAGTTTGACGGAACCGGAAACGCAAGTCAGGTCTTTCCGGGTAGTATCTTCGACAGCGATTTTTCCGCGGCGATTCATTTAATCGAACGCTTGCGCCAGCAGGAGCCAAGCCTGTTTGTCAATCTAACGACGGGTACCTGGCCTTCGCCGTTCTGGCTCCGCTATGCAGACTCTATCTGGCGCGGCGGACACGATCACAGCTTTGCCGGTGTCGGAAGCTGGAGGCAAAAGTGGATCACCTACCGCGATCAGATGACCTATCTCGACATCGTCGAGGGCGGCCCGCTCTATCCGCTCAATTCGCTTATGCTCCACGGGATCATCTTTGCGCAGAAAGCGGAGAATCTCAGCACTGACCCCGGCAATGATTTTCCGGACGAAGTGCACAGCTACTTCGGCTCCGGCACGCAGTTGCAGGAGATGTACGTTACACCATCGCTGCTCTCTGGGAGTGATTGGGACGTGCTGGCTGAGTCGGCCAAGTGGTCGCGCAGCAACGCAGCGGTGCTCAAGGATACGCATTGGATTGGCGGCGATCCCGGAAAGCTCGAGGTCTACGGCTGGGCCTCGTGGAATCCGACCAAGGGCATCGTGACGCTGCGGAATCCCTCCGACCACGAACAGGAGTGTTTGCTGGATGTCGGCAAGGCCTTTGAACTGCCACACGGCGCGGCGCGAAGCTACCTGGCGCACAGCCCGTGGGCTTCTGACAAAGACGCGGAGGCGGTTACATTACGCGCGGGAACGGCGCACAAAATTGTGCTCAAGCCATTTGAGGTTCTGACGCTCGATGCCACGCCCACTCACTGATAAGTACACGCCGATGATTCGCCGCCGGTATTTGCGGCTACGGCAAGCAACCTTCATTCCGGTTTCGGATTTCCGCATATTTGCGCTCACGCTCTTAATCGCCTTATCGATTATCCCGCGGCTCAATGCGCAATACGCGATTACCTTCGAAGATAACGTAGCGGTTAGGATGCGCGACGGCGTGACACTGCGCGCCGATATTTATCACCCGAATGTCGAAGGCAAGTTTCCAGTCCTCCTGCAACGCACGCCCTATAACAAAGACGGAGGAGTTGGTTTCGGAATCAAAGCCGCAGCAAGAGGCTACGTAGTGATATTTCAAGACGTGCGAGGCCGATTCGCTTCAGAAGGGCAATGGTACCCGCTTAGGAACGAGATAAATGATGGCTACGATACGGTAGAGTGGGCTGCGGCATTGCCGTACTCCGATGGGCGTGTAGGAATGTTCGGCGCTTCCTATATCGGCGGTACACAGCTGTTTGCTGCAATCGCACATCCGCCCCATCTCGCGGGTATTTGTCCGGTGGTTGCCGATGGAAACTTCTACGGTCATTTCTATACCGGAGGAGCATTTGCGGAATGGTTCAGCGAGACTTGGTCGTCAAAGCTCGCGCAAGATACATACAGTCGGCTCGTAAATCAGCACTACGATCCCTTGAGTCAAATCTGGAGAACGCCGCTCGGCGAATACTCCGCGCTTAACATCGACCAACGCCCTGATCTGGCTTCCAATGCAACAGTTGCACCATATATTCTTGATTGGCTCGCGCACCCAAGTTATGACGAATACTGGAAATACACTTCGCTAGAAGAGCATTACTCAGATATAACTGTTCCCGCGTTGCACATAGCTGCCTGGTACGATGCACTTCAGAGCGGATCACTCCGTGATTATCAGGGTATTCGCGACCAGGGTGGCTCCGAGGCTGCTCGGAAGGGGCAGCGCCTTATCATTATGGTCGGGGGGCACGCCGGAACCGCGCGGAAAGTGGGAGACATTGATTTCGGACCGAATGCCAAAGAAACGGTAGACGATTGGAATGATTGGACGCTCCAATGGTACGACTACCTCTTTAAAGGCGCGAAAAACCAATTTGCTGCCGGCAAGCCGGTGAAGATCTTTGTCATGGGCGCAAACGAGTGGCGCGATGTAGATGAATGGCCTATACCCCAGGCGAAAATGACAAAATACTTCTTGCACTCCGAAGGCAAGGCGAATTCCGTCCGCGGAGATGGATCGCTTTCCACTGCAGCGCCAGGGAGCGAGTCTGTTGATCAATTTGTTTACGATCCGGCGACTCCAGTACCGACGGTTGGTGGGCCGCTGTGCTGCGACGCTCAGAACTGGCCAGCCGGGCCACGCGACCAACGTGCCGTAGAGTCCAGGAACGACGTTCTGGTGTATTCAACCCCTCCAATGCAAGAGGATGTGGAAGTAACGGGGCCAATAACCTTGGATCTTTATGCGAGGTCTTCTGGAGTAGACACGGACTTTACAGCGAAGCTTGTCGATGTGTGGCCGAATGGGTACGCACAAAACCTCACAGAAGGAATCCTGCGGACGCGATATCGCGATTCACGTGAGAAGCCGGAACTGATGAACCCTGGTCAAGTGTACAAGCTTTCCATTGATTTATGGGCAACCAGCGACGTGTTCAAAGTCGGGCACATCCTCCGGCTCGAAGTGTCCAGCAGCAATTTTCCAAGATTCAATCGCAATCCAAATACAGGTGAAGCACCGTCTGTCGAATCGAGTAAGTCGAAAGCAAGATTTGCAATCGCGACGAACGCAATCCTCCATGATGTCAAACATCCGTCAGCATTGGTTCTTCCTATTGTGCCATCGAAATGAACGATGCGCATCGGGTTGGTTGAATTTGCTAGACCCGCGAGGCAAGACACGGCAATTCTCAACCCGAGGCCGTAAGCGGGGCCAAGCTTCAAGCTGTGCCCTCGATTGGTACGGGCCTCCTGACGAAACCTTTGCGCTGATCTCTCGCGGCGTAAGCCGTCTGGATTCTCCTCTAACATATCCAGCGGAAGCGATGAATAACCGAGAAATCAGTTTGCCTCCTACCGCTCTACTGCTTGCCCTTCGGAACATTCCGCTCATGCGACGCCCGTCCCATGAGCGACTCCCACCGGGAGGCACCGATGCATTTTGCGCTCTTAACGGCTAAGCACATGCGCAGTTTTAGGCCAGCTGGAATTCTGGCGAGGCACAACGCCAGCCATGAAAGTTAATATCTTAAGAGACTTAGGTTATGAGCGAAAGGAATAACGTTGGCGCGGTCGCTTGTCAATTTCAGATCTTTGGTGAATTTGTCGATGCTAAGCCCTACGGCAGCGGCCACATCAACGACACCTATTGCGCCGTCTTCCATCAGGCGGGCCTGCCAGTGCGCTATATTCTGCAGCGCATCAATCACAACGTCTTCAAGAACCCGGTCGCCTTAATGGAAAACATCCAGCGCGTGACGTCCCATCTTGGCGAGCAGGTGGCAGGTGAACCGGATTTCAGCCGACGTGTTCTCACACTCGTTCCCGCGCGCGACGGGCGGGCTTGGCACATGGATGCGGACGATAATTATTGGCGTGCCTATCTTTTTATCGAGAGAGCCCGCACTTATGATGCTGTTGAGACCACTGAGCAGGCGTTTCAGGCGGCCAGGGCATTTGGACAATTCCAGAAACTGCTGGTCGACCTGCCCGCGCCGCGGTTGCACGATACCATCCCGGACTTCCACCACACGCCGAAACGGTTTATGGCATTGGAGCAGGCAATCGCCTTGGACGTGGCTGGCCGTGCAACACTGGCAAATCAGGAAATTGAATTCGCCTTCGCGCGTAAATCCATCGCCAGCGGTCTGCTGGATTCAAACCTCCCTGAGCGCGTCACTCATAACGATACGAAATTCAATAACGTCATGCTCGATGACGCCACTGGTGAAGGCGTCTGCGTTATTGACCTCGACACTGTAATGCCCGGACTCGCGCTTTACGATTTTGGCGACATGGTGCGTACGACGACAAGTCCCGCGATGGAAGACGAGAGAGATTTGTCCAAGGTGACCATGCAGTTCCCCATGTTCGAGGCGCTGGTGCGCGGCTATCTCACCTCGGCTGGCCGCTTCTTGACCAATGCGGAGAAACAGTGCCTTGCGTTCTCAGGCAAGTTGATCACGTTCGAGATCGGCATCCGGTTTCTCACGGACTATTTGGTGGGAGACACGTATTTTAAGGTGCATCGCTCCGGCCATAACCTTGACCGCTGTCGGACACAGTTCAAACTGGTCGAGTCCATCGAGAAGCAGGAGGATAGAATGAACCGGCTGGTGCTGTCTATTGAACACCAATTGAAGTCGGGGATCCATAGTCTCGCGCTTTAAGGTGCGTCCTCCGCTTAAGAGCCTGTCACTTAGACTGGCGTACTGATACGATATGCTTCGAAGTGCCCCAATAGTCTTCTATTTCCTCGAGCCGCTTATTCTTCGTTTCTGGCACGAAAAGCCATGTAAAGATTCCTTGTTCCAGCGCCATTAACGCCAGAAAGCCGAAAGTCAGCGCTTTGCCAATTACATGAAGGCAAAGGGGAACGAAGGCACGACAGTCGCATTGGCGATCTGTTCTGGATTGTCGGTACAACTTCGGTACATTTGAAGGTGAGAAAAAGTCCGGTCTTTCGCCCCTAAGCGGCACCAGATGAAGCACTTGGATTTTGACTTTCATTTGGTTCGGGACCAGGGGGTCGGAGGTTCAAATCCTCTCTCCCCGATCGCATTTCATGCAGATTCCAAGCGACATGCCGGCTCTTCAAATTGCTGGCCTTCTTGCTTTCGCGGTTCGTTCAGTACAACTGAGGACAATTCAAAGCGGAGAGCGCAGTTCCTTGCAAACTGTAAGGATGGACGCTATCAACGCACCGGACGGTTAGCCAGACAAGTTTGAAGTTTGAAATCGTGGGCCGGAAAATGTACTGCTTTTGTACCGCCGGGCTGCCAATTCGCGCGATTTTGGCGATTTCAGAGGATGTGGTCGGTTGCAAGGAAGAGGTCACGTAGCCCTTGCTTTTTCCAATATTTGTGACAAAATCGATGTGGATTTGCGCAAGGGGCTGGATGAGGCGGGACGGTTCGAGTCCTACCTGAGGAGCCAAATCATCATTTAGAATCAACTTATCAGACAGATTAATCAAGATACGATCAAAAATGCCATCTATTGTACGGTTCGACCTCGTCCTGAGAGCTAAAGAACACTGCGAATTGACCCGGTTCGCCTCTCGGTGCCGCGCATCATTTTCAGCTTCAGCATGCGATGCGCCGTCGAAGTGGTCCTGCGTGCCGTGGTAATTGTTCACGGCAGGGATGTCGAGAAATGAGGCGATGGCGTTTTCGTCTACGTCGCGGTGCATGGCGCCAGCAAAGTCGGTGGTGACAAATTGCCGCGGTGCAGCGCAAGAGCGTACGAGTCTGGCTTGCCAACCGAGAAAATCCGTCACCCGCATCTGGCTCCAGCGTATCCATTCCAGCTTGTAGCCGGTGCTTTGTGCGCCCTCGCGCCGCGGCAGATCCTCCCAGGAGTGGATGTTCTCGCCCCAGTAGTTGAGGAACCATGCTTTGCTGAGTGCCTCAGGAGTGACAAATTTCTTCTCGAGGTATTGCCGGAAGCCGGCAAAGACATCGGCATTATCGGCATCGTAGCTGGAGGTCTCGTTATCAAGCTGCCAGCCGATTACGTTGGGATTGTCTTTATAATGCGCAACGATATGGCGAATGAGCCGCTCTGCGTAGAAGCGGTAGGCCGGCGCGTCGGTGTCCATGTTCTGGCGCATGCCATAGGTGTTCTGCAGCGGCGGGCCGCCATACATGCATTCGTTAAGCCGCTGGGCGAGAATCTCCGGATGCTTGCGCGCCATCCATGCTGGAATCGAGTAGGTAGGCGTGCCCAGGATCACCTTGATGCCCGCCTTGCCCATGGCGTCCACCACGCGGTCCATCCACGCGTAATCGAAGCGCCCGTCTTCGGGCTCCCAGAGACTCCACGTGGACTCGCCCATGCGAACCACGTTCAGCCCGGCCGCCTTCATCAGAGCCACATCCTTGTCGAGCCGCGCTGCTTGATCGCCGGCCATGTATTCGTTGTAGTAGGCGGCGCCATAGAGGATGTTCGGAAAGGGAGGGATCTCAGTACGGTTAGCGGCCTTTGGCTGCGCGGGGCGCCGCTGTAGATCGACAACCTGCGCTGATGTTGTAAGACCTAGGGCTGCGGCCATAGCGACAATGCAACACGCGAACTTGAATCTAAGTTCCAACATTTCACCGCGCCTTTCCATCATTAAACACACCATCTGACTTCATTCAGAACTCGATCAGAATTGCACCGTTTGCTGGCAGAGTAATGGACATTTGTCCGCTCTGGAGAACGGGACTTCCGGCAACAACATCGTTGTGACTTGAGTCAAACTGCCACATCGTTCCTGTACCAGAAGAAAGAAGCGAGCTGACGTTGAGCGTGGCCGAGATGGAGCTGCTGGACGCGTTGCTCATCAGCACCCAGTAGTGACCTGACGTATCTTTTGTCGTGATTGCCAGCAAGCTGGGACTGCTGCAGGTCGTCTGATAGGTGACTCGTCCTCCTTGCAAGGCTCGGATGACCATGCGCATCGCGTAGTAGTCACTTCGCGGAACATCACCCGGCCCAATGAGGCCGTAGGCTCCGCTGCCCCAATCGTAGAGGCCAAAAATATGGCTCCCGTAGACATAGTTGCTGCCTGGCTCCGATTGAAGGATCAGGTTATTAATGACGTTGCTTACGCCAAACGCCGAATCTGCATATTGACCCGCTGTATACGTCGACCACTCCGTTACCCACAAAGGTGCATTGGTGAAGCCGTTCGCGCTCATCCAACCGTGCACCGTCGAGACATAGGTGCTGATGTTGGCATCGTAGTCGTGAATATCCACGGAGTCGAACGAGCCGAGAGCCTGCTGCATGAGACTTTGAGGCCAGGTGCTGCCTCCCGTCGAGACGGGCGCATAGATGTGCGGCGTTCGCCCGGGCAGATAGGTCGAGTACACGTAATTGATCGCATTCGCTGAGAGCGCCGCAAAAGAAACATAATCGCTCAGCGTACCACTCCAACCTTGGGGCGGATTATCCGGCTCGTTCTCGATCTCCCAATCGTCGACTTCGTAGTTATTGCGCACGTTTAACCAATAGACGAGCGCAAACACGTGCTCCCACCACGCGTTCTGACCGGTGGTTGTATTGGGTGGATTCATCTGTTGGTTGGCCCATGCGGGAGTGCCGCCAGGACTTACCGGACGCAACACCACCACCGGGCGAATCCCGCTTTGCAGAAGTGTCTGGAAGATGGTACGTGCATTTCCCTGCCAGGCTGTTGTTTCCCCATCCCAGCTATAGTCGCTGCCGCCGGGCGGCGTCGTCATCACTGTGTCCCACCAACTCCAGTTGATGACGTTCGGATTGGCCTGGATTTGAGCTTCGGTCGGCGAGCCGATGGTACCGGAATCCTGTTGGTACTCCCAGCGGGCAACTGACCCATAGATCCTATAGGTATTTATGCCCAAATCTTTGAAGTCCGCAGCATTAAAGTACTGGTCACCTTCGTTGGCGCCGATGTATTGTGTGCTCGTTCCCCATGTAGTGCCCGAAACGGTAATGGTGGCCGGGGTGCTCGTTGGAGGTTGGGGAGAGCTACCGCCGCTTTGGCCGCCACCGCAGCCGAGAGCCATCATAAGCGCCGTGCCGGCCAGGGGTGGGAACGATCTTCTCAGATACTTGGCGCCTCGCATAATTGTTCGCCCCTTTTCGAAGCCCGATTGCTCTTGAAGGCCATATGCCAACTTGCTCACGGCAGTGTGATCAGAACTACTTGCGGGTATTGCAATTCAATCCACAAGCTACGATCGGCTTGACTTATACCGTAGAAAGGATCGCCATCAGCGACCCAGCCGACAGTCGACCAATGGACACGTTGCGCATGCAGGCCTTGCATGGCCGGCCACACCAGCTCCGGTTTCTCCAGCGAAACTTCAACTCGATAGCCGACTATAAGAAGCTGCTTTTCAGAGGGGTGAATCACGATGGCCTGGCCATCGGCAGAGCCGGTAACGTGTAGCGGTAGTCCGTTGACCGTGCCGGTCACGGAAAAACCTTGCCCCCCCGCAGGCGCCTGAAATACTTTAAGCTTGTCCGTTCCCGCGTAGATGAGAATCTGTGGCAGCGCCATCTCCAGGGACTGGTATGCCTCCTGCAGCGCCAGAGCGCCATTGGCGAGCCGGCCATCGTGGAGAATATACGGCTCGTTCGACTCGGGGTAGGACATCGTGAGTGCCCACGGAGCAAAGATGGGCGTGCCAAACTCGCCCAGCGCAATATATGCGAATCGGGGCGCTACGGCCGAGACACCGCTGTTGGTTTCGGTCACCGCAGGCACATTCCGCGAAGTCGCATATTGTTGCAATGCTGTTCGGAGCTCTCCAGTTGCACCTTGCGACGCGGATTCGCAGCGATCTCCGTTCCACTTCGCACAAAAATATGCGTTGACCGCAATGAAAGAAAGGTTGGGACAGTTCTCAAGATATGTCTGAACATCTTCGCCCGGGGAACCACCGACCAACCCGGGCTCTAGCGAACCGTTCACGTAATTACTAAAAATCGGGATGGGATAAGCGGCATGGCCTGCCTCGGTTAACGGTTTGATCCACGCCGTGCTCATGTCCCAGGCACTATACTTCAGATCGTCAGTAAACCCATGCGCCGCAAACTTGCCGTTGGACGTGGGGGAATGATCCCGAAAAAGCTTGGGGTTGTGGCGATCTGCTCCAAAAACAGAAATTTCATTCTCCAACTGGATACCCACAACCAGACGATCGACGTCGGCTCTCCTCAGGTGCTGCATGAACCCGCCGAAGGCCTTGACCTCGCGATCAATCACGGCAGGTGAGTCGTAGGAAAGTGCATTGTGATGGACCACTCCGTTTCCATCGATCGCGCGCGGATAAGTCTTCTCATCCTTGACCACATACATGGGCGCATACAACTCGCCGCTCAGGTTCTCGTAGATGTTGCCGTCGCCGCTGGCATAGTGGCCAAACCAGTCCAGGACCAGATGAAGATGGTTTTCCCGGGCTATCTTGAGGACGTGATCGACGTACGAGAAATCGTACCGATCCTTCTCAGGCTCGATCATGGACCATTTGACGGGAACCTTGAGTGTGTTAGCACCGAGCTCCTTCGCCTTGGAGTAAAGCCCGTCATAGACAGTTTCATCCTCGTAGTAATGCCCCGCCCGGAGGTCCCACCATGGAATTTCCACCGCAAGCATGGAGAATGGCTGGCCGTCCGCATAGAGCACCTGGTGATGGTTAAGGGTCTCGAAGTGAGGTATCCGGTTGGAACTTTCAGCCACGCTCCAGACAGCGGAAGACGTTTGCGCCATGATTCTCGGAGAGACCGGAAGCAGCAGAGAAACCGCAAATATAAAAAGCCGTCCGAGATGGAAATGTGATTTCATCGAGTTTCCAGCGATCGAGGCATTGAAAATCGAATCTTCGCAGTCGGAGTTCCTGCCATTGCTTGGCAATGGGAACCGGATCGAAGGGGTTGAGAGAAGGAAGGCCAAGCGCGGGACCACCGGGCTGGCGATCCCGCACGTAGTCTGGGAACTGCATCAAAAAGCCAAGTGTGCTCCCAGTTGCACCACTCTTCCACCGTTGCGGGTACTGAGAACCTCACCGAACTGAGCACTCGCGGTGCCCACGGGCGGTGAGAACTCGGGGTGGTTTAGCGCATTGAATGCATCCAGCTGAATTCGCAAGCGGCCCTGCTCGCCAAAGTGTGGCAGGCTGAGCTCCTTCTGCAGCGACGCGTCCAAGTTGTCGACGTCGGGAGCCCGTATCACACTCGAATATCGCGGAGTGTTTCCGAAAGAGTAGGCTGGATTTCCTGAGTAAGGATTTCCGGAGTCATACAGGTTGCTGTAATAGGCGCAGGTTCCTTTCCAGTCAAAGGAATTAGTGTTAAACCACGTACCGTTGGAGCCAACGCCGCGCTTGAATCCTGCTTCTGGATTGCCTATCTGCACGGGCCGGGTCGCAACCGTCATTGCGGGATTGCAATAGAGGTATCCGCCGTCGTTGATGCCGACCGGATCGCCTTTGGTGAGTGAGTAGATGCCACTTGCGCGCCAGCCACCCAACGTCTGACCGGCCACGCCATGGTTCAACAACTTGTGACCAGGACCGAGGGGCAGAGTGTAAATCGGCGTGATAAGGAAGCGCAACGGAATGTCGCCGGCGCTCACTGAACGCTCCGCCGCCCGATGATAGAAGTCCTGTCCGTACACATCGAGTGAGCCGAAGCCGCTCCAGTCAGAGGAGGAATCGTCCAGCAGCTTGCTCCAGGTAAAGGTGGTCAAAAGAGCGAAATTGTTAGAGTAGCGCCTGTCAAATGTGGTCTGCAACCCGTGGTAGACCGAGCTGGAAAGACCCCACCAGCCGGGATAAACATAGTCGTCATAGAACCCATAGGGTCCCCCGAGCGCGGTGATATTTCCGGGCGCGCAATAGGGGCTGTCTATGGTTCCACCCTCAATCGCAGTGCCATACTGAGCGATGTTAGCGGCAGATTGCTGGCAGAGATTGTAAGCGTAGTTAACGGGCAGATGCACACCATGGCTTCCGCTGTACGCGATGGTCAATGCGGACTTCGGCCCAAATTGCTTTTCGATCGCGAAATTCCACATCTCGGAGTATGAAGCCGCCTGATGGTTGGGCGTGTAATAGAAATACTCGCCCTGGTAGTCTGCCAGCGGGGCGTTACCGGTTGCCGCGGGCAGGCCAATCGTCGGCAGGCTCGAGATGTAGGTGCCGGGGTTGACCTGTGTTGTGGCCAACAAATTCGGCGAAACATTGCCGTCTCCTCCGCGCCCATGGCCGAAGACGCCGGGATAGGTGATGCCATAGCCGCCACGCACCACCAGGTCCTTGCGCGGGGTCCAAGCGAAGCCAAGGCGCGGAGCGAACTCCTTCCAGTGGGTTTCGATCGAACCTGCCGGAGCTCCATTCAGTCCGTTTTGTATCCAGGTGAGGTTGTATGGATCGAAGCTTGCCAACTCCTCGTTAGGAGACGTCCAGGATGGGTCGAATTGCCAGCGAACTCCCAGGTTGAAGGTCAGGTTCTTGCTAATCTTCCAGTCGTCCTGTCCATAGAGAGCGTCGGCCCAGGTATGGACTTGAAGATAGTTGGTTTGTACCTGCACGGTGCTCTTATAGAGATACCCGATGAGGAAATCCCCAAACGCGTTTCCCGTGCCGTTGCCATTGAAGTCGAAGCTTCCGTCCAGTTGGTTGGGTTGAATGTTGTTGATAGCGGCGTGGCGAATTTCTGCGCCGAACTTGAAACTATGGGCGCGCCGGACTAGCGTCACGGAGTCAAGAAACTCATTGTAGCCGGCAGGCTCGATTAACATGTTGCCCCCCGCTCCGAGTCCACTGAAGCCGGTAATGCCTACTGACGGCGGGCCGCATTTCCCATTTGCGCCAGGATAGTTGCAGGCAGGAATGCCCGAGATGCCGAAGTCGCTGTCACCCGCCTCCCCATATCCATTGGTGGTCCGAAGCGGATGACGGTGATCGTAGCCATAGTGGAAGTCATTCAGCAGGGAGGAGGTGAAGGTGTGCGTCCAACCGGCCGTGACGGTGGTGACGGGAAGATTCTGATAACTTGCGTCATCGAGCCAGCCAACTGTATTGCCGGGAGCATACGAACTCTCATAGTGATAGACGCCAAAGATGTGATCGTGCTGTCCCAGGAACCAATCCACGCGGGGATTGACGCGATTTGCCCTCTCTCCATATTGATAGATACCGTTCCACAAAGTGCCGCCCGTCACGCTCGCGTTTCCGGCGTTTCCTGCTGGCCATAAGGCCTCAAGATCCTGTGCAATTGCACTGACGGGAACCTGATTGTTAAGGAATGGCGCATATCCGGCTGCCGGGTTATAGAGCTGAGAGCCAAAAGTTGCATTGGTGCAGATCCCTGACACGAACGTCCCCGTCGTGCACAGTGCGGAGAGATTGCCTTTCAGGAAATTGGAGTTTGGCACAATCTGGCCGGTTTCCGTCGTGGACCCAGCCGAGCGCACTCCCTGATAGTCGGTAAAGAAGAACAGCTTGGACTTCAGGACCGGCCCCCCGACTGTGCCGCCAAACTCGTCGAAATGCGAAGGCTGGATGGGAATCCCGTCCAGGTTGCTAAAGTAGCTGTTCGCATCCACTTTGGAGGTCTGGTAGTACTCATACGCCGAGCCATGATAGGCGTTGGTGCCGCTCTTGGTCGTGAGCTCGATGACGCCGCCGCTCACTTTGCCGTATTCGGCGGCAAAGTTATTGGTCTGAACGCGAAGCTCCTGCACCGAATCGACCGAGGGATTGGCGTCAGGACCGCCGAAGGTCGGCTGTTCCGTGCTGGTTCCATCAATCAGATAATCGTCCATGCGAGGCCGGCCGCCATTCAGACGTGCGTTATCCAGGGCGTAACCGCCTTCGCCGGTCTGCTGAGTCACTCCGGCAGAAAGCTGAAGCAGGCTGTATGCGCTGTGGCCAGTGCCCGCCGATCCGGAAAGTGGCAAATCGCTCAACTGCTCCTCATCGACTGTTTGGCCAAGTGACGATGTCTGAGTCTGCATCACCGGGCTTTCACCTGTGACGGTCACCGTTTCAGAGGCCGCCCCAATCTGCAGCTTGAAACTGGCCTTCGGATTGCCGTCGACTTCGAGAACAATGCCGTTCTGAATTTCATTCTTGAACCCCTTGGCGCTGGCTTCTACGCGATAGGTTCCGGGATTCAGGCCCGAAACGCTATAGTCGCCGGTGGCGTTTGTGTTGATTGTCGTTGCCACATTCGTGCTCATGTTGATGATTTTGACAGTTGCACCCGGAATGACCGCTCCGGATGCGTCTGTGACCGCTCCGCTGATGGTGCCAAAAAGCCCCTGTGCGGCTGCATACCCCGACCAGAAACTTCCCACCGTCAGAACGAGTGCGATTGCCGTTAAGATCGACCGTGTTTTTGTCATGCTGATCTCCAAAATGTCCTGGTTCGCGCGCTCATCGGACGACCCGGTATTCTTACACGCGCTTTGTTGATCTCATCAACTCATACCGCCAACCATCGGGAGAATGTTTACTCGATTGTGAAAAACGATCCCTCACCCGTTGAGCGCTCTGCAGCCCGCGCCGGTGCCGGTGAGGATTCGAAGGCTTTTCCTTAGCCGGGAGAAACCTACCAAACGGCAACCACCGCGCGCATCTATCGAAAGATAGATGAAGATGAAAATCTGTAAAGAGACCGTTTAAGTGCTTAGAATTGAGGCCCTGCTGGCGCATAAGGATTCCTGGGGCGCTCCTTCTTGAGCGTGAAAAGGCTAAGGATCGGAAAATCTGGGGCCGGAAAAGTGTCAGGAGAGAAGAAACAAGGTGAGCGCATGACTCAATGCGGCGCGGAGTTGAACGTGCTCCAAGTGGTTTCCGGAAGCATGTATTTCCGCAAGGTTTCGGCCCCGGCCGCTCTTTTCGGCCCGAGCCAAACGCCAATTCATCAACCTGGAGCTCTTTCGGTTGCCAACGCCGATCAAGTTGCATCACGAACTCATGATCGCCTATGATTCGCCCGTGTCGGAATGGATCATAAGCAGCTCGCAGGCGACATCATTGCGCACTTGGCCCAGATTGGTGCTGGCAAGTGGCTTGTTGTTCTTGGCTCTCTCCGCTGTAGCACAGGACATTGGTTCCCGCGTCTGGCAGATGCAAAATGGATTATCCCAGAACACCGTGCAGGCGCTTGCGCAAACCCCGGAGGGATATCTATGGATTGGAACCAACGGCGGCTTGGTGCGCTTCGACGGTTTCGAGTTTCGTTCCTTCGGGCACACCAACACTCCGGCGTTGACTGAAGACAGTATTCTTCAACTCTATGTCACGCGCGATGGCGCTCTGTGGATCGGCACCGAGGGTGGAGGCCTGGTTCGATATAGCGATAGCCTCTTTCAACGATTCAGCGAGCGCGAGGGTCTTTCCAATGGATATGTGCGCTCCATCTTCGAAGATAGCCATTCCCGACTTTGGATCGGCACCGATCGCGGACTTTTCATTCTGCGTGACGACAGGCTCGAGCGGGTGGACGATCGCGACGGCCTTCCCTCAATCAATGTCTATTCCATCGCAGAGAGCCCTCAAGACCGGATACTGATTGGTTGCACCGATGCCGGAAATACCGTGGGATTGCTCGCGCTCGACGCTTCCCGTCGCGGCACGTGGCATCTCCCTTTGCATGTGGATGGAGATCGCAGGGCGTGGTTATTGCATCGCTCCCGTGACGGCAGTCTCTGGATTGGCGCGGGAAGAAATCTATGGCATTGGCCGGCTGGGTACGCCGGCAATCTGCAGGCGCGCAAAGGGATCGTGCAGCCTTTGGCCTCAGCGGCAGTCTCGAATAAGTTTACGGTCGGCCCACTTATTGTAACCACCCTTCAGGAAGACCCCGAAGGCGGCCTCTGGCTGGGGACCTCGAATGAGGGCGTCTTTTGTGTGAAAGCTCGCAGCATCACTCACTTCGACGCGCCAAACGTGCTGCCCGACAATAACGTGCTGAGCCTACTGCTGGATACGCGCGGAGGTTTGTGGGTAGGCACTGCAAATGGACTCGCCCGCCTCTCAAGGAGCGCGGGCAGCGTCATCATGGCCGCACACAACACGCCCGTCAACGTAAGAACGATTTATCAAGATAGCGACGGCACGGTATGGGCCACGACCACGAGCGATCAGTTAATGCGGATGTCGCGCGACGTGCTGGTGCCCGCCACATTACCAGGGATTCCACACAGATTGGGAGTGCGCACGATATTCGAGGACCGGGAACATAGGAAATGGGTGGGTACCGTGGGGCAGGGAGTCTTTGTTCTCTCGGCAGGTCGCGTGCAAAGGTATCCCGAGTTGGATCTGGTGCGGGCATTCTGTGAAGCTCCAGACGGAAGCATGTGGGTCGGCATGGACAGTGGGCTGTCTCAAATCGGCAGGTCAAACCACTTTAATGCAGGATCGGGGCTTCTGAGCGACAGCGTGCGCGCTCTCTTGTTCGACCGGACGGGTGACCTTTGGGTGGGCACAGACGGCGGAGTGGTGCGCATCCACGATGGACGTATCATGCCTCTTGGCGTTTTCGAGGCGCTGCGGGGACAAAAGGTTTACGCAATTATTCAAGATCGCGAAGGCGTGATGTGGTTCGGTTCGCGTGGGTCAGGACTTTGGTCATTTCATGGTGGCGAATTGCAGCATTTTAGCTCCGCTCAAGGCTTGCTCAGTGACAATATTCTTGGAATCGTCGAGGGCAGAGAAGACAGGCTCTGGATCAGCAGTTCGGAGGGGATCTTCTCTGTGAGGCGCAAAGACCTGTTACAGAATAACGGTGGCGTTTCTCGCATTCCAATTCGGGTCTTCGGAGTCTCTGAAGGAATCAATGCTTCGCAAATGAATGCCTCTGTGCAGCCTTCGATATGGCGGACGGCATCGGGGGATATCTGGTTCGCCAGCGGCAACGGGGCAGTACGTCTTCAGCCCCGCGATGTGACAGAGCCCGCTCCCTTTCCTGTCGTCATTGACCACCTAGAATCGGAAGGCAAGGAACTTCCAATCCACCCTCGCGCAGTACTTTCGCGCGATCAGCAGAACTTTGAGATACATTATGCGGCCATCAATCTGAGCAGCCCGGAACGCGTACGCTTTCGTTACCGGCTGGAGGGTTTTGATCATGCCTGGATGGATGCGGGCGACCGGCGTACCGCGTTTTACACGAATGTTCCCCCGGGAGAGTATCGGTTCCGCGTCATTGCCTACGATTCAGACCAGCCGACGATTGCGGCCGCCACAGAAATGGCGATTACCAGAGCACCCGCGTGGTACCAAACCCGCTGGTTCATTCTCGCGTGCGTCCTGTTTCTCATCTCTATAGTGCTGCTCTTGTACCGGCAACGTGTACAACGCATCCACAAGCAGTTCGCGGCAGTGCTGGAAGAACGCGGAAGACTGGCGCGCGAATTGCACGACACCGTTATCCAAGGGTGCGTCGGAGTCTCCACACTTCTGGAGGCCGCTGCGAGCACACAGGAAAGTTCGCCGGAGGTAAGTGGGCAGGTGCTGGCGCGCGCCCGCTACCAGATTCATGAAACTGTAGAGGAGGCCCGTCGTTCGGTCTGGAACCTCCGCCACCAGGACCTCGCACTATGCGATCTCGCCGTGTCTATGCGTGAGCTTACGGAACACATGTCTCATAATCCTTTGGTGCAACTCACATGTGAATGTGACTCCAAGAGCGTGGTGGTCGATGAGCGTAGACATCATGAGATCTTACATATCGCACGAGAGGCGTCTTCCAACGCGCTGCAGCATGCGCATGCGTCAATTGTGACGCTCCATCTTTCCGCGACCGATCGCAGCGTAGCACTCTCAGTCGCAGACGACGGATGCGGATTTGTGCGCGATTCCGGCAGTAATATGCACTACGGTCTGATTGGAATGGAGGAACGCGCGCACAGGATCGGTGGAACGCTTACCATTACAAGCACACCTGGCGAGGGCACTTGTGTCTCGATACTTGTGCCGCTCCCCGGAAAGTTGCCTGCATTGCCGGTGAAATCGAATGGCGCATGAGAAGAATAATCCGATTCGTTTGCTGATTGCAGACGATCATCCGGTGGTCCGGCTCGGGCTGGTGACCATGATCAATGCACAGCCGGATATGCGAGTAGTAGTTGAAGTTGCAGCCGGCGCGGCTGCTGTAGAGGCATTCGATCCGGAACGAATTGACATCGGCTTGATCGATCTCAGGATGCCCGAGATGAACGGGGTTGAAGTAATCGCGGCAATCAGACGCAATCATTCAAAAGCCAGACTGATCGTGCTGACGACGTATGACTCCGATGAAGACATTCATCGTGCGCTCGAGGCTGGAGCAATGGGCTACATCATCAAGGCCATGCCGTATCAGGTTCTAATTGAAGCGATTCGCCGTGTGTCGGCGGGCAAACGGTACATACCGGATTCGGTGAGCCGGCAGCTTGCAGACCGGTTACCCGATTCGGAACTGACGCCACGCGAGCACGAGGTATTAACGTTGATCGTGAAAGGCAAAAGTAATAGAGAAATCGCAGCCGACCTGGGTATCACCGAAGGTACAGTGAAATGCCACGTTAATGTCATCCTTGGCCGTCTTGGTGTTTCTGCGCGAACTCAGGCCGCCGTGGCGGCCTTGCAGCGAGGCATTGTGCATCTTTAGCGAACGATAATGGAACAGGTTGGACCTTGGTGATGCATGTCAACTGAATTGGCCAACCCGGTGCGTGTTCTCATCGCGGATGACCATCCGATAGTGCGACTGGGACTTGTAACCTTCATCAATGCCCAACCCGGTCTGACTGTGGCCGCGGAAGTTGCCAGTGGAGCAGAAGGAGAGCATCTCCGGCGGAACGGTACGCACCGTAGATTCTCCGCTTGAACGGATAACGGCGAAGGTGTCAGGGATAACAACTGAGACCGCCTCCTGGCCGCAAAAGCCGGCTAAAGTGCACCTTACGACCGCAGCAACAGACTGGACGGAACGATGACGATAACCGAGGATGCGACGCCCCTATCGTCCCAATAACACCTGATTCTGGAACGGCCTGATCAGATCACTCTGGGCACCACTGAATATGCGCTTCAGAGTGCAATTCTGGCAGGTTTTTGGAACGTCTCAGAAGAGGACGACGGTGGTAAATGATGCGGATGGATATCATGCTCATTGAAGACGCGGTCAGGCGCCCCACGTTCACTGGCTGAATCTGACCGGCAAACTGAAAATAGCTCCCCGAAGTTGGAAAGTGTTTACAAATCCAACCCACCTGGCTGTAAAACCGCCAACCAAGAGAAGTGACCTCCGAAGAACACGGGTTGAGAGTCACATGGACGCGTTGCCGACTATTCGGCAGAGTGACGACAATTGCGTTTGAACTAAGCCTGCGGCGCGGCGGACGCTGCGGCGGTGGTGGTCACCGAGCCTTTCAGGCCATTTAAGTTTTGGGTCACAAGGAGGTTTTTGTGACCCATCTTCGGCAGAAGATGCTGGACGAGCTCCAGCGTCGTAACTACTCACAGAACACGATCAACACCTACCTGCACGCGGTGGAAGATTTTTCCAGGTATTTTCACCGCTCGCCAGACAGGCTGGGACCGGATCACATCCGCCAGTATCAGGCCTATCTGTTTCGAGAACGCAAGCTCCAGGCAGGGACGATCGCATTGTGCACCGCAGCTTTGCGATTTCTCTACGTCAAGACGCTGCGACGGCCGTATCTCCCCGAGCACATCCCATTTCCCAAGCGCCCCAGGCAACTGCCCGTTGTACTCAGCCCCGAAGAAGTTCAGCGGCTGATTGATTCAGCAGAGAACCTGATGCGCCGCACCATGGTGATGACACTGTACTCAACCGGCATGCGCTGCTCGGAGCTTTGCCATCTGAAGGTCTCCGATGTCGACAGCGACCGCATGGTCATTCGCGTCCGCAAGGGCAAGGGCGGCCGGGACCGTGATGTTCTATTGAGTCCCAAGCTGTTGGAGACTCTGCGTGAGTACTGGCGCTGGATGAAACCCAGGACCTACCTGTTCCCAGGCACGGTGAACAACTGGCGGGCCGATAAGCCTATTACCCCGAAGGTGGTGTGGAAGGCCGTCAACGAAGCTGGTAAGCGGGCTGCCATCAACAAGCGTGTCGCGCCTCATTTGCTTCGACACAGCTTCGCGACGCACATGCTTGAAGCCGGTGCTGACCTGCGCACTATCCAGGTTCTGCTTGGCCATGCCAAGATCGGCGACACGGCACTCTACCTGCATCTGTCCCGCCGCCATCTGCAGGCTGTTGCCAGTCCGCTGGAAGCCATCGAGGTTTCGAGTCCCGATGAAGTGAAGCGTTCCAGGAGGCTGATGAAGCGATGAGCCGGCCCACCTTCGAGGTGGCCGACATCGTCCGCGCAGCGGGCAATAGATTCTGGGAAGAGCACAAGTCACACTTTGCATGGGTGCATCGCAAGGTGCTCGATGCTATTGCCCGGTGCCGTACCGCGGCACTGGGCGGTCATCTGGATAAGTGCACTCGCTGCGGCCATCGGGCCGTCTCCTACAACTCATGCCGATCACGACACTGCCCGAAGTGCCAGGGCAACGCACGCGCAAAATGGTTGGCCGCGCGCTCGGCCGAACTGTTGCCCGTTCCGTACTTCCAGGTCGTCTTCACTTTGCCGCACGAACTCTCCGCTCTGATCCTCCAGAACAAGCGGCACCTCTACGATCTGCTCTTCCGTACCAGCGCCGCGGCGATGATCGAATTGGCTGGCGAGCCAAAGCCCCTGGGAGCCGATATCGGATTTCTCGGCGTGCTCCATACGTGGGGACAGAACCTTGAGCATCATCCCCACGTTCACTACATCGTTCCCGCTGGAGGCTTGGCCCTCGACGGCTCCAGATGGATAGACTCCTCGCGCCGATTCTTCCTGCCCGTCAAGCGACTCAGCCGTGTCTTCCGCGACAAGTTCTGCGACCAACTCCGTGAGTTGTTCAAACAGGACAGACTGCAGTTTCACGGCTCACTGCAACCGCTTGCCTCGCCTGTCGCATTCAGCGACTTGCTCTGGCAACTCGGCCAAAAGGACTGGGTCGTCTACGCAAAGCCACCCTTCGGCGGCGCCGAACATGTTCTCAACTACCTGGCTCGCTACACTCATCGCGTCGCTATTTCCAACCATCGACTCGTGGCCTTTGACAACGATCGCGTCTCATTCCGCTGGCGGGACTATGCTCACGGCGGCAAAAAGAAGGTCATGACCGTTTCTGCAGACGAGTTCCTGCGCAGATTTCTTCTCCACGTGCTGCCCAAAGGCCTGGTCCGCATCCGCCACTTCGGCTTCTTCGCCAACCGAAGAAGGGAAACCGCCCTCGCACGCTGCCGCCAGTTGCTCGGCGCAACTGCACTCACCGATCGAACAGATGCGGCCAGCCAGCTGCGTTGCCCCGCCTGCTCCGCAACCATGCTGGTTGTCGAACGCTTCACCAGTGCTCAACTTTACTTCCAGTCCGACCCGAGCCTCGCCGCCCCACGGAGGTGCAACGTTGACAGCTCATAAAACATCCATGGCCTACGATGCATCTACGCCGGTCGCTTCATGGCATGCTCGCGCTTGCAACGCCGCCTTATGCCCGCAAGCTGCTCACGCACCCTATATGCGGCACTCGCGCACACCTCGCAGCACTCAACTCCGCTCACTGAAAAGATCCTCCTCACGCGACTGGCTCAGTTCCGTGCTCGCAATCGCCACGATCCGCGGGACGGCGCCATTGAAAGTACATAGGTAGATCACCGCATCCGCCGCAAACGCCTGCGGC
Organism: uncultured Acidobacteriota bacterium; assembly: GCA_963830785.1. Lineage (GTDB taxonomy): Bacteria > Acidobacteriota > Terriglobia > Terriglobales > Acidobacteriaceae > Telmatobacter. Next base: position 64,677 of record CAWHNV010000044.1, read on the forward strand.
TCAGTTCAAACGATCCTATCGAAACCGCCCCGGACGAAAGAACACGGCTCAACCCCGCCTCGTCCACCGGGGCGATCCCGATAGGAACCTAACGTTTCACAGTACTTATGTGTTCTCAGCCGTTCGGGTAGTCTTGGGGTGGAGAAGCCATATGAGCTTTAGAAGAGGACTCAACCATGACAAATCGAGAAGCCGGAATCAATGTAGTGCGCGAAATGATGGGCGACGATGCGGCCGCAAAACTCAGCGCTTCTGCTGACTCAAAGACCTTCGGCGCCGCGATTGCTGCCTACGCGGTCGACCAGGTATTTGCGGATATTTGGACTCGTCCCGGTCTGGACAGGCGTTCCCGCAGCCTGGTTTCAATGTCCGTTATGATTGCCATGCGTCAGCCGCATGAATTCGCCATCCATATGGGGGCCGGGCTGAATAACGGCCTCACATTGGAAGAGATTGAGGAAGTTCTCATCCAGGCACTGCCATACGTTGGCTATCCTGCCATTGCAACAGCACTGACTGCTGCCGACGAGGTTATCAAGGAGCGTGGTCTGGACGTGGACGAGAACTACACTGCCCACCGCGGCCTGCTTTGACACTCAACGGCATCCGCACTGCCGGTGTTGAACTACGCTTGACTGTGCAACCCGAATGCGACTTGCGGGCCCGAGAATCATCAGGTTTTGTAGGATAGACTCTTGGACAGTTAACGCAGATGGGATCCCCATCCAAATGCGAGACCAGCAGAGATGTTTCCGTCCAGCCGTGGGGCGCGGGGCGACGGTACGAAGCGGTGCTTCGCCTGAGCGAAGCTCTCTCTCAGTGCCGCGAACCGGAGGATCTGACAAAGGTTCTCTCTGACCAGTTGGGTGAATTCCTCGAGTTCCTACAGTTCTACATCATTGTCTACAAAGAGAACTCCACGGAAGTCGAATGGGCGGTGGTGGGCCGAGAGAAGAGCCTCGTGGCCGGCTATGCGGATGTGCCCGTTGAACAGCGACCATCGTGGCAGGCCTACACCACCCAGGAACCTTTCCACATTCAAGACTGGAACTCGGATGAAAGAATACCGGCGCGCCTCAAGGAAGGAATTGCCGCTCTAGGACTCGACGTCGGCCCGCTGGTTTTCGTACCCCTTACTACGCCGCATCGTCGCCTGGGTGCGTTGGGCATGTCCGGACCTTCTGGAGCCGCCTACACCGACGATGACATTGGCTTTCTGCGACTGATTGGTCGAGTAGTCGCATTCGCGATCGACGATAATTTCAATCTTCGCCAGGCGGAGGCTGCTCGTGCGGAATTAGAGCGTCAGAATGAAAAGCTGCAACGCAGCGAACGAGAGCTGCGCGATGTGATTGAAACTATTCCATCGATGGCATGGTCTGCTTCGCCAGACGGCGCGGCTGAATTCTTCAATCGACGCTGGCTGGATTACGCCGGGCTTACGGCGGAACAAGCACATGGTTGGGGCTGGACAAGCTGCGGTCCATCCAGACGATCTCAGACGCGCTGGTGGAGTACTGGCAAGGGATGTTGGCTTCGGGCAAGCCGGGTGAGATCGAAGCGCGTCTGCGCCGTTTCGACGGAGTTTACCGCTGGTTCTTTTTCCGCGCGACTCCGGCCTTCGATGAAAGCGGAAAAGTCGTCAAATGGTACGGAACGAATACCGATATTGAGCTGCGAAAAAAAGCTGAGCAGATTCTCGCCGTCCAGAACACTCGACTTCAACTTCTTCTGAAGCTTACGAGCCAGATCACTTCAAACCTGGAGCTTCGGGAAGTGCTGCGCGCAATCTCGGCCAGTATTCGGGAACTCATGCATTGTGATTTAGTGCACATCTCGTTGCCTGATGCAGCATCGGGAAAATTCCGGGTGTACGCATTGGATTTCCCGGAAAGCAGAGGCTTTGTTAAGGAAGAACTTCTCATCACTCCCGTGGGTGTTGCTAAACAAGCTCTTGAACAACTGGCGCCGGTGGTTAGGAGCACGGCCAACCGCGAGGATTTTCCTCCCGATTATTACGAGTTGCTGGTCGCCGAAGGGGTCAAGAGTCAATGTGTGATACCTCTCGTGAACCAGGGTCGAGCCGTCGGAGCCCTGGCAATTGCTCGGACCACGGATAATCTGTTCACGCCCGAGGAGATCGACTTCCTCAAAGACGCTTCCGGACAGATAGCCATTGCCATTGAGAATTGCCTCGCCTATCGCGAGGTTTCCGAACTGAAAGAGAAACTGGCACAGGAGAAGCTCTATCTCGAACAGGAAATCCGCGGCGACATGGATTTCGGGCAGATCGTGGGGAACAGTCCGGCGCTCAAGCGCGTTTTGCAATTGGTCGAAACCGTCGCGTCCAGCGATTCAACCGTCCTGCTGCTCGGTGAAACAGGAACCGGCAAAGAGTTGATTGCCCGCGCGATTCACGATCGCAGCCGCCGCAAGGATCGCACGTTTGTGAAGGTGAACTGTGCGGCCATTCCGACGGGTCTCCTGGAGAGCGAGTTGTTTGGTCACGAAAAGGGAGCCTTCACGGGCGCGATCATTCAAAAGATCGGCCGGCTGGAACTTGCCGATCAAGGCACTCTGTTCCTGGACGAAGTAGGCGACATTCCGCTTGAAATCCAACCCAAGCTCTTGCGGGCATTGCAGGAGCGGGAATTCGAACGGCTCGGGAAGCACACGCACGCGTAAGGTGAACGTTCGGCTTATCGCCGCCACCAACCGCGATCTTGAAAAGATGGTGGCTGCGCATGAATTCCGCAGCGATCTGTATTACCGGCTGAACGTGTTTCCGATCCGAATACCGCCGCTGCGGGAGCGCAAGGAAGACATTCCTCTGCTGGTGAGCTATTTCGTCGAGAAATTCGCCAAACAGATGCAGAAGAAGATCGACAGTCATTCCCGCGGCTGTGATGAAGGGTCTGAAGACATGGGAGTGGCCTGGAAACATTCGCGAACTGGAGAACCTCATCGAGCGCGCGGTGATTCTCACGCGCGGCAGGTCATTGGAGGCTCCGTTATCGGAGCTACGCAAGGTGAAGGTCGACGACGGTCAGCGTTACCCAGCCAATCACGACAACATTGCCCGAATTGTGAAAGAGACCATAAAAGCACTTCACACCAACAGCACGGTATCCGACCAGGATACGAAGAAACAGCGGGACGCGATCGTGCGCGTGCTTACTGTATCTAAGGGGCGAGTGGGCGGCACCGATGGAGCCGCGGCGCGCATGGGGCTCAACCGCACCACTCTCCTCGCCAGAATGAAAAAGCTCGGCATCGATCCCCGGGACTACGCCTGATGCGGTCAGCACAAGTGTCAAAGCTTCGTTGACACTTTTGACTTCTGTCGCCTGATTCCCATCCGGCACTGAAAACACAGAGCTCAGCGCCCCGAGCGTTTGGCATCCGTCTTGCTGCCTACTTCGTTTCGGGACAGGTGCGCATGTTGAAGATCTCGCTTGTCGAAGACCAGCGCGAACGCAGGCTAATTGTGGAGGGCACACTCGTGGGCCCCTGGGTCAGTGAACTCGTAATCGCTTGCGAAAGAGCGAGAGAGGATCTTGGAGGGCGTGAACTCATCGTTGACCTGAGAAGCATGACCGGAATCAGTCCGGAGGGAGAGGGTGCGCTCTTGCAGTTGATGAAGAACAAGATCAAGCTCCAATGCGGTGTCTTTGTGAGGGAGCTTTTGAGACAACTTGTTCGCAGTTCTCAACTGGATGCGACGGACGTGTCGGACTCCTTAAACGACGAAAATTCAGAAGGCTGACTGTGAAGTCAACCCAAGACGGAATTTGAAGGACTGTCAACATCTCGATAACATCTTTGACACTTTCATTATGATTTCGATGCCTGGTATGCGTCGCAATTCTATTTTCAATCGTTTACCGAAATTCGAGAGTTGGCAGACGAATTGCCTCCTCGCCGGGTCAGGCGACCGCCGACAGCCATGGGAGGCAGCAATGACCATCACAACCGAGACGACCCTTCACGTTCCTGAACTCGCAAGCAGCGCTGCGCCGAAATCAAGCGCAGTACTGAATCACGGAGGCCCCAGGAGGCTCGCGGGCAAAATCGCTGTCATCACGGGCGGATCGACCGGGATGGGTCTGGCCACAGCAAAGCGATTCGTACTGGAAGGCGCGGATCACGTCTTCATCACGGGCCGCCGCAAAGACGCGCTGGATGCGGCAGTAGCTGAAATCGGCGAAAAGGTAACGGCCGTCACAGGCGACGTCGCCAGCCTGAACGACCTCGATCGTCTGTATGGGTCAGTCGATGGATACGGGCGAAAGATCGACGTGGTCTTTGCGAACGCCGGAGTTTCACAACATGCGCCGCTTGGAACTGTCGATGAGAAATTCTTTCACCTTCACTTCGATGCAAACGTGAAGGGATTGTTTTTCACGGTGCAGAAGGCGCTTCCTCTCTTAAACGATGGCGCGTCGATCATCTTGAACGCGTCGATCGCAACCATCAAGGGCTTTTCCGGTATTAGCGTCTATAGCGCCACCAAGGCCGCTGTCCGGTCCTTCGCACGCACCTGGACCAATGAGCTCCGAGAGCTCCATATCCGCGTGAACGCAATTAGCCCGGGCCATATCGACACGCCGATTTTCGAAAGCTGGCAAAAGGGCGAGGCGCTCACACAGATGAAAGAAGAGCTCGCAAAGAACGTTCCGATGGGACGGCTCGGAGATCCGGACGAAATCGCCAAGGCTGTCGCGTTCCTCGCGTCCGACGATGCGAGTTACATCTCGGGCATCGAACTCTTCGTCGACGGCGGCGTAGCGCAAATTTGATCTGCCGCGCAATTTCAGTTCCAGATTCATCCTGAGTCGTCTGACGCTTCATGACACTTGCAGACGATCCACGCCCTGCACCCAAACAGAGAGGAGACTCCTATGCAAGCAGCTCAAGCGGACTACTTCAATGCTTATCACTATGTAAAACTGACTCGAGACGCCAGCGGTGTGCTGACAGTTCAACTTCACACCAACGGCGGGCCGTGCCTTATGACCGCACAAACTCACACGGAGTTTGTCGAGGCCTTTTACCGTATTTCGCAAGATCGAGCGAACAAGATCGTAATCCTGACGGGCGCAGGCGGACAGTTCATTACGGATGTTGATTGGAAATCTTTCGGCAACCCCGCCGATCCCGGCGTCTGGAGTCAGATTCACGACGAAGGTGTTCAGGCTTTGGAAAACATAGCAAACATCCGTGTGCCGGTCATCGCGGCGATCGAGGGACGCGCGCATGTACACTCCGATTACGCGCTACTTGCCAGTGTTATTGTGGCGGCCGAAGGAGCGACATTTCAGGATGTGGCGCATTTCTCCGCTGGTGTTGCACCCGGTGACGGAATCTTTACCACATGGAGTTATCGCGCGGGAGCGGGACGAGCCGAGGCGTTCCTTCTGAATCCGCAACCACTAAAGGCGCGCACCGCGCAGGAATGGGGAGTCGTTGCCGAAGTTGTGCCGAACGGTGAGACTCTCACCCGGGCACGCGAATTGGCCGCTCTCTACCTGAAGGCCCCCGAAGTAACTCGGCGTAACACGCGGATCCACTTCATCCAGCCCCTGAAAGAACGCATTGTGCGGGAAGTTGGCTATGGACTTTCGCTTGAAGGAGCGTCAGCGGCAGACTTCGTGAAGTCGATGCAGTCAAGCCCGGAACGTGAAGCTGCAACGGCAAACGTTGGGTGAGCACGTCTTGGCAGCGCACTGCATGCCAAACAGGACTGGGCCGGTGTCTCTTCAGAAAGGCGAATTCTGGGAGTTCAACTATGAGTGCCGATCAAGCTGTTCTTCTCAATGTTCACACCGTGGAACGAGCGATCGCGCCAGATGACGACATCGTGCCGGCAGTTCAAGCAGGTTCACCCGAAGCATTCCGAAAGCTCCACGCGCTCTATTCCCGGCGCCTCTATCAAACCATCGTGGCCATCACGAAGAACCCTCAAGATGCAGAGGATGCTCTACAGGACACGTTTCTACGAGCCTATGTGGCAATCGGAACATTTGAGGGCAGATGCAAAATCTACACCTGGCTAACACGGATCGCCGTTAACTCTGCTCTTATGATCCTTCGCAAACGGCGCCTACGGCCTGAAATGCTAGTTGATCCCCAACCTGATTATGGCGCTGAAATCGTCTTGTTCGAGGTGAAGGACGCCGCTCCGAATCCGGAGCAGGTTTACGACTTACATCAGCGCCAACTCACATTACTGCGCGCAATCCGGGGCCTCCACCCCCATCTGCGAGCACCAATTCGGATGCAAATGATGCATGGATGGTCAGTGAGGGAGATCGGCCGTGCGCTCAACCTTTGCAGAGGCAGCGCAGAGCCAAGCGGACACTAATGGGACACTTGAGGCCCGTATGGACTCCGTTCCCTCAACTATTCAATAAATTTTGGGGTATTTAGATTCAGAAGGATGGCGGAGAGAGGGGGATTCGAACCCCCGGTACAGCTTTTGACCGTACAACGGTTTAGCAAACCGCCGCCTTCAGCCACTCGGCCATCTCTCCGGTCTCAGTCAGGATTATACCGGAATCTGAGCTGATGCGGCCTGGCTTGGCGAACTCCAGCCCCGCTATTAGTCATTGCGTTTCTCAAACCGCCACGCGACGCCCAGCCCTCGCCTCCATATTGCGGTTCTCAGAGCGCGATATCGCGGCCAACGCACCGGCCATCACACCTCCCGCTTTCCGAACCGCCGTCCTTGGTGCGTATTCAATGCTGTGCTTTAGATAGGCTTCGTTCAGTGCGGTACATTCAATACATTCATACTCATGCGCTTTGTTCTCCATTCCGGCTTGCGCAGAATCCGCTTCCTGCCTCTGGTTGCCGCTACCTACTTCATGGTTTCCGGCGGTCCTTACGGCATCGAAGACATTCTAGGCGGCGCAGGGTATGGGCGCGCTATCCTCATTCTGCTCACGCTGCCGCTGCTTTGGAGCTTGCCCACCGCGCTGATGATCGGCGAGCTCGCTGCGGCCATCCCTGCGGAAGGCGGTTTTTACGTCTGGGTGCGCCGCGGTCTCGGGCCTTTCTGGGGATACCAGGAAAGCTGGCTCTCGCTTACCGCGAGCGTCTTCGACATGGCGCTCTACCCTTCGATCTTTGTGCTCTACCTGGGCAAGTTCAGCTCGGCTATGAGCGGCATTCAAAGCTCGCACTGGCAGGCAGAGTTTCCCTTAACGTTGATTCGGACGGTTGGTTCGTACCCTTACCTGTGGTCGCTGGCGGTTGTCGTGTTCTGCTGCGCGTGGAACCTGCGCGGCGCGCCAGAAGTCGGCGACGATTCGGTCTGGCTGTTTGCGTTGCTGCTCGCGCCTTTCGCGGTCTTCGTGGCGCTGGGCTTCTGGCATGGTTTCACCGCGCATCCCGCCGTCGATTGGGGCCGCGCCGCGCAAGAGCCTGGCGCTCCGCTCGGTCTCTCCACTGCTATCCTGGTTGCGCTTTGGAACTACATGGGCTGGGACAACGCCTCGACCATCGCACGCGAGGTAGACAATCCCCAGCGCAATTATCCGCGCGCCATGATCGTCGCCGCGCTCCTGACCGCTCTCACTTACGTGCTGCCGCTGGCCGCGATGGCCGCGGCCGGACTCTCGGCTGAAGGCTTCTCTACCGGCTCGTGGGCCGTTGCCGCGAGCGCTCTCGGCGGTCCGCTGCTCGGCCTCGCCGTGGTCGCGGGCGGCGTGATTTGCGGCGTGGGCATGTTCAACGCTCTGATGATGAGCTACACGCGGCTGCCCATCGCGATGGCTGCCGACGGCCTGCTGCCGCGCGCGTTCCTGCGCCGCAACCGCCGCGGCGTGCCATGGGTCAGTGTGGTTGTGTGTGGATTGGGTTGGGCGCTGGCCCTCAAGCTGCCTTTCGAGCGCCTCATCTCGATTGACCTGATTCTCTACGGCTCGAGCCTGATCCTCGAGTTCGCGGCACTCATCGCGCTGCGGCGGCGCGAGCCTGAGCTGCCGCGTCCCTTTCGCGCAGGCAGTTTCAGCTTTGCCTGCCTGCTCGCCGTTGGTCCCACCGCGCTGATCGGCTACGCGCTCTACGCCTCACGCTCTGAAACTCTTGGCGATCCGGGAACACCGTTTGCGCACGTTTCCTCGCTGGCATTTGCTGCCGCAGTGGCTCTGCTTGGGCCAGCGCTCTACGCGCTTAGTCGCACTCGCACGGCGTGAAGTGCGAGTGTGAGTGCGAGTGTGGAGTGTGAGTGTGATTATGAGGGGAAAGCGCACACTCACACTCACACTTCACTCCGTCTTCTCGCTCACTGTCTTCTTATCCTTGAACTGGTTCATCGCGTACGCCACGCGGTCGCGGGCGAAGCCTGCGTCTTGCCAGCCCCGCATCTCTACGCGCTTGCCTTCGAGATCTTTGTAGATCGAGAAGAAGTGCGTAATCTCCTTGAGCAGGTGCGGATAGATATCCGTGTAGTTCCAGATATTGGCGAAGCGCGGATTGTTCTTGCCGACCGCGAGAACCTTCTCGTCGAGAATGCCCTGGTCAAGCATCTCCAGGAGGCCAATGGGCCGGACTTCCTGCACGCAACCAGGAAAGCTCTCGGTGGGAACCAGCACCAGCACGTCGAGCGGATCGCCGTCGTCACTCAGCGTAGAAGGAATAAAGCCGTAATCGCCTGGATAATGCACAGGCGAGTGCAGGTTCCGGTCGAGTTTGAATACGTGCAGCTGCTTGTCGTACTCGTACTTTTGCGTCCCGCCTTTCGGAATCTCGATCACGGCGCGAAAGACCTCGGGCGCGCGATCGCCCACCGGCAACTCCAGATAATTCACCATTGCGTATTGATCTCCTTGGGGAATGCGTTGCTTGATGCAGTGAACAGTTGCCAGTGTGAAGTGTGAGCGTGAAGTGCTCGCTCTGTTCCCAAGCCCTTGGTCCCTGTCTTCTCGTCCCTGCTTCTATAATCTGTGATTATGAAGGCGCATGTCTATGTCACGTTGAAGGCATCGGTCCTCGATCCGCAGGGCCAGACTATCCATAACGCACTCCGCAAGATCGGGTTTGGCGAGGTCACGGCGGTGCGCCAGGGCAAATACTTTGCGCTTTCGCTGGCCGATTCGCTGAATGCCGAGCAGGCGCGCGATGAGGTCGAGCGGATTGCGCGCGAAGTTCTGACCAATCCCGTCATCGAAGAATTCAGCTACAAGATCGAAGCGTAGAGCGCTGGTTTTGAGCTTTCGGCTGGGAGCGATTCTGCTACCAGCGATGAGCGAGTAGCGCGCTGAGAAGCGCTGCGGGCTAAAGGCTGTTGGCTTTCCGCTTCACAATCCTTGCAAGGAATGAATGGGCTGTGCACCACAGTTTCACAGTTTCTGTGGGCTTTGGCGGGTTTGGCTATAACATGCTGATTCTTAATCGCTTAATGACTTCACATTTTCACAGCCCGTTTTTCGGCATTCTCCTCTATTTATTTTCTGGTTAATAGGGGGGAGGGGGGAGGGGAGGGTACTGAGTAGTAACTAGCCGCGGGGAAGTAGAAGATCTGACAGCGCGGATAGATTGCGTGGTCCCGGGCCAGATCATAGAACGATTGTGCGCCCGAAGCAGGAAATGATCTGCAATTTTTGGGGGGATTTTGCGGGATTTTTAGATGGGGTGGGGAAAGAAGGACTTGGGGGTAGGGGTGGGGAAGAGGCCCGCAGTCTTTTCTGGTGGGGGCCGGTTGGGGGTTGCGGGCGGCTACGGCGTTTCAGAGTACCGATCACGGGCGACTGCCAGCCGGCTAAATCTCGATGAATGAATTGCCTTATATCGTCAGTAGAAGCCGACTGCCGCGGCAACGATGACGAGAAGCCGATTAAATCAGCACTTTGGGAGATTATTTTTGCACCAGGATTGCGAAAGCGGATGCGCAAATTCCGAACGACATGAAACCTCAATATCGAGTCAGTCGCGGCGGTTCGCGCCCCGCTCTACCAACACGCAATCCGATGCGAATAATCCGCTGCTCACACGAGCTTCGCTCGCTTGGCGGTTCGCGCTCGACGGGGAGCATGGTCGAGGATTTTGGGCCGTGATGAATTCTCCTCTGGTAGCTTGTCGTGCAGAACCGCGTTGAGCAGCGACTTGTGAACCCGAATGCCGCCGTTGTAATCGATGTAGCCGAGCTTCCTGAAGCGATTCATGAAATTGCAGACACGTGATCGAGTTGTACCGATCATCTCCGCAAGAGTCGTCTGCGTTACCGGTGGGATCAGTGTCTCCGGCGCACCCGGTTCACCATATTCCGCCATCATCAAGAGTGTCCGCGCCAAACGTCTCTCGCTGGAGTTGAATAGCTGATCGATGAGGTCTGCCTGGGTTCTCATGCCGCGAATCACGATGAACTTCACGAAAAAGGTGGAGAACGTATGTTCCGCCTGGAGGACGCGGAGTATTTCCGCCGTCGCGATCTTGAGTGCCGTGCAGGCGGTAATGGCTGAGGCCGTGACCGTTCGCAGCGTTCCCGCTCCGGCGATCGACTCCTCGCCAAAAAAATCCCCGGCGGCGAGCAGCGTAACCGTCGCTTCCTTGCCGTTCTTGGAAATGACGGTGAGCTTCGCTCGGCCAGTCTGAAGGTAAAACACAGAGTCGGCTGGGCTTCCCTGGGAAAAGAAAATCTGCTTTGCCGCGTAATTGCAGATGCGTCGCCTTGGCCCTTCGGCCGCGAGAAAAGCAGCAGTATCAAAGGGCTTCCCGGTTACTCTACCCATCTAAACGGCCTCTTCCTGGGTGTGGTCTGGTCGCGGATAATCTTCATCAGTGCTGCGTCGGGGCGGCGACGGGGCCATCATTCCGTTCCCAGAGCGCACAATTCCTCTCAGGCCAAAAATAGCATTGCAACCGGTAATTGTCTGTTCCATTTAGCACACCCGTTGCATTGATCGGACAGGCAACGAGAACCGGTCTCTCAAGGGTTGATCGAATGGGCGGGTCGCCAACTGACCCTGAACCCTGTGAGAAGCGCGGCCGGCAGTCACCTGAGGCCAAAGCTGGCCTAGCTGCAAGGTTTACCGGAACGAGATCGATGAGCGGGCCAAGACCACTGAAGCAGTGGGTGCAGCGCAAGAGTGGAAGCCGGCAACTGGTGTGCCCGGGTTGCGGACGGAGGGGAGGCAGCCGGGCACAGCCAATGAGCGCAAATCCAGACCCGACGCTGTCGATGCTGGAGACGGCTACGAGCCGCCTGGTAACGACTGAGGTAAATGTGGGACTGCGGCCAAGTACTACACTCACCGCCCTTGGTTGGCCGCCTTTGATCGAACACGTGGAGTGGCCGAACCGGGAGGTCTTTCGGGGTTACGTTCTGTGAATTGATCGTGCAGAACCACGTTGAGCAGCGACCTATGGACCCGGATGCCGCCGTTGTATTCGATGAGACCGAGTTTGCGAAAGCGATTCATGAAGAAGCTGACGCGGGACCGGGTGGTGCCGACCATCTCCGCCAGAGTCTCCTGACGTGATAGGAGGAATCAAGGGTTCCGGTGACCCCGGCTCACCAAATTCGGCCATGAGCAGGAGAGTTCTCGCTAGACGCCTTTCGCTGGAGTCGAAAAGCTGCGCGACAAGATCGGCTTGGGTTCGCATGCTCCGAGCCAGCAGGAATTTCAAGTACATTTCAGAGAAGGCGTGCTCCTCGTGCATCAGGCGGATCATCTCTCCCCGCTTTATCTCGAGCGCGGTGCAGGCGGTAATGGCGGTGGCAGTGGCCATGTGCAGCCCACCCACGCTCGCCAGCGACTCCTCTCCAATGAATTCCCCGGTGGCGAGAAGCGCGATAGTGGCCTCCTTCCCGTCTTGCGAAACGACGGTGAGTTTTGCGCGGCCCGTCTGAAGATAGAAGATGGCGTCAGCCGAACTTCCCTGCGAAAAGAAGGCTTGCTTGGGCTTCAATTGGACGATTCTTCGCCCCACTCCTGCCTTTTCCAGAAAGGCGGCGAGGTCAAAGGTCATGCTTCTCACCCCATTCTCTTGAATGGCCCATCCCGGATGCGGTCTTCACGGGAGCGGTTCGGAAGGGTACGCGGCCGCTTCAGATTTGAGGTAGCCGGGATTGCCAGGTTGCCTTCCCGGATGTGCAAAATTATACACCTTGCCATCTTCGTTGGGGCGGATAGCTTTGCCTTCGGGTGCGCCCTTGATAGTGCATTGCTGAGGAGACAAACGGCGGAATGGTCAGGATTAACCATTCTTATTGGCCAAAACGCGTTAAAGCGGAAGTGACTGAAGACAGCCTGGTTTTCCCGCTGGCCCATCATCATGGTACTGAGACGACGATGGCTGCAGTAATAAGAAACACCATGGATTGGTGAATGACCACGATAGTCCCCGGATTTTTCGGCTTGAGATTTACGGCATGGAAAAGCAGGAATCCCGCCGCGACCTGTGCGACGGCCAGATAAAAGGCCACGGGATAGGCTGGCAATTGAAAACCCCCATCGGCCGAGTAGGCGGATGGGGGTTGTGGACGTGCAGTGCGGGGAGGCCCGCGTCGGTGAGCTGACGCTCTCCTAGGAGAAGGCAGCTCGTTGATATGCACTGAGATCAACCTAGCAGCTCCGCGATGTGCCGTCTGGTCAATAGTGCGCAGACGACCCTCGCGGGTGGGGCCGCCTGCCTCATCGACCTTCGCCGGCGTGCCCCGTCAACAGCCATTCGATCGACCTCCGTACACAGTGACTCCCTCGGCTGGTGAGAACAACAGGAGAAGAATAGCGCCGCACAGACCCCCGGCGAGATAACGGGCGAGTCACCGCTCCGCGACTCGCGAGTTCCTGCGCGTCATCGGGGATTCACTCTTCTTCACAGAATCGCTATGCTTGTTCACGGGTCGGCCTCCATCCTTCGGGATTGCACCTTTGAGTGCGTCGATCTACGCCAGCTTAACGCTGGCTCCGATCGGGGTCGACCTTCTCATCCCATCTAACCGGAAATAACCACTTGATCAATAGCTTGCGGGCGGAAATGCAAGATTACTCCCCAAATGTCTTAGTGCTGTATCTGGAGCGCCCCGCTACGCAACAGTGCGTAGTTGTATGTTCTCCAGGCGGGGCGCTTCGGATACAGCGACTTGAAGGAAGCCGCCCCCATGGAAGGCTATGCAGTTTGAATGGGTCTGAGCGGGTGCAGAGGGATCGGGAACAGACGGAGCTGGGTAGGATCAGACGGCATCAAGGCCGGATGGCGCGGCGCGGGAGCTCGCCGTGGGCCGAAGTGGCGGCTTGTGAGCCAGGCATGCGAGGGGATCCAGCCGGGTGAGACAAGGGACCAGCGAGCGTGCCGGAGCAAGGTCATAGGCCGAGGCTTTGTATAGAGGTTCATGCTGCGCACTGGTCTGGTTGAGGTGGTGAGCGGAGGAGGAGTTGAGCGGCCGAGAGCCGTTCGACGACGCGCATAGTGCCTCCGCACACCGGGCAGTTCCAGAGTGAGTGAGGGGCTTCGTCAGATGGTTCAGCCGTCGAAGTTGTCGTTCTCTCTGGGTTGCCGAGCAGTTGACGGCACAGCGGCAGTAACGTGGCGCGGTTGCGGTTGGCGAGGAACCCAAAGTTGCGGATGCGGACGAAGCCGGGCGGCAGCAGATGGAGCAGGAAGCGGAGCAGGAACTCATCTACGGCCAGAGTCATGAGCCGCTTCTTGTTGCCGTGGGCGGAATCGCGCCAGCGGAAGGAGACGTTGCCATCGGAGAGGGCGACCAGCCTGGAGTTGGAGATGGCGACGCGATGGGTGTAGGCGCCGAGATAGCGCAGCACATGTTGCGGGCCGCCAAAGGGCGGCTTGGAGTAGACGACCCAATCGTGGCGGAACAGTACCCGCAGCCAAGCGGCGAAGGCGCGTGGTTGCGCAAGGTGCAGCAGGTTGCCATGGAACTGCAGCTCACCGCGATGGAAGGCGTTGCGGAGTCCGGCGACGAACTTGCCGCGGAAGACACGGCTGAGCACGCCGATGGGGAGAAAGAAGGAACGTCGAGTGGCGATCCATCTTGAGTGATCGGGAGAGAGGCCGCCGGCGGCCAGTACGCAGTGGACATGGGGATGAAACTGCAGGCGCTGATTCCAGCTGTGGAGCACGCTGAAGAAGCCGATCTCGGCACCGAGATGCCGCGAATCGCGGGCGACTTCAAGCAGGGTCTCAGCGCTTGCGTGAAAAAGCAGGTTGTAGATGAGCCGCTTGTTCTGTAAGGCGAGCGGAGCCAGTTCGCGCGGCAGGGTGAAGACCGCGTGGACATAGCGGGAGGGCAGCAGTTCCCGCTCGCGCGCCTGGAGCCAGCGCCGGCGCGCGTTGCCCTGGCACCGCGCGCAATGCCTGTTGCGACACGAGTTGTAGGAGATCCTGGTCGTATGTCCGCAGCCAGTGCAGCGGTCGCGATGGCCGCCCAGCGCGGCCGTGCGGCAGCGCACGATGGCCAGCAATACCTTCTGGTGTTGCCAGTTGATCCACCTGCGGCTGTGTTCGATAAATGCCTGTCCAGCACAGCGAACAATGTCGGCCATCTCCAGGAGAGGGCGGTCGTTCAACTGTGCTTGTCTCCTCCCTGTGCAGAGAACGTGAGCGCATCGAGCGGGCTGGCGGTCGCACTCAGATGGCGTTGGGACAGATGCAGGTAGACAGTGGTGACCTCGAGGTCTCGATGACCGAGCAGGATCTGAATGGTGCGCAGGTCGGCGCCGGCTTCAAGAAGGTGTGTGGCGAAACAATGCCTCAAAGTGTGCGGGTGGATGTGCCTGTTATCGAGACCGGCGCGTTCAGCAGCGATCTGGGCAAGTAGACCATAGGACCTTGGTTGTGACAGGGTAACTTGCCGTGTGCCAGCGGTTGCCGGGGAAGAGCGACTCCTGGGCTCGCGCCGGAGGCCGCGCCAAGAGAGGCGCAGCTCTTCGAGCAGCTTGGGGCGGAGCATGGAATCGCGATCCTTCCGCTCTTGCCCTCGTGGATGTGAACGATGATCCGCTGGCTGTCGATATTGCTCACCTTCAGCCGGGCTGCTTCTGCGCGGCGGGCCTCGGTGGCATAGAGCGTCATCAGCAGGATGCGATGAAAGGGGAATCCGTGGCTTCATCAGTCGCGCGACTTCTTCCTGGCTGAGGACCCCGGGGAAGGTGACGTAACTTTTTCGGATAGGGCGTCTCGGCGA
This sequence comes from uncultured Acidobacteriota bacterium, assembly GCA_963830785.1. Taxonomy (GTDB): domain Bacteria; phylum Acidobacteriota; class Terriglobia; order Terriglobales; family Acidobacteriaceae; genus Telmatobacter. The sequence goes on from CAWHNV010000044.1 coordinate 79,828, forward strand.
TGCTCCAGTTGCGCTTCAACACGTGAATGTAGAAGAAGCGCAGCGACGCTAGACGCAGGATGACGGTGTTCGGACTGAACTTGAACTGGGTGAACAGGGCCGCTTGATACTTGCGTATGTCCTCTGGACCGAGCTGATCGGGCCGGCGATGAAAGTATCGGCTGAAGTGCTCAACCCCGTGCAGGTATGTGCGGATGGTTGTGGCGGCGAAGTTGCGGCGGTGCAACTCCTCAATCATGAGCTGACGTAGTTGGTTCACAGAGAATCCTCCTTCTCTGCGAACAAACTACCCCGGCGGCCTCAAAAGCCGGCCCAGCCGCACGCGGATGCGTCCGCCGCCGCAGCGGCTTCGTTCATGTC
>CAWHNV010000045.1:0-125603 GCA_963830785.1 uncultured Acidobacteriota bacterium
CTTTTTCTTGTAGCTTACTTGGTTCAGAAACCGTATTGCTGAGGTCTCTCATGAAAGGAATCTGGTTGATCGCGGCGACAGTGCTGCTTTTACTTCTCACACTGGGTGCCGGCCCGAGCGCTGCTGCTCAGGAACCGATCCCGGTGCAATTCAGCGGTCTGCTCAATGACTATTCACCTTCGACCGTGACCAACGGTCCATGGGAGATGCACGGGCAATGGACGCTCAGCATCAACGCATGGTCGGGAGTGGCAGATTTTTCGGCGGACTTAACGATGTCGGGGTATGGAAAGACCTCGATGGGCGAACCTGATCCTACGCAAGGTGGGCAGAGCGCGCACACGCACCACATCCGGTTGACCGGCATTACGGTTGCGTGGAATACGACTGGATGCCCCACGTATAGCCCAGGTACATTTGGCGGCTTTCAGTTGAACGGCACAGTCAGCCTGCTGACCGCAAATGGAAGTAATGCGACGTTTGAGACGAGTCCGCCGTCTTCGACGCTGCAGGTATGTGTGACCGGGGGCGAAGGAAACGATTCGGTGCCGTTCTCAAACATTACGTTGACCTTCGGCAGCAACAGCCCGGCAATCAAGCATTTCGGCTCGCAGTCGATCCATGGGGTGGTTCGCGGCTGGAATCAGCAGTGGGACGCGCTGCGCCGGTTCGGTATTGCGCCGCAAGCCTCGAAGTAGCGGCAAGCTCAAAACGCTGACCGCCCCGTTGACCCGCCCCGCTCACCCATTCAGGAGGAGACGATGATTCGAATCCTGACTTCCGTACTGTTGTCTGCCGTGGCTGGTATGGTAGCCGTCGGACAATCGAACCAGGCCCCTGTGCCGGAACAACGAGCAAGCTCTCCCAAGCCGCCAACCTGGCTGCAAGATAAGGCAGAGGTCCTGCGAGTGATCGATTTGGATGAGGCTGAGGTTCGCAGAGACGAATCCGCACGCGGCGATCGTAAACGCCTGGCGATGAACTATTCGGAACTCGGCGTTCTCTACCTGGATGCGGGGATGGGCCTCAAGGCAGACGATGCGTTCCGTCGGGCCATCGCACTCCTCAAGGATGGGCCGCAGGATCAACTGGCAAATGAGCTGGAGCAATTGACGATACTGCAAGCGGCGATGGGCGAAATGCGGCAAGCGGAAAAAAACGAAATAAAGGCCCTGCATATCCGGCAAACTCTCGCAGATCCGGTGGGTGTTGCACTCAGCCAGAGCATGATTGCCGGTATATATGACGTCGAGCGGAAATTCGCGAAGGCGCGGGACTACGCGGAGAAGGCATACGACGGGCTGGCCGGACGTTCGGACGTGGGCGCGCAGGATCGCATCGAAGTTTGGCACACGCTGGGTTTCGCGTTGACCGGCTTGCACGATTGCGACCGCGGGATCGGCGTTCTGAAGGATGCGCTCGAAATGGCGAGGAACAGCCCAGGATGGGGCGACGCCAGCCTGGGTTACTCAGAATACATGCTCGGAATCGGATATTGGCACTGCGGCGATCGAGACCATGCAGCCGTCCTGTTGCAGCGCGGTACAACCGACCTGAGGGCCGAATTCGGCTGGAACCGCGCCACCTACGTTTACGCCATGAAGCAGTACGCTCTCTTCTTGCGGCAGGACGGACAATTGCAGGAAGCAGCCTCGGCAGAAGCCGTTGTTAATCAGGCGGAGAGTGTTGTGGACGCGAGTACCCTCGTGGGCAGAACCGAGCGGTCAAACACTCCTTCGCCGTAACAACTTCACAGGACGAGTATCGCCGGAGATCAGGAAACCTCGCCCAGACCAGGCATTCTGCGTGTGTCACCGCTAGTCACTTGTGCTGGCGCACCGCAGTCCTCGCGGGACCTAGCGAAAGGCGAAGTCCAGGGGCGGCGTCTGAAACTGCTAGACATGGAGCCCCTCCGCGCTCGGCGCCCCGGAACATGCCGGTGTGATGGACCGCTCTGAAACCACTCGGACCACCAATCTCCGAAAAGTCTTGCCCCAAAGCCGCTTTCGAGCGTACCCTGTCAGCGGTAGACAAGCCTAGATGGAAATCGAGGCCTGCAACTTGCAGCACGATTTCGCTCTCCGCGATGTCTTGCAGCCGCGATCATTTGAGGAGATGCATCATGCCCCTGGGTAGCAGCAACAACTCGATTCTCGTCGCCAATTGTGAAAGTCTGCGTAACCCAATTGTGACCCTCCATGTCGCGCTCGACATGATCACGGCGGGGAATAATGGATTCTCGCTGCAAATGAATTGCTATCCGCAGACCAATCCCCAGGCTACTTATAATGGCAAGCCATTGAATTGGTTTCAGTACGTAATTGCCGTAGATAACAACTCGGTTCAGTGGGGCATCCAGTACTGGTCCGAGGTAAAGGGTTTTGGTTTTAGCCCTCCCGGCAATTATTCCTCATTCGCCTCTGCATCATCGAATCAGGTGCCGGCGGGCTCGGTGATGAGAATTAGTCTCCAAACTGATTCCGCCAACAATGTGATAAGTGCGACATTCAGTATTACCGATCCTTCGGGCAATCTTTCGGACTACACCTACACGTTCCCTTCTGACTGCCTGTGCCAGCTTTATGGCTTTCAGGTCGATATCGTGGGGCCGCCGACCGGCACCCACACCTGCGAATTCACATCAGGATTGGGGGTCCTGACCTACTGGCTAGGCGGAGGCACGCTTGCGGTGCAGAGTACGAATACCTGCGGCGGCTCTCAGCCGGGCACGGGTGAGACGTCGAATACGCTGTATGGCAATATTGTACCGGCTTCCGGCCAGCAGGTGTTCCAGCTGGTCGTTGGAACTTGAAGGCCGTGGTTTTAACCTAATCGGAGCGGAATACCTCGATGACGCAGGTCTCGGGAAGTGCAGGGGCCTGTACAGGCCACGCGGTTTATTGATCGACACTATTGTCAGATTCTTTTGCAAAATCCCTGGCGTTCTCCATGAACGGTGATTCTGTTGATCTAGTAGGATTCGCTACGGAACAGCGAATGATTGTGCGGCCCAATCAAGACCGGAGCGATTGATCTATTCGTTCCGTCTTGAACAGAAGGATCCTGCCCATCACCAAGCTGCGTGACATTGCTGCCGCGGGGAAGCACGGTCTAAACCGGAAATAGTCCCGAACTGCCTGAAAAGTTCGGGATATCGGCAAGTTCAATTGGTGAACAGGGCAATGCTCTCATTCACCCGTCGGATCGGTTATGCCTCTGCCAAGTTACCGTATAACCGCCAGCCTGCATTGGAAACGTCTCGCGCACGACAGCTTCGGAGAGGCTGCGATGTGGTTGCGAGACGTTTTCGATGTAGGTTGGCGGTAACTCGCCCGGAACCGCAGACTGCCCGCGGTGCGGATCAAGTTTGCGCATAGTAGCAAATTAAGGACACATGACGGCACTTTCCAGCCGCGACTCCCGACAGCGTATTCTTGTGGGTACAAGCCCATAGTGAGAGCTTGGCATCGATCAATCGATCTCCCGTGTTCGGGGGAATGTGAGGTAACCATGTCTGACGGTTTTGGCGTAGCGCCGCAGTTGGGTCCGCAAAAGGGCCAGAGGATATCGCTCAGTGCAGATGCACTTGCTCAGTCGTTTCTGGATAACCTGTTTTTCGTGCAGGGTAGATCGATCGAGCGCGCGACGGTGAACGACCTCTATATGGCGCTCGCACACACGGTGCGCGACCGAATCGTCGAGCGGTGGATGTCGACGCTCAAGAATTACCAGGCGCAGGATGTGCGCGTCGTCTGTTATTTCTCGGCAGAATTTCTGACCGGCCCTCACCTCGCCAACAATCTCATTAACCTGGGAATCTACGACCAAACCGAACAGGCGATGCGCCAGCTCGGTATTGACCTGAACGTCCTGATCGAACAGGAAGAAGAGCCGGGGCTGGGAAATGGAGGGCTGGGCCGCCTCGCCGCCTGCTTCATGGATTCTCTGGCCACGCTCGATATTCCCGCCATCGGCTACGGAATTCGCTACGAATACGGAATCTTCGACCAGCAGATTCGCGATGGATGGCAGGTCGAATCTACCGACCATTGGTTGCGGCTCGGCAATCCCTGGGCATTGGAGCGGCCCGAAGATGGATTTGAGGTCAAGCTCGGCGGACGCACCGAGACCCACACCAACCCAAACGGGCGGCTGCAGGTGAAGTGGATTCCGAGGAAAGTTGTGCGCGGAGTTCCACACGATACGCCGGTTCTCGGTTACCGGACAAACACCGTGAACACCATGCGCCTTTGGGCTGCGCAGGCCGTCGAGAGCTTCGACTTCGGGACTTTCAATCAGGGCGATTTCGTCGGAGCAGTCGCGGAAAAGGTTTCATCCGAGAACATCTCAAAGATCCTCTATCCAAATGATGAAGACGTGCAGGGCAAAGAACTGCGCCTCGCACAGCAGTTTTTCTTCGTTTCGTGCAGCCTTCAGCACATACTCCGCATTCAGACTTCCCAGAACCGGCCATTGGCCGAGTTGCATCGTAACTTTGCTATTCAAATGAACGACACTCACCCGGCCATCTCCGTTGCAGAATTGATGCGCCTGCTGGTGGATGAGCACGCGATGGAATGGGAACAGGCGTGGCATGTTACGCAACACACGTTGTCGTATACCAACCATACCCTTCTGCCCGAAGCCCTGGAGCAGTGGTCGCGCAGCTTGTTTGGCTCGCTGCTTCCACGCCATCTCGAGATTATTGAGGAGATCAATCGCCGGCATTTGATCGATGTGCGGCAAAAATTTCCCAATGACGAGAGGCGGGCGCAACGGCTGTCCCTCATCAACGAGAACGGCGCCCTCGGCGAAAAATATGTGCGCATGGCACATTTAGCTGCTCTCGGCAGTCACGCCATCAATGGCGTGGCAGCGCTGCACACAGAGCTGCTGAAGACCAACGTGCTCAACGATTTTTATGTGCTCACTCCCGAGAAATTCTCGAACAAGACCAATGGCGTAACGCCGCGTCGCTGGATGGTGTTGAGCAATCCTCAGCTCGCTGAATTGCTCACAGCTCGAGTGGGAGCGGCGTGGATTCGCGACATTGAGAAACTGCGCCGGCTGGAGCCCATGATTGCCGATGCGGAGTTCTGCCACGAATGGAAAGAGATCAAGCGTCACAACAAGGTGCAACTTTCCGCGTACATCCAGGACAAACTGGGAATCGTCGTTGACCCAGACTCGATCTTCGATGTGCTCGTGAAGCGGCTACACGAATACAAGCGGCAGCATTTGCAGGTTCTGCACATTCTCACGTTGATGAAGCGCATCCAGCGCGACCCGAATGCGGAGTTGGTGCCCCGCACCTTTATCTTTGGCGGCAAGGCGGCGCCTGGCTATCGCATGGCCAAGTTGATCATCAAGCTGATTCACTCGGTTGGAGAGGCGATCAACTCAGACCCCATCGTCAAGGGAAGGCTCAAGGTTGTCTTTCTGCCCGACTACAGCGTGAAGCTTGGGCAACGAGTCTATCCCGCAGCCGATCTGTCGGAACAGATTTCTTTAGCAGGCAAGGAAGCTTCTGGAACCGGGAACATGAAGTTCGCCATGAACGGCGCCATCACGATAGGAACGCTGGACGGAGCGAACATCGAGATCCGGGAAGAAGTTGGCGCGGAGAACTTCTTCCTCTTCGGGCTCACCGCATCACAGGTCGAGCAGCAAAAACGGGAGGGTTACAATCCGCGCGCTCTCTACGAGTCGAATGAGCATTTGCGCGAAGTGTTGGATTCACTCACAAGTGGCGAGTTTTCTCACGGCGACCAAGGTCTCTTCCAGCCCCTCGTCAACTCACTGCTCACGAACGACGACTACATGCTGCTCGCCGATTACCAGTCGTACGTCGATTGCCAGGACACTGTGAGCCAAGCCTATACCAACCAGGACGCGTGGACTCGCATGTCCATCCTGAACGTGGCTCGCATTGGCAAGTTCTCGTCCGACCGCTCGATTCGCGATTATTGTTCCGATATCTGGAAGACTTGGCCGGTTACGATCGAGATATAGCCGGCCCGGTTCACAAAGGAACGCCATCGAGCGATCGGCAAGTAGACTCAGGCGCCTGAATGCAACACCGCTTCAGTCCACGCCACGGCTTCCAAATAGATCTTTGCCAGTTCGTGCTGGTTCAAGCCGTCGGTCTCCGCGGCTGCATCGCACCCGGCCCAGTCACCGCGCTCGGCCTTTTCAAGCCATCCCAGCAGTACGCGCTCCGGGTTCTTTGTGCCCAGCAGCGCCTCGCGAATCTCATCGCCGAGCGGCAACGCCGGTGCGATATTCTTCATCGGCTGGCCCTGCATGGCCGGCAGCAGGCTTAGCAATCCCAGAAGATATTGAATGAATGGATCGAGATTCCGCTTGGCGCCTGCCACCTCGCAGAAACGGCCCCGCACCATCGCCATGCACAACAGCTCGGGTGACTGATTGCCATTGAATTCGCTTGCGATTGCCGTCGTGGCAATGCGGCGAAAGGCGTCGTCGCCAACGATCATCAGCGCCTGCTCGATGGAGTCAATGTCCTTGTGCACCGCCCAAATCGGGGAGTTAGCCAGGCGCAGCAACTGATATGCAAGCGGGCCATCCCTCTTCACTAATGGACCGACCTTGTGCACTTCCAAAGGAGTCTGCTGCAGTGCTCTCAGAATATCGATCCGCAAAATCTGACTCACAGGCGGCCTGCGATTCCTCACCGGCACCGGCTCGCAGAAATAGTAGCCCTCAAACAGCGCAAATCCCTCTTCGCAAGCGCGAACGTAGCCTGCTTGTGTGTCAATGTTCTTGGCCAGCATCCCAATCGGCTTGCCGCGCACCCGCTCGAACAGTTCTCGCCGCTCGTCTTTTGAAGTCAGATCGATATCCACTTTGACGAATTCAGCTAGTTCTAACAACGGCTCGAACTGGGCCTGACTCTTGAAATCGTCTAACGCGAATCGGAAACCCGCCGCCTTAAGTTCCTGGCACACGGCAATCAGCTCAGGCGGCATCTCCAGGCTTCCTGGAATCTCCAGAACCGTAAGCGTCGCGGGCAACGTCTGCGCCAGGTCATTCTTCAACGCCTCGGTGGGACAGCACACAAAGGCCGGCATTTTGCCCGTCAGCTTCTTCAACTCGCTCGGCTTATGCAGACCAAAGTGCGCTGCGGTCTCCATCATGGAATGGCACGTTTGCGGGGCGATCTCCGCCTGTTCCATTGCACCGCGAAAACGCAGTTTATAGGCATGGACGCGGCCACGTTGATCCAGAATCGGTTGCCGCGCAACCATAAACAGGCCGCCGAGAACTCTGGGCTGGGTGTCTTCACTATTTGACTCTGATCGAATCGGAGTGGCCATAGATTTCGCTTGAGTAATCATAGGCTAACGAACTTGCACCTGGAAATATTCGCGCAAAAAGCTCGGGTCATTCGTTGCACGCATTGAGTTTCGAATCCCGGTTGCAGGCCTACGCACCTTTCCGGTCCTGACTCAGCTAGTCTCGCGGGTTCCGGCCGTCTTGTCGCCGATACTTCCGTGACGTGATCCGACTCATGTTACGTCCGGTTGGATGGAGCTTCGCTTCTTTTGTTTTTGGGAGCTTGGATCGGTTCTTGGAGGTTCTGGCGAGGCGAGTCTGCTGTTACGCTGAGGCGGTTGCTTGCGTCAGGCGGCTGCCGCCCAGCACCTTCATCATCCGTTTTAGTTATAAGCCATGGTTCCCAGGCTGATCTCGGTCTGCGCGGGCATGGATCAGGCAGGCACAGCGTTTCCAGCCTCTGCGGCCTTCCTCGAATTGCCCGCTTTTGGAGTCTTCTGGGCGACCGGCTTTGCACTCCTTGCGGTGGCGGCGGTAGAGCTGCAGCGCCATGATTTTGCCCTCAAAACTGGGCCCGGTCATAACACTGATTGCACGCTGGAAGGGGGTAAATCCCGTAAATTATTGATTTTATGTTGGGGCGGCTAGTGGGGATCGAACCCACGACATCCTGAGCCACAGTCAGGCGTTCTGCCGCTGAACTATAGCCGCCGTCTACCCTATCGATTGTAGCATCGATGCGGATGGGCGCAGAGCTGACTAATCTGCCGCGGAACGATCCAGATGCGGCGGCTAAGCGACGCATCGGCACGCTGCGCAGAGCGCATCGCACGAAATCGAGCGAGATCGAACCGGGTTACAATCGAAAGAGGAAATCGGGGCGTAGCGCAGTCTGGTAGCGCATCTGCTTTGGGAGCAGAGGGTCGGGGGTTCGAATCCCTCCGCCCCGACCATTACAAGCCATAGATAATTCAAGCGATATGAGCCGATTTCGGTCACGCATCTGCTTTTTGCCGCTACAGTACTGTAGTCGATTTTGTAGCCGTGCGCGCCTCGCTGTTTTTCCATCGGAAATTTGCCGGGAAATATCCCTGGACTTGCGAATTATCTTTTCGGGGGTATGCTTTAGGAAATCCTCCGCGAAGGCCCAGGCAGCGAACGCCGTAGCTACGAAGGCAGGACTTTTATATGAACGACTCGCGTGGCTCGTTGTGGCGCAAATGGGACCTGCATGTCCATGCGCCTGGCACCAAGAAAAATGATCAGTATCAGGCCCAGAAGTCTACAGAGGACGCCCTGGATCTTTATTGCGACAAGATCGAGCAGTCAGACGTGGCGGTATTCGGAATCACGGACTACTTCTCGGCGGACTCGTATTTCGCCTTCCTCAAGAAGTTCAAGGAAAAGTATCCGGATTCGAAGAAGGTCTTTTTCCCAAACATCGAGCTTTGCACGAATGATGTGGTGAACTCCGCGAGTGAAGAAGTCAATCTCCATGTAGTCTTCAATCCGTTCGTTCCTACCTACGAGACGGATATCAAGAACTTCCTTCAGCACCTTGACACGAATAAAACCGGCACCGGCAATAAAAGAGTTAAGGCGTGCGCACTGACCGCGCTAAAGGACTTCGAGGAAGCGACCACGAGTCGGCAATATATAGAAGAGGCTTTCAAAGAAGTCTTCGGTTCCGCCGCTGAACTGACCGACCACCTCCTCGTCATCACTGCCGCGAACAATGACGGGATACGGGCGCAGCGTGGGCGGAAGAGAAAGATGCTCATCAGCGACGAGCTTGATAAATTCAGCCACGCTTTTTTTGGCAACTCGACAAACACCCCGTATTTCTTGAAGCGCGATCGATTGGAGGACGGGAGCCTGATCGATCCGAAACCAGTGGTCACAGGGTCCGACGCCCATTCGTTCGACGATCTCGACAATCTCCTCGGGAGAGTCGTGATCAAGGAGGGGAATATCGTCAAGGAGCCCACGTGGATCAAAGCCGACCCAACTTTCGAAGGCCTCAGGCAGATCATTTTCGAACCGGAAGGTCGTGTGTTTATTGGAGAAGAACCCGCGATTGAATCTCGGGTTCGGAACAACAAGCGTCGATACATTTCCTCGATTCGGATCGACCACGTCGGAGGATATGATGGCAGACACGGTACGTGGTTCGACGGTGAGCGGATTGACCTCGGGAAAGAGCTTGTCGCGATCATCGGGAATAAAGGGAACGGGAAGAGCGCGCTGACTGACATCATCGGATTGCTTGGAAACAGTCACAATCAGACGTTTGAATTGGACTCCAAGAAGGAAGAAGAACTCTTCTCGTTTCTCAATAGGGATAAATTTCTAAAGGCCAACTGTGCGTCATGCTTTTCCGGCGAACTGCACTGGTACGCTGGGCCGCCCGACAAGCGCCAATTGGACGGCCGGGTGGATCGAAACACCCTTGAGCGTGTTGAGTATTTGCCGCAGAAATATCTTGAAAAAATCTGCGCAAACATCGAAGACGATGAGTTCAGACACAAGCTCAATGAAGTCATATTTGAATACGTTAAAGAGTCCGAACGGTACGGCCAGAGTTCTCTTGACGAACTTATCGCATATCTCGCGACCCAGGCTGAAGCCGAAATCGCTCTAGCGAAGGAAGGCTTGCGCGCGGCAAACGCACAAGTCCTCGCGTTCGAAAAGCGTTTGGTTCCTGACTACAAGAAGGATATCGAAGATAAACTTCGCTCGAAGAAGGCTGACCTGAGCGCGCACAAGGAGACATATCCCGCCGTAGTCCCGCCGCCGCAGCAAGGGGGAGAAGAGGCCACTAAGACCGCTGCTCTGATCACGGCTATCGATGAAAAGACCAAGAATGTGCAGCAGCACATCAAGGATTCACAAACTGAACAGACGAATCTCTCACGGACGACCGAGGATTTGCGACAGGCTCGACAGACAATAGAGCGCCAAGTCAACGCGGTCAAAACCCTCAAAGCACGATACGATCCGTTGCTTACTAAGGAAGGCATCAAGTTCGAGGATGTGGTCACTATTACGACATCCTTTGGCACACTGGATTCCGTGATCACACAGAAGCAAACCCGGCTGGGCGAGCTTGCAGACTACCTGAGAAGCGAAACAGAAATCGAATCTCTTGGGCTCTCAGAAAAAGACGAGGAGGCAGCACGAGGGCGAAGCCTTTTCTGCCAGGAGGCTGCGCTCAGTCGCGAACGTAAAGAATTGACGGCAAATCTCGACAAGCCTAATCGCGAGTATCAGCTCTATCTTTCGGCGCTTGCGCAATGGCAGACGCGCCAAACGACGCTGGAGGGCGATCCTCAGAAACCCGCCGTGGATAGCCTACATTGGCTGGAGCAGGAGCTGAATGCAATTCAGCATTCTCTTCCGAAGGAAATTGAAACCGCGAGAGCGGCCCGCTTGGCCGCGAGCAAGGCGGTATTTGTCAAAAAGAAGAGCTTGGTAAAGTTTTATGAAACAGTCAAGGAATCCATCGACAGGGAGATAGGAAAATACGGCACTGATCTTCGGTCCTACAACATCTCGATAGAAGCACACCTTCGGTTCAGTCCGCAGTTCCAGGAGGACTTCTTTCGTTTTGTCAGTCAATCGGTCAAGGGAAGTTTTTATGGTTCCGACGAAGGAAAAGCCGTTCTGAAGGATATAACTCGTTCCATCGCAGACTGGGAGGACGAGGCCGCTGTATTCGGAATGTTGGAAACAGTCGACCGCTATTTGCACTCAGACCGGCGCGCAGGACAAGGCGACGACACTGAACGGGATATTTTCAAACAAATGCGCTTAAATAAAGAGCCCGTCGATTTCTACGACTATCTCTTTGGCTTCGACTACTTGGAGACCAAATACGACCTCAAGATCGACGGGAAGGACTTGAAGGAACTGTCGTCGGGTGAACGGGGCGGACTTCTATTGATCTTTTATCTGATGCTTGACCAACGGGATATTCCGCTGGTAATCGATCAGCCGGAAGACAATCTCGACAATAAGAGCGTCTATGAAATACTCGTCACTTTTCTCAAAGAGGCGAAGCAGCGGCGTCAAATCATCATTGTCACACACAATCCCAACTTGGCGGTGGTCGCCGACGCCGAGCAAATCATTCACGTTTCCATCGACAAGAAGAACAATAGAAACGATTTCAGCTTTCGCTCCGGGGCAATTGAGAATCCTGAGATTAATAAGGCAGTGGTCGATATCCTTGAGGGTACGCTCCCCGCTTTCGACAATCGCCGCCTTAAATATAGGAAGCAGTGACTTTTCACACGGAAGTTCCCGAAGACGCAAGCCGCATATAGATATATCGCTGGCGAAACCTCCGGCAGAGCTTCTTCTTCCATTCATGGAGCAACCGCAGGTCGCCACCCGTAAAAACTCCGTCTACCTCAAATCGCACAAGATCGTCTGATACCCCTTCTGTCCCGTCGAGATACCAACCGCCCGACCGGTTAAACGTGTATCCACTGAACATCACCTGCATTTCTTGGAGTGTTCTTCTTATCAGAAAGGCGGGAATCGGCTTCCGGTATCCGTTAGGCAGGGGATTGTACAGCCGAGGCAGTAGAAAAATTAGGGTTTGCCAGTGGTGCGGATTGTCTTTCCATCGATCAGGTCCTCCGATTGTTGCAAGCGCAACTCCGCTGCCGATGCGCGCACGCCGACGTGGGTGAACATTCGGCAAGCGACGTAACGGGCTTATCGGCAATCCTTCGATCTCGAGCGCGACCGTCGGCATAGAAAGAATCTCTCCGTCGGAGTACAGCTACATCAGGCGAATCGGCCGGTGAGCAACTTCAACCGGCAGATTGATGCGATGCACCACCACGTTCGAGTCCGTCGCTTCCGATATGAGTGCATCTTCGGGTGAAATCATCGACCCGCCCTTCTTCAATGCTTTGGCAATTTGTGCGCGCAATCTCGCGACATACACTCTGAGCGCCATTCGCGTGAACCTCGGTGTTTCCTCCGCGCGATCGAAGCCGTTCGCACCGAGACGCCGGTAAAAGGGATCACTCGCGAGAATACGCTCCATGCGCGCGACGCTGAGCGGCATGTGACGATGCCGCACCATGCAATCGCAGACTATGAGGCCCGGCACGGAAAGATGAAGCGGGATCTCTCTTTCGGGATATGAGAGATGCGCACCTTCGATGCTCTCGCCAGGAAGACAGATCGTGCCCATTTGGTGCTGACCATGCACGACTGTCAGGCGCGGGCGCTCTTGCGCTCTGCGCCTCCGCCGTGCGAGCAGGTATTCAACTTCCTCGATGACCCGGACGAGTGGCTCGTTACCGTTCATAAAGCACCTGCACATTCCATCGATCACCCAAGAGGCGCTCGACAATGCCTCGCGGCGTCCACCTGAGCACGAAGAGGAGTTCCGGTTGGCGCTCCAGGTGTCTCACCGCCGAATGCACGGAGGCAAGCGCATCTTCCAATGTCATCGGGGTGCGGGGGACCACAAGCACGAGCTCAGGGCAAACACTCCTGATCAATTCAAGGTCGTCCTTCGCGTCTCCGTATACGCCTACTTCGCAGCCCACGGACTCCAGGCCGCGCCGTAGTTCGGCGGCGTGCTTCGAATCGGAGTCGAAGATGAGGACGTGGTCCATGAAATTCATTCCCACAACAAGACCAGTTAGGTCGCGTGCGCAGGCCAGTGCGCCTGACGAGAATTTTCCTGGACTCAATCAGAATGGATGCCCATTCGCGTCGGTAAATTCCCCGCCCGGAGAAGGACGGTCCCGTCTTGACACTGCGTCTATCTCGTGCAGAATAAGAGAGATTCCGCACGGCAGCACTCTGCGGTGGCAGCGGTGGTGACGCGTTTGGCGCCCGTCTGGATGGTCCAGATTGGTGCCTACCGCGGTTGATTGCGGTACCCGGGGCGGTGTCTCACCACCGCCTCGGGGTTTCCTCTCTTATTGTCAGATCAATTCGCAGTATCCTAAATGGGACAAATATAGACAGGAACTTCGAGTAGGAGTCGCTGGGACGAAAGCGGATGGGACGAACGCGCAAAAGCGAGGATGAAGACATCCTGTGCGGATGGAAGCAAATCGCTAAGCATCTTAACTGCAGCCCAAAGAGCGCAATGCGGAAGGAAGATACGGAACACCTTCCTGTTTTCCGGTTGGAAAATAGTCCCAAGAGTTCCGTGTTCGCGAGTAAGCGGGCCATCAACGCATGGCTGAAGCATGGCATCGAGAGCGTGATTTTAGTTGACAACGAGTTGGTCGCAATTGGGCGTCAGGCCAGAATTCTCTGGTCGCATGAATTCCAAGATCCTCTTAGTCGCTATACCAAGGATGAACTCGAATGGCGGCTGCGAATAATCGATGTGCGAGGTGATGGGAACAGAGGAGTGTTGATGGTCGCCCATTTTCTAAATTCAAACACTCCCGACCGGGTGTTGTATTTCTCTCCCGACGGGGAAGTCGAATGGGAGCTGGAACCCAAGCCTCCACTGCGGAAGTCGACGGGGGAACCCTTCGAACATGCATGGGTGGTCACGCATTTGGTCACTGTTCCCGAGCGGGTGGGCCATTCCATCTATTTGGCGATGGCTAACGCTGCCGGCTGGGGTGGCTGTGTTCTGCGTGTAGATTCCTTGGGGAAATCGGTCCTTCAGTTTGCAAATGCGGGCTACGTCGAACAGCTCTGCTCAGTTGCCATGCCCGATGATCGTCTTCTCATTGCGTGCGGCGAGAATAACGACTTCGACTGCGCCTTTGTCGCTCTATTGGGGATCGATGATTCGTGTTCATGCTCTATTCCCGGCCTGAGGACCGTTTATCGATACGCAAACGCCCCCGGCGAATTGCCTCGCAAGTACATCCTCTTCCCTAAAACGGAACTGAATATCGCACGAAAAATGCCATACGGCCACGCGCGGCGCATGCGCCAATATCAGGATCGAATCATCGTCGAGGTTGAGACCGGTGGGGACGGTGGCACTTTTCTTTACCATTTCACTGATTTTTTGGAGCCTGTGTATGTTTTCCCAAGCGGAAGTCATGAATTCACCCATCAGGCGCTCGAAGCAACTGGTGCAGTCACGCACTCCTGGCGGGAGTGCCCTGAAAGGATCAAACCTCTTATGCTCCAGATATGGACTCGTAACTCTGGATGGCAGACGCAGGAAGTCAATTGGAGAGATCAGCCGTGGAACGATGATCGCGCCAAATGAGGCGCAAAGTCCAAAACTCTTTCGCCAGCCTCTTCATCGGGAGCGCGACGGGGCGGAGATCCGACGGAGGCATTACGGCGCGGATTTCGCTAACTAGGAGCTCAAGTTGATTCGGCACAAAAAACCGCAATTTGCGGAGCCAAATTGGAGAAACCAATTTGAAAATATGTCCTTCGCTCGCGCCTTCAGTAATCCGATCTGGAACGAGTACCTCAGTTCAATTCGGACTAGCATCATCACCACTCCGAAGACGGGGGGAGAGATTGATGCACTGAGTGACCCCTGCGATATCGTGTTCGGTGCTGAGGGTATCAACGAAGAAGAGATCTGGACGGAATATCTCGACAGCTTACTCGCCATCGGAGAACTCCCTGATTTGAATCCGCACCCTGGCCTGGTTTTGCGCGCGTTTCTTGGCGAAATCGATCACGAAAGTTTTGCAAAATGGCTAGGCTTTCCCGAGGGAATTGTCTTACGTGTACTCGCAGGTGAAGCTCACATCTCGTCCGCCCTTGCTCGCCGTCTCTCGAAGAAACTCGGAACGCATCCGAGGTTCTGGACTGATCTGCAGCAGAAACATGAACGGCAGCGACAATATGGCCGTCTACCAGACGAGAAATAAATAGGCTCAAGAGCGGCGGCAATTCCCGAGTGTTTGGCCCGAGGTCTTGAAAACCGTCGATCAGCTCGCCTAGGGGAGGTCAACTCGCAGGTTATTTCTCAGTTGCTATACTTATAGGTATATATTTCATGTCCTCGTACTACTCCGTTCCTACATATTCAAAAGATCGCTCCGCCTTCACACTCATCGAGCTTCTCGTTGTCATTGCCATCATCGCTGTCCTTGCCGTCGTCGTCGTTCTGACTCTCAATCCCCAGGCGTTGCTCCAACAAAGCCGGGATTCAAATCGTCTGAGCGACGTAAACACCATCACGGACGCCCTGAATGTTTATAACGAGGATCAGGGAGGGGCGACCGGATATTCCCTGGGAACTCCCAACATCACCTATCTCTCCATTCCTGATCTCACAGCGACAACCACCGCAGGCACGAACTGCGCAGGACTGGGCCTCTCTGGTAATTATCATTGTGCGGCTAGTTCTACCTACCGCAATACGAACGGCACCGGATGGATTCCCGTAGACCTTGCCTCCACGACCGGTGGTTCCCCACTAAGTGTCCTTCCTGTTGACCCTACAAACACCACGTCATCAGGGGAGTATTACGAATACATGACGAACGGCACCACCTTTGAGATCGCAGGCATCCCTGAATCCCAGAAATACAATTCCCAATGCTCCAGCTTCGCCCAGGGATCATCGCAAAGCCTCATCAACCTGTGTCAGAACATTTGGGTGACGGATTTTACAAACAACCGCCTCGAAGAATTCTCCCCCTTGACCCGCACCTACAAATCCCAGTTTGGATCTTCGGGATCAGGCAACGGGCAATTCAGTAACCCCGTCGCCATTGCCATCGATTCGGGCGGGAACATCTGGGTGGCGGATAAAGGCAACAACCGCGTTGAGGAATTCTCCTCGTCGGGTACCTACAAATCCCAGTTTGGATCAAACGGATCTGGCAACGGGCAATTCAATGGTCCCTCTGGCATCGCCATCGACGCAAGTGGGAACATCTGGGTGGTAGATTATGGTAACAACCGCGTTGAGGAATTCTCCTCGGCCGGAACCTACGAATCCCAGTTTGGATCAAGCGGATCTGGCAACGGGCAGTTAAATGGCCCTGACGGCATCGCCATCGACGGGAGCGGCAACATCTGGGTGGCAGATGAGATCAACAATCGCGTCGAGGAATTCTCTTCATCCGGTACATACGAATCCCAATTCGGATCTTCGGGATCTGGCAGTGGGCAGTTCAATGAACCCAGTGGCATTGCTATCGACAAGAGCGGGAACGTCTGGGTGGTAGATGATAGCAATAATCGCGTCGAGGAGTTCTCCGCGTCCGACGCGTATGAATCCCAGTTCGGATCTTCGGGATCCGGCAACGGGCAGTTCAGTTATCCATATGGCATCGCTATCGACGCAAGCGGGAACATCTGGGTGGCAGATCAAGGTAACTACCGGGTCGAGGAATTCTCCGCGAGCGGCACGTATGAGTCCCAGTTCGGGTCTCATGGATCCGGCAACGGGCAGTTCAATCCCCCTTATGGCATCACCATCCATTAGCTTTCCTGGCGATGACGGAAGAATCTCACCAGAAGCCCACTCCAAAGCCCTTTCGGCGGCCCCTCATTTTGGTTTTATTTGGCGGACAACAAGGGATGTCCTAGGCCAACTGGAGGAGGGGCCGGCGAAATGGTTCAGGAACTATCCAATGGAAATTCTTCCAAATGGCCTGGCGACTTCGCACTCAAGTTCTGCAAACACGCAAGACCAAGAGCAATTGCGTCGAAAGCAGCCATACTCCATCCTTCGGGAATCCACGGTTTTCGTTCGGGCGGCAGTTTGTGGCTGAGATTTGGGAACGCCTGGGCAACGAATGCTGCGATCTGGGCCTTCGTTTTGGGATGCGTTGCAAGGGCGTTTTGCACCTGCGCGAGCGTCACACACTCCACGGGAATCGAATGCCGCTTCGCTTCATCTCGCATACACTCAACCGTAGGAATCATTCCCGGCCGATATCTATGATCGTTATGGACCGCGAGTTTGAAGACAATCATGGAGGGCCTGAAAATTGAAATGATCGATCGAAGCGGCACTACGATCTCGGAAGATGAATTGAAACTGCGCGCACCAGCATCGAGGAGCTGCTTCGGAAATTCAAACACCGCAAAGCCAAAGCGCCGATACCTGAGTTCAATCGCGAGGATGCGATTGTTCGCACCAGGGCTCACGCGATCATCTTCGCACTTGGAGGATTCCTTCGCATCGTTAACCATTCGATTTTTCGTGCTATTAGCACAGCGGCGCGTCCTTTTGTCGAACTCTCGTGCAGACGCGCTTCGAGCTCAACTAAACGGCTATCGATGTTCATCCGCACGGCTTCATAGATTCCAGGGAAAAGCTTTGAGATCGGCACATTGAATACAATTTCATAACTGACCGCAGTGAGGAAGAGGGGAACGCCGACTGATCGTTCATGTTCCGAGATTTGCCACTCGCTGATCAGTCCCAGTATCTCCGCCAGTTCCCGCTGGGTGAGGCCGGAGCCCCTTCGATGTACGCGAAGGTTGTTTGTAGACGACGCATATCCCATGATCGCTGATGTCAAAGAACGTTATATTTTCGACCTTTGGTTTAAGCGTACCGTGTTCGCAACGGTACTCAAGACGTGCTCATTTGCGCCGCGGCCCAAGTTACAGGATGGTCTTTTGCTCACTATCCCCAGGTGCAGAGGGGGGAACGATGAGATAGTCTGCTCATTTGGTCTCGGAGGTGTGCATATCGTCTGAATTGGGCGCACAAAAGATGTGGAAACCTAAACATCGCCGTTTATAAAAAATATGTATTAAATCCACGCCCGCATATCTGCGGGCGTGGACCCCTTGAGCACAAGGGGAGATGACGTCTTCACAACGATGGATCACAAGTCCATAATCGAGAAGTCGAGAGTACCGGAATGCTGCTCGAAGTATCCCACGAGCCGGGCAATGAGTCGGGCAATGGGTAGGGCAGAAGTTCGAGGTATCTCTCGATCAGGGGCACTTTGAATGGTTTTCTCTCGTTCTGCGGCGAAGCAAAACGGAGTTTGCCAAGTAATATCAAGCCTTTTTTGATCGAGAGTGCAGTTCGACATGACCGTTCTGAGCAATCGGCGCTTTTTCGTCGTGATCGCTCCGCAATACAACGAATATGCGGCTCCTGCGAGTTCGACAAATTTCTGGAGTTCCTCCGGAACCGAAGTCCGATTGGCATCGTAATCCGCTCGCCTGTCGGTGAGTGCGCGCCGTTCCGTGATGAGCGCAGCCTTGCGCTCTTCGAACGCCTCGCGATCCAGCACCCCTTCCAGATAGGCATCGGTCGTCCGATTGAGACGCTCCGTCAATTGATCGATCTGCAGGGTGAGTCTCTGCATCTCTTGCTCTCGATGTCCCGCCCATGAGGCTTTCAGCTCGCCAATACGCGCAAGCATCTCCGCCCTCTCAACGTCGCTGAAGACAAGTGTTCTCAGTTTTTCGTCCACGAGGCTCGCGACGCTATCTTCGCGGACGCTCGTCTTCGCGCAGGCTTTGGTGTGGCAGCGGTAGTACACGCGACCCTTTTGAAGCTCCCCGATTAGCGCGTTGCTACACGCGGCGCATCTGATGAAGCGCCGGAACGGAAAGTCATGGACGTGAACCCTGGTCCCTACGCGGCCATGAAGGATGTCCTGGACCCTGTCGAAGAGGTTCTTGCTGATAAGCGCCTCGTGGTTTCCCTGATAGGTTTCACCGGAAGCGCGTATGCGCATGATGCCGAAGTAGAAGGGATTGCGCAGCATTGTGTGAAGCCCCGGAATCGTTACTTTTCCGCCGTTCACGTTTCTTAGCCCTCTCCGATAGAGTTCCTCGACGAGCGTTGGTAGGCTCCATTGGCCGGTGCCGTATAACTCGAAGGCCTTCTGGACGAGCGGCCCCCGCGCGGGATCGATGGTTTTCCGCTTTGCCGAGCCGTTGTCGAGATAGCCAATCGGCGCGCGGAGGGGATAGAAGCCCTGCTTCAGGCGACCATAGAGGCCTTTCTTTGTCTCTTCGCGGAGATTGCGGATGAAATCCGACGCGATGACGGCTTGGATATCAGCGGAGAGCCTCCCTCCGCGCGATTGGAGATCGATGGACTCGTTCGCGAAATGGACCGCGACACCTCGGTCAATGAGTTCACCGAGGTCCGCCCAATCCTTCAGATTCCGGGCGCTCCGGTCGATCTTGTGCATGATGACTCCGGCTGCCGTTCCTTTCCGAAGCCCTTTGAGCATTGCGTTCCACACCGGCCTTCCGCCTTTCGCGGCGGTCTGCTGCTCCTCGAACCATCGAGTGACAGTGAGGCTGGATCGCGTGGCAAAACGCTCGATCGCGCTCCGTTGCTCCGGTAGCGAGACGCTCCGTTCGCCCTGTTTCGTGGTGGAGACACGAGTGTAGCCAAAATATTCTTTCAGAGTTTTCGTTTGTTAATTTATTTTCCCCGTTTAGGAATCGACCTTTCCTCTGAATCCTAGAGCTCTTCCGGATCGGGGTCAACGTCGCCCTGCGCGGCCTTCATATCCTCGTATATTTCCCACGCGAGCTCCAGATAGGCGTCGAGGTTCTCCCTGGCCTTTTGTAGCTCGTCATCTCCCAGCGAAGGAAAGAGTTTTTTCAGTACCGCGTCGTCCATTTGTCGTAGCGTACCCATTCATCCCATTCTTGCAAAGACGCGATGAACCCTTGCGCACATGGGGAAATCGCGTCTTCCCGTTTGTGCCATAGGCGGTAGAGTGATGTTCACGCTTCGATATACAAAGGTCGAATCGAAGCGCATATCCGCACATTCGACAATCTCTCACGACTCCATGCGCGGCCCCTTGGGATATATCGGCGGCAAAAACGCCATTGCAAACCAGATCATCGCGATCTTCCCGAAGCACGACACGTACCTCGAAACATTTTTGGGCGGTGGGCAGGTTTTTTTCCGCAAGCCCCATTCAAGGACGGAGATCATCAACGATCTCGACGGCGAGCTGGTGAATTTCTTCCGTGTCTGCCAACTGCATTACGAGGAACTCATCCGGTATCTCCGCTTTATGGTCGTGAGCCGAAAATGGTTCGACCTGCTCCTTGAAACTGATCCCTCGACGCTCACTGACATTCAGCGGGCCGCGCGTCTGTTTTACGTTCAGAAGAATAGCTACGCGGGCCTCGTGCGGAATCCCGTCATCCGGCGCAACCGCGCGCATCCGCCGGGATTCAATCCCGAGCGCATACCGGCGCTCATCGAGGAGACGCACCAGCGACTCGCCCGGGTACAGATCGAGTGCCTGCCGTACGAGAAGGTCCTCGCCTGTTACGACAGCCCTTCGACGCTCAGCTATCTTGACCCGCCGTACTACGGTCGCAAGCTCTACAAGTTCAACCTGGACCCGGATGATTTCCGCGCCATGGCGGAGCTCTTGGGAACGCTGCGGGGGAAGTTCGTGCTCTCGCTGAACGACGTTCCCGAGGTCCGCGCAATCTTCAAGCAATTCAAGATTCGCGGCATCGATCTCGCGTACACCGCCCAGAAACATGCCGGACGGCGCTACCGCGAAGTGCTCATCACGAACTTTTGATTTCCTGCCCGATTCGTGTCAACGCCTTTTCGCGCGCGAAGCCCTCGTGCAACTTATTGAATCTTCGAGTTCTCTCCGGTTCTTCCCTGCCCGTTGTTACGGTTTTCATCCGTTCCCCACGGATACTCGCCCCAATGATGCAATTCCTCGAACATCTCGTGATCTCGATTTGGAACCGGCTCCAGAGTCGTCGCGTGCACGGGAAGAACGGATACGCAGGCGACACCATGCTCGGCTATCGGGTCGTGGATGAACAAACGACGAATCGGCGCGTCGGCATGAGCGCCACGCGTCGCACGATGCACGCGGCGGTCGTCGGGAAGAGTGGCACAGGGAAAACGTCATTCATCAAGCAGCTTTGCGCACAGGATGTCGACGCCGGGCGCGGCATGTTCGTGCTCGATCTCCACGGCGACCTTACGCCCTTCATCTTGAGCGCCATCGCCGCCGAGGAATGGCGGCGTCAGGAACATCTCTCCGACCGGCTCATTGTCATCTCGCCCGCCGACCGAGAAGTATCCGTCGGATTGAATCCGCTCGAGGATGCCGATCCGGACTTCGCGCGCATTGCGGAATTCGCCGAGGTCCTTCGTCAACGCTGGGGTCTCGACCATTTCGGCGCGCGCACGGATGAGCTTCTGCGGAACGCCCTCTATATGCTTTCCGCGAACGGGCTCACGCTTCTCGAACTGGGACCGCTCCTCACGGACAGCGCATTCCGCGCCGCGTCCCTCAAAACAACTCCCAACGCCGACGTCCGCCATTACTTCGAATCCCGGTACGGCAAGGCGAGCGAACAGATGCAGGCGGTGATGCGCGAACCGATCCTTAACAAAACGAGCGCCTTCACATCCGATCCGCACTTCCGCCACATCGTGGGGCAGGCGCACTCGACGTTTTCATTCAAGCAAGCGATGGACGAGGGCTACACGATCATCCTGAACTGCGAAAAGGGGAAACTCGGCGCGCAGGCCCTCACGCTCGCAAGCCTCGTCTTCACCACCTTCAAAAACGCGATCTTCGCCCGCGAGCGGAAGGCGCTTTTCGCCGCGTACTGCGACGAGGTGCAGAACTTCATCGCGTATTCGAGCGACATCGAGACGATCCTCTCCGAAGCCCGCAAGTTCGGCGTGGGCATCGTGTCGGCGAACCAGTACCTCGACCAGCTTCCGCCTCCGATGCGCGGCGCGCTCCTTTCGACCGGCACCCACATCTTCTTCCAGCTTTCGAGCGCCGATGCGCAGACGGTCTCGCAGATGCTCGACGGGGGAAAGTCACTCGCGGAACGCCTGAAGAATCTGCCGCAGCGCCATTTCATCGTGAAAAGCGGCGCAGATCAATGGACAGAGGGATGCGTCCCGCCGGTCCGGGCGTCGGGCAAAAGCTATACCGACCTTCTGAATCGTTCCCGCGCGCGCTTCGCACGTCCCCGCGCCGAGATCGAGCGCGAAATCGCCGAACGGCGCGCCGCGTTCAAGAAATCAACGGACGAGGTGCTCCATGACTGGAACTAAGCGCACACGGAAACGGGGGCTCATCGCGCAGGAGCGCGACCTTGAACTGCTCCGCGAACTCGCGCATATGCGGGTCGCGGATGCCAAGCAGCTCGCAACCGCTGCCGAGTTCCATTCGATGACCAGGATCAACGCCCGGCTGCTCGCCCTGTATCGCGCGGGGCTTCTCCGGAGATTCTTCCTCGGTTCGGGAGGCGGACGGAAAGCGCTCTACGCGGTTTCCCCGAAGGGCGCGCAATTGATCAACATGCCGAGCCGTGGTCCGCGCAGGCGCCAAAACCAGATGCTCGTCGCGGATTTCTTCGTGCAGCACCAGCTTGCAGTGAATGCGGTGTATTGCCTGCTGAAGTTCCACCAAGTCCCCATCCCGAATGTGCAGTTTGTGCATTGGCTGTCATTCCACGAGCCGCTCGCGCCCGGGCTGTCCCTCATCCCTGACGGGTACGTGGAATGGAAAACGACGTCAGGGATCGACGCTTCGTTCATCGAAGTGGACCTGGGACACGAGGCGCTCTCGGTCTGGAAGGAGAAGGCGAAGCATTACCTCCAGCTCGCGCTCTCGGACGAATTCGAGCGGCAGTTCAAGCAACCCCGGTTCCGCGTTCTCGTCCTCGCGAACTCGGAGCGCCGAATGCAATCGATCCGCGCGGCCGTTGCGACCGTAACCCAAAAAATATTCTGGTTTGCCGCGCTCGATGCCGCCCAGGGCGACAGATTCTTCGCGCCGGTATGGCTCCGCCCCTCGGAAGACAACCATCAACCGCTTTTCAAGGAAACACCATGAAGTACTGCTATCACTGCGGGAAAATGACGGCAGGCGACCCAGCTTTTTGCGGCACCTGCGGCCGGACCTACGATGTCCGTCTTTGCCCACGCCTCCACGCGAATCCGCGTGGGGCGGAGGTCTGCTCCAAGTGCGGCAGCCGGGAGCTCTCGACGCCCCAGCCGAAGATTCCCATGACGCTCCGGCTCCTCGCACTCATGGCGCGCCTTGGGCTTGGGCTCCTGCTCTTTTACGTCACCCTCGTTCTCATCGTCGATGTTGTCCGCTCTCCCCAGGTACAGCAGACGTTCATTGCGGTTGGGATGTTGCTCTCGATCCTTTGGTGGATGTGGAGCAAGTTGCCCGACTGGCTGCAGGAAGCGATCCGTTCGTTCTGGATCAGGAGGCATGACGATGGCGACTGAGGGCAACCATGCGGAGGCACGCATGTCGGGTTTCGGAGATGTGGAGAAGCCCTTGATTTCTCACGGCTTTTCGCCGGAATCCCTCGGGCAGAGCTACCCGCACCAAAACCCGCAGGGAGACGAAACCCTCGGTCAGCCGCTTTCGATCCGCGAGGTGGCCGACGTGATCGGCTGCTCCGACTGGACCGTACGCCACCGCTACCTTCCGCAGGGACTGCCGCACTTCCGTACGGGCCCCGCAGGCAAGTTCGTGTTTTACCGCAAGCAAGTCATCGCTTGGATTCTCCAACAACAACGGAAAGGAGGGAAATGACCATGGCGCTCGTGAAACGCGGCAACGTCTGGTGGGATTACGTGTGGATGAACGGCATCCGTCACGCGAAGTCCACCGGTACCGCCAACCGCCGCAAAGCGGAAATCATTGCGCGGCAATTCCGCGACGAGTTGAACGACATTCGTCAGCGAGTGCCGCAACGGAACCCGGATGTGACGGTCGGCGCGCTCGCGGCGCGTTTCATCGCAGACGGCATGGCCAAACCCCATGCCTTGGACCGTCTGAACTACCTTCTGCCGTTCTTTGCGGACCTGCGGGTGTGCGACATCACGCCTGGCACGATCCGTGAGTACCGGCAGGAACGCCACCGCGAGAAAACCATCAAAGACGCAACCGTGAACCGCGATCTCTCCGTTCTCCGCCGCTTGCTCTATTGGGCGGTCGAGGAAGGGACTCATCGCGGCGAATCCGCTGGCCCGGCTCCACATGGAACGCGAGCGCCGCGTGAAGCGCCCGGTGATGAGCCTGCGCGAAGAGCGGCAGCTCCTCGCAAAAGCTCCGGAACATCTTCGCCGGATCATCCGCTGCGCACTCGATACGGGGATGCGCAGGGGAGAAATCTTGGGCGAGCGATGGGAAGACATCGATTTCGACAATCGCATCCTCCATGTCACGCGCAGCAAGACGCCCGAGGGCGAGGCCCGGGACATTCCGCTCACGAATGCCCTTTACGAAACGCTCCTCGCTATGCGCCGCGACCGGGGACCGGTGTTCACGTACCAGGGCGACGCGATCAAGATCGTAAAAACCACGTGGGCATCGAGCCTGCGCCGTGCAGGACTCCGCCACTTTCGGTTTCACGATCTTCGGCACACGGCGAACACCCGCATGATGCTCGCAGGCGTGCTCCAGGAAGTGCGCCGCGAAATTCTCGGCCACACGTCACGCCGTTCGCGCGACGTGAACGACCGTTACACCCAGATCGAGCTGCCGGAGAAGCGCGACGCGATCCGGAAGCTCGAAGTCTGGCTCGAGAATCAGGAGCTCATCCTCCAGGCGGAGAACCCGGCGCAATTGTTTCTCCCTCCGCCCCAACCATCCACCGCAACCACGGAGAACACTCATTATGACGGAACCGAATAGCAACCCAGAACCGCATGAGCTTGACGAAGCGCTCCGCCAACTCGTGCTCGCCCGCGTGAGCGCAATCAACGGCAAGGTGCTCGTGCGGCTCGCGACCGTCTCCGACGATCTCGACGCCGGAGGGCATCGTGCCGCACTCGGCGGTCTCGATGGCATCGAACGCGAGATAGCAACCATGCGCAATTTCCTGCTCTTGCTTTCGTAGCCGGAGCGCACCGTTCTTTCACAACTCAACCCATACGCACAAGGAGGCGTTATGAGTCCCAAATCCGCACCATCACCTGAACCCTCAACCGGCCGCAAACCGTGGATCAAGAAAACCACGGTCGAGGTCGTTCTCGAACAGCTCGACAAGCAGGAACAACGCGTTGCCGAGATGCGCGAGGAACTCGCCCACGAAGAACGCGAGCTTGCCAAACTGACTGCAGGCCCGCAAGGTGCTCGAAGCGCAGTAATCACCGGGGAGTTGTCGCAACGCGATAGCTCCCCGTTTTCATACCAAAAAGGAGAAATGGCCTATGACAACGAACGCATTGCATCAAGATCGCTCATCCGGGAAATCGTATCGCCTTGAATCCCGCGCATTCTATCTCGGCGCGCACAATATCGATCCCAAGCCGGTGATGCAGGAGATCGAGGCGAAGATGGTGCAGGACTCTTCGGAGGAGCGGAACAAACTGCTGCGGGCGCTTCGTGTGCTCGAAGCGAAAAAAGAGCAGGTGCGCCGCGAGCGCCCCGAGGCGGAAGCGACGTGGGCGCGCGTGAAGAAGGATTTGGGCGACACGCCGCCGCCCTTCTTCCATGCCCTCATTATGGTTGGCTTCGCGGCCCTCGCGCTCTCGCTCGACGCACTTTTTCTCGCACCGTCGATGGACATTCTGAACGTGGCGCATCCGGCGCTCCAGATGCTTGCCGCCGCCGGGGTTGCCATACTCTGCACCGCATGGTTCGAATTCGCGGGGGTGCTCTATCTGCGTGGTGGGAAGAATCTCGCCCAACGCTTGATCGCGGTCGTTGCCGCCGGCATCGGCGCGTGCTGCCTCATCGCCTGGGGGCTCCTGCGCGGCTACCAGCTCAAGTTTGCCGCCGGACTCGCAGGGAATCCCTTAGGCGATTTTCTTGGCCAGCATCCTATACTCGCGTCGATCTTCTATATCTTCGTGACGCTCGGGACGCCGATCATCGGCGCGATGGCGCTCCTGAACGCGTGGAACGAAGCGTCAAAAGCGCTCCTGTGGCGCAACGTGCGGCAACGCTTCGAAGAACTTCGCACCGCCGAGGTGGAGATCGCGGGGAAAGTCCAGTCCGCCGCCGAAGATCTCGATCACTTTGATCAGAGAAAGGAGGCCGTCTGCCGCGAGTGGAAGGCGATTTTCAATCAGTTCTATGCTCGTGGTCGTCAGAACGGCGCGCGGAGGGAGACGCTCGCATCCGTCGTGCGCAAAAGCGCCGTGGGCGGTGCGCTCGCCGCGCCGCTTGCATTCCTCGCGCCCTTCGCGTTCGTCCCTGCGCTCATCGCCATTTCTAGTGCTGTGGGCATCGGCCTCTTCACGTATTTCAACCATCGTCGCCACCACCCGAACCACGACCGCTACCTCGCGCAAGAAAACACCTATTTCGCCGTGATTCCTGATGCGCCACGCGCGCAAGAACTCCATGCGCCCGCGCCGCGCCTTATTACGAAAGGAGACTCCGAATGATTCGCTTCAGTTCCCTTGCCTTAGCGTCATTGATTGTGCTCACCGCCTGCTCGCACCCGGTGCCAAAGGCGACGGTCGAGGTTATCGACATGAGCTTGAGCATCACACCGCGCGCCGAGCACGCCGCAGAGAATGCCATCCTCGATCAGATTTCTCGTATGGGACGCGGCGACCGCCTGATCATTATTCCGATTACCGGGGACGCGCAAAACGATGCCGGGGGGCGAATCCTGCGCCTCGTGGCTCCCACCAAACGTGAGGCATACGACAACGATCTGCGGCGATTTCAGGCTGACGCGAAAAAACGATACGCCTCCTGGCTCGCTTCCCTCGATCCGCACCAGATGCGGACTGACATTCTGGGTACCTTGGATGTTGCCCGGCAAGAATTCGCAGCGACTCCCAAGAATACAGACCGTCATCTCGTCATTCTGAGCGATTTTCTCGAGGACGATCCTTTGTACCGCTTCGTCTCCACGTCACAACTTGCGAACGCCGTGCGTGCCCGCGCGTTCGCCGTCGCCACGCGGACGGATCGAGGATTCGCTCTTCCTGGGGTGCCAGTCTGTCTCGGCCGTTTGGAGTCGAGCGATTTCGCCCCGCTCTCCCCGCAGCGCAAGGAAGCGGTACAGGTCTTCTGGGCGGAATATTTGAACGACCGGGGCCACGCGCCAGCGCTGCGGTTCGACGGCACTGGAATGCTCACCGGCAACGCCGCATGCTACGACGACTCGAAGGAGGTTGCGTCTACGGTGGCGGGAAGAAGGGAGGAGCAGCCGTGATCGAGGCCAGATTGCTCTCTATGTGGAACGGCCTCGTGGGATCGGCCGCCCTCATTGCAATCATCGTTCTCGCGCTCTGCGTCATTGTGACCGCCGTAAAGCTTAAAGACCTTCCACGGCACCTCGGCGTGCTCGTGGGTATTGTGATCCTGCTCATTACGCTGCCCTCGATCATCGTCTCTCTGTGGAATTCGATGACCTTGGGACAGCATCTCGGCATCGCGACGATCCTAATCGGAATTATTTTTCTGATTAGTGCCACTCGCCGGAAATCAAAGAAAGCACGGCAATAGAGGAGTGCCTACATGCTTAAGCATCTCGTCGAGCATGTCCTTGTGGCCACGGCTCGGTCCGGCGGTGATTCCGCTCTGTCTCTGGCAATGTGGCAACAGCTTCGGAGATCGCTAAAAGGGGGACGACAAGTTGGAGGCCTCGTCGAATCCGTCTGGCGGACGACCTAGAGCTTTGGCCTTTGCTCTCTCTTTGTTTGCTTAGAATAGAACGACTAGACAAAACCTCCCTTGTCTATGTTATATTCTATTCCTATGGAGATCATGGAGCGCGCTGCTGAGGTACTCACCGAAGCCGAATCGGCTTTGCGAGACTTGCTGGGAGTCGCCGCAAAGCAAGGTGACTATCCCTCCATTCTGCGTTTAGCAGAATTGGCGCGAGCCATTCACGATTTAACTGGAACCGATCACTCGGCCGGACTCATCCCTACTCCACCCGCGGATCGCGCCGTGCTTGCGACTCGCGCTGCCAAGGTTGCGAAACAGGCTCCGCCACCTCGAAAGGGGGAGAAGCGATATCCAAGTTTCTCGCGTGCAGGTGAGGAACTCGTCATGCTGGCATGGTCAAAGCGGGAAAAGAAGGAGTATCGACACAAGGCCTCACATTCGGTGCTGCAATCTTTGGCGAAGGCGATGGTCGAAAAGGGCTCTGCTGGAAGGGTCTTTACAACTGACGAACTGCTCCCGATTCGTAACCTAGCTGACGGGACCGACGTGCCGAACTATAAAGTCTACGTTGCCATTTCTTTGCTAAAACAGACCGGCACCATCGAACAACACGGCCGGAGCGGGTATTCGATAACAAAGGATAACGATTTTGAAAATGCCGTCGAGAAAATCTGGAATGCGCTACCCAAATTGCAATGATGGAGCAATGAAAGATGCCCTTCACAAAAATTGATGATTTCGTTAATCCGCGAGACTTCGTGAGCCAAGCAGTCAGAGCAACTACCGCAGACGCGGTAGGGGCATTGTTGTCTCAACTCCCAATCACCCCGGAAGAGGAATACGCCTATGACGAGGAATCTCCTGAGACAGGTTGGCAAACCAACAAGTTCCACTGGATACCGGTTGGTCGCGACCGCGGCAATGCCGGGCGTATCAAACAAGCTAATCATCCAGTCAATCCCATTGCGGAGCGGGCTGTGAATGGCATGGAGGCTCTCATTGAGATGGCTAGGCACAGGGAGATCGCGCTTACTCCGCTGGCTGTAGCGCCGTCGAATCCGCGTGATGCGGTATCCCGTTATTTTGGCATTCCGGCCTTAGACCAGTTACCTAAGTTGGACGACGATTCACCCGACACCAAGGAGATACGCGCCAGGGCACGCGATTTGGCCGTCAGCTGCGCGTTAGGCTTGTCTTTGATAGAGCGACTAAGCAATTCACAGTAGCCATCGAAGATGATGGTATCGGGCAAACACCAGCATGGATTCATCGAACCCTCATGTCACTCGGCTCGACAACCAAGGCGGATAAGTGGTATTTGATCGGCGTGTTTGGTCAGGGGGGGTCCTCCGCGTATGCCGTCAGTGAGTATTCTTGGGTTCTGTCAAGGCGGGCCCCTGATCTCCTCGAAGGAGAAGACGATGGGGTTGGTTGGACCGTCGTCCGTCATATTTTTCCAAAGAATCGCCGCGACGACTACTTCGCTTATCTTGCGGCGAGCCCCGACGGAAAAGTCCCGAGAATCTCAGCGGCAGATGCCGACGCTGCCAACATCAGTCATGGTACTAGGTTTGTACATATTGGATACGACTTTGGTAAGGGGGGCTCGGCTATTACTCGCCAGCTCTACACCGCGATGAATCACGTTCTTTACAACCCCGTTCTTCCCTTTGAGCTTTACGTTGGTGATACTTTGGCTACCGTTTACGGGAATGGATATCGATTGTCGTCTCTGGGGAGCACACGCAATACCGAACGACCCGCGCTCGACAAGTTATTCCCGGCGCAACCCGTTATCTGATCAAGAGAGGAAGAGATGCCGACAGCCCAGCTTGATAAGTCACTTAGCTCCGAAGTTACGGAAGGTTACGGAACCATTACCATTCGTGTCGTCGTCCTCGAGAAAACAATGGCCTCGGCCCCAGCTCCTGGGGCCGCAGCCGACCTTCCCGCGGACATTTCCCCGGATGAAGTCCTGCCCGACACGGATAAGCATCCAACTGCGACCTTTCTTGAAGAACCGAAGAAAGGGCGACAGTGTTGCGTCTTCTTGATTAACGGTCAACGGCAACATGCTTGGGACAATCAGTTCATAGTTCGTGATCTCGATATGAAGTACTTGAGAAACCGGATGATAGTCATTGTTGATTGCGACGGGCTTAAGCCCGACGCCATAGCGAGGCTTATGCAGGGCTCCCGCTTTCAGTTCTTAGAAGGGAGTGTTTATGCTGCGGTTGAATCGAGGGTGTTGGCGACTCTCAAGGGTGATCCCGATCTTCACCGGTTAGAAGAAGAAGCAGAAGAGGACATTTCAAGTCTCCAGGCCGGTGACGAGGCCGTCAAGGCGGCTCTGGACCAACTAATCGAGGCCCATCATGAAGCCGCGATAAATGCATCACATGGACATGTTGAGGCTGGCGCAGCCACGCGCGACGAGAGTAACTCTGCAGGTAGCCTTGAGCAATCCCAGACCGTAGTAATTGACGCACATACAGGAGAGGCTGCAGCCGATCCAGTGCTGTTGCTGCGACCAGATGTTGCAACGGTCCGCCTCCAGCCCGACGAGCCTCGCCGTTGTATGATTCACGCCAGGCCTGAATCGATGTGGAGAAATATCGAGAGCATGGTCTTGACCTTTGACCCGCCTATAAAGGAACTTCAGGCAGTTCGCACATCGCAGTTGCTCGGCGAGGAAGTCACCCTCAAGTTCGAGGAGCCCGATGATTTCGACGAAGACGAGTACCCGATAGAGACCTTGCTGCAAACAACAGCCACCTTCAAGGGGCAATCCGAATCCCGTTTTCTTGAACGCAGAATCGTAATAAACCGCAACAAGAAGAAGCCTCCTCGTCCACCGATTGTTCTGAAGGAAGACCCGACAACGATAAAGATAACCAGCAGGCAGCCTATTAAGATCGTGGTTGGTGGCCCGGACGTTCATGTCAAACTCCGCTGGGATGGACTCGATGAGTTGGTTAACTCTGCTACTCCTGAATGGACGTTTCAAGTGTTGTGCGAGTCGCCATCGGTTGAGCCATCGACCTTCTTGACGCGACCGGAAAATGGGCGTTTTGAGTTGTTGATTCAAGCTAATGCCGGCTTGAAATCTGGAGAGCAGTTGAAGTTCATCATCGACGCACTCGGTCCGGGCAAGACTCTGACAACATCATTCTTAGCAGATGTTGTTCAACCTTTATCTCCTCGCAAGTTATCACAGAAACTCCAAGGTGGAGCACAGCGAAAGCCGCCCTATGCGCTGGTATACATCACAAGGGATGACTGGGCATTGGAAACGTGTTGGGGCAACACTTGGACCGGAGCGGACCCAGGGTCCTTTGATCCGCCTAGTGCAAAGTCGCCTCTAACCATCTTCATCAACACCGAAACGGATCTATTGACGGGCTACCGAGACGCACTGTTGTCGAAGAAGTTGGCTGAGGCAACGATTCAACAGCGCATCAACAAATACACCGCGCATGTCGCATTTCATCTTTACCAGATGTACTTGAAGAAAAAGGAAGCGGAAAACGACACCACAGGCGAGTCAAAAGCTCCGACTGAAGAGCAGATGCGTGATGAAATCAAGCGGGTAGCCATGACATTGATAAAACTGATGGAGGTGGCACAATAGGCCCTATGAGGCTCTGTGAATCAGGACTACCTCGCTGGCAGAATTAGTTGCGCCTTTGAATGTCGCGTGCCATTTGCGGTTAGGCACGGACCTCCAGATTCGAGGCCTTCCCAACTGCATCTCTTCGAATCCAGCGGATTCCATATTAGCCAGGTACCTAGGCAACTGCTCCTCTGGTTTGTTGAATGCGAGCATTTGCACCATGTAGCCGCCGTCCTGCACGACCTTGCGAATTGCCGACAATGTCTGTAGCGAGGTTCTAAAGTAGTTGTCAGCTGCGGCTTTTCGGCGATCTGCGAAGTTGTAATATGACGCGCCGTTCCCGTCTTGGCAGCCCGCTATCCAATACGGCGCTGGAGTTTCGCGCCGACCATCAACTTGCCACCGATGATACAGAACGTGCACTCCTGGATAAGGCGGACTCGTCACGATGAGATTCGCCTTCGAGCTGCCGTCGGAGAAAACATTCGCGTCCGGAAGATGCGAAGCGTCCATGTTGAGAATCACCGCACACTGATGCCGCGTTTCTCTGCTGAAGGCTTGGATTGCTTCAAGCATCTCTAGCGAGATCCCTGTCAACTTATTCCTGAAGTCCACGAGGGGAGTGTGACGCTCACGGCCATCGAGTGCCCATTGCGCGACCCGCAGCACTGCGCATCTGGCGAAGTTCATAGTCGCTAAGGTAGGCAGTTGTGGAAGGGAAACGAGAGCCGCGGCTACCGCCTTCTTGATGAACCGAGCTCGGGCGAGAGAGAGGTTCTTTGTCTTGGCGTCGTCCATAACGTCAACGACGTCTTCAGAGTGCACGACATAACTGAAGTCTGGCACGCTCTCAATCGCCCAGCGATGGAGCGCTTTGATTTCAGCGTCCGAAAGACCGGTGATTTTGACTCGCGCAATGAAGGCCGCCAACGAGTTGAGGTCGTTTCCAACGACGGATCGACCGGCCGCCATTGATTCAACTACTGTCGTGCCCCCGCCCATGTAGGGGTCGAGTACGAGGTCGGACGGCTGTGAAAGGCACCTGATAGCAGCTGAGGCGAAGCCTGGTGAGAAGCGAGCAGGATAGCGATAGAAATTATGGGTCAATCCGGAAACGGGCGAGGTATCTCGTGCCGCTTCCGCGAGCGTGCCGTAGATTTCCTTCCAATCTGCTGTCCGACGACCCATGCTCGTCATTCGCCGATCCACCCTCTCTGGAAAACACTGAAAACAATATATTTCTGAGTGTTATCGATTCGCTCCCCTCAACTATCCTCGAACCGCGAAACATGGTCAATGAGAGATGCAATCTTGTGCCTTAGTGGTAAACGAGATCGTGAGTTTGCTTCCATAGCGAATTGCAGTATACAGTGAACAAAAGGCGAATATCAAGAAGCGATTTCAACTTCAAGGGGGCGAGGGCCCTCACAGGCTAGATGGGGACCATACCCTTCATACGCTCTCCCGCCTCGTCGAATGCACCCGCCTCGCAGAGTTTCAGACAGGGCCACTATAGCTTTGAGAGATTGACCGGGGCTAATCGAGAAGTCCCTTACCGACAAGGGCAAAGGGATGAGTAACGGTAATTGGATTGGCAGTTCAGAGCGCAACGAAAAAGGGAAGCGAAAACGCCCTTTATTGGATCAGCGATTCTTCATTCCTTCAATTGTGCGGAATGCTTAACTTGCATCCCGCCACTGGAAAGCTATACGTTTCAAATGGATTGAAAGTTCTTTGTGGCGGCGACGATCGAGAACACCGTATGATGTTCTAAAGGATTTAAAGCGAGTTCAATGCCAGATGACGAAGAACTGACAGCCGCAGAACTTCAAGAGATTCGCAAGGATATGGAACGCGCCGTCGATTCGCGCAATCCAAAAAAGTTCAGGCAAATCTTAGAGCAAATCGGTGTCGATCCCGATGGACCCATTGGGAAGAAGCGAATGGCTGCTTTTTATAAGGCATGCAACCTGGACAAACCCTAACTGTGGGCGATCTTTCTAATTGCGAACGCGATGGATTGGCGTTCTGATTTGGTCTTGTTTCGGAGGTGCTTCTTAACATCGTTCATCAAATCAGATACGAGTTCATCTTTTGCCCTCGTCGAGCCAAGCGACACTTCAGAACTACTCCTTGAGCGGGAACCGGGGGCAGACGAAGGTGCTTTCGCATAGTGCATTGATCTAATTTTCGGTCGCGATGTGATTGGCATAATTAATCTCCGAGCCTTGGCCACTACCGATTCAATTCGCTGCAATCCCGCCGAAATCATAAGAAATTCATAGCGTACGCCAATTTTGCTTACATACGAGATGTAGGCAGAATATCAGAAAAAAGCGCAGAATTTCCGCATTTCTGCGGATAAGCATTTTTATAGAACTTGAATTGATTTCTACAATAAGAGTTGCTCCCTGACTGAAGACCTTTCCTACAGAAACGTTTCGATCTACTATAAGCGCGGTCCTTGTAGGAACACTTTTGGATTATCAATAAGTATTGCCTCTTGATCCAAAATTCCCGTATACGGGGCCGAACGATTTCAAAATGCGGCTATGGTTATCAATTGAATGATTTGAACGTTAGCCAGTCCGATCCAGGCTGAGACGCGCACCAGCTCGCCGGAGCGTGAGCTATGTCTGCCGGAGGCGGGGCCGTGGAACGAGAAACCAGCATAGGCGAATGAAGTAAGAAACTTTAAACGTCGGCGCAGTTCTATGCCCTTGTGCAGGCCACTAAATCAGGCGCATAGCTGGATGAAGCTATTATATAAAATAAAATATTGTAATACTTCTCTGTTACTGTTAGATTACTAACCAAGGAGATTAACAGTGGCCGACAATTCCGCAATCGTACTCTTCACCGCCAAGAGCGCCGACCGAATTATCCAGGAAGGTGGGACCTCCTCCTGGCGCCTAGACCGTAACAATGCCCGCCGCCGCAGCTATGCAGTATGTGTGCGCAACGCACACTCAAACTGGGGAGACGGCACCGAACAGCACCATGTCGCCTTTCTAATTGGCAAGGTTTCCGATGTTATCCCTACCTCTCCGACGCCAGAGAATAATGAGTCGCCTCAGGATCGCTTCTTGATCAGGTTTAGCGAATACGCGCACTTGGCCATTCCTGACTCATGGCCGAAGGGGTATCGTAATCCCGTTCGCTATGCGACTCTCGATGAGTTGGGGATTAATACGTCGACTTTGAAGTGGGAACCCATGCCAGAGCACACGGAGGAGCCAGACGAAGAAGTCGCACCGGCATTGACCCCCAAGGGATGTGTCAAGGCACTGACAATCTTTCAGGCGAAGCAGGGATTAGCACTGACATTCGGCGTTTCGCCCGAAGCCGTGGAAATCATCATTCGTGGCTAGTGCGTGGCGACTTCGATGAACAGGAAAAAAGGGTGGCCCTAAAGAAACGAGACAGTAAGGAGCGATATCACGTGAACTATTGGAAAGTGAATTGCATGGAGGACGACTACCCAGGGTTGTGGCAAACTTGGTTTCTTCAACAAACGGTAGCGATCGGCTGGCCCACTCCACAGTTCTCATTAGAAGGCCCTACCGGCGACAGCAGTTGGGCAGCAGCCAGAGCCGCAGCATCTCAGGTACGAACCGGTGATCGAATTGTCGTGCAGCTAAGTGATTCGCGGGTTGGTCGGATTGGGACGGTAACGCAAATCAAGATAGAAGACGCGCGATGGAATCCCACAGTTCCCGTTGATAGGAAAAACCCCGATGGCGAGATGGGGAGGAGAATTGACGTTCGCTGGGATCTGCAGGTGGGCCCCGTATCTCCGTCGGCCGTCGCACGGCTTCCGCTCGAGGCACGGTTCAAGGGGCGTGCGCTTCGATCAACAATCGTCCGCCTCAAAGATGAAGCAGCAGAGAAAATCATCCTCGCCTTGTCGAACGATGCGAATTGGACCTCCGTGCATTCGGGATTCGCCAGCGAACGCGCGATCTCCGAGTACATCAATGCATTTCCTCATCTTCTGGAAGATGGATTGCGCCCTTACCCTTCTGTTGTGAAGACCAGAGAGCATGCGTTCTCTGATAAACGTAGGAGCGATGTACTTCTGCTTGATCGGCAGGGCCGTCTGGTCATTGTTGAATGCAAACAGAATTCGCCATCCGAGGCCGACGTGAATCAGATCAGACACTACATGATGATGGCGTGCAAGGAAATATTCGGCAGCAAGAGCAAAACCGCAGTTCGCGGAATCTTGGTACATGGCGGATCGAGAAAAATACCCGATGCCGTCATGCAACTCGCCATTGCTCCACCTCCAATAGAACTTGTCCGCTTCGCCGTGAACGTAGATTTCGCATCATCGGTATAGTATGAGTCGGATTTTCGCCTCGGCGACCCGGTAGGGGAAATTGACCATAGTCTCCTGTGGGTGTAGTCGATTTTGTGTCGGTCATAGCACAAACGATCCACAAGGATCAACAGGGCCAGGATCGCAGTACTGGGCACATTCATTCCAAAGCAATTAGAAACCGCGAATTTCAATAGGCTTCAATAATTGATGTGACCTGTTTTGGGAGCAGAGGGTCGGGGGTTCGAATCCCTCCGCCCCGACCATTACATTCAGGACCGATCCTTCGTAGCGTCATTGAAACGCGCGAATCGCTTGGGCCACCGTCTATTCCACTGTTAACCCCGGCGTCAGTGAGTGCGAAAGCGTTCCTGAGGCCGCGGTCACTGAGAACGTGAAGCTCTGCGGAGAGGTCTTGGCGCCGCAGCCCGAGAATTCCACCGCCAAAGTTACGACGATTGCCAGCAGCACCATCAGCCGGGCCAGGCGCGTGCGTGCTTTGCGCATCCTGCCGGCAACGGGCAATAGGATCAGACCCAGGGCCACCGGCAACGCGCCCCCGCCGAATGGGCTGCGCGGCCGCTCGTTCGCCGATTTGCCCGGCAGCGTGATGGTCATGGTGACCGTCGTAGCCGCGGAGCCGGAGTTAATCGCGGCTGGAGAGAAGCTGGCCGTCATGCCCAGCGGAAGATTGCTAGCGGTCAAGGTCACAGCGCCGGGCAGCAGCGTTCCATTCGTCGGAGTGACAACGAGAGAATACGTTGCCTGTCCTCCCGGATCCGCGGTCACTGTGCCGTTGCCCTCGGCAAAGGCGAACGTAAAGTCCTGCACTGTCTCGGTGATCGCACTGCTGGTGGCGGGTCCATAGTCGGCGTCGCCCGAGTAGACCGCGGTAATTGATTGGCTCCCGGCTGCAAGCGACGTTGTGGTGAGCGTGGCCGAGCCGCCCGACACCGTAGCCGTGCCGATCGCTGTCGATCCCGCGTAAAACGTCATGGTGCCGGTTTCTGAAGACGCGTAGGCGGGCAGGCTGGCCGTGAACGAAACCATCGCGCTCATGAAAATCGGATTGGCCGACGAAGTGATCGTAATCGTCGGCGTGCCCGGAACTACAGTCAGCGTCACAGATGCGGTCGCAGTGCTGTAATCCACCGTGTCGGTGGGCGTGAAGACCACGTTCAGCGTCTGTTTCCCGGTGCCCAGAACGGTTCCTGCCGCAGGAGTGTAGACATACGTGCCGGGCAGGGTCGACGTGGCGTCGAGTTGCGTAGCGCTCAGTGCCGTGCCATAAACGATGTTCGCGGGCGTGGCCCATGTAATAGGAGGCGCCTGCTGAAAGATCACGTTCTCGTTGAACGACGGGTTGGTGGAAAAGAGCGCGCTTGAAACCGTCGCGGTAATCGTGCCCGAGTAGCTCGGGAGCGTGGTGTACGAGGCCACGCTGATGGTGAGAATTACGGAATCGGTAGTGCTCGCCGCCAAGTCGGTGGTACGCGAGCACGATAGGGTGGCGACGGTGCAGATCCATCCGCCAGTGGGGTCGCTCATCGCGGTAACGGTGAGCTGCGAAGGCAGCGTAAAGCTCAGGACCGCGGAACTGTCGGTTTCGTTCGTCCCGCTGTTCACGTTTACTGTCAACTGATCGGCCGTGTCGGCCGACTTCACCGTCAGTGGACTCGGAGCGAAGGTGACACTGACCGTGGGCACCACCGTCGGTTGTACGAATCCCGAAAGATCGAAGAGCGCGTACTCGAGCATCTGTTCCTGCGGTTGCATCGTGTACGAAGGATTGAAATTGTTCGGAGCCGTGGCGCTGTAGCTGGTGCACTCCTTGGGATATATTGCGCCGCCGCTCGATATGGAGATGACGTGATAGTCGTTGAACATCACGCGTCCGCACTGGCTTGCCGCAGGCGCGCCGAACGGGACGTTAAAGGTCATCTGCATCACGGGGTTGTCAGTAACCGTAATGCCGGAGTACGTGCCATTGTTTAGCGTGACCCACGCTTGCGCGGGTGCAACCACGCTGCCCACATCGGTGCGCAGGGTACTGATGTTGATCTGGTTCGTTGTGCCCGTGTTCGTTGAGCCGATGTCATGAAGCCAGTCAGCCAGGAAAATTCCGTCGCTGAAATTTTCCTGAACCGTTCCCACGCCCGAGTTGATCTGTTGCTCTGCCGTCCAGTCGGCAACATTTCCGAAGAGCGCTCCGTAAGCCGGGGCAGGATCAAGCCACGCATAGCTGTAATGCGTAGCAAAAATGCGTCCGCCGGCCTCTGCAAAGTTCAGCAGATTCGTCGCGCCGGTCGAGGTCGCCTGATCAGCGGCGTCTCCCTGGCAGGGAAACATCACCATGTCGTAGCTGTTAAGGGGCGTGGCCGATGTACCGCCCATCAAGGCCGATTCTGACGGAGTCGTCGCGCTGATTTCCGCTCCCGCCGAATAACTGCCCTTGTAGAGATGTACGTAGCCGCCGGAGTTGGCAACATCGTCGGTAAACTCCGCGTCGGAGATGCCCATATCGCGCAGCACGCATTCGGCGCCATCCACCGAGCCGGTGGCGATGGCGATGTACGGCATGTTGCCCTGAGTGTGATTGGCCGGCATGCCCAATTGAAGTCCTGTGAGGGGGCTGGTGCCCACTGCCTCGCTGAACTGGCGCAGCCATTTGCCCGCCTGAATGACGACAGTGTAGGTCGCGCCTTGAGGAATGTTCTGCAGTGTAAACGTGCCGTCGACCGCGGTGTAGGTATAACTAACCACATTGGCACCGGTGGGTATCGAGTTCGCGTAGGTCACGCACTGCGCGCCCGAGGCCGGCGGGGTCACCGCAGTCGTCGACGCGTACACCAGCACGTTGGGCAGAGGCAGGGGATTAGGCATCCCTGCCGCCAGCCGCGGATCGTAGACCGTGCCGCTGATTGTCGTGTTCTGGGCGGAGGCAACGCCTGAGGCCAGCAGAAGCAGCCAGAGCAGTGCGATCCCCCACCGGTAGCGCCCATACCGGCCGGAAATTGCTGCGAAATGAGAAGAAAAAGAGCGGACGAATGCGGGCATGGCGGCGAACCTCTTTGGCACCGGCCGGTCTCGTTTACCGTGGATTACGCAATAACCTGCCGGACTGCGTCGACTCCGTTCCTTGAGACAGCTTCCAAAACCGGGCATAAACCGTAGAGACCCATAATACACATATTTCGGCACACATTTTGGGGGAATCCCGAGCGAAACCCGCTTACTCGGTCGCCGCTTATTCGTCCGCGTCCGCCACCCACTTGGGGGTGAAGTCGCTGCGCGCCGCCTGCTGCTCGATCATCTTGCGCGCCTCGGCCACGTGGAGACGCATCAGCCGCTCCGCTTCGTCGGGAAGATTGTTGCCGATGGCGTCGACGATCTGCAGGTGCTCTTCATACACGTTCTTCGGGTCGCGCGAAGCCCTGACGGCCATGCCCAGCACACGGTACCCCTCGGCCAGGCGCAGCAGAACCTTATTGTGCGAGAGGTTCATGATCTGCAGGTGAAAGGCCCGGTCGGCGGCGCCCATCTCCTCTTCCCGGTTCTCCTGCGACAGCTCCCAGATGTGGTCGACGTTCCTGCGCAGCGAGGCCACATCGGCGCGGGAGGTGTGCTCGCAGGCCAGGCGCGCAGCCAGGCCCTCAAGAAACTCGCGCACCTGGTAAGCCTCGCAAAGGCGCGCGGCATCCAGCTTTTGCACGAAAACTCCCAGCCGGTCGATCGATTCGACCAGCCCCAGCCACTGCAGCTCCAGCAGCGACTCCCTTACCGTGCCCTGGGCAACGCCCAGCTCTTTGGCTAGGCTTTGCTGCGTAAGTCGCTCGCCCGGCTGGCTTTCGCCCGAAAGGATGCGGCGTTGGATCTCTTCCCGGACCTGGTGCCGGCCAACAGGCGCTTGCATGACCATAACGTGCAATTCCTCCATTCCCGAAAGCCCGCGCCTGGATCATCGGTGCTTTCTCAGCCCCGGTGCGCGACTCAGCCTGTTTACGACTCAGCTAGTTTACGACTCGTGCCTTTTAATTGATCAACCATAGAATCTATCAAAATCGATTGTCAAGCAAGGTGCCGTTTTAAGTCATTCCTGCCGCCCCAGCTCGCGCCATCCAAAAGCGTTCTCAAAATGCACGAATTCTTG
Organism: uncultured Acidobacteriota bacterium; assembly: GCA_963830785.1. GTDB lineage: Bacteria > Acidobacteriota > Terriglobia > Terriglobales > Acidobacteriaceae > Telmatobacter. The sequence continues at coordinate 39,903 of CAWHNV010000045.1, forward strand.
CGGTTTACCAGGCTCCAGGTACACGCTGATCACGTCGAAACGTACCTGAGGAGCGGTGCTGCCGGGCAGGTGCCGGACATATTGGCGAGCCAGGCGGCGCAGCACATTGCGTTTATGCAGGTCGACCGTGGCTTCGGCAGGGTTCAGATCGCGGGCGGTCCGGGTTTTGACCTCGAAAAAGCAAAGCATCGGCCCTTGCCATGCGATTAAATCGAGGTCCCCTGGCTGATTGCCCGACGACCATCGCCGCGCCACCACCGTATAGCCCTTGCGAAGCAGTGTTAAACAGGCCGCCTCTTCGCCCTCAATCCCCGTGAGAAGGTGGGCGGGTAGGGAGGCCGCCCGGCCACGCCGCGCGGCGAGAGAATCTAGTCCCGCCAGGATCTGCTTCAGCCATTCAGCGCGCATTTCTGAAGCCCATTGCATCGCCAACCATTGTGGCCCTGCCGGGCAAGGGGCGCAAATCGCCCTAAAGTCTGGGCCGCTCAAGACCGCCTGAAGAGGAACGATAACGACTGCACCGAGCAGATCGGCGTAAGACCTCCGCAGCCTACTAATTTCCAACTCCCCAAGCTCAACCCATCACAAATGAGGGTGCCCCCGGTCTCGATTTTGAGACCGGGGATAGCGAACTCCAATGGCCTGAAATCAGCCCGTGCCCCATCCTTTCGCGTCTTTTGCGAAAGGGTGGGAAAGCAACACAAAGCGCTCAGGCCCGGGTGCCCCACTACCGGGGCCCCCGCGGACAGGTCTTGGTCCGTGGGGTGGAGATCTCGATTCTGAGATGTGGGAAAACCCGAACTCCAATCGCTCCAAGTCAGCCCATCAGAATACTAGCCCGCGATCACGCCGTCACCGCCGCGACCCCACTCAGCTCATGCTCTTTTTCGGCCAGTGTCAGCGCCTCTTCCAGAATGTCGAGCGCCACAGTGGCTTCTTCCTTGCTAACGATGAGCGGAGGCGAGAGCCGCAACGAAGTTTCTCCGCAGCCCAGCATCACGAGGCCGCGCTCGAAGGCCAGCGTCTCAACTCGATTCCTCAGTTCCACGGCCGGTTCGCGCGTCGCCTTGTCTTTGACAATCTCGATGCCGATCATCAGGCCGCGCCCACGTACGTCGCCGACGGAAGCATGACTGTGCTTCCAGCCGCGCACGCGTTCCAGCATGAACTCGCCCACGCTCGCGGCGTTAGCGATCGCCCCGCGCTCCAGGATGTCCATGGTAGCCAGCGCCGCGGCGATTGAAACGGGATTCCCGCCGAAAGTCGACGCGTGCGAGCCCGGCGCCCAATCCATGATCCCGGCCTTCGTCATGCAGACGCCCAGCGGCATTCCACTGGCAATGCCCTTGGCGATGCAGACGATGTCGGGTTCGACGCCCGAATCTTCAATGGCCCACCACTGTCCGGTCCTTCCGCACCCACTCTGCACTTCGTCCGCGACCAACAAAATCCCGTGACGGTCGCAAATCGCGCGCAGCTCGCGCAGAAAATTCGCAGGCGCGGGAACGAATCCGCCTTCCCCCTGAATGGGCTCGATAAAAATCGCGGCCACTTCTTCCGGAGGCAGGGTGGTCTTGAACAGCTTCTCCTCGATATAGCGTGCGCACTCCAGGCTGAAAGCCTCCTGCTCTTTCGCGCCTCCGGTGCAGCCGCGATAGACATAGGGATAGCGCACGTGGGTCACGCCCGGAACCAGCGGTGCAAAGCGGCGCTTCTGTTGCGGCTTGGAGCCGGTGAGCGAGAGTGCGCCCATGGTGCGCCCGTGAAACGCGCCGAAGAATGAGATGATCTGCTGGCGGCCGGTGTGATAACGCGCAATTTTGAGCGCGCACTCAATGGCCTCGGCACCGGAGTTGCCGTAAAAGAAACGATGCGGCCCAGGCATGGGCGCCACGGCCGAGAGCCGCGTAGCCAGATCGGTAAGCAACTCGTTATAAAAATCCGTGCCCGAGATGTGGATCAGCTCCGCGGCCTGTTTCTGAATCGCGGCCACTACCTCGGGATGGCAATGGCCGGTCGAAACCACGGCGATGCCGGCAGCAAAATCAAGAAATTCATTGCCATCGCTGTCCTCAATGCGAACGCCGCGCCCGCGCTTCGCCACTAATGGGTAAGACCGCGTATAGCTTGGCGAGATCAGCCGGTGGTCGGCCTCAACGGCCGCGCGAGCTTTTGGTCCTGGCAGAGGACACACAAGTTTGGGTCCGTAGTGCGCGTGCAATTCCTGCTTGTTCATCGCATATTCTCCTCGGCAGATTCGGTTGTCGCGGCCTATATATTGATACGGCGCGGCCACTGATCCCGGCTGTTGGGATCATTCAATTCCGCGGGCCCCAGTCGACCCATGTGGGCCCAGATGTGAGTGAGGACCTTCGGCGGAGGGCAGTGCTAGTCACCGCCGAAGAGGCTAGGTCGAGTGCGGGTGGGCAGCACGCGCAAGTGCCGCCGCGGGCAAATGCCACGCACGCGCGATCGCGACCAGCTTTTGGTGGCTGGCGGGTGTAGCGATTGCAATAGCTCGCGCGCCTTCATAAGTTTTTCCGCTCTTTTCAGAGGATACCACGCAGCAAGTTTCCATGCCACGCGCACGCCCAGACGGTGGTGGGCCAGTTTGAAGCTGTTTTCATAGGGCACGACTTCAGTCTTTCCGCAAACGCGCCGTAGGCGCGACGGTTGTTAGCCCCGCGCTTCAGCGTGGGGTGGAGAAGCGAAGCACAATCGAAGCCCCGTAGGGGCGATGCCTTTTCCGTGAAAGGACACGACTTCAGTCGTGTAGCAAACGCCGATTAATGCGCCGGGGCGTAGCCCCCGAAAGAACAGCTTACTGTGGATCGGACACGAAGGAGTGCGGCGGAACCAGGTCAGGGGAAGTCTCACCGTCGAGGGTAACCTGCGCTCGCTCGAAGGCTCGCAGGCTGTGCCAATCGGCCGCCATCGCCATCCAGCAAACCGCGCCCTTTTCAAGAACGGTGCACGCAATCTCGAAAGTGAAGGGGTTCTCGGGATGGCCTTTCGGAGTTCCCTTGGCGCGCTCAATCCAGACCGTGTGGCTGCCCAGCGTATAGTTGCCCTCTACCGGATTGGTAATGTCGAAGGTTTGCTTCAAGCCCTCCGCGGCGCCGGCGCCAAAGTTTGCCAGGTCGCCTGGCTTCATGCTTTGCCCATAGCAGGCAAAGGGCAGCGCCACCACATCTACCACCGAGGCCGGCGTACCGTGCTTTGCCGTGAACACAATTTCCACGCAGGCATCGCCTCTTTTGGCGCCCACGGCATCGGGAAAGGGCACTGTGACCTTTGGCGCTGGAGGGGGAGCCACTAGCTCCCAGTCTGCGGGCAGACTGTAGTTGAAGCCGATGTCGCTGTCATCAATGTGAGCCGGCTGCGTTTTGGCGGGTGCGGCGACCGGCGCCGGCGTTGCAGCCTGCGCCGGTGTCGCGGTTTGCCCAGCCGCGGGGGCGACCTGCGCAAGCGGCGGCACGCAACCAGCGATAAATAGAGCAGCGGCGACGGCAACTCTCATGGGTACACCTTCACTCGGGGCTAAGTCTATCGCAGCCTCGCGGGAGCGACAACATTTTTTCAAGAGTGCGCCAAGTCGAAAACAGCTTTGCAAGGGCACGGCTTCAGCCGCGCCAAATCTGCCGCTAGATGGTTTTGGGCTTTAGCCCCTGGCGTTACTTGAGCAGGAAGGCCGACGCCGCCGACACAATTCCGACAACGGAGAACGCCAGGCCCAGGTACCAGTAGATGCGGCTGCGCGTGAGCAGCGTGACCGACGTGATGACCAAGGCGATCTCGAGCAGCGCCTCGCCCAGGTCGAAGCGGTCGGCGCGCGCTTCGGCCTGCTCCACCTTCTGCTGGGTCGCCTCGGCCTGCTCCTGTTCTTCTTTCAGATCGTCATTCCACTTCTTCTCATGATCGGCATAGCTCTTGGCAAGTTTGGCGGCCGCGTCCTTATCGGCAACACTCATCACGCCGAGCAGATCGGCAGCCAGCTCCGTATCGTTGGCGCGAATTTTGTGGGCCTGATAATAGTTCCACTGATCGGTCGCCCGGTTCTGGTTGAGAACCGCCTCGGTTTGCGTGCGATGGCCCAGCACCGTGGTCACGGCCACCAGCACGGCCAGCACGCTCATGGTAAAGGCAACCGGCCGCAACGACGATTCGTGCGCAACGTGCTCCGCGTGTTCCTGCAATTCCTGTGCTTCGTTGGCTTCCATAGGCAGTCGGCTCTCTAGTCTCTTAAATTTTCAGGCTTCAAGCCTGTCCGCTTGGCGATCTTCGCCAGCATCTTAGGCCCGATTTCGTCACTCCGTGAAACGCCCACGTATATTCATAGGGAAATTTTGAGTTTTCGAGCTGCCTGTGCGAGCCGCCCTTGCTGACGCGCGGTTTCTCCTGCCAACCGATTCTCAGCAGAGCCCGGAATACTTTCTTCGCGCTTGTCGCTGGAAATTTCGCCATGGGCCAAGGGTCGAACCATCGTCTTTACGATTCAGCAGCTGAGTGAGGAATATCGGTCAACAATCATGCGGCGGCGAACCGAACCGAATTGGCAGCCGACTGTTCTCTCTCAATCTGACCCGCTATCACGCGCAATGCCAGAGCTTGCACCTTCGACTCAGCCTCTTTCTTGGTGGCCCCATAGGCGAGCACGCCAGGGAGACTTTCAATCTCCGCAATCCAGCGGCCATCATCTTCTCGATCAAAGACTATTTCGAGTTCCATCGGAATCCTCCATGACAGGCCGGTTGGTTCCTAGTCTACGCGATCCCCGCTATTTCCGCTTCCAGCGCACCCCGTCTTTGGAGTCTTCCAGAATCACGCCCTTTTCCGCCAGCTCATTGCGAATCTGGTCGGCGCGGGCAAAGTTGCGCGCCTTCTTGGCCGCGGTGCGCTCGGCCACCAACGCTTCAATCGCCGCATCGGTCAGCGACTGCGCGGCGATTAGCTCTGGAGCCACTTCGCCCATGCGGCCTTCCTGCTCGGCCCATGCCAGCGCGCGGCGTGTGGGCTCGCTGTCACGGTCCTCCAGTACATCGAAGACAGCATCAAAATCCGCAAGCACGGGCAACATCGCGTCACGGTCGGCCGCAAACAGTTGTTCGTCATCCATGGCCGTATTCGCCGCGCGCACCAATTCAAAAATCGGCGCCATTGCGTCGGCGGTGTTCAAATCGTTGGCCAGCGCTCGAAAGTAATCTGCATGCGCCTTCTTCGCAGCCTCCTGCAAAACGGGATTCTCGCCCGCCAGAAATTTTCCCACATGCAGCCGCGCGCGAAATGTGCGCAGCCGGTCGATGGCGTTGGTGGCGTCAGTCAGGCTGTCAAAGGTAAAGTTGAGCTGCCGCCGGTACGGCACCGAAATCAGCGCCAGACGGATGGCCGACGCTTTAAATCCCTTCAGCAGCAGGTCGCGCAAAGTGTAAAAATTCCCCTCGCTCTTCGACATCTTCTTGCCGTCCACCAGCAGGAAGCGCACGTGCATCCAATGCCGCGCGAACTGTTTGTGCGTCGCGGTCTCGCTCTGCGCAATCTCGTTTTCGTGGTGCGGAAACATCAGGTCTTCGCCGCCACAGTGCAGGTCGAAGCTCTCGCCCAAATACTCCATCGCCATCGCCGAGCACTCGATGTGCCATCCCGGCCGGCCCGGCCCGATCGCCGTGTCCCAGGATGTTTCGCCTGGCTTGGGAGCCTTCCACAACGCAAAGTCGCGTGCCGAATCCTTCTCGTACTCGTCCACGTCCACGCGCGCACCGTCTTCCATGCCGCTCAGATCTTTTTTGCTCAGTTTGCCGTATTCAGGAAACGCCGCCAGGCGGAAGTACCATGACCCGTCTTCCACTTTGTAGGCCGCTCCCGCCGCGGCCAGCTTCTCAATCAGTTCCACCATTTGCGGAATGTGCTCGGTGGCGCGCGCAATCTGCTCCGGCCGCTCCACGCGCAGCGATTCCAAATCCTCGAAAAACGCGTCGACATACCGCGACGTGTACTCGCCGATGGGAATGTTCTTCGCGGCAGCGTTGCGGATAATCTTGTCGTCCACGTCGGTAATGTTCATCACGTGACGCACGGCCACGCCGCTCAGTCGCAGAAAGCGCCGCAGAAGATCGATCTGCAAAAACGTGCGGAAGTTGCCGATGTGGCCGTAGTCGTAGACCGTTGGCCCGCAGGCATACATGCGCAACGCCTTGCCGTCGGCCGGCTCAAGCGCATCCAGTTGTCCCGTGAGGGTGTTGAAAAGGCGGAGGGTCATCGCTTCCAAATCTTACGGCTCGCTCATGGCGGAAAAGATCCTCCACTTCGCGGTCTACCCAATTTTAACAAGCACAGCGCGGCCGGACATTTTGAAACCGCCCGCGAATGGGTACGTCCCGGCGAACGCGCCGCAGGCGCAGTGTTTGTTAGCCCCGCGCTTTAGCGTGGGGAAAGGAATCGCGTAATTCCGGTGCGGAGTCCCGTAGGGACGGCGCAAGCGACGCATTTGATTGAGAGGATCCGAAAGTCCCTGAGAGTCGTTCCCGTCTTCCGCGGTTGCCCCATCCTTCCGCCCGGCTTTTGGGCGAAAGGGTGGGAGAACACAAACTCCGCCGGCGCGAATTCACGCGCTCAGAGCCTCAGCTGAACATCGCCGCGATTCCCAGCGAAAACGCCAACATTATCGCCCACCATCCAAAGACCGCGATGTAACCCGCGCCACGCTTCGTGCCTGCGACCACCGCGACCCCGATCGCCGTCACAACCATGCACCAGATGGAAAGAACATCGATGTTCGTCGCTAACGTATACAGCGTGAACGGCGTGTCTTGCTGCGAAAGATAGTATCCCAGGTTCGTGCCCGCCGGATTCTTGGGATCGAATGCATCGGGAAGCGCTCCAGCATAAAGCGCGATGGTTCCCAGCAGGAACTTGATGGGCCACACGACCAGCCCGGCGTACTGCGTAACTGCGAAAATCTCGCCGAATTTTGCCTTGCCTCCGAATCCAAAGTTGATCGTCGCCAGCAAAACCGCGGCTGCGCACACGTTGATCAATAGCAGCCCCAGCGGAGCAATGGCCCAGGTAATTTCCTGCCCTTTAGGCCCCGCTTGTTCCTGCTTGGCCTTTTGCTCCGGCGTCATGTTTTCCATCATGCGCTTGGCAAACTCGGGCAAGTTTCTCTGGTTGTTTTCAAAAACTCCGCGCCACGTAACCACTTGGCCCACTGCAACCCAGAGCAGTGTGCCTGTCAGCAGCGTGATCAGGAACGGCAGCCACCAACTCCGATTGCCACGCCGGATGTCTTCAAAGGTCTTCGACGGCGCCGTGAACGTGTAGCCCACGCGTTGCCATTGCGTCAGGCCCGCGGTCGTCGGGGCCGCTGCCGCTACCGCTGGAACTCCCGTCTCGCTCATGATTTCCGCCTTTCAATTTACCTGGGATGCTTTTGACCGCGATTGTATCCTCACAGCGCGATAGGAATCGAATGAAATTTAGCAGGTGCGGCGCGAGGTGCGCCTCCCGCGGCAGCGTCTCGGCTTCTGCACCCGGCCGCTCCTTGTAATCCCACGCACACCTGCGGTTCATGCGCGTGTTACTGGCATTCCAAAGGTTGCTTGTTAATAGACATACAGCACGCATTCGGCTTGCCCACTCGCCAACTGCGCTGATCTGCTTGGTATGATGTTCATCAATCAGAGCGTTCAGGGCTGGGCTAGACTAGCGGTCGTGCTGCCCTGAGTTTCCGTGCAATGGCCACACCCGGGCTCCGCAACCAGGTGAGTTCTTTGAGGAAGTGACCGCTGTGAGTCAATGGAAAAGCTGGATCCGGAGGCTTGGACATCCGGAAACGCCGAGGGCTGAAAGGCGAACCCCACTAGGGCTTAAAGCCTGGCAGACCAACAACCCGGCTTCGCAGCCATTTACCATCGAGAACATGAGCTCGACCGGCCTTTATTTGCTCACTGAAGAACGCTGGCCCGTGGATCAGTTGATCCCACTCACAATAGAAGTGGCAGCATTGCCCGGGAATCGCACAGAGGAACGAATTCCCGTGCAGGCGCGGGTGGTTCGGCACGGCCAAGATGGCATCGGATTAGCGTTCGTTTCGCCCCCCGGCCTCGACCCAGACCTTTGGGAGGTCCTGCTCGACAATACCGTCAATCTTACCGACCCCAAGGCCCTCTCATACACGCTCAGGTTGCTCCGAACCACTCTGTTCCTGTGCCGGCTATGTCACGAGGAAGCTAACCAGGCCATTCAGCTGCTTGGCTGTGAACTGGATGGACCTCGAACCGAGATCGCTATGGAAATTGCCCTCGGCGCGGAAATGCTGCTGGCTTCAGAACCCGACGCTGACAAGATGCGCGCTCATCCGCAGATCGTCGCGAACATATTCCAATACGGGTCATGGGCGCAGAATGATTTGGCAAAGCAATTATGGATCGGCCTGTTTGTCTCCTCCTGCAACGTGAATGCTGTCGACGAATCCAGCCACGATATTTTCGATCTGCTTGTGAGTGTTTCACCCGTTCAGGGCCTGATCCTGGTTACTGCATGTAAGAAGCTGATGGAGCGCAGGCCGGAAACCGGCAATGTTCCCTCGGCGCGAATCATCTTTACAACGCAAGAGATGAGCCGACTCACAGGTATCTATGATCCGATAAGGCTTGGCGTGGAGATCACACGTTTATTCGACGCGGGGTTGATCGAAAAAGCGTACGTTTACACGTCCTATGCTCCTGTGGAGAGCTTTGATCTCACCCCTTCCCCCCTGGGCCTGAAACTGTACGAGCGCTGCAAAGCGCATCGCATACAACTGCGATCGGCGCTCGAGGATGCCCAAAGCACCCCACCCTCGCTTTAGCCTGACCGGCGCCCGGCCCGGGTTTCAGAAAAGCAATCCCACCACTTCTTTGCCCCTCGCCTTGCAACAAGGGCACGGCTTTACAACTCGCTGAAAAATGTCGGCTCGATACGATCTGCCTCGAATTACCCGCATGCCTCAACCTAGAGGTGTGATTTAAATCACATTACTCGCAGCCATCTCAACCTAGCATTGTCATCATGGACCACGCACAGAAACTTGATCGAGAGGACATTCGGCGTGCCTTGCAACGCGGGGAATTCTTCCCGGATTTTCAACCCCTTGTGATTCTCGCAACGGGCAAGCTTCACGGCTTTGAGGTGCTCGCGCGTTGGCAGCACCCCGATCTCGGCATGATCCCTCCGGATGAGTTCATCCCCATGGCTGAGAGGGAAGGTTGGATCTGCGAGGTCAGCAGGCAAGTTCTGCAAAAAGCGTTTCAGGCGATCGCGCTCCATGGGAAAGGACTCAGGCTCGCGTTCAATATCTCTCCGCTGCAACTGCAAGACTTAGCTCTGCCAGAACATCTCCGCCGGCTCGCCGAGTTCGCCGGGTTTTCCCTTGAATGCGCAACCGCCGAGATTACTGAAAGCGCGATGGCAGAGAACATGGCGTCAGCTCGGACCATCACCCGGGATCTGAAGGCGATGGGATGCCGCATCGCGCTGGACGACTTCGGAACAGGATACTCCAGTCTTCATCACTTGAAGTCCCTCCCTTTCGACGAACTAAAAGTAGACCGGTCATTCGTTAGTTCAATGACGACCGAGCGCGAGAGCCGAAAGATCGTAGCCGCCGTCGTGGGGCTTGGACAGAGCCTTGGACTCAACACTATAGCCGAGGGCGTTGAGACGGAGGAACAAGCTGACACGCTCTTGCGCCTCGGCTGCGACATGGGGCAGGGCTGGCACTACGGAAGACCAGCGCCGGCCGAGATACTTCCGTCAGTCATCGAGTTACTTACGCGATCCGGGATTTCGCGTGCCGCCCGTAAGCGGAAGGGGATTTCGCTCAACTGCAGAGAGGGGCTCCCATCACAACGGCTGGCTCAACTCCAGGCAGTGTACGACGGCGCACCAGTAGGTTTGGGTTACCTCGATCGGAATCTGAAGTACATCAACATTAATCGAAGGCTCGCCGAGATGCATGGTCTCTCGATTGAGGATCACTATGGAAAGACGCTCGCCGAGGTCATTCCGGAGTTATACCCGCTTATCGAGCCCCATGTGAAAGAGGCTTTAAACGGTAAGCCAATTTCCGACCTGGAGATTCGCGGGCCAGGTTCTCACACGCATGATCGGAAAACCTTCCATGTCTCGTACCAGCCGGCGTTTGACGAGGCCGGTGAAGTTGTGGGAGTATCTTGCGCCGTCAGGGATTTCACTGCTCGAAAAAATGCTGAGGATAAGCTTCGTCAATACGAACGACTCGTCGAAGGTCTTGATGAAATGGTCGCCGTTGTGGACCGGAATTACCGGTATGTACTCACAAACCGCGCATTCCTTGAAGTGTTCGGTGGGGCCAACGCGAGGCTCGAAGGGCAGTCGATCCGGGAATTCAGAGACAGGGAAGTGATCGAGCAAATTGTCATACCGTACCTCGATCTCTGCTTCCGTGGGAGTCCGGTCCTTTTCAGCATGGAGTACGACCTGCCCGGGGTCGGGGTGCGGGACTTAAGTGTTTCCTTTTCGCCTATTGAGGTCTCCGGCGAAGTGGAAACGGTTGCCTGTGTGTTGCGGGATATCACAGACATGAAGCGAGTCGAATTCGTCGAGACCGGTTGGCGGAAGCGAATCGAACTGGCTGAGTGCGCAGGACTCCGAATCGGACTATGGGACTGGGACATTCGAGCAAACAAAGTTGTCTGGTCAGATGAGTCGTACCGGCAATGGGGATTCACCCGCGGCACCTTTTCCTGCAAAGTGGCAGACGCTGTTTCCCGGATTCACCCGGCAGACCGCGCCACCGTGGAATCGGCAATTGGAAAGGTCATGTCTCGTGAGACTGACGAATACGCTGCACAATATCGCGTTCTCAGGCCCGACGGTTCAATCTGCTGGATTGATGCGCGCGGTGTGATGGTGGGCGATTCTTCCCAACGTATGATCGGCATTGGCGTGGATATCACCGACCATTTGATGACCCAGGCTTCTTAAGGAAGCCCTCGGCACTCGAACCTCTGTAGTTTTAGGAATCTGCCATACCCGTCATGAGCCGTTTTGTTTCGCCAGCTTGCCGACGGCGGTGATGCGGGAATGACTTTCAGTGATGTTATATCAGTCGGTTTCCTAAGCAAACCGGATTCGGATGGCGGCATTTGGTGTCCTACGAAGGTGAGCAAAAAGCTCAAGCCTGTGCCGGGACAAGCGATTATCTTCGTCAAAAAGCCTACGTGGTGGCAGTCTCACGTTGCAGGATGAAAGTACGACTCCAGCCATGACAGGACGAGGTGCGGCCCACTTTCGGAGCAAATAACCGCCTACGCGGAAATAACGCTTGCCGAGCCTTTTCGGAGGGAGCAGGGGCCTTCAGGCCCCTGAACGCAGAGTCCGATGAGAGCCTTCAGGCCCGGGCTTACATCCCCGCAGGACGCAGTGGCATGGCATTGAATGGCCCACCGCGGTGCTAGTCGGCGGGTGGCCCCGATCTCGACGCCCCAAAAACCACACCGAAGGTGCCCCCGGTCCCTCGCTCTTGGGGACCGGGGAGACTCCGGAACTCAATTGGAAGGAAGAAGCCCACGGGCTAGCAGGATTGGTCCCCTAAAACGTTAGGTTCCTATCGGGATCGCCCCGGTGGACGAGGCGGGGTTGAGCCGTGTTCTTTCGTCCGGGGCGGTTTCGATAGGATCGTTTGAACTGAGCCGCAGGCGTTTGCGGCGGATGCGGTGATCTACCTATGTACTTTCAATGGCGCCGTCCCGCGGATCGTGGCGATTGCGAGCACGGAACTGAGCCAGTCGCGTGAGGAGGATCTTTTCAGTGAGCGGAGTTGAGTGCTGCGAGGTGTGCGCGAGTGCCGCATATAGGGTGCGTGAGCAGCTTGCGGGCATAAGGCGGCGTTGCAAGCGCGAGCATGCCATGAAGCGACCGGCGTAGATGCATCGTAGGCCATGGATGTTTTATGAGCTGTCAACGTTGCACCTCCGTGGGGCGGCGAGGCTCGGGTCGGACTGGAAGTAAAGTTGAGCACTGGTGAAGCGTTCGACAACCAGCATGGTTGCGGAGCAGGCGGGGCAACGCAGCTGGCTGGCCGCATCTGTTCGATCGGTGAGTGCAGTTGCGCCGAGCAACTGGCGGCAGCGTGCGAGGGCGGTTTCCCTTCTTCGGTTGGCGAAGAAGCCGAAGTGGCGGATGCGGACCAGGCCTTTGGGCAGCACGTGGAGAAGAAATCTGCGCAGGAACTCGTCTGCAGAAACGGTCATGACCTTCTTTTTGCCGCCGTGAGCATAGTCCCGCCAGCGGAATGAGACGCGATCGTTGTCAAAGGCCACGAGTCGATGGTTGGAAATAGCGACGCGATGAGTGTAGCGAGCCAGATAGTTGAGAACATGTTCGGCGCCGCCGAAGGGTGGCTTTGCGTAGACGACCCAGTCCTTTTGGCCGAGTTGCCAGAGCAAGTCGCTGAATGCGACAGGCGAGGCAAGCGGTTGCAGTGAGCCGTGAAACTGCAGTCTGTCCTGTTTGAACAACTCACGGAGTTGGTCGCAGAACTTGTCGCGGAAGACACGGCTGAGTCGCTTGACGGGCAGGAAGAATCGGCGCGAGGAGTCTATCCATCTGGAGCCGTCGAGGGCCAAGCCTCCAGCGGGAACGATGTAGTGAACGTGGGGATGATGCTCAAGGTTCTGTCCCCACGTATGGAGCACGCCGAGAAATCCGATATCGGCTCCCAGGGGCTTTGGCTCGCCAGCCAATTCGATCATCGCCGCGGCGCTGGTACGGAAGAGCAGATCGTAGAGGTGCCGCTTGTTCTGGAGGATCAGAGCGGAGAGTTCGTGCGGCAAAGTGAAGACGACCTGGAAGTACGGAACGGGCAACAGTTCGGCCGAGCGCGCGGCCAACCATTTTGCGCGTGCGTTGCCCTGGCACTTCGGGCAGTGTCGTGATCGGCATGAGTTGTAGGAGACGGCCCGATGGCCGCAGCGAGTGCACTTATCCAGATGACCGCCCAGTGCCGCGGTACGGCACCGGGCAATAGCATCGAGCACCTTGCGATGCACCCATGCAAAGTGTGACTTGTGCTCTTCCCAGAATCTATTGCCCGCTGCGCGGACGATGTCGGCCACCTCGAAGGTGGGCCGGCTCATCGCTTCATCAGCCTCCTGGAACGCTTCACTTCATCGGGACTCGAAACCTCGATGGCTTCCAGCGGACTGGCAACAGCCTGCAGATGGCGGCGGGACAGATGCAGGTAGAGTGCCGTGTCGCCGATCTTGGCATGGCCAAGCAGAACCTGGATAGTGCGCAGGTCAGCACCGGCTTCAAGCATGTGCGTCGCGAAGCTGTGTCGAAGCAAATGAGGCGCGACACGCTTGTTGATGGCAGCCCGCTTACCAGCTTCGTTGACGGCCTTCCACACCACCTTCGGGGTAATAGGCTTATCGGCCCGCCAGTTGTTCACCGTGCCTGGGAACAGGTAGGTCCTGGGTTTCATCCAGCGCCAGTACTCACGCAGAGTCTCCAACAGCTTGGGACTCAATAGAACATCACGGTCCCGGCCGCCCTTGCCCTTGCGGACGCGAATGACCATGCGGTCGCTGTCGACATCGGAGACCTTCAGATGGCAAAGCTCCGAGCAGCGCATGCCGGTTGAGTACAGTGTCATCACCATGGTGCGGCGCATCAGGTTCTCTGCTGAATCAATCAGCCGCTGAACTTCTTCGGGGCTGAGTACAACGGGCAGTTGCCTGGGGCGCTTGGGAAATGGGATGTGCTCGGGGAGATACGGCCGTCGCAGCGTCTTGACGTAGAGAAATCGCAAAGCTGCGGTGCACAATGCGATCGTCCCTGCCTGGAGCTTGCGTTCTCGAAACAGATAGGCCTGATACTGGCGGATGTGATCCGGTCCCAGCCTGTCTGGCGAGCGGTGAAAATACCTGGAAAAATCTTCCACCGCGTGCAGGTAGGTGTTGATCGTGTTCTGTGAGTAGTTACGACGCTGGAGCTCGTCCAGCATCTTCTGCCGAAGATGGGTCACAAAAACCTCCTTGTGACCCAAAACTTAAATGGCCTGAAAGGCTCGGTGACCACCACCGCCGCAGCGTCCGCCGCGCCGCAGGCTTAGTTCAAACGCCGCAGCGTCCGGGCGTGCGGCCGTGCCCAGCCGATCGGCGATTCCGCTCCCGGCCCCTCAGTCCCTTAGCCCCTCAGCCCCTTAGTCCCTCGTTCCCGCCCACCCCCTATCTCGGAGCAGGCACGAACCTGCCGGTCTTCTCATTCCTCCATCCATCCCCAACCCACACATCGCCCACCTCCGGCTTTTCCTCCTCCCACTCCGGCTCTGAGCACAACTGTTCCACCCAGGGAAGCACCCCCCGTTTCTTCTTCTTTTTCTCTTGCGGCTTGCGCTCTTTTCCGCGCTCAGCCAGGGTCACCAGCAGCCGCGTGCTTTCCACCTTGCCTTCCTTCGCTTTTTCCAGCAGTAAATCCGCCAGCTCTTCGCTGGCACTGCGCAGACGCCGGTCCGCCGCCTGTTTCAGTTGCTTCAGCCCGTTCCCCCGGCTTTTCTTTTCGAGCTCTTTCTTTTCCGGCTCCGGCGCCGCGGCCATTTGCCCCTCCATCTTTTCCGTTTCCTGTTTCCCGCGCGCCACTCCCGCCGCCGAATCCGCAGCGGATTTTCCGTTCACCCTCTTCGGCCCGGGCGCAACCCTCCTGGCCCTCTTGCCCGCCGCCCTCTTCGCTTCCACCGTTCCCAGCCGTATCTCCGCCATCTCGCCGCCCACCCCGCCCTTCCCGCGCCCCACCGGCTTTGCCGGGTTCTCTCAGTCCCCTAGTCCCTCAGTCCCTGGTCCCTGTTTTTCTGATCCTTGGTCCCTCAGTCCCTGGTCCCTGCCCCCAACACCTTCCTCCACAACCTCTCCTCTGCTAGGTGCTCGAACGTCTTGCCGTTCACCGGCACCACCCCGTACAACACTTTGCAGCCCATCGCCTCCGCCATACGGCCCAGCGACTTGAGTGTGATCGTCCTCTTCAGTTCCCTCACCTCAAAATCCTGTACTGTTGAATGTCCCACCCCGCTCTTTTCCGCGATCTCCGCCAGGGGAATCCGCAGCGCCTCCCGCACCGCACGCAGCAGCCCGTCTGTGGAGTTTGCCTCCCTTCCCGCCCTTCTGAACGGACTCATCTCCTCGTCCAGCTTCCGCCGCAGCAGTTTCCGGTCCCTTTCGATCATCTCCACAACCTCGCTCCCCACCTTCTAATTCCACCTTAGCGAAAAGCGCGTAATTATCTGCAAAACGCGGTCCTGGAAGTCATTTTTAGAGGCCGTTTTTCATTTTTTCGCCTGCGTAAAAACCGCTAAACCGCCCCAAATCCGCCTGCCTATGAGCCGGCATTTGCGTCCCAACGCAGTCTCGCTCCCGATCTACCGTCTTATAAGCCTGCGATTTTTTGCCCTTGCGCATGCTTATACACAGTCAACACACCGCACCCATCCGCCCAACGCGCTCACTTGCCGGCCATCTAGCTCCGCCAGCGCCGCTAACTCCGCCAACTCCGCTATTCTTACTGCAACGATCATTTCCCGAGAAGGAACCTGCTCCCTTGAAAAAAATCAGCCTCCTCACCCCAGCCGCCGCGGTCGCATTGCTGGCTTTGCTTTCGGGTCTTCGCGCGCAGAAGCTCCAACTCACGCCGCAGACCCAGGCGCCGGTGCCCGTCTCACTCGAAGACCGGCGCGCGGCCCTGAACGACATCTTCCACGAGTACTGGGAAGACCAGCTCAAGCACGATCCTGAGTTTGCGTCGGAGATCGGCGACAAGCGTTACAACGACCAGACCAGCGACTACTCCGTGAAGGCGGTGAACGACGCGCTGGCCCGCGAGCAGAACTTCCTGCTGCGCCTCGCGGTTATCGATCCCACTGGGCTCACTGACCAGGAGAAGATCAGCCAGGAGCTGCTCATGCGCCAATTTGAACTCGACCAGGAGGGCGCGGAGTTCAAGGAGTGGGAGATGCCGGTGAACCAGATGGACGGCATCTACAGCGACTATCCGCAGCTCGCGGCCGAGCTGAGCTTCACCACGGTGAAGGATTACGACGATTGGATCGCGCGCCTGCACGCGCTGCCCACGGCCTTTGCACAGGTTACCGAAAACATGTCGATCGGCATGGAAGACGGACGCGTGCCGCCGAAGTATCTGCTCGAGAAAACCCTCGACGAGGTGAAGGAGCTGGCCAACCAGAAGCCCGAAGACTCGTCGCTGGCCCTGCCGCTCAAAAACTTTCCCGCCGCGATTCCCGCCGCCGAGCAGGAGCGCATCAAGACCGAAATGCTCGACGTAATCGCCAAAGAAGACCTGCCCGCCTACTCGCGCCTCGCGCGCTTTCTTGAAGTGAGCTACATTCCAGCAGGCCGCGCCAAGCCCGGCATCGATTCCCTGCCCGACGGAGCAAAGTATTACCAGTTCCTGATCAAGCAGCACCACGACCACCGACCTTACCGCGGACCAGATTCACCAGATCGGCCTGGACGAAGTGAAGAAGGACGAAGCCGAGATGCTGGCCATTGCGCAGAAGCTCGGCTTCCAGGATCTGAAGAGCTTCCGCGAAAGCCTGAAGTCGAATCCCAAGCTGCACCCGGCTTCAGCCGCGGCCCTGCTCGACGCCTATCGCGGCTATCTGAAGCCCATGCAGGCCAAGCTGCCGGAGCTTTTCGGCACGTTGCCCAAGGCGTCGTTCGAAGTGGTACCGGTGCCCGAATATGCCGAGAAGACCTCGGCGCCTGCGTATTACCAGCCAGGCACGCCCGACGGCACCCGGCCGGGACGCCTGTTCATCGACACCTATAACGCCACCCAACGAAATCTGTACGCGGTGGAGTCCATCGCTTACCACGAAGGCATTCCCGGCCATCACCTGCAGATTTCCATCGCGCACGAGCTCACGGGCTTGCCGGAATTCCGCAAGTACGGCCGCTACACGGCCTACACCGAGGGCTGGGGACTCTACGCCGAGCGCCTGGGCAAAGACGTCGGCTTTTACCAGGATCCCTACTCCGATTACGGCCGCCTGGAAGCCGACATCTGGCGCGCCATCCGCCTCGTCGTCGACACCGGCGTCCACAGCGAAGCCTGGACCCGCGACCAGATGGTCCAGTACTTTCACGACCACTCCAATGTGGATGAACCCAGCGTGCAGGCCGAAGTAGACCGTTACATTGCGTGGCCCAGCCAGGCCCTGGCCTACAAGATCGGCCAGTTAAAGATTCTGGAACTGCGCGACCGGGCGCAAAAAGCCCTGGGCTCCAAGTTCGACATCCGCGCCTTCCACGACCAGGTCGTAGACGCAGGCGCATTACCGCTCGACGTACTCGAGCAGCGCATCGACGCGTGGATTGCGAAAAGCAGGGACTAAGGGGCTACGGAGCTGCGGGATCACCATTCTTCCAGTGGCCGAGAAGGTTGGATAGTGCTGCGACGGCTTGTGGCCGCTCTCCGCGCTGTAGGCAATCCACCGCCAATTTGTGCCAAGCCTGGAAAAGCTGATGCTCGCTCATCCTGGTAAGCGGTTTCAGCCGCCGACCTTCTCGGTTAGCTCTACCCACCTCTCGTAGACGGAATGATGCTCGGCTTTTGCCGCTTCGAATTCGGCGAGGGCGGCCGTCAGAGCTTCGGGATCGGTGACAACTTCCGCAGCCTGGATGCGCTGTTCAGCGGCACGCAAGCGCGCGTCCGCTTCATCGATGCGATTTTCCAGGGTGTCGTACTCGCGCTGTTCCATGTAGGAGAGCTTCCTGCGAGTTGGAGACGTGGAAGCCAGGGCTGCCGCCGGTTGCGGCACTTGCTCTGCGGCGACCTCCACTTCGGCTCTGGTCTGCTGGTCGCGCCACGCTTCCCATTGCAAGTAGTCGGCGAAGAGCGCAGCGTTGCCACGACCGTCGAGCCCTAGAACCGCGTTGGTGACACGATCGAGCAGATAGCGATCATGAGTCACCAGGACCAGTGCGCCGGGAAATTCGAGCAGTGATTCCTCGAGAATCTCGAGGGTTGGGATATCGAGGTCGTTGGTGGGCTCGTCGAGGATCAGCACGTCGGCAGGCTGCAGCATGAGGCGAGCGATGAGGACGCGTGCGCGCTCGCCGCCGCTTAGGCGCTCTACCGGCTGATTGAGCTGCTCGCTCGAAAACAGAAAACGCGAAGCGTAGCTGGCGACGTGAACGAGGCGATCCTGATAAACGACAGAGTCGGAGTCGGGCGCAAGAGTGCGGCGAAGAGTGAGTGAAGTATCCAGCTCACGCATCTGCGAAAAATAGACGATGCGCAAGCCAGGTGCGCGACGGATTTCTCCAGCACTGAGCGTGATTTCGCCGGTAATGGCGCGCAGCAACGTGGTTTTACCGGAGCCGTTGGCGCCGGCGAGGCCGAGCTTCAGACCATTGGTCAGAGTGACGTTGACGCTGCGGAGGATTTCGCGATCGCCGAGCGTGACAGCGGCATTCTCGACTTCGATGAGACGTTTGGTTTGGCGGCCGGTGGCGTCGAAGACAATGCCGGCGGAGGCGATTCGTGTGCGCGATTCGGAGCCGCGCAGCTCCGAGATCAGGGCATTGGCATTGTCGATGCGGGCTTTGGATTTGGTGGTGCGCGCCTTGGGGCCGCGGCGGAGCCATTCCATTTCTATATGGACGCGGTTACGCAAGCTCTCCTGGGCGCGCTGCTGCCACTCGACGTAGGCCCCTCGCTCTTCAAGAAACCTGGAATAGCTGCCCTTTACGCGCAGCAGGCCGTCGGAGTAAATGCGGTTGAGCTCGATGATCTGGGTGGCAACATTCTCCAGGAAATAACGATCGTGGGTGACGACGATGAAAGCGAAATTGGCGGCACGGAGCAAGCCTTCCAGCCATTCAATGCCGTCAAGATCCAGGTGATTCGTGGGCTCGTCGAGAAGTAGCACCTGTGGCTCGATGACAAGAGCTTCGGCAACGGCGAGCCGTTTGCGCCAGCCGCCGCTCAGGCTCGCGGCTTCACGATCCATGCCGGGGCTGGCGAGAGTGTCGCTGTCTGCAAAGCCGGCGCGACCGAGCGTTTCGCGCAGCCGCTGCTCGCGGGCGACAGCGGGAACCGCGGCCCGCTCGAGTGCGGCCTCGACGACCTCGCGAACCGTGATCGCGCGCGCGAAGTCTGAGATCTGGTGGACATAGCCGGTGCGAACGCCCTTACGGAAAGAGACTTCCCCGGAGTCGGGCTGCTGTTCCGCGCCAAGGATGGCGAGGAGAGTGGATTTGCCCGCGCCGTTAGGACCGATGAGGCCGATACGATCGCCGTCGTGGACTGCACAGGATATGTTCTCGAAGAGTGGTGTAGCGCCGAAACGTTTGGAGATATTCTGTGCGATCAGGATCGGCGGCATACTTCCAGTCTAAGGGGGAGAGATCTCCCTCATTGGGCACATGGAGGCCCTGCTCGCCAGGTTATAGCCCATTTTGTTGTCGATACATCATATTTCGATCATTCGTTTGTTCCTTTGCCACACAAACGAAACAACTGTGATATGATCACAACTTGGTTCCTACTTCCGACAGGAGAGTGGTTGTGTACGACAGGTTCCCCAGCATCGCATCGGGAAGCGCCGATGAATGCCTGACCGGGTGGAATGCGATTGGCGAGCACTTGCGCCGTTGCGTGGGTTCGCGCGGAGTGATTGTTATTGAGGTCTATCCCGCGGTCGATCTCGACGAGATTGAGAATGCGTTGCGTCCCTTGTTCCCGGACGCGAGATTCGTGCGCATGGAGAACCTGCTGCGGCGGCCGTCTGAGATCGACGCAATAGTTGCACCTGTTCTCGGCGACGATCCCGTTTTCGGACAGATGAATTCGATCGAGATTGCGGATTTTTTCGATCCACGGAAACTGGCCGAGGCCAAGCAGAACTGTGCCGCGGCGCCAGGAGAATTGTCGATCTTCATCGGAACGGGAGCTTCACTGCTATGTCCCGACCCGTCACTGCTCGTCTACGCGGATCTCGCGCGGTGGGAGATCCAGATGCGACAGCGCCGCGACGAAGTTGGCAACCTGGGGGCCGACAACCGCAACGATCCGCCATTGCTGAAATACAAGCGGGCTTTCTTTGTCGACTGGCGCTCGGCCGACCGGCTCAAGGTTGGCCTGTACGATCGCATCGATCTTCTTTTGGATACAAACACACCGGGAAAGCCGAAAGCCATCAGCGGAGATGTGTTTCGCCGCAGCTTGAAGAGCGCAATCGCGCGGCCCTTTCGCGTGGTTCCCTTTTTCGATCCCGGCCCGTGGGGCGGCCACTGGATGGAGCGCGTCCTTGGACTGCCTGTTGACAATGCTCCCAACCATGCGTGGTGCTTTGACTGCGTGCCGGAAGAGAACAGCCTGCTGCTTGGATTTGGCGAAGAGCGCGTGGAGATCCCGTCGATCAATCTTGTGTTCGCCCACCCCAAAGAATTGCTGGGCGAATCCGTGGTGGCACGATTTGGAGCGGAGTTTCCCATCCGCTTCGATTTCCTCGACACAGTGGGTGGCGGGAATCTTTCGCTGCAGGTTCATCCGCTGACCTCGTATATTCGCGAGCATTTCGGAATGGACTACACGCAGGACGAGAGCTATTACATGCTCGACGCAGATAAAGGCGCCTGCGTTTACCTGGGCCTGAAAACGGGCATCGATCCCGCCGCGATGCTGCGCGATCTGCACCGCGCACAGGACGAAGACTTCCAGTTCCCGGCCGAGGAGTACGTCAATCGTTTTCCCGCGCAGAAGCACGACCACTTTCTGATTCCCGCTGGCACCGTCCATTGCTCCGGAAAAGACAGCATGGTGCTCGAGATCAGCGCTACTCCATATATCTTCACGTTCAAGCTGTGGGACTGGGGCCGGCTGGGACTGGATGGCCGTCCGCGGCCCATCCATCTCGATCGCGGCGCGGCGAATATCCAGTGGAATCGGACTACGGAATGGGTGCGGCGCTCGCTTATCAATCGCGTAGAACCGGTGGCTGAGGGCGATGGCTGGCGCGAAGAACGAACCGGGCTCCACGAGCTGGAGTTCATCGAGACTCACCGCCATTGGTTCACCGGAACGGTGCCGCACGATACCAGCGGAACCGTTCACGTGCTCAACCTGGTGGAAGGCGATGAGGTCGT
The DNA here is from genome assembly GCA_963830785.1 of uncultured Acidobacteriota bacterium. GTDB lineage: Bacteria > Acidobacteriota > Terriglobia > Terriglobales > Acidobacteriaceae > Telmatobacter. The sequence goes on from CAWHNV010000045.1 coordinate 61,082, forward strand.
GGTCGAGAGCCCGGCTGGCGCGTTCGCGCCGTTTGTCGTGCACTACGCAGAGACTTTTATCGTACCCGCGGCAGTGGGTCGTTACACTATCCGTCCAGTCGGCTCAACCGGCGGCCGCGAATATGGAACTATCCGGGCCAGCGTGCGCGCGTAGACAAACTACGCTCCCCAGAAAGCAGTCCAGGCAGCGGCCGCCGGATCGACGTTCACAATGCCTTCGGCTGTGCCGCGCCGCGTTGCCCCCTCGACGCGAACCAGGACTGCGCCCGCATCGAGCTTGACGGGGATTTCGACGGCCACCGGCGGCTCCGCACTGCTTTCCCGCGAGAAATGCATCTTCCATCCGCGCGCGCCCCACGGCTGCGCTTCAAGTGAAACGAGGCCAAAGCGCGTGGGCGATCCCTGGAGGGAAAACGCGGCGCGATCTTTGAGGTCCACCGGCATGAGCCCAGCCAGCAGGCGAGGTTTGCGATCATCTTCGAGCACCAGCATGTGGCGCAAGTAACGGATGCATTCGGCGCTGGCCCAGTTATGAGGCATGTCGCCCCAGGTATCGCCGAGCAGCGCATTCTGCATTGGCTGCTCTTCGCGCCAGGCGTGAAGCGGCGATGCGTGATTCAGATATCCGGTAAATGTGCGATGCGCCCAATCTCGCATCCCGGCCCAGAGATAGACTTCAGCGACAAAAGCCGCGTTGTAGTTCCACACAGCTTCATGGCGAAGCCAACCCGTCTCGGCGGGAATGTCTTCCTGCGTGCATGCCTGCATGAGGGCAATATGCCCGCGCACAACGGGATCGTCTTTGGCGAAGACCTCGCCGGGAAAGATCGCGCGCGAAAGCGCCCATTGTGCGCTTTGCGGCCGCGGCCGGTCCCATGCGTCCAGGCGCATCTCCGGATCTTCGCGCATCAGCATGGGCAGATAGGTGAAACCGCGCGGATCGACGACCATCTGGTCGCGAGCCGCGACGGCGAAGGCCGCGAGCAGTTCTATGTAAAAAGCCGCGGCGCGATCCAGATCGGGCAAATGCAATTTTACGTTGACCTTTACGATGGCGCGCAGTCCTGCCAGCGTCCAGACCGTGTTGGTAAAGTCGTACCGCACGCCGGCAATGCCTCCGTCGGGAAAGCCTGGGGCGATGAGCCCATAGCGTCCGTTCGGCGAGTTGCCTTTGCGCGCTTCATCGCGGAGCCCGATCAGGAATTCGATGGCATGGCCGACGTTAGGCGCAAGTTGCCGCAGTAAATCCCAATTCTGCTTCAGCTCGCAGGCCCGCACCAGAGTGAACATGGCAATGGCTGTGTCTTTCCAGTGCTCCTTGCCGCCCGACGCAATGATCTGGCCGGAGGCGACTTGCTGTCTCCACTCGGAAAGCAATCCCTGGTCGGCTTCTTCGTCGTAGCCGAGATAGCGCGCCGCCTCGAGAAGAAAATTGCCGTCGACGATCCAGAGCCCGCGATAGACGGTCGGGCCCACTTCGAAAACCAGTTTTCCATTTTTGATTTCGCGCGCCTGCTGGATATTCCGCGCGCACGCGGTCAGGAAATCTCCCTCCGTGGCGGGCACCGACCACCCGACCGGATCCGCAAATGGACGCCATTGCTGCCACCAGGCGCGCACTTCCGCGAGCAGCGAATCCGGATCGGCCGACGCGTCGATCGTATCGCTGCTGCCGGGCTGCGGCATGCGAAAGAAATAGCGCAGCGGCTGGTTTCGCGTGGCGGTTCCGTGCGCGAGGGTAAGGCGGTAGCCGCCCTCCTCCGGAAGCCACATACCGTCGTGGGCCTGATTGTTCTGGGGAATGCAGAGCATCCAGGGCTTCTCTGCCGATTCCCTCATCACTTCGGTCGCCATACCGTTCTGCTTCAGGCTGTATTTGGAGCCGCTGCGAATGCGTAGCAGAGGAGCGGCGACCACATCTTGATCCCGCGCGCGAATTTCCATCAGGACGTTATCGACACGGCCCTCATTCTGCCTGCGACTGGCAAAGGCGATCAGTTCCATGCTGGCGGTGGGTCTCTCAATGACCGTATGCAGGATGGGAATCCCGGCCGATTCCATCTTCTGTTCAACCCAGGTGTCGCGATCCATGCCTCCGAGGGTGAACTCCACAATGGTGCCGAATTGATTGATGGCGGCGAACCGGTCGTCGGGAAAGTCGTAGCGAAGATCGCCGTGCTTGCCCACCAGGGTTTTCACCGGATCGTCGGGAAAGCAGATCGTCGATTGGAAATCCTCCGGCGCAAAGCGAAAATCGGCTGTGGTGTTGAAGCCGGTCTGCGCTTCGTTGCCGCGGCTATTTTCCTGGTCTGGCTTCTCGCCGGCTCGGGCTGCGGGCATCGCCAGACCTGAAAGGAATGCGGACGCCGCCCCTCCGGCAAGAAAGGTGCGTCGATCGATTGGCTTCATCGTTCCATTCTCCGCGAAGTTATGGTTCGAAAACCGGCCACGCCGCCGCGAGCCACGCAGGCTCAGAGATCCACTGCACGCACTCAGGATCGGCTTCGAATTGCCTGTAGATGGGAACCGCGGGATCGAGGCCCCGTTCTGGATAAACGCGCGGCCCGCGCACGCGCAAATCGGAAGTGCGATATCGCGGATTGGCCTTCCATTCGATCCTCGCTCCGCGCAGCAGCGGGAACCAGGCCAGACCGCCGTGCGCGCGCACGCCGTCATACAAGAACGAGTACTGGCGTTCGCAAAGGGCGCCAAAAAACATGCGCTCGGTGGCGCTGGCGTTGGCCACGAAGTGAGCCCAGTTGGGAGGCACCACCACCTGGTCTCCGGGACCGGCTTCGACAACGCTATCAACTATAGGCGGTCGCGCAGAGGATACGACCCGGTCAACTGGTTACATCGTTTTCTTGGCTACGATCGTGGCGATTTCCGGCTTCCTGCTCGGCTTCCGCGGAACCCTGGTTTCCATGAACCAGATGGCCATCGTAATCGGAATCCTGATTGCATACCTCGTCAATTGGAGCCTGGCGGGATTGGGCGTAAGCAGCTGGCGCTGGATGCTGGGCGTTGCCATCATCCCCGCCCTGGTTTTTTTCTTTGGACTGCTCGGGGTTCCGGAGAGTCCGCGATGGCTCATCAGTCACGGGCAACCGGAAAAGGGACGGCAGGTGCTCACGCGATTCCTCGGCGCCACGGATGCCGGTGCCCAACTCACCCAAATGGAACAAGCTGCTGAAGGCGAGCAGGGCTTGTGGCACGAGGTTTTTGCGCGGCCTATGCGTAGACCTCTCATCATCGCGCTGGGACTCGCGATCCTGTGCCAGATCACCGGAGTCAATGCTGTTCTCTACTATGGTTCCATTCTTATCAGCGAACACTTTCAGGGCCAGACAACCAATACTGCCTTGCTGACCAGCGTCACCATGGGTTGCGCAAATCTCATCAGCACACTTCTGGCCATGCGCTTTCTCGACCGCTGGGACAGGCGCCCTATGCTGCTTACCGCTGCCGGCGGCATGGCGATTTCACTCACCATTCTGGTCTTCGCCTTTCACGTTACAGGATTGTCGACTTGGGTAGTTCTGGGAAGTATTATTAGCTACACCGCGTTTGTCGCATTCGGCATGGGGCCGGTTCCGTGGGTTGTGATCGCGGAGATCTTCCCCAACAAGATTCGGGGCAGAGCGGCTTCGGTCGCTACATCCGCATTGTGGACAGGAACGCTGCTGGTTACGTTCACTTTTCTCTCCCTGATTCGGGAACTTGGCGTCTCCGGCACTTTTGCGATTTACGCGCTTCTATCGGCATTGAGCTTTGTCTTCATTTGGAGCATGGTTCCTGAGACGCGGGGCAAGACCCTGGAAGAAATTCAGCAACAGTGGGAGAGCTGATCGGTGATGAAACGCAGCAAGCAAAATCCTGTAACGCAGCCCGAAGAACCCACTGAGATTGCGCAGAGCCGGGAAACCCAGCAACAGAGAGTGCAGTTCGTCCTCACATCGCTGCAGGAAACCGGATCGGTGGTGGTTGAGGATCTTGCCGAACAGCTCAAGGTTTCCGTCGTTACCATTCGCCGCGACCTGGATCAACTGGAGCAGCAGGGACTGTTGCGCCGCACGCACGGCGGAGCCGTCTCCATCGAGCCTTTGTTTTATGAGCCCTTCAAGAAAGACCGTTCTTTTCTTGACCAGGTGGAGCGGCAGGCCAACGAGAAGCGCCGCATCGGTCGCGCCGCAGCGGCCATGATCACTCCGGGTGAAACCATCGCCATCACTCCCGGCACCACTACCGCCGAAATCATCCGCGGCCTGCCTCTCAACTTCAAAATCACCGTGGTCACAAATACCGCCAACATTGCGATGGAGCTTTCCAAACGCAAAGACGTGAACGTGTTCGTTACGGGCGGGCATCTGCACGGAGAATGGTTCTCGCTCGTCGGTCCCACCGCCATCCGCAGCCTGGAAAACATGCTCATCCATACCATGTTCCTTGGCGCCGACGGCATCGACCCCAAATGGGGCGCGAGTTGCTACAGCTCCGACGAGGCCGAGCTCAATTCTGCGATGGTGCGGCTCGCGCGCCGTCACATTGCCGTGGTGGACCACACCAAGCTCAACGTGGTTGCAAATTATCGCATCTGCGAAACCAGCATCTTGAACACCCTGGTTACGGACACAGGAGCGACGGACGAAATGATCGCTCCTTTCCAGAAGCTCGGGGTCAAAGTGCTGCGCGTTTGAGCGAATCGCTCCCGGTGCAAGTATCGAAGGGAATCTCGAATTCATGAACCGACGTACCTTCTTGAAGACTTCTGCTGGCACCGCGGCGGTTGCGGCCAGCAGTCCCGGTCTCGGAGCCATCGCATCTAAATCGCTTCCGGCAGTTCCCTCCCTCGCCAGCCTGGCCAGCGCGCGCATGTCGCACGGATTCATGGAGCTCTTCAATCTTCCGCTTGCCAGAGCAGGCGGCCGCCAGCAACGCTACACAACTCGAAAACGATCTGAATCGTATGTTTCTCCAGAATTCCTTTACTGCACCGCAACAGAAACAAACCGGCCTTCATAAGAAGGAAAACCCGCAGCACAGGACAAGTGCCCTCGGGACTGAACAAGTACCCCCGGGCTTGAACAAGTGATCGACACTCCTGATCGCGAAAGCGCCGTGCAATAAGGCGGGTGCTGGACGCATCTCAAGCGAGCCCATTTCACTTTTCTATTCGCGGATAAAATACTATTCTCTTGTTCGTTTCTGTGTCAATCGAACAATTATGGTTTTCTTCGAGAGATGCTGCCATTCGATCAACAATCGCTTTGCGGTCAGCTTCGCCGAAATTCGGCCGGTGGGGAAATGGGGCGACTTAGCCGGGAATATTTCCGGCTTGGTGTTCAATCGCCAGGGATCAAAGCGAGCGACGGGGAGTCAATCTTCTCGGTCGCGGGCGAGGCCCCGGCGATCCCGAAGTAGCTCCAAAAAGTCGCTACTTCCGGATTGGCGGGCGCCGCACTTCCCCAATTCACACGGTAACTCGTTAACCTGTCGTTGCACGAGATAGACAATTCCTGCGGAGCACAGGAACTTCGCGAGGCACAGCGACTTACTTTGCGGCAACCGACAGCGGAACTTCGAGGGATCCGATGTGGCCGCTGCTCAGGTCGTAGACCGCGATGCGCAGAGAGAAGTTGCCCGCAGGCAAATCGAGTTCCATGCGCACCGGAAAGCCCGAGGCCCGGACCTTGGCATAGCGCTCCGCGTCCAGCCCGAGGGGCACGACGCGGTCCACGTAATTCACGCGCAGGCCGTCCGGGTTGTCGGCCACCAGGATGAACTCGACCATATCCTGCCGCGTTCCATCCGGCGCAGTCGAAAAGTTCAATCCGCGCGGGTCCACGAGCAAGTCGACTACCGTGCGATGCAGCGGACCATTGAGTTGCGCCGCATTGTCGCCCGCGGGAGTTTCAGAAAATTTGGTGTCACGGAAATGCAGATCGGAGGCGGGCAGCACGCGGGTATTGAAGAGTATCTGCGTGGAAGGCGGCGCGCCGTGCAGCATGGCTGTCAGAATGGGAGCGAGCTGCGTGGCGCCGTGCGCTGCAATCTTCTCGGGAGAGTCCGCATAGTAGCCGTCGCGATAGGCAAGATTGAGTCCGCTCCCGTCGACGCGCACATGGAGCTTACGGAAGCGCCCGTCGAAGTTCTTGTTCTCAGGCACATAGCCGATGGTGTAGAAATTGGAGCCATTTTGGATGGCGTCGGCCATGGTTTTTTCCAGGTTTTTGGCATTCAGGTAAGCCTTGCCGCCGGTTTGTTTCGCAATCAAATCCATCGAACTGTCTTCCTGAGCACGCGTCTGCAGCGCTTGGTGCATGTCGTTTGCAACAGCCAGCCCCACGCCGCCGCGGCGGGGGGGACCGCCACCGATGGCGCCCGCGGGAAGATACGAGGCATCGGCGCTGCTGAGATTCATCAGCCCCCGCCCGTCAACCGGATACACGGCCATCCGCGCTGCCGTAATCGCTTCGCCGGTTTCGCGTATCACATCTGCGTACATTCGCGCAGCGTCGAAGTCATTGCGCTCCGAAACGTCGGGGTCGAGCCCGATAGGAAACGAGCCGGAAAACCAGATCACATTTTTGCGTCCGGGAATGCCGCTCAGGTAAAGCGCCAGTTGCCGGAATGCGTCCAGGGTGATTTTCACCCGCTCGTCAGTCTGAACGGCGCCGGTGTCGGCCGCCCACTGTGCCAGCATGCTGCCCCAATCACCACTGGGGCCTGAAGAGTCAGTAGAGGAGCCACCAAGGCCGGCAGTCGCCCCATCAGTTAAGGGATCAAGTCCCGCGCCGGTCACGTCTGAGGTTCGCGGAGTAACCTTCGTGTCTTCAAGGGCCTTGGTCAATTGCGCTACGTCGGTCGTGAAACCCGTGATCATGCGCAAGCGCGATGCGAGCGTGAACACGGCGAGCGAGGTGCCGGGCGCGATCTTGCCCATGAACTCGATCATCTGGCGGCGCACATCCGTTTGGTTCTCGACTGGAGTGTTCAGGCTATCGAGAAGCAGCACGTTGAACGCGGTAGCCTGCGGACACAGGGGCGCGTTGCTATACGTGTGCGGAGACAGCGCAACGGGTTTGTTCCCCTGCGCGGGAACCGGCGCCGGCCGATGCTCCTCGAACGATGTAATGGTCTGCTCTTTTCCGTCCTCGAAAACGTGGAACCGGCTGCGATCAATACCGTGCACGGCGGAACCGCGATCGGTAACCACTACATCCAGCACAACCAGGTTGGTGTTGGCGTGAAATACGGGAGCTGCGGTTTGCGGAGGCGCTCCTGCCGTAGGGTTCTGCGCGGGCGTTGCGGCAGTGGGCGCGGCAGCCGGAGCAACTTGCGGAATCGCGGCTTGGCCCGCGCCACTTCGAGCCAAAATGAAGAGAGAGAAAAGTGCGAATCCCGCGTTCAAGTGAGTCTGTCGCATGCAAACTCTCCGTGACCGAAATCTCCATTTTGCTTCCCGGCTCCGGACCAATATACCTCCAGTTGCGTACATTCGCTATCTTTCCAGATGATCGCTAACAGCAGCGGGAGTCTCGTATTGGCAATGGCGTTGGCCAGCGGCGATTTAGTCGTGTTTCGAAGTGTCTGTGTCGTGGACATGTTGCCATGCTCCCCATACGGCTTCTTCAATTCGGTCGATTTCTTCATCGGAGATTTCCGAAAAAGCAGGCCGTTTGCCCTTGGAGAGTTTTCCCTTGTTTTGCAGGATGAGCCTGATCAACAGTGATGCCCGGCGATTCGGCATGTCAACGATATTGAGAACTGCGCGGAGGGCAGCATCGAACGCGGCAAGAAATCCGATCTCGTCTTGCAGATCGCGGTGGATGGTTTCCTCGATACACCGATATAGATACTCGGCCAACGCAGTAGCATCGAAATATCGGTACAGGCGAGCAGTTTCGTTATGCACTGTCATCCCATCCTGCGCGTCAAGGTCATAACGAATGAAGGGCATAATCGAGGCTGAAAAACGCTCCAAAACCTGATCGTAGGCAAGTCGGTCGCGCAACATTGCAGCCGACACGGGAAACAAGATTCCAGGTGGAGTGAACCCGAGTTTTGTCAGGATGTGATGAACAAGGAATCGGTGAATGCGGCCGTTCCCATCGTCGAAGGGATGGATGAAGACGAATCCGAAAGCAGCGACTGCAGCAGCCACGACCGGATCAATTCCGCCGGGGAGTTCCAGACGCCGAATCATTTGCATCCATGAATTCATTAAGGTGGACACGTCTTCCGGTTTCGGACAGACAAAGTGCACATCCTCGCTGTAGTCGGGAAGAGTTTGAGATACGAAGTTTTGAGTTGTTCGCCAATTCTTCTGAGCGTATCGAGAATCGACAATGGCATTTTGTAGCTGAACAAAGGCATCTTTGCTCGTGGCATCAAAAGCCGAAGCTTTCATGAGAGCAGAGACAAATCGTTCAGTTCGGTCCTTTGTAGGAGCCTCTCCTTCAATCGCGAAAGAAGACTTTGTCTCCTTGGTAAAGAGGTAGTGAACCGCACGAGCAAGAACTGCCGGATCGCAGCCGTTGACGATCGCACGTGCCTCCTGTGCCAAGCCTTTCTCCATGAAGCTCTTGAGAATATCTGTCCGGCGAACCAGTGGGGAGAACCCTGCGGCGCCAAGGAGATTGTCATTGACCCTCTGACGGCGAATCAGTCGGCGCGATCCAGTGATATGGATTTCCGGATCGAGGAGGTCAATGTAGCCGGAAGGAATCAGATCAGGAATATCGAGCCGGCTTCCAATCAGGAGCTCATACAGATACCAGGCGCGACGCGCGAAGATGCTGGTGGGCTCGGAGCGAATCCATCCCTCCAGTTCGCGTACCTCAAGCGTCTGGAAGACAGCCAGGTAGACATCGAGGGTGATCGGTTCATAACGCAAAGCAAATCGCAGATTGCCTATTAACCCCTTCGGCATGTATTTCTTGGGGTATTGTTCCAGGACTCTGCCGTCCCCGACGACGGTTCTCCTGGCCCCCGCAATGACTTCAGATCGAGTTGCAGGCAGTGGAATTTGGAGCTGAAGGTCCTCAGCCAACCGGCATAAGCCAATGGTCATGGGGAGCTGAAGTGGGGAATTGTCATCGGTCATTGTAAAACCTCATTTCTACCATAAAATCAAGAAAAATCTTCATCTCAGCGATTATCTCAGATTTGACGGCAAAACTTCATTGCTAGTGCATTTTCTTCATCGATAGATCAATATAGTGTATATCCTTCATCGGATTAGCTCGGAGCCGACTTGTCTACGACTTCGTGAATTCTTGATTTCCGAAATCCCTGACTGTCCGGTTGGTATTACCATGAGCGCGCCAAAGGGTCCACCGAAAGCCCGCCACCTACTTGTCCCGCCACTCACCTCGAAGACGGAGAATGGGGAACTATACAAACGGCGGGCGGATGTGGAGGATTCGATCGCGCAAGTGCTGGCGCAGCCGCCATCCGAATGGGTCGCCATCGCAACAGTCAAGGGCGAACACCGCCTTGCCGACGAAGCCCTGGTTTTTCTGATTCGGGCGGCAGGCAGCGGACTGCCCGATGTAATCGGTGGGTTGGTTAGTGGCCGCAATAACCCGAACATCAGCTCGGATGGGGCCAGTTCCGCCGACCCGCTCGAATTCGTGTTCCTGCAGAACGCGCAACAGAGCGATCTGGGTTTCGGCAGGAAGCTCTCCAACTTCGTCAAGAAAGATTATGCCCCTTTCGGCCAGTTCAAAGCGTCCCAGGCGCCGCTGAGTTGCCCCAGTGAAGGAGCCTTTCTCATGGCCGAACAACTCCGAGGCGATCAAGTCACGTGGAATGGCTGCGCAATTCACACTCACAAACGCGTATGAGGAGCGCAGGGAGCGCCTGTGTATCGCGCGGGCAACTAGTTCCTTGCCTGTGCCGGTCTCGCCGGTGATCAGAACGGTGGAATCCGTGGCAGCGACCTTGGTCACGCGTGAAAGCACCGTTTGGAGTGCCGGAGAAGTTCCAACAATTTCCTCGAACATCGATGCTTTATCGATCTCTTCGCGCAGCGCAACGTTCGCCTCCGATGTCAAGGTGATGATGATGACAGTGCTGAATGAGGTGCAGGAGCCGGCCGGGGGCGGCGGTCGAGGCGCATCGAGTACGATGCCGCAGAAGCGCAACCCCATTTCCTGCGCCTACATCACGGCGTGTAGCAGCGTAGTGCGCCAGCATACAGCGAGTCTACTGAACGCGATGAACGCAGACTTCGAGCGTGCAACGGGCACTTGGGAGATTGAGTGGCTGGTTTTACCTGAGATCTTCTGCCTAAGCGCCGGAGCTCTTGCCCAAGCTAACTACATGCTCAGTGAGCTGGTCGTTCATCCCGACAATATGAAAAAGAATCTGGAACTGACCGACGGCCTGGTAAATACCGAGGCCATCATGATGGCCTTGGGTCCGAAGATGGGCCGCGGTAACCGTGAACTGTTGATTGAGGCAAAACGCGCTCGGCTTGGCTGTTCCCGGCTCTTAAGAACAACCGGAGGTTGAGCCGCAGCTCATGCAGCGGTAGCAGCTTCCGTTGCGCACCATGATGGCGCCGCAGACGTTGCAACTCGGCGCGTCGCCCATGTCGTACATGTCGCGCATGGCGTCGGCGGCGTGGTACAAACCGCGGTCCTGCAAGCTTGGCACATGCGTGGGCGAGGCCGCAGCCGTCTGGCGCGGTTGCACCTCAGGGGCGATGCCTCCGCCGCCACCTGTGCTGACGCTGCCGCTTTGCCCGCTCATCTGATTCAAGCGCTTGGCTACCTCCTCGGCGAGTTGCGACATGCGATCCTGCGACGAGGCCGCTTGCTCCTCCATATCGCTTTCCGCGGTGAGGCTCGGCGATTCGGGTAGCGCTGGCGCCTTGGGAGCAAGACCCGCGAACAGCGTCAACTGCTCGCCCGATAGGAAGCGCAGGTTGAGCCAGCGGAACATATAATCCATCAAGCTCTTGGCGTAGCCAATCTGCTCGTTGCCCGTCCAGCCCGAAGGCTCGAAGCGCGTGTGCGCAAACTTCTCGCACAGTACCTTGAGCGGCACGCCGTGCTGCAGTGCGAGAGAAACCGAAGTTGCAAAAGCATCCATCAGGCCGGAAACCGTCGATCCCTCTTTGGCCATGCGGATGAAAATCTCGCCCGGTTGGCCGTTGGGATAGAGTCCGACCGTGATGTAGCCTTCGTGTCCGGCGATGGAGAACTTGTGAGTGAGGGACGCGCGCTCCGCCTGCAGACGGTGACGCACGGCGCGCGGCGGAGCCTTGAGGTCCTGCTCTTTCTTGTCGATCTCAGCGGCGTCCGTCTCTATATCGACCGAAGGCGTCGGGGTCAATACCGGAACCGCGGCGGCCGCGGCAATCTCTTCAATGGCTTTCTGGAACGCCTGCGAGGCGGCGAGCAACTGCTTCGCGCTCACTTCTATTTTGTCGGCTCCGTGTGCTTCGAGCGTCTTGAGGTCACCTTCGGCGGCGGGCTGCGATGCCGACAGGTGGCTGAGGACGCGGCTGCCCGCGGCATCGAGCGCGGAAGGTTCTTTCTTCGCATCCATACTCGTGTTCAGCGGCTGCGTTCCCTTTGACCCGTCGCGGTAGATGGCCACTGCCTTGATGCCCTGCCGCCAGCTCTCAGCATAGGCCTCCGCTACTTCTTCAACCGTAGCTTCGTGCGGCAGATTCACCGTCTTCGAGATCGCGCCCGAAAGGAACGGCTGCGCCGCCGCCATCATCTTGATATGCCCCATGTAATGAATGGACCGCGTGCCCTTGGCCGGTTTGAATGAGCAATCGAACACCGCGAGGTGCTCCGGCTTGATGCCCGGTGCGCCCTCGATGGTACCCGTGGCGTCGATGTAGCTGACGATCGCGTTCACTTCGTCGTTGGAATAACCGAGCTTGAACAGCGCCGCCGGCACGGTATTGTTCACTATCTTGATCATGCCGCCGCCGACCAGCTTCTTGTACTTCACCAGCGCCAGGTCCGGCTCGATGCCGGTGGTGTCGCAATCCATCATGAATCCGATGGTGCCCGTGGGCGCGAGCACCGTGACCTGAGAATTGCGGTAGCCATAGCGCTCGCCATAGAGCAACGCCATATCCCAGCACTCGCGGCTAGCCTCGAGAAGAGCCTCAAGCTGCGGCACCATGAAGGGCTCGCCCGTACTGCGCGACTTGCCGATGTTGTTCACCTCGGCGCGATGCATGCGGATCACATCGAGGAATGGTTCGCGGTTGACGTAAAAGCCCGGGCAGGCTCCGCCCTGGTGCTCCACTGAAGCGGTGAGCGGCGTGGCCGAGGCCACCGGCGGGCACTGAGCGGCGATAATCGCCGACTGCAGGTACGACTGACCGCACATGATCGCCGTCATCGCCGCTGCCAGATCGCGTCCGGCTTCGGAATCGTACGGCAGGCCGAATGACATGAGCAATGCGCCCAGGTTGGCGTAGCCCAGGCCCAGCGGCCGGTAGTCATGCGAGTTGCGCGAGATGGCCTCGGTCGGATATCCCGAATTGTCCACCAGGATCTCCATCGCAGTGGTCATCACGGAAATCGCGTGCCGGTAGGCGGCGATGTCGAACATTCCTGCGGGCGAGACGAAGCGCATCAGATTCAGGCTCGCCAGGTTGCAGGCCGAGTTGTCCAGGAACATGTACTCGCTGCATGGATTCGACGCGTTGATGCGCGCCGTGTTCTTGCTGGTGTGCCACTTGTTGATGGTATCGTCGAACTGCATCCCCGGATCGCCGCAGAGCCACGTGGACTCGGCGATCTTTTGCATGATGTCGCGCGCCTTGAAAGTTTCTACCGGATGGTGGCCCTTCACCGTGTAGGTGGTGAAGTCCCCATCGGCCTGGTAGGCGCGCATAAACTCGTCACTGACCCGTACTGAATTGTTGGCGTTCTGAAAGAAGATCGACGAAAACGCTTCGGAATCCGGACTGCTTCCGTCGTAACCGGCCTTGATCAGCGTAAATGCCTTGGCTTCTTCTCTTGATTTGCACTCGATGAAGTCCACGATGTCGGGGTGGTCCACATTCAGGATCACCATCTTGGCGGCGCGGCGCGTTTTTCCCCCAGACTTGATGACACCGGCAAAGGCGTCGAAGCCTCTCATGAAGCTCAACGGCCCGCTAGCCTGTCCACCGCCCGACAGCAGTTCATTCGAGCCGCGCAGCGACGACAGATTCGTCCCTGTTCCCGATCCCCACTTGAAGAGCATGCCCTCGGTCTTGGCCAGGGTCAGGATCGAGTCCAGCGAGTCTTCCACTGCATTGATGAAGCAGGCCGAGCATTGCGGATTCTTGTAGCCCGTGGCCGAATACTGCACGCCGCCCGTCACTGGATCCCAGTGCCAGTTCTGTCCGTCCGCATCCGGCTCCAGCCGGTCGCAGCCGACATTGAACCACACCGGCGAGTTGAACGCCGCCTTCTGCGTGAGCAATAAATGCGACAGTTCGTCAAAGAAGATGGCCGCATCGACGGGCGTGGCAAAGTAGCCGCCCGTCACGCCCCAGTCGCGGACCGTCTCCGCCACGCGCCCTACAAGCTGGCGCACGCCGGTCTCGCGCTCCGGCGTGTTCATCTGCCCGTGCAGGTACTTGGAAGCCACAATATTGGTGGCCGTCATCGACCAGTCGGCTGGAACCTCCACGTCTTTCTGTTCGAAGATGATGTTGCCCTTGGTATCGGTGATCGCTGCGGTGCGGCGTTCCCACTGCAGCTCGTCATAGGGCGAAACACCCTCGGTTGAAAAACGGCGCGTAAAGGTCAGTCCCTGCTGGGTTCGCGAAGTGGCCAGGAAGGCAGCCGCCGAAGTCTGAAGTTGAGCCTCGTTCATCTTGATCTCTCCATGGGGCAAAAATCGGTGAAAAATTCTCGTGTCCGGCGCTGAGGCCGGAAGACTGTGCTACTGGCAAGACGTTGAAAACAAACGGAAATTAGGGATGATTAAGACCGCAAGCTTCAGCACCCATCGCGGCTCCCCGGCGTCCATTTGCGCAGGGTTTCTCGTTACAATCAGTTTACAGCCGCAGATGAAAAAATACCGCTGTCCATGGTACGTGTCAACAACAAACCACAACATGTTGTATTTTGTTAGTGTTTCGCGCACCTGCTCTCTAAACACTGCCATTTGCCTGTGGAAAGTCGCAAATGGCCTTGTTTGGCGCGGCGTCGCGCGGTTTTCTCTGCACTGGAACCGGGGCAAAAAACCTGATCTCCCGGATTCATGTACCACCGTCTAAGGGTAGGCCTTTCTGGGTTCGCTCACAAGGCGCAGAACTGGTGCAGAACCGCGCACCTCCTGTGCGAATTGTGGACATCGAGGGACCATACCCAGCCACCTTCGGCTGCCGGGAATTTTCGGCCTGCCGCATGGTCGACACGGTCGCTTTATGCCGGCGCAGCGACGGCTCGTTGGGCCAACATCGCTCCATCGCCATGGAAGCGGCTCAGGGTCAGCACGGTAATGTCATCCTGCTGGCCGAACTTCTGCGCCGCCAGCGCAATTGACTCGGGCCGTGTCGGCCGCAATGGCTGACGTGCGATCGAAGCCGAACAGCTCGCCGGTTTTGCTGCGCGCCTCCACTACGCCGTCCGTCAGCAGCGTCAACTGCTCGCCCTCGGCAAGCTGCGTGGTCGATTCCGTGTAGACCGCGGTCGCTGAAAGACCCGTCGCAATCACAATGATTTTCTTGGGCCTTCAATGCAATCGCACCAAGGTTTTTTGCCGGCAAACGCGGCTTCATCCAAAGGGAAAACGTGCAAGCGAGGACCGATCTATAGCAGCCCGAGGCGCACATATTCCTCGCGGATGATGCGATAACACTCGCACGCGGCTTGTCCGAGGCGCTCTCGATCCTGGATCGTGACAGAGCCACGCGAATAGGAAATAAGCCCGGCCTTGTGCAACATTCCGGCTGCCACAGTGACCGAGGTGCGGCGCGTACCCAGCATCATGGCCAAAAATTCCTGCGTTATATGTACTTGATCGCTTTGCACTCTATCCCGGCACATCAGCAGCCAGCGGGCCAAGCGCTCTTCGAGTTCATGCACTCGATTGCAGGCAGCCGTCTGAGCAGTTTGCACAAGCATTGCTTGTACGAATCGTTGAAAGCGCAGACGGAGTTCGCTCGACGCTTCGAACTGTTCCTGCAAGACCCGGGCGTTCACACTGAAGCCGTGCCCGGGAATCTGGATGACAGTTCGGTACGGTGAACGCCCGGTGCCCAGTACGCCGGCCAGTCCCACAAAACCGTCTCGTCCTATAATGCCGACCTCGACGGTGCTTCCATTTTCCATGGCGACGACAACGGAACAAACGCCCTCTTCCACAAAATACACGGTATCAATCGTCTGTCCTGGATCGTACAGGCTGCGATTAGTATTCAGAGTCACAGGGGAGAGATGAGGCGCCAGACGCTTCATTTCATCTGCCGGCAGCGACGCCAGCACGCGGTTCTTGTATGGCGGTGGAGCGGAGAGCGATGGCATGGTTCTCCTTTGCGCCATGAAGCCAATTGGCTTGCACCTGAACGCGCAAGAGAGCCGAACAAAGGCCCATTTCGATCGGTTTCGGGCGGCGTGCGTATTAAGATGTGCGGCGATCATACGCCACTCAATACATCAATTCATAATCTAATGTTCGATAGGCGACAGACACGCTCGAAAAAGGGAGGTACTCTGTCCGCTTAACGCCGTAGGCACGAAACGACTTCTCCCTCAACTGCCGGTTCCACTGCCGGCCCCAATGCCGCTCGCTGCTTTCCCCGCCGGCAGTTGTGAGGGCGAGAGAGACTAACCGGCTGACGGCTGCGATTTTGCCTTAATCCATGGAGGTCTTATGGCGCAAACTGTGGTTCTCTCCATCGGCCTTGATCCGGACCTGTTGAGAACTCGAAACCTCGTTCTCCATTCTGCAGGCTACACCGTTGTCTCCGCGTACTCCGTCAAAGAGGCAGTTGACCGATTTCAGGCGGGCGATTTCGATCTCGTGCTTCTTTGCCAAACCCTTCCTGCGAAAGAGAGAGACGGTCTCACCTGGTGGATGCGAGCATCCAGCCCGGGTACTCCCGTGGTTACCGTTTCGGGGCGACTCTTTTCAGATGACGTTGTCGCTGGAGTTATGGTCGGCAGTGAACCGGGCGCACTCCTCTGGGGCATACGGGAAGTGCTCATCAACGCCAAGAACCGCGCGGCTCGGGCGGCCACCCCTCTCGACAATCACGAAGTCAAGGCGGCGCAAATGAAAAAGCCGCAAGGACCGAGCACCGGCTACGAACGGCGGACAAGGGCCACGGCGGAGCGTTTTGCCCCTCTTGCACGCACGGGCTGAACAACATTGGATTGCTCTTCTTTCCCGCGGGAATGACACCAGCCGGCAGTTCCGTGTGTATGATCGGGGGTAAGCGCACAACATTGCCGAAGGACTCGTTGCATCGAGGTCTTGAGAAAGAGGAATGTCATGCTCGAATTGCAGCGGCAACCCTCCGTCTTTGTCGTCGACGACGAGCCTGTCATCGCGACTAGCCTGGCGATGATTTTGCGCCTGAACGGCGGGTTCAGTGCCCGGTCCTTCACTAAGCCTCTCGAGGCTTTGGAAGCTGCTCGACTGGAAGCTCCGGACCTTCTCATAACTGATGTTGTGATGCCGCTCCTCTCCGGGATCGAGCTGGCGATACAGGTGCGGGAGCATTGCCCGAATTGCAAAGTGCTGCTGGTTTCCGGGCAAGGCGCTACCCCTCATTTGGTTGAAGCCGCCGGCGCAAAAGGGCACGATTTCGAGCTTCTTATCAAACCTGTGCGGCCAGCGGACTTGCTGGTAAGAATCCAGCACTTGACTGAACCCGAATCGTCGCTGCAATCGCCGGAAAAGTTGCAAATGTGAAGCCGCTGCGGACGCCATGCTGCTGGCCGAACGTCTACGCCACTTCCGCAATCCACTCTAAGTAAAACGCCGCCCGTTGCCGGGCGGCGTTTTCGTAGACCGCGAAAAAGCGGATCAGTCGTTTGATTTGTTATCAATCCTCATGCCGTAGAACGATTTGTGCACGAAGAATACTGACACCAGGAAGAAGGCGACGGCCAGCGAGGTGGCGAGCACAGGGTTCCTGGCGCTGAGCGTCACGGCAAGCTCGACTGCGAGCAATCCGAACAGGGTGGTGAACTTGATGACCGGATTCATGGCCACCGATGAGGTGTCCTTGAAGGGATCGCCGACGGTGTCGCCGATTACGGTGGCATCGTGCAGAGGCGTGCCCTTCTGCTTCAGGTCAACTTCAACCACCTTCTTCGCGTTGTCCCAGGCGCCACCGGCGTTGGCCATGAAGATGGCCTGGTACAGGCCGAAGACCGCAATCGAGATCAGGTAGCCGATAAAGAAGAACGGCTCAATGAACGCGAAGGCAAGTGTCGCGAAGAAGACGGCGAGAAAGATGTTGAACATTCCCTTCTGCGCGTACTTGGTGCATATCTCAACCACCTTCTTCGAGTCACTGACCGACGCACTCTCCGCGCCTTCCAGCTTGATGTGCCTCTTGATGAACTCGACCGCGCGGTAAGCGCCGGTGGTGACGGCCTGCGTGGAAGCGCCGGTGAACCAGTAGATCATGGCGCCGCCGGTGATCAGGCCGAGCAGGAAGGGCGCGTGCAGCAGAGAGAGGTTCTCGACGTCATGGGTCAGTCCGTGGGTCAGGGCCATGATGATGGAGAAGATCATGGTGGTGGCGCCGACCACGGCGGTGCCGATGAGCACCGGCTTGGCCGAAGCCTTGAAGGTGTTGCCGGCTCCGTCATTGGCTTCGAGCAGGTACTTTGCGCGTTCGAACTTCACGTCGAAGTTGTAGTCCTTCTTCAACTCCGCTTCGATGCCGGGAACAGTTTCAATCAGCGACAATTCGTAGATGGATTGCGCGTTGTCGGTAACCGGCCCGTAGGAATCGACGGCGATCGTGACCGGACCCATGCCCAGGAAGCCGAACGCCACAAGACCAAACGCGAAGACGGCCGGCGCCAGCATGAGGGCCGCCATGGACGTGCCGGTGGAGAAGAAATAGCCCAGGCTCATGAGGGCGACCATGCTGAGACCGAGCCAGTATGCCGAGAAATTGCCGGCTACGAAGCCCGACAGAATGCCCAGCGACGCTCCGCCTTCCTGCGCGGATTTGACGACTTCCTGGACGTGGGCCGACTTGGTTGAAGTGAAGACTTTAACGAGCTCAGGAATGACCGCGCCCGCCAGAGTTCCGCAGGAGATGATCGAGGCCAGCTTCCACCAGAGCGATCCGTCGCCGAGGGTGGGGATCATGAGCCAGGAGACGACGAAGGTGAGACCGATGGAGATGATGGAGGTGAGCCAAACCAGCGAGGTTAATGGAGTCTCAAAGTCCATTTCGTCGGCGTTGCCGTACTTGGCCTTGGCGATGGCGCCGTTGAGGAAGTACGCGCCGAGCTCGAAACCAGCATGGCCACGCGCATGACGAAGATCCAAACCAGGAGTTGCACCTGCGTGGTGGCGCTCGGGACCGCCAGCAGAATGAAGGTGATCAAGGCCACGCCGGTGACGCCGTAGGTTTCAAAGCCGTCGGCGCTGGGGCCGACCGAGTCGCCCGCGTTGTCGCCCGTGCAGTCGGCGATGACGCCGGGGTTGCGGGCATCGTCTTCCTTGATCTTGAAGACGATCTTCATCAGATCGGAACCGATGTCGGCGATCTTGGTGAAGATGCCGCCGGCAATACGCAGAGCCGCGGCGCCCAGCGATTCGCCAATGGCGAAGCCGATGAAGCATGGGCCCGCATACGCGGCGGGAACGAACAGCAGGATGCACAGCATGATGAGCAGCTCGATCGAGATGAGCGCCATGCCGATGCTCATGCCGGCCTTGAGCGGAATGGCCATGCAAGGATACGGTTTGCCGCGCAATCCTGCGAAGGCGGTGCGGGAGTTGGCAAACGTGTTGACGCGAATTCCGAACCATGCCACGCCGTAGCTGCCCGCGATGCCAACCAGGGAGAACGCCAGAATAATGGGCAACGTAACGGCAACGTTTCCTACCGGCGCCAGAACACCGAAGTAGAGCGAGATGATGACCGCGATGAAAACCCAGAGAAGCAGAATGAATTTGCCCTGCGTGATGAGATAGGTTTTGCAGGTCTCATAAATCAGCTCGGACATTTCGCGCATGGTGCGATGCACCGGCAGGTTCTTCAACTGGATATAGATGGTGAGGCCGAACAACAGGCCGCCGACGCAGAACAGCAGGCCGATGGTGAGAAGGGCATGCCCGTTAAGACCGAAAAAATGATCGAAATTCACGCTGCTCAAGTCCGGCAGCGTCAGGTTGGCTTCGCCACCGCCGGCTGATTCCGCGTGCGCGAATGCGGGAAGCAGCAGACCCAGAATGGCCGTCACGGACTTCAAGGGCCGCTTCATTAAGACTCCGGTGCCTTGCTTCCTCGCTGAAAGGTTCCTCAAAAACGCGGTCGCAAGCAGCCCGACCATGCTCACGCCGAGAAAGAAAACCACACAATCCTGTACCGTCACATACCCTCCATATTCAAGGTTTTAAAGCCGCGAGAACCACGGCCTCGGATCGACCTCGCGAACTCCCCGCGGGACTTGCCACGGGCAAGGCTATCATCCGGATACACGGCTGTCGAGTGACTGCTGTCACGGGAAGAATAGGGATCAAGGGAAGATGGGAATAAGGGGGTCTAAAACGGCACCAAACGCGGGATTGAGCTGGCGAGCGGGGAGGTCCGCAGGTCAGCCAAGTCGCACATGTCTTGGCCCTTCGGTCCCTTGGTCCCTGTTTTTTATTCGATGGCGACATCGATCTTGTCGCCGGGCAGGGCAATTCTCAGATTCTGTTGAGCGGGGTCGCGGACCTGGCCGTTGGGTAGCGGATGCAGCTTGAACAACACCAGAAGGTCGCGGTCAGGGTCGTCGAAGGCCGGAAAACTGGCCACCTGTTCGAGCGAGTAAACGGTGTGGAGGTCTTCGAGCGTTCCGGGGTCGAGATCGTTCCAGCTGGCGTACCAGCCCGGCTGATAGTCGGCGAGCTTGCGCGCGAGGTCCTCGGTGCCAAAGTCGTCGCAGAGGCTTGGCACGTGGGTAAGTAGCGTGATTTCATCGCCGCTGATCGAATCCAGCAGCCGCTTGCCATTGGGGTGCGTACCTATATATAGCGCCAGTTGGGTAGTTGCGTTGACCCATGTGTATTCGGGGTGGGTGGCGTAGCGGATGGTTTGCGCTCCGTGGACAGCGGCTGCGACGGCGGCAAGTGTTGCCAAGGCCCAGCCGAATCCGCGCGTCAAACCTGGTCGGCTTGGCGGGTGGGGCTGGACTGGCTGATCCAGCAGGGCTCCGGCTCCCAGCGCGACTACGAAGAAGCAGAAAAACGCCGGCACGGCGAAATAGCGCGGCTGGGGATGATTTTGCAGCATCATAAACACCAGATATCCTGCGACTGCCCACAGCGAAGCGCCGAACAGTGGGTCCCGCAACAGTGTCCGTCCCCACGCGCTGCGCCAGCCAATGGCTACGGCCAATACCACCGCGCCTGCCAGAAGAATCAAACTGTGATCGACCCATAAGAGACCATGAAACGACCACCAGAGCGACAGCAGAGGCCAATAAAATTCCTTTGGCTTCGCGTAGGTGTTCACAATAAAGTAGTACTTGTAGTCGCCGAGCAGGCCACAACTGGCGACCAGCGCGATCCAGACACCGTATGCGGCGCCTGCGACGCCCGTCATTGCCAACGCACACCGCAGTGCCAACGTGCGCTGCTGCCACAACGGCACCACGACCGCCCAAAGCACGGCCGGCAGCAGGAAAAGCCCCGTCGTCTTGGTCAAAACGATGAGAGCAAACAGAAGGCCGACCGAAGCCGACCGCAGCACAGGCCGTTTACTTTTCGGCAACCGTATGGCCAGAAGCAGCGCCGCCAGGGTCAATGTGATCTGCAACGGCTCCAGAATTGCCAGCCGGCTGAAGCAATAGAGAAACGGGCTGGTTGCGACCAGCGTGACGCCGAGGAGCGCTATCAGGCTGGGAACCCTGGATCGCAGCAGCAGATAGCTCAACACTAGGCTAAGGAAGAAGCACGCAACCGCCAATCCCCGCGCGGCCTCGACCGTCACGCCAGTGAAGAAGAACAGCAGCCATTCGAGAAACGGCCACACCGGAACCGCGACGGCCGGGTTAAAGTCCCCTGCCACATACCAGTTTCCAAACAGGTGTGCGCGGATGGCTGCGTTTCCATACCAACCCTCATCGGTGAACTTGGCCCAATCGAAAACCCACGGGGAGCCGTTGGGGAAATCGGCGCGCAAGTGACCCGCGTGCAGCAAGGCAAAGCCGGCGATGGCTGCGATCCACATTGCGGGCCACAGCGCGTGGCCCCTGCGTCGCAATTGCTTCGCCCTATTCTTCACCGTCTCAGTTTGCAATTTGCGCTCCCTGGGCCCTTGCCTGCTCCCGCGACGTCTTTCAAAAATGGGCCACCAGACTTGACCCGAATCCTTCAGTGGATAATCCCCATGTTCTAGAGCCTCTTTCGGCTGGACTGAAGTCGTTCCCTTGTTACAAAACTGGGTGTTGAAACATGCTCTGAGCCCCGCCGCAAGTCAGGAAGTCACCGGCCTGTTTCCACAACACTAGAGAAACGTTAGGCTGCGCAAACGATCGCCGCGGCGGGGATGCCCTTGAGTATAACGTCCATGGATGGCCAGCCTGAGTGAGCGCGACCCCTTTCGGCACGGCTCCTGATCTCTTCGTTCCCTCTTTAACGTCTTGCTTTTACACCGGAATCAACGGTCCGTGGTTCATGTTTTCCCGGGCATCGCCGATGAACCGTGTGTCGGATCAGAACAGAGACCTGGCGTAGAGGCGAGGCACGTTGAGATCCATGCAAAGCTCGGCTCAATTGCATCCGCAGACTGCCGCCTCCGGCCTCACGCTGGTGGAGTTGGACTCGCCGGCTGCGGCTTTCCACGTGGTCGGCGTCAGCGCGGTGTGGCGCAAGCTGCTCATGCAAGCGGAAATGGCCGCGCCGCATCTGCAGGTGGCGGCCATCGAGGGTGAGCACGGAAGCGGGAAATACACCCTCGCCCACTATCTGTTCAGCCGCTCACCGCTCGTCTCCACGAGCTTTCAGCGCCGCGACGCCCGGGAGTGGCTGGCCACGGACGCCGATCCTGCGACGCTGGCTGGATTCACCTATCTCGACCGCGTGGACCTGCTTGCCCCTCCCGGACAGGGGCTGCTCCTCGGTGTGCTCAAGACCCTTCAGGATCGCCCGCCCGGCCGTGCCGTTCTGCTCGCGTCATCGCAAACCCCCCTGCGGCAAATGGCTGGCCAGGGACTTCTGCTTCCAGATCTTGCGTTCCGCCTGACCGCCATCCGCTTCGGGATTCCGCCACTACGCCAGCGCCGCGAAGACATTGCTCCGCTTGCCCAGTTCCTCCTCGACCGGCTCTGCGTCCGCTACCAGCAGCGCCCGGTCGCGCTTGGACCCGGCACTCTCGCGCGCCTTCTGCAGCACTCGTGGCCCGGTAACGTCCGTGAATTGCTCAGCGCCCTTGAGAATGCCTTGCTCGAAGCCGATAACGGCGTCATTCGCCCCATCGATCTCGCTCTGCCCGAGGGCCCGCAGTCCTTTCCGCAGCCCTATTTCGACCTACAATCTGGCGCGCATTCGCCCCTTAACTCCGCCATGCGGCCAGGAGCAGGCTTTGCAGCGAATGGCTTTGAATCGAGTCTGGGCCCGCAAACCGATGTCCATGCCGCCAACCTGTCCCTCGACGCCATCATCCGCCGCCACGTGGAGTATGTGCTCGACCTCAATCGCGGCAACAAGCTCCGCACCGCGCGGCAGCTCCAGATCAGCCGGTCGACGCTCTACCGCATTCTCGCCAACGAAAACTTCCTGGCGCGCTGAGGAAGTGAATGGAGTGAAATAAGTGAAGTGAGTGAGGTAGTGAGAGCGCGCGGGTACTTTCACTCACTTCACTTTTTCACTTTTGTCAGGTGCTGTTTTCGGCTTGCGCTTGATCACGTCACAGACCTTGCGCGGCAGTTGGGCCGGCGGGATCGACGGCTTTGTGACGCCTGGACCCGGTGCTTCCGTCCCCGGCCTGGGTGGCAGGATGCGGCGCGCGCGGCGGCGCGTAGCTCTTGTACACAGTGATGTGGAAGCAAGCCTGCCGAAACTCCTCTTCCACGTCGATCTTGCCCGCCGTCTCGAGCGCCAGCAGACGCCGGCGCATCCAGGCGATCTCATCACGGCTCAAGCCGTCCTTCGCAATGTCAACGGTCGCGCCGGTCAGATGCGGGCTCACAATGTCACCTTCTGCCGGGGCTGCGTTGCCGTTGATCTCCATCAGCCGCTTCTGATATTCCATGGTGCGCACCGCCGAGCTGACCTCGAGCGGCCGGCGGAATGCCGCATCGTGCGCCCGCGACAAGTCAGTCAGAAACAGCGCTGTCCACGGCCGGCAATAGCGGTGGGTCGCTGCCAGTTCGGAATTTACCGTGAGCGCGCTCGATACCGGGATGGGCACGAGCAATTTGTGGGTGATGCGATCGACGAGGTCGGATTCGTCTTCGATCCGCTCCAAACCCTCGGCATCGAGGCGCGCATTCTGCCGCTCTAAAGATTCATGGGAGCCGCGCAGCGGCGCCGGATTGGAACGGAGCGGAATCCGCACCGATGCTTGCTCAGCGTTGGCGTCTGGAGTTTCCGCGTCGGGGACCTCGACGTTTGGGTTGGCATGCGTGGGCCGCGCGATCCGTCTGGTCCCCGCTCCCGCGTTTTCACCCGTCGTCGGCGAGTTTACGGCTTGCGCGGGTTCTTCTTGCGCGGGATCATCTGCCGGCGCCGGCCGCAACAGGAAAACGGGAGAAGCCGACGCAACTTCCATTGCCGGGACGGCGGGAGTTTCTTTATTTGAACGAAGTACGCGTTCGCTCTCCGGACGGAAGGTGGCGCGCGATGGATTCACATGGAGCGCTACGTTGCGCCGCGCAGCCTGTTTCTGCGCAAGCTCACGCCGAATAGCGAGTCCCGCGGTGCGCCCCGCTTCGTGGGGCGTGGGCTTCCGCGCAGTGCTCACCTGAGTTTGAAGGCGCGTGTGCGCTGGCGCGGCGTGATGCCTGCTGTACGCGGGCGGCGCGGGGCGTGTCGCCGGAGCTTTGGCGTTGCGGTGCAGCTTGGCCGGCGCGGGGCCGAGTTGAGAACCGGGCTCAGAACCAGGCGCGGCATGAGCGCCAAAGGCAGTCAGAACCACGAGCGCAATGGCAACGGTTGCCTTCCTGCACATGAGGGGGAGTGCGGACAATCGAGAGCTTCTCCAGTGTACGTTGATGCGCGTGCGCCACAAAGTGCCTTGGCGGATGCGAACTAGTCTGATAATTAGACCGTTTCCAGCGCGCTTAGTTGCTGTCCGGGCTGCAGAATCGATCTATATTCCAGGCGCCGGCGGGGCCAGCCCATCCAGTGGGGCGACCGGTTTGGCAGGCGGAGTCAGGACAAAGCCCTTGCGAACGAGGGCAAAGCCCTCCTCCGGCAATTCCGCCTGGAGAAGTTGATTCTCCGGACCAGAAAAGAGGTCGGTATTGGCTCCGGCGACGGTAGCGACAAGATGATGCACGGTGATGGGCTCGCCGTCGAGGGTTCCCTGCTGATCAGCGTAGGTGGCCAGCTGCACTGGCTCAATGGTGCCTGCGTTCTTGGGCAGAATCACCCACAGGTCGCGGTTGTTTCTGGTCACCGCAAGCGCCAACAGCGTTTCCAGCGCGCCGGGATCGAAATCGGCCAGGAACACCGCGCCGGGGTGCGCAGTTAGTCGCGTGGTGGAGCTTTTTCCGCTGGCTGAAATATTCAGCAGAAATTGGGCCGCATCGGGAGCCGCTACTACGTTCACCGCTTCGCCGTTCACGATCGCACTCAGCTGCACGTGCTCGAGCTGGTTGGCAGAGGAAAGCTGCTCGGTCTTCGAGAGCGCGTAGTCGAGGCCCTGCATAGAAACCTTGACCAACGAGGTCGAGTCGTAACCCTGCTTGGTGGCGGTGAAATGAAAACTGGCAGTGCCTACCGCGTGGCCGTGCTGCGCGATCACAAAATTGCCGGACTCCGGACCAGACGGCGAACTGCCGCCGCCGTGAACGGAAGGTTGAGCCATCGCGGCTGGCGACAACGCGGCCAACAGCAAGGCAAGAAAACCCGCACAGGGGGAAAAACGATATAAGACCACTTGAAATTTCTACTCCCTGATCAGATTAGACACCGATCCAGTCAAAGGGTTACTTCAGCCGGAGACCCCCTGCAATCAGAGGTGGGATGTTGTGCCCGCGATCGGGCATCATGCATTCGGTCTCGGAACCCGCAGCTCCTGAATTTTGATCTTCGAGTCCGGAATGCGGCCCCCGGCGGCGCCGGATTGGCATCCCCCGCGAAAGCGCCCATGCTTTTTTCTTCAAAGAATTCTTTACTTTGCGGACGAAGGGATGCTAATTTGCATAACATCCCCCCGCACGAAGTAAATCAGGAGATCCCTATGAACTGTCCCCGCTGCGGAACGGCATGCCTGCCGGAAAGCAAGTTTTGCAAGAGTTGCGGAGCTCCCTTAAGCGCCGCAAGCAGTGCACAACCGGCCGCCGCGCCTCCCGCAGCGCCCCAACCGGCAGCCTCGGCCGCTTATCCGGGCGCGTATCCGGGTTCGCAGGCGCCGCCGCCGGGCATGGTGCCGGTCATGTACCAGGCGTACCCTGGGGGACCGCAGCAAGTGTATTACGTCCCCGCGCAAGGGATGCAGCCGCATGCGGGGGTGGGTCTGCTGCAGAGCATACAGGCGCAGATTCGAAAGATCGCGTCCTCGGATCAGTTGGAAGGGTTCAGCCTGAGCCAGACGTTCAGCGAAACATTCAAGCACCACGATCCCCGCGCCGAAGAAGAGTACGCCATGGTGGGCTCGGCGCTGACGACTCCGCCTATCGAGATGGTGGACACGAACTGGCCCAAGCCATGGATGTTCTTCCGCTTTCTGATGGCCCTAGCGATCGCGGCTGTTGTGTTGTACGGCGTTTTTTATTTTACCGGGCAATCGGAAATGAATCTGCTGCCGGCCCTCATGTTCATGGGAGCGTTCGCGACGCCGCTGGCGACGCTGGTTTTCATCTTTGAAATGAACACGCCGCGCAACGTCTCGATCGTGCAATTGGGAAAGCTGTTCCTGGTAGGCGGCGTGGTCGGACTGTGCATGGCTATCCTTGAGTACCAGGTTTCGGCCATAGCCAACTTCCCTGGCCCTATCGAGGAGAGTTCGAAGCTGCTCGCGGTGATCCTGGTGATGTGGGGCGTACGCGGCGCGGGCTACAAGTACGAGTTGAATGGAATCCTGTTTGGGTGCGCGGTGGGTGCCGGCTTTGCGTGCTTCGAGACATCCGGCTATGCGTTGTTTAACTCGGGTAGCGGCTTCGTGTCGGTATTGCAAACAGAGACCATCCAGGCGGTAGCGAAATTTGCGCAGGGACAGATCACCCAGGCGCAGGCCATCGCGGCGGTGAACCAGGCTACCATCGACGCTGTGAAATCGATGGTGAGCTTGCTATGGTCGCGCGCATATTTGGCGCCATTTGGGCACGTAGTGTGGACGCCGATTGCCGCCGGCGCCTTCTGGCGGGTGAAGCAGGACAGGCCGGTGAGCTTTGGAATGCTGGCGGATAAGCGCTTCCTGCTGGCTTTCCTGATCCCGGTGTTGATGCATACGCTTTGGGACATCACGGTGACTTTTCCGAAGCTGTTCAATCCCACGACCCAGGCCCAGGCAAATACCGACGGGTACATCATGGATGGAGTCATGGCGTTTACGGCGGTGATCTCATGGTACGTACTCTTCACCATGATTCAGCAGGGTCTGAACCAGGTGAGGGACGTAAAGAAGGCGCAATTGCAAGCCACGCTGAACCATGTGGAAGCGACGCTGGGGTTGGGCGCGAGGCGATATGCTATGCAGCCGCAGGCGCCAGCGGGCGTTTGAGCGGCACCTGTCCGGACCTTTACGGCACTTAGGACGGAATCTGCGTAAGGAAAGGAAAACGCTATGGCATTCTGCAGCAGTTGCGGAGCTGTGTTGGAAGGGGACTCGCGCTTCTGCGCGAAATGTGGACGCGATCAGACGTTGAAAGCGAGCGGCGCACCGGCTCCGCCGGCGGCTGCCCCGATGGCCCCGTCCGTTAACACGCCCTTTATGGCGTCAGGACCGGTTCCGATGCCTATGGGGCCGGGTCCGGTTCAGATGCCGCCGCCCGCTCCGGTCCAAAAGAGCGGGATGATGTGGGTAGCGGCCCTCGTCGTTGCGGCAGGGGGGTATTACTACTACACGCACTATATGCGACCCCAGACGCCGCAGACGCCGACGGCACAGACCCAGCCGGGCGACCCCGGGCAGCAGCCAGGAGGTAATCCGGGGCAACAGCCAGCGGCAAATCCCGGCCAGCAACCGGGTGGATATCCAGGACAGCAACCGGGGCAACAGCCGGGAGGGTACCCGGGGCAACAGCCGACAGGATATCCAGGGCAGCAACCAGGAGGATATCCAGGACAGCAACCGGGGCAACAGCCGGGAGGGTACCCGGGGCAACAGCCGACGCAGCAACCGGGTGGGTATCCGGGACGGCAGCCGGGGCAGCAACCTGGCCAGCAACCAGGAGGGCAAGGTGGTGCCAATCAAGCCCTTGTGCAGGCCCAACAATTCGCCTGGAAGGGTCAACCTTCGAACGGACAGATCCAGATAACGCAGGCTGAGTGGCGGAACGGTTCGAATGTGATCATCCAGGCGGCGGAGCTGGAGTGCATTCAATACGGCGCCAACAACCAGCCCCTCTCACAGTTGACGACCGTCCTGAAAGGCCCGGTGCAGCCGGGACAGACTATCAACATTCAGCCATTCACAATGGGAGCCGAGGCACAGGGTGTGACCAATGTGAAATGCGGCATCGTGGCAGTGCAAGCGGCAAACTAAGGGTGAGGCAGATCGACGAGACAGATTCTGGAGGCGTGGATTTCGAGGTGCGGATTTCGCATTCCTCAGGACAGGTTTCCGAAAATCGGTGATTGCATTCCTTGCGGCGTTGATGCGCTGACTGCAGTGGATCGAGGCGCAATCGGCGAACAACGCGGCCCGGCATATGCAATCGGGCGCGTCGACAACGTCTCACCGAATATGCAGAGGCTATAGTGCCGCAGCTGCGGCCAAGCGGAGCCGAATTGGCCGAGATGAATTTGATTCAAGGAGAGAAAGGTTATGGCATTCTGCAGTAATTGTGGCGGTCCATTAGCAGGCACCGAGCGCTTCTGCGCGAAATGTGGAGCCGATCAAACGGCCCAGGCAGCAGGCGCACCGGCCGTGCCAGCGGCTGCTCCGCAAGTGGCAGCTCCGCAAGCACCGGCTCCGCCAGTGGCGATCCCGCCGCCTGTGCAACCGTTCATGGGGGTGCCCCCGCAATATCCTCCGCAGCAGCCGCCTGCGCAACCGTTCCCCGGGATGCCTCCGCAGTACCCTCCACCTCCCGGGCAACCGTTCTCCGGGATGCCTCCACAATATCCTCCGCCGATTATCATGGGCGCGCCTCCGGGGGCACAGCCAGCGAGCAAGAATCCGCTTATTTGGGTGGCTGTTGTTGTGGCGGGATTTTGCATTTGGTATTTCCACACGCACGATCAGAACCAGACTCAGGGCACGACACCGACCACGCAGACCCAGCCTGGACCGGGAGGCGGCGGTGGCGGCGGGGGTGGCGGTGGGAATCAGAATCAAGCCATCGTCGCGGCTCAAAAATTTACCGAAGGCAGCTACAATGCCGTGAACGGTCAAATTCAGGTCACGCAGGGGCAGTGGCTGAACGGATCGAATATCCCCCTCGCTGCGGCAATGCTGGGGTGCGAGCAGATGGATGCCAACGGCCAGAACCTCACGCAAAACCAGGTCACTCTGACCGGGCCAGCGGCACCGGGAGCAACCGTGAATCTTGCGACATTCTCGATAGGTGCCGAGGCACAGGGTGCGGCCAAGGTGAATTGCAAAATCACGGCAGTGGAAACGCAAAACTAGCAGCGCGGCAGCTCCTGAAGGCCGAAAATGAGTCGGACGGCATTGGGGTGTAGGCGGCGCGCCTGTGCCGGGTTATCGTGTGGCCAGCGGCGTTCCTTTCTGAATACAAGAACCGGAAGAACCCATGGCGCACGACGTCTTCAAGGGCTATGCCGCGAATGACAAGACGGCCGCCGACGTGACGTGCGCGTCCTGCAGCGGATTCCTTCCGACTCGAGCGTTTCCATCCCATCCCCCTCGAGGACCCTCGGACTGCGCTTCCGCCCGCCGAGATGCGCGGCCTCCACTTCAACGACATTTACCTGGCGATTCTGATAACCTCTGCCCCCAGCGAGTGAAGAACGTGAAGGAGTGAGCGCGTGAGGCGTCGGCTGCAGCGGCGCTGAAAACCTGCCACCAACCGTTCCACTTTTTATCGAGGGCAGCAGCAAATTTGGTGCGGCGCGCCGCTCGACTGCCCGGCGCTCGCGGCATCCTTACGCGCGATTTTATTCTTTGGGTCCACTGGCCAATCCATAAGCCCCGGTGCTAGTGTTCCTGTGTGCCGGATCCCGGCGTGGTTCGGGCTCGTTCCCTGTCTCCTTCACCGGCCCCAAAGCCACCACACCCGGCAGCACAGGAGGTTGTCACCATGGCCACTCTGTCTATTGATCCACGTCTCAGCAGTCGTACCGCCGACTTTGTGAGCAGCGATCACAGGATGCTCATTGACGGCCGCTTCGTCGCGGCCGCGTCCGGCAAGAACATTTCCGGTTTACAATCCCGCAACCGGCGACGTCATCACGCACGTTCCCGAAGGCCGAAGCCGAGGACGTGAACCGCGCGGTAACGGCAGCGCGCCGCGCCTTTGACGAAGGTCCCTGGCCGCGCATGTCGCCTTCGGAACGAGGTCGCGTGCTTTGGAAGATCGCCGATCTTATCGAAGAGCATCTGGACGAATTCGCCGAGCTGGAATCGCTCGATAACGGCAAGCCCTTCTCCGTGGCGCGCGTGGCCGACGTGCCGCTGACCGTGGACATGTTCCGCTACATGGGCGGTTGGGCGACCAAGATCTCGGGCAAGACTCTGCCGCTCTCGGCCGGATACGACTTCCATTCCTACACGCTGCGCGAGCCCATCGGCGTGGTGGCGCAAATCATCCCGTGGAACTTTCCGCTGCTGATGGCGGCGTGGAAACTGGCGCCCGCGCTGGCTTGCGGCTGCACCATTGTGCTGAAGCTGGCCGAGCAGACGCCGCTGTCCGGGCTGCGGCTGGCGCAGGTTCTGCGACGAAGCCGGTCTGCCGGCCGGCGTGGTCAACGTGATTACCGGCTACGGCGAAGGCAGCCGGCGCGCCGCTGGCCGCTCACGAGATGGTCGACAAGGTGGCCTTTACCGGATCCACCGAAGTGGGCAAGCTGATTGTGAAAGCCGCGGCGGGAAACCTGAAGAAGGTGACGCTGGAACTGGGTGGAAAATCGCCCGTCATGGTCTTCCCGGATGCGAAAATCGATAGCGCAATTCAGGGCACAGCCAGCGCCATCTTTTTCAACCACGGGCAGTGCTGCTGCGCCGGTTCGCGCCTCTACGTGCACGAGAAGGTCTTCGACGAAGTGGTGGACGGCGTGAGCCAGGTGGCGAATGAGATCAAGCTGGCGCCGGGAATGGATCCCTCATGCCAGATGGGCCCGCTGGTCTCGGACGAGCAGTATCGCCGCGTCGTCGGCTACATCGAATCGGGAATTGAGGAGGGCGCGAAGGTCGCAGCCGGCGGCCCCGTCTCCGGCGTCGATCGCGGCTGGTTTGTGCGTCCCACCGTGCTGACCAACACCAACCCGCGCATGAAGGTGGTGCAGGAAGAGATCTTCGGGCCGGTGGTGTGCGCGGTTCCGTTTTCCGACAGGGACGTCGACGCGATCGTCAAGCGCGCCAACGACACCATCTACGGGCTGGCCGCCAGCGTGTGGACGCAGAACCTGAGCCTAGCCCACAAGGTGGCGCGCGGCCTGCGCGCAGGCACGGTTTGGGTCAACTGCCACAACGTCTTCGACGCCTCATCTGCCTTTCGGCGGATACAAGCAATCGGGCTGGGGCCGCGAGATGGGCGAAGAAGTGCTGAACAATTATCTGCAGACCAAAGCGGTAACCATCGCTCTGCTGATACGGCTCCAGCACTCCTGCTCCCGGGCTGCCGTTCGGGAGCAGGAGTGTTTCCCTTCGATCGACAAATGGCTTGGTTCGGCCACGGATGGCGATTGACAATTTTTGGCATTATGATATTAATTATATCATTAGTTAATTTATGACTTACATAACTCGCAAACTCAAACGCAGTCCCGGACGGCCGGTTACCGGCGTGGATGGCGACGCGCGCGAGCATTTGCTGACCGCGGCTACGGAGCTATTCGCGCGGCAGGGCGTGGCGGCAACCACCTTTGCCGCGATTGCCAAGCGGGCCGGGTTGACGCCGGCGATGATGCACTACTACTTCAAAGACCGCGACCATCTGCTCGATTGCGTCGTGGAAGAGAAGATCGCGCCCATGATCGCGTCGGTCTGGAGCCCCGTTGGCCCTGACGCTGCTCCAGAGGAAATGCTACGCGGCGTGGTCGCGCGCCTGGTGGCCGGGATCGAGCGCATGCCGTGGATTCCCTCTACCTGGATGCGCGAGGTGCTGAACGAGGGCGGATTGCTGCGCAGCCGCGTGCTCCGCAAGCTGCCTTTCGACAAGGTGCGCGTGGTAAGCGAGGCGGTGGCGCGTGCCCAGGCGAATGGCGAATTCCAGGCGGACCTCGATCCGGTGTTGATCGTTTTCTCCATGCTGGGTCTGGTGATGATGCATCTGGCTACGGCGCCATTTTTCGCCGAGGTCTTTCATCGCAAGGAGCCGGACCCGCAGGCTATCGGCCGCCACATTACGGCCTTGCTGCAGCACGGACTGAAACGCTCAGAGAGAACGCCTCGTAAAAAGAAATGAGATCGGAGGAAAATGTGCCGATGCACCGTCAACGAAACCGTTTCATCATCCTGGGTCTGGCCATTGCAATAGCGCTCGCCGCCACGGGATGCTCGCATCAGCCGGCAAACACATTTCAGGGCTACATCGAAGGCAAATATGTCTACGTGGCATCGCCCCAGAGCGGCAGGCTCGATCATCTCGCGGTGACGCGCGGAGAAACTGTCGCCGTGAAGCAGCCGCTTTTTGCTTTCGATCGCGAGCCTGAAGCGTCCGCAATGCGCAACGCGCAACGCCTGGTCGAAAGCTCGCAGTCGCGGCTGGCCGATCTTGAGACCGGCAAGCGTCCGCCTGAGATTGAGGTGACGCGGGCGCAGTTGATGCAAGCGCTGGCCCAGAAAAGGCAGGCCGATCAGATTCTGGAGAGCGACAAGAAACAGTTCGAGGCCGGCGGTATTGCGCAGACCGATCTGATCGCCGCACAGGAGGCGGCTAACGCGAGTGTGGCGCGGGTGCGGGAAGTCGAAGCCGACCTGGCCGTGGATGCATTGCCCGCGCGCGAGCAACAGATCAAGGCGCAGCTGAACCAGGTCGCGGCCGATCGCGCTTCTCTTTCCGAAACCGAGTGGCGGCTTGATCAAAAAAACATTGCCTCGCCGCGCCAGGGCCTGGTCTTCGACACGTTGTATCGCGAAGGTGAATGGGTGGAGGCGGGCAATCCGGTGGTGCAGATTCTGCCACCGGAGAATATGGAAGTCCGTTTCTTCGTGCCGGAAACGATCGTCGGGAAATTGAAGATCGGCGAAAACGTGCGGGTTGAATGCGACGGCTGCTCCACTGCTGTGACTGCGGCGATCACGTTCATCTCGCCGCAGTGCGAATATACGCCACCGGTAATTTACAGCAACGAGAACCGCTCGAAGCTGGTGTTCATGATCATTGCCAAACCGCCAGAAGAGAAGGCAATACTGCTGCATCCTGGTCAGCCCGTGGAAGTGACGGTCGAATGACGATGGCTGCCAGCCCGGAATACGCGATCGACGTGCGTGGCCTGAACAAACACTTCGGAGACAAGCACGTGGTGCGCGATGTTTCGCTGCGCGTGCGCCGCGGCGAGATTTTCGGATTTCTGGGACCGAACGGCAGCGGCAAAACCACGACGATCCGCATGGTGTGCGGACTGCTCAAACCCGACTCCGGCAGCGGAACTTGCCTGGGTTACGACATTGTGCGCGAACCTGCTGAGATCAAGCGCAAGGTCGGCTATATGACGCAGAGATTTTCCTTCTGGGAGGATCTGTCGATTGCAGAGAACCTGGATTTTGTAGCGCGCATGTATGCGATCCCGGAGCGCAAGGCGGCGGTGCGCAAGTCGCTGGACAATCTGGGACTGACGGCGCGCGCCAGGCAGCTTGCGGGTGAGCTTTCCGGCGGATGGAAGCAACGCATGGCGCTGGCGGCATGCATGCTGCACGAACCTAATCTGCTGCTGCTCGATGAACCCACAGCCGGCGTTGATCCGCGCGCAAGGCGCGACTTTTGGGATGAGTTGCAGGGCTTGGCGGCGAAGGGAATCTCGGTGCTGGTGAGCACTCATTATATGGATGAAGCCGTGCGCTGCCATAAGCTGGCGTACATCGCCTTCGGAAAACTGCTGGCGCAGGGCTCAGCGGCCGAGGTGATCGCCAGCCAACACCTTACGACGTGGGCCATTCACGGCGATCACCTCTCCGAGTTGCAGGAGGAACTGCGCAAGCGGCCCGGCGTGGAGCAGACGGTAACGTTCGGCGACGTGCTGCACGTAAGCGGAGGCGATGCGGGACAGCTGCAGCGCACGGTGGAGGCTGCGGCCAGCGCGAGCGGGCGGCGCGCGGAACCTATCGACACGAACTTAGAGGATGTCTTCATTTATCTGATGGGAAAGACCAGCGACAACGATGGAGGCGCGGCATGAAAGGACGAAGTGGTTTTTCTGCGGCGCGCTGGTGGAGCATGGTGCTGAAGGAGTTTACGCAGCTCAAACGCGACCGGCTCACCTTCGCCATGATCGTGGGCATACCGATTATGCAGACGGCGCTGTTCGGCTACGCCATCAACACGAATCCGAAGCATCTCGATACAGCGATCATCAGCGCCGACGATACCGACATCACGCGCAGCTTTATTGCGGGGCTCGAGAACTCGTCGTACTTCAGAGTTGTCGGCACGCTGCCGGATGAAGCGGCGGGACGCGAGGCGCTGGCGCAAGGCAAGGTGCTGTTTGTCATCAACATTCCTGCGGGATTTACGCACCAGCTTCTGCGCCACGAGCGGCCTTTGTTGCTGATCGAAGCCGACGCCACCGATCCTACGGCGACTGGGAGCGCGCTGGCCGCGGTGAACGGCATCGTGCAATCGGTCGTCGACAAGGAAATCACCGGGCCGCTCGCCAAGCTTGCAGGAAGCCCTCCGCCATTCGGCGTGACGATTCATCAGCTCTACAATCCCGACAATATTACGCAGTATTTCGTGGTGCCGGGACTGACGGGAATGGTGCTGACGCTGACCATGGTTTTGATGACGGGTCTCGCCATCACACGCGAGCGTGAACGTGGGACGATGGAAAACTTGTTGGCCATGCCGGTAACGCCGCTGGAGGTAATGACGGGAAAACTGATTCCCTACATCGGCATCGGACTCATTCAGGCAACCATTATTCTGCTGGCCGCGCGCTACGTGTTTCAGGTGCCGTTCTTCGGCAACATTGGCGCGGTTTATCTTTCGGCGCTGCTGTTTATCGCGGCGAATCTCACGGTTGGCATCACGTTTTCGTCGCTGGCGCAGAATCAGTTGCAGGCTGTGCAACTGGCAATCTTTTTCTTTCTCCCTAACATCATGCTCTCAGGCTTCATGTTCCCCTTCGAAGGCATGCCCAAATGGGCGCAGGCGATTGGAAACCTGCTGCCGCTTACTTATTTCCTGCGGCTCATACGGGGAATTCTTCTCAAGGGCAACGGCTGGGCCGATTCCTGGCCGAGCGTGTGGCCCATGATGGTCTTCATGGTGGTTCTGATGTTCATTGCGTCCATCACATATCGCAGGACGCTGGATTGATGGAGTGAATTGAGAGGCAAAGCCATGGGTTTGGCGAAGGATTTGCATTGGACGCGACAGCGTCAGCAGGGGCTAAAGCCCCGCTTCTATTTTGGAACGGCCTCGGCACGCGACCCACACACCGCGTGGGTTCCCCGCTCGTGCCCTGATACAAGGCTTCTCGCCGAAGCAGCGATCGCATCCCTCGCACTTTGTTTTGTTGCGGGTTGCAACGTTGGTCCGAAGTACAATCCGCCGACGGCGCCGGCGGTGACCGCCTATACGCCGCAGACGCAACCGAGCGCGACCGCGAGCAGCGCTGGGCTTGCGGGCGTCGCGCAGCACTTCAATAGTTCAGACCGGGCTTCGGCATCGCTGCCGGCGCAATGGTGGTCGCTGTTCCACTCGCCTCAGCTCAACGGCATGATGGAGCAAGCGCTGACGAACAGCCCGACTCTTGCGCAGGCAGCCGCGCGGCTAAGAGAAGCACAGGAGGAGTTGAACGCGCGCACTGGGGCGGCAAAATATCCGACAGTAACGGGGAACGCATCCGTAGAGGGAGAACAACTCAACCTCGCCGCTTATGGCATCCCGTTTCCCAATCCCTCGCCTTTCGCGCTGCTGAATGGATCGGTTGCCGTTTCGTATGCGCTCGACATTTTCGGAGCCAACCGGCGCGCGATTGAAGGCCTCAACGCAGAGCGGGATTATGAGAACTGGCAGCTCGAGGGAGCGCGGCTGATGCTGGCTGGCAATGTTGTCTCGGCTGCGATTCGCCAGGCGAAGCTTCGCAAACAGATCGAGCTCAGCAGGCGGTTGCTTGCTGCAGAGCAGCGCGAACTGGCGATCACGGTGGAGCGGAGTCGTGCCGGTGGAACTTCCGAAGCAGAGGTGGAGAGCGTGAAAACCACGGTGGCCGAGACGCAGGCTACGATTCCTCCGCTCGAAGCTCAGCTCGACGCGGTGAATCACCAGCTTGCGGTATTGATGGGCAAGTCGCCGGCTGAAGTGCAGATTCCGGAGCTCTCGCTGGATGCGCTCGAGCTTCCGCAGGAGTTGCCGTTGAGCCTTCCTTCAGCGCTGGTGCGGCAGCGGCCCGATATTCGAGCAGCCGAATCGCTGATGCATGAGGCGAGCGCCAACGTCGGCGTGGCCACGGCCAATCTCTATCCGCAGATTGTGTTGTCGGGAAGCGGCGGCGGCTTGGGCACCAGTTTCGTCGCGGGCGGTGACGTGTGGAATGTCGCGTCGTCGCTGACGCAACCTATCTATAACGGAGGCGCGCTGCGCGCGGAGAAGCGCAAGGCTGAGGCGGCTTACGAGGAAGCGAACAGCGTCTACCGGCAAACCGTGCTCGATGCGTTCGGACAGGTGGCCGACACGCTCACTTCCATTGACCACGATGCCGAAACCCTGCATGCGCTCAGCGATGCAGCGGCCGATGCGGATGCGAGTTATCGGATTGCTCAGGGACGATATCACGCCGGAGGGATCAGCGAACTGGTTCTGCTTGAGGCCGAGCGGGAACAGTTGCAGACGGAACTGGATCGGACTGCGGCCACGGCGGCGCGCTACGCGGATTCCGCAACGCTCTTTGAGGCGCTTGGTGGAGGATGGTGGAACACAAAATCAGCTTCTAGCTTCTAGCTCCGCTTGGGGATTCAAGGCGCGACTGAGCTTCTTTCAGACCCTCTTCGATTTCTGCTAGCCACGCGACGTCTTCGCCTCGCGCAGTGCGCACTTCGCGGATGAGGCGCAGGTTGCGGGCGGTGGTTTCGGGCTCGAAAGCTTCGCGGACAACCGCCAGGGCCGCGCCGCAATAATCCTGCGCTTCGCTGACGTTGCGGGCGAGCACGGCTAACTCGAGAAGCGTGGCCTGGTCCCAGTAATCGCCGTTGGACTTGGCGCGCAGCAGTGCTGCGTAGCGCACAACGGGAAGCATGTCAGCCTGCGCAGGATCTGGTTTCTCCTGCAACTCCATCAGCGTGACGGCGTTGATGCCAGGATACGGATCGCGCCAGTCGGCTTCAAAACCGGCGCGATAGGCCTGGATGGCACGTTTGAGATAGCCACGCGCTTCCATTGCGCGTCCGGCTTTGAGGGCATTCTCCCAGCGATCCTTGTAGACGCGGCCAAGCAGTCCGTTGGTCTCGCTGCTCTGGCCGAACTTCTCAATGGTCTGCTTGAGAACCTGCTCGGCTTCATCAGACTTTCCGAGGCGGTTGAGAGCGAAGGCGAACTGTTCCTGGACCATGCGCGTGTTTTGCAGAGTGCGCGACATGCGCGCGTAAAGATCCACCATCTGCTGCCAGGCTTTGACGGCGCGAAACGACAGGAACAAATCCACCACGATGCCGGCTTCGACATTGAGAAGATTGGGAAATTCCGCGGCAATGCTGCCGACCGCGTCCGCTCCCGCCTTGCGCGCCACTGTCAACCGCTGCTTCGCGTCGCGCGAGTAGGCGACGCGATCGCGGAAGAGGTCCGTCTTCTCGTGGTCGACTTCGATGCGCGGCATGTCCTGAATGAGCGTGAAAAGCGGGCTGTCGTCGTGCGGTTCCTGGTTGGCGGCCTGCAGGCGCTGCGTGATGTTTTGCCTGTCGCCCTCGGGATTGGACGGGTTGCCGGAAGCGTCCAGACGATAGGGCATGCCGCGCAAAAGGGCGATGTCGAACGGAAGTGACGTGCCCTCGGCGAACAGAATCACCGTGCTCGACGGGCGGACGGCGTGACGAATGCCGAGTTCGTAGTAGACGTTCGGGTTCGCGCCCGTGACGTCGGCCACCGCAAACTCGCAGAGCATCAAGCGCTCATACATCGGCTTGTGGATGGTGCCGCCGACCTGCTCTTCGTCGGCGCGGATCGGTTCGAGGCCCGCAGAGGTTACTGCCGGCGAGATGATCTGTTGATAGACGGTATCGAAATCAATGAGCTTGCCGGTTCCATCCTGCTTGCGCCCAAAGGGCATAAGCACGAAGCAGAGAGGTTTCATCGCGTTGGCGGTCGCATGCACGAGAAGATTGTAAATCCGGCGCGGGTTCGGGCTGGCGGCGTAGGGGGGGAGGGGGGAGGGGGGAGGGGGGTGGTACGAACCGGGCTAATCTCCGAAATGCACCGAGAATGGTGCAGTTTGAGCTCGCGGGTGGAACGGATAAGGTCGCAATTTCTGGGCTTATCGCACTGAAAATAAGCAGCTTGAAGCAAAATTGCCTGATACCCTACCGGGGTATGGGTGGGTCGTTTTTCTTTAATTAATTTCCGCGCGGGCTCCGATTCATATGGGGCGCGATACAGGCCGCGGCGGAGATGAGATGCAATCTGCATAGAACCATTGTGCGCCGGATGCGCTTAATTTTCTGCAAATCGGCGGGATTAATTTGCGGATCCTTTTCAATGGGTTGAAGGAAAAATGGGGCCGAGGTTTGTCAATGAATGGGCTCAAGAGGCAAGTAGATGGTAACTACTGTTCCGTGCAATTTCGGCTTCCGGCTGCTCCTGATTGTGATGCGACCGTGCTGTCTCGCTATGATGTCGCGACTGACCCACAAACCCAGACCATTTCTGTTCTCTCCCTTTGTGGTGACGAATGGCTTAAACAAATTGGACATAACCTCGGGAGCGAATCCCGGCCCCGTGTCTGCAATTGTGATCACGAGTCCCTTTTTCCCGCTTGCCCAATCTGTGGCCTCGCGTCCGCGCAGCAAGAGTCGGCCGCCCTTCGGTCTTAACGCGTCGACTGCATTCCCGACAAAATTCGACAGCGCCTGCCTGACGTCGCCCTCAAGACATTGAACGGCTCGTTTCGTGCGCACTCGCTTCTCTACCTCGAGAGCAGTTGCCGATAGTCGCCCTTCAAAGAGCGATAACGTGCGGTCAATCAGCTCCTCGCACGTGACCGGAGACGGGGAGATGGATTGCTTGTGAAAACGAAGAGTTTGGGATGCGGTCATGGCCACGCGCCGCAATTCTCGATCCGCATCTTTCAGGTACTCTTTGATTGCCGAGAGATCGTCGGCCATTTGAGAAAGAAAGAGGAGATTCGTCACCGCTTCCAGCGGGTTATTGACCTCGTGCGCGATGGAGCTCGCAAGCCGGGCAAGAGCATCCAGTTTCTCCGACTGCCGAATTGCGAGTTCAGTCTCCTTTCGAGTTTCGATGTTCTCGGTGTAGCCATACCACTTCAGAATGCGCTTATCTGCCCCGTAGCGGGGAACCGCTCGTGAACAAACCCAGACATAAGATTCGGAAGCATCGCGGATGCGGTATTCGGCGTCAAGTGGGTGACCGGCATCTATCGAGTGGGCCCAGGCGCTGCGTGTTCTGTCCACGTCCTCGGGATGAACGACCTTTAGCCACTTGTCCCCAAAGGCCCGCTCCGGGGAGAACCCCACCCACGATAGCCATTGTGGATCGATATAGAGAATTTGCCCGTCGGGATCGGCGGTCCATGGGATCTGGGGTCCGAGGGCGAGCAAGTAATGAAGATCCAGCTCCATTTCGGGTAATGGTTCCTCCCTCTTCTGATATTTGGTGCCCAGCAGAAGTCGAAAAAAGTTGGGGAGAACTCCAAAGCGTACAGCGGTTTCAATTCGAGTTTGCATTCTGTTTTGCTCCATGAAAAATCACACGCAGAGCGTTCCATTCAAGGCGGCGAGACGGCGCTCGACCCGGTTCAGCTTCCCTTGAAAGGGCACGCCTCGTGCCACGGTTCACAGTCAGTGCAGACACCAGCTAGCGAAGAATCCGTCACCATGATTTGTTCGACTGTGGAGAACCAATCGCCAAATAGTGAGTCGCGGCGCTGACGCCATCTCCGGTCGAGTAATGCAGGTGGGGACTTAGGCGTGTAGGCAGTTAGATTTCTTTCTAGTTGCTCTACAGCCGCCCTGCAATCCAATTTGGACTGGGACCGGCAAGAATGAATTCTTCGGACCGAGTTGATCCGAAGTGTGACTTTGATTTAGCGATTAGAACATTTGCTGCGGCATTTAAATGGTCAATTGTGCACAAATTAGGAACGCACCGGAACCAGAAGAATGCGGGCACTCATATTGGGACCTGCGAATGCGGAACGCCTGCGTCGGTGCCAATCCGGAAGTTGATCCAAATTTGGATCAGTTTTGGAAGTCGGCTTTTCGGAAACGGTCCGTCGATGCGTTCGAGTGGAACGTTGGGTGAGCGCTCGATCAGGATTCGCGGCGTGGGTTTGGGCGCGGCTTCGTCGCGGACTTGATTTCTCGAAAATTGATCGGCGGTTTCGGCACGCGACCCACCTACTGGGCGGGTTCCCCGCTTGTGCCCTCCAAAGCGGCCGAAGGCGAATGCAGATTCTGGGACTCGCTCCGGCGCGGCGTGAGGAGACTGGCG
Source organism: uncultured Acidobacteriota bacterium (assembly GCA_963830785.1). Taxonomy (GTDB): domain Bacteria; phylum Acidobacteriota; class Terriglobia; order Terriglobales; family Acidobacteriaceae; genus Telmatobacter. Next base: position 101,575 of record CAWHNV010000045.1, read on the forward strand.
GCACAAACTGGCCGATCTTCGCTTTTTGTTCTCCTACCACAATCCGGGTGGGCTGTCTAGTGGGGGAATCAAAGCAGTAAACCCCACATCTTGTGGTGTCGGAAATTTTTTCGCCTATTAGTCGGCTTTCCCGAGTAAAGCCCAGATTTTCGACAGTTTCCACCGATTTTTCTCTTTGCATCCGCAGAGAACCGGGGTACTATCGTCAGGAGTTGGAAATTTTTGGAGTTAATTGGCACTTTTTGGGGAAAATCAAACCATCCTTCCAATCGGAGCCAAGCAACGAGTTTTCCAAGGCAGCGGGCATTTCCACAGAGAGTGTACTCCCTTTGGAGCCCGGAACATGGGATTCCGGATGCAAAAGCGGATGGGGAACCAGCGTGGCTAACCCGGACGGGCAGATGGCATTGAGGCAGACAGATGTTCAGGGGCAACCATCCAGCGAAGGTCGAGGAGAGCGGGCGGCTCAAGCTGCCGGTTCCCTTCAAGCAGTTGCTGGACGCCGCGAATATTACCGACCTCTATGTGACGACCGCGGACGGGGAGCGCGCACAGATTTGGCCGCTCGATGAGTGGAAGAAGAACGAGTTGCGACTGAAGAAACACAGTGTGGGGAACAAGGCAGTGAAGAATTACCTCGACATGACGGGCTATCACGGCCAGGAAGTGAAGATGGACGCCCAGGGACGGTTTGTGCTGGGACAGATTCTGCGGTCGAGGACGAAGCTGGAGGGCGAGTTGGCGGTGATGGGCAGGATCACGCATCTCGAGGTGGTGAGCAAGGCGCTGTTTGAACAGACTCTGCCGGCCAGGATTCCCACGGAAGACGATTTGAACGCGGTGGATCAGATTCTCTCCGCGGAGGGCGATGTTTAAGCCCTCAGGGGTTTAAGCCCCTCAGGGGGGCCGCATGACGCAGCAGAAAGCACGCCATGTGCCGGTTCTTTTTCAGGATGCATTGACTTTCCTCTGCGTGAGGCCCGCTGGGACTTACGTGGACTGCACGCTGGGCCTGGCGGGACACGCCGAAGGAATTATGCGGCGCCTGGGGCCTGGCGGACGGCTGATTGGTTTCGATCGTGACCCCGAGGCGCTGGAGTTAGCAACGGCGCGGCTCGCAAAGGTTGCGGAAGAAATGGGCAGTCAGGCGCCGCAGCTCACGCTGGTTGGCGAGGCTTTCAGCCGGATCAAAGAGTACGTGGAACCGGCATCGGTTGATGGTTTGCTGGCTGACTTCGGCGTAAGCAGTTTGCACTTCGACGAAGCGCGCAGAGGATTTAGTTTTCAGGCGGACGGCCCCTTGGACATGCGTATGGATACGCGCAGCGGGCCAACCGCCGAACAAGTGGTGAATGAGATGGATGAGCGCGAGCTCGCAAATCTCATTTACGAATACGGTGAGGAAAGGAGGTCGCGGACAGTCGCCAGAGCAATTGTGCGGGGTCGGCCGATTGCTACTACCGGGGAACTTGCACGGATTGTAGCATCGGCTGTCCCGCGCATGAAACACATTCACGGAGCTACAAGAACTTTTCAAGCACTGCGCATCTATATTAACCACGAATTGGACGAGATCCGGACATTGTTTGAGGCCGCACCGAAGTTGCTTAAGCCCTCAGGACGGCTCGTTGTTATCAGCTTTCATTCTCTTGAAGATCGCATTGCGAAAGACAGCATCCGGGAAGGCGCGCAGAAGGGAATCTGGAAGATATTGACCAGAAAGCCTGTGACTGCGGGCGAAGAAGAAATGGATTTGAATCCGCGTTCGCGCAGCGCCAAGCTGCGGGCGGCGGAACGGCAGTAAAAAGATTGGCAAGGAGAGAAACTCAGATGGCGGCAATTGCAACAACCTATTTCGAGTCGGGACGCGGTTGGGGAGCGCGGATTGCCGAGCGCAACGCCGAACTGATGGCGCAGCAGGCGGTGCTCCGCCGCCGCGTGCGGACGCCGGAGTTCTACTTTGCGCGGCACTTTGACAACTCGCGGCTGGTGAAGGCCAGCGACCCGGTGCGGGTGCGCGAGATGCGCGTGTTTTCGGCCGCGGTCACCGTGCTGTTTTCGCTCATCATGATTTACGGGTTGCAGCACTTCTCTGCCATCGAGAGCAGCTATCGCGTGGAGACGGAAAAACAAACTCTCGACCAGTTGCGCGAGGAGAACCGCCAGCTTCACCTGAGCGAAGCCGAGCTTACGCAGCCAGGCCGCATCGACCAGATGGCGCGCCAACTTGGGCTTGACCAGCCGCAGCCGGGGCAGGTGGTTTATCCCAGTGCTCATGTCGATACAGGCGCTCCGGCGCTGGCGCAGAACGTTTCTCCTGCACCTGCGGCGCAGTGAGAAACGAGCTTTCAGCTCTTAGCTTCCAGCTTCCAGCTTTGCCGTGCGAGGCGAGAATTTGCGGGCATAGATAATGATCCCAACGAACAAGCGAGGCGCATTGCGGCAGGATGAAGCTAGGAGCTAGAGGCTAGGAGCTAGAAGCTGAAATGTCCGCAACCGTTCAATCCATTCGCGGCCGCGCCCCAACTACAAGGGCTTTGCCTCTCAGGCGATCGCGCTTCTGGATCATCTGCCTGTTTTTTTTGCTGTGGGCTGTGGCGATTGCAGGGCGCTTGTTCTGGCTGCAGATCGTGCGCCATCGGGAGTTTCAAGAGCGCGCGGCGAAACAGCAGCAGCGCACCTTTGAAGTGGCTCCGCGGCGCGGCGTTCTCTACGACCGCAACCTGCGCGAGCTGGCCATGACCGTGCTGGCCGACTCCATTTACGCCGATCCTACGGAGATTGCCGACAAGCCGGCAGCCGCACGCACACTGGCCGCGCTGGTGCACACCGATCCGGAAGATGCACTGACCACGCAGGACCAGATTGTCGCGCGCCTGAACGCAGGGCACAACTTTGCATGGATTGCGCGCCGCGTGACGCCGCAGGTTGCGGCCGCGGTGAAGGCCCTCAATATGAAGGGCATCTACTTCCAGAAGGAGTTCCAGCGCTTTTATCCCGACAGCGAGATCGCCGCGCAGGTGTTGGGCTATGTGGGCGTCGACGACAACGGGCTGGGCGGCCTGGAGGAAAAATTCGACGGCGATCTGCACGGGCGCCCGGGGCTGATGTACACGGCCATGGATGCGCGGCGCAAGGTGCTTGGTTCCACGGAGCGCGAGCCTGAACCGGGGCGCAACCTGGTGCTGACCATCGACGAGAATATCCAGTTCATGGCCGAGCGCGCTCTCGACCGTGCGATGGAAAAGACGCAGGCGCTCAATGGCACGGTGGTGGTCGCAAGACGTGCACACGGGCCAGATTCTGGCGCTGGCCATTCGTCCCACGTTCAATCCCAACCAGTTTCGCCACACCACGCCCGGCCTGTTGCGCGACCACGCGGTGAGCGACGTGTATGAGCCGGGCTCGACTTTCAAGCTGGTGACGTATGCGGCGGCGATGGATGCAAAAGTGGCCACGCCCGACGACATGATTGATTGCCAGGGCGGCCAGATCACGCTCTTCGGCAGCGTGATTCACGACGACCGGTCCGATCGCGGCATTGGCACGGTAACGGTGGCCACGGCTCTGGCCCGTTCGAGCGATGTGGGCGTGATCAAGCTGGCGCTGAAGCTTGGCCCCGACCGGCTCTACGACTACATTCGCGCGTTTGGGTTTGGTCAGCGGTCCGGAATCGAGCTGCCCGGCGAAACGCGCGGCCTGCTGCGGCCGGTGAACAGGTGGCAGCCGGCTTCGATCGGGTACGTCGCCATCGGCCAGGAAGAAGCGGTGACGCCGATTCAATTGGTTTCGATGGTCTCGACGATTGCCAATGGCGGCGTGTACCTGCCGCCGCACGTGCTGATGCCGGGGGTGTCGGATTCCACGGGCTCGCAGCAGCGGCCTGCGTCGCCACAGGTGGCATCTCCGAAGTAACTGAGCCGCAGGTGCCGCAGCTGGCGGCGTCGCCCGTGAGGCCCGGCGAGGATCTGCCCGATCCGCTACCGGCCGGCGCGCATCGCGTGATTTCCACGATGGCTGCGGCCGAGATGCGCAAGATGATGGAAGGCGTGGTGCTGTTCGGCACCGGCAAATCGGCGCAGCTCAACGGCTACTCGTCTGGTGGCAAAACGGGTACTGCGCAGAAGATCGATCCTGCGACGCACAGGTATAACGGGACGATGCACATTGCGTCGTTCGCGGGCTTTGCGCCGGTCAACAATCCCGTGATCGCCGTCTCAATTATTCTCGATTCACCCAAGGGCGCGTACTACGGAGCCGAAGTCTCGGCACCGGTTTTCGCTGAAGTGGCCCAGCAGGTTCTGGAATATCTCGGCGTGCCGCACGACATCGATCTGCGCCCCGCGACCACTGCGTCGAAAAAAGATCCGCCGGTCAAGGAAGACGATGCCGCGGGGCAGGGCGAAAACATTCAGGCGCTTTACGAAGCCGCCAACGATTTGCCCAGCGACGATCCGCTGCGTGCTGCGCCGGTTGCGCAGACTGGCGCAAATCCCCAACCCAAGTCGGCGGTCATGCAGACTGCAAGTTCGCAGAGCAGCGACAATCCCGGCGCGACGTCCGGCGGCTCCGCTTCCCTGCCCGCGCGAGGCCCTGCACAACCCGGTTCGCGGCCGGCTTCGAATACAGTGGTCGTCGCCGATGCTGCGCAATTGCGCGTGCCTTCGCTTCTGGGTCTGTCTGTGCGCCAGGTGATTGAGCAGGCGGGCCGTGCCGGGCTTGAAGTGGAGATTGCCGGCAGCGGGACCGCGCGCGAACAGGCGCCTGCTCCCGGAGCCATGGTTGCGCCGGGAACTAAAATCGTGGTCCGCTGCGCGCGATAGATGAATTAAGCTCGCAGCGTGGCGAATTTTTCCTGGCATCGATTCGAAAACGGCGGCACGATGGGGCGGGCGGGTTCGGAACATGGCACCGTCGTGCGCGATGAGGAGTATTCTCTAGGCGCGCGCATTTCGCTGGAGCGCGACTGCCGGGCTGCACCTTTCGCCATTACTTGCGGGATCTATGGGTGGATGCTGCACACGCGCTTCTTCAGCTCGCAATACGAAGCCGAGACGCAGTACGAAGCTATGAAGAGCGCTCTTGCCATGCTGCTTGAGGTGGCAGAGAAAACTGCGGAGACCGATGGCGGACGGCAGGTTTTGATGGCGGGCGTGAGCAAGTTTGTCGAGGTGTTTCCGTAACTCATTGCGCCGAAAATTCCGGTTGCGGAGACTGACCCTGCTCCGCAATCTACAATCAAACCCAAGATGATCTGGAACCAACTCATTGCGGAAATCACTGCGGCCGATTGCGCGGGCGGTTCCGATGCGCTCATTACCGGAATTGAATACGATTCGCGGCGGGTGCGCCCTGGCGCCGTTTTTGTGGCCATGAAAGGCGGATCGACGGACGGCAATCGCTTCGTTGAGAAGGCGCTTGCCGCGGGTGCGCTCGGCATTATCACGGACTCGGCGCAGACCTTCGACCACCTCACCGTTTATCAGCCTGGTCTGCCCATTCTTCATGTCGAGCACGGACGCCGCGCGCTGGCCGAGGCGTCGGCCGTATTCTTCGGTCATCCCGAGCGCGTGCTTGCCTCGACCGGCATCACCGGGACGAATGGGAAAACGACTACGGCATTTCTGGCCGAAGCTTTGCTCAACGCGGCAGCCCGCACCACTGTGCTGATCGGGACGATTGAATGTCATGTGGCCGGCGAAGTGCGGCCTTCGATTCACACTACGCCGGAGTCGCGGGATGTTTTCGAGTTGATGGCCGAGGGCGTGAGTCACGGAGCAAGCGAACTCGTGACCGAAGTCTCAAGCCACGCGCTCGACCAGGGGCGCATGATCGGCATTCCCTTCGACGTGGCCGTGTTCACCAATCTGACGCGCGACCATCTCGATTACCACCATACGATGGAGAATTATTTTGCCGCGAAGCGCCTGCTCTTCGACGGCACGGTGTACCCAGCGCCGCGTGTCGCGGTGCTGAACGCGCACGATCCTTACTCGGAGGAGATTGCACGGGCGGCTCGCGAGGCCGGCGCGGAAATCCGGACTTATGGAATTGGCAAGGGCGACTGGCGCGCAGCGAGCTACCGGCTCACGCCTTCGGGCGCCACCATCGAGCTCGAGACGCCGGGCGGATCGGCCTGCCTGAGCTCGCGTCTTGCAGGCGAAGTGAACATTCTCAATTTGCTTGCGGCGTTCACTGCGGCGGCCGCGCGGGGTGTTGCATTTTCGCATCTGGCCGCGGCGGTTCCTATGCTCCGTCCAGTGCCCGGGCGCTTCCAGCCTGTTGATGGGGGCCAGCCTTTCACTGTTATTGTCGACTATGCGCACACGGACGACGCACTGCGCAACTTGACGGCGCTGGCGCGGCAGATGACTGCGGCCGCGGGCGCGCGCGTGATCACGCTGTTTGGCTGCGGTGGCGACCGCGACCGGACGAAGCGGCCGAAGATGGGCCACGCCGCGGGCGAGGGCAGCGATTTCGTTGTCGCCACCAGCGACAATCCGCGCTCCGAGGATCCGGCGGCCATTCTGGCAGAGGTCGAGCCCGGATTGCAATCAACCGGCATCCAATACACCGTGGAAGTAGATCGCGGGGCGGCGATTCGTCTCGCGCTCCAGGCTGCGCAACCGGGCGATGTGGTTTTGCTGGCAGGCAAGGGTCATGAAAAAGAACAGATCCTCGCCGACCGCACGGTGCCGTTCGACGACGCCGAGGTTGCGCTTTCCATCTTGCGCGAATTGGGCTATGGTGAAGGGCAATGAATCTCACATTGGCAGAAGCGGCGATGGGCGCCGGAGCAGTGCTCGAAGCGCCGACGAGCGTCGAGAACGCGGGTGCGTTGGTCGCGGCCGGCTATTCCATCGACTCGCGCACTGTCGCAGCGGGCGAGCTTTTTTTTGCGGTGCGCGGCGAGCGATTTGACGGTCATGATTTTGTGACGGCCGCGTTCGAGCGCGGCGCTGTGGCCGCCGTAGTGTCGCGCGCGCGCATCGCTTCCCTGCCCGACGCCGCGCTTGCCCACCCGCTTCTCATCGCCGAAGACCCGCTGCTCGCGCTGCAATCGCTGGCTGTGCATGTTCGGCGCCAGTGGGGCCGTCTAGTGGTCGCTATTACCGGCTCGGCGGGAAAAACCACCACCAAGGAAGCCGTGGCTGCGGCACTGGGCGCAAAGTTCAACGTGCTCAAGTCCCAGGGCAATTTGAACAATGGGTTCGGGCTGCCGTTGCAGCTTTTGCGCTTGACGCCGGAACACGAGATCGCGGTCGTCGAGATGGGCATGAATCACTCGGGCGAGATCGCTGCGCTGGCGCGCATCGCTACGCCTGACTGGGGCGTAATTACCAACGTGGGCACGGCGCACATTGAAAACTTTAAAGAGGGACAGGCCGGGATTGCCCGCGCCAAATTCGAGCTGATTGAAGCGCTGCCCGCGAATGGTGTTGCTTTTTTGAATTGCGATGATCCCTACGCCGCGCAGTTTGGCCGCGATTTTCACGGACGCGTGGTGTATTTCGGCAGCGGGCCTTGTGCCGACCCGCAGATTCTTTCTGTCGACGAAGACCTTAAGGGCCTGCATGTGCGCTATCGTGCGGGAGAGCGTGAGGGCGACTTCACGCTACACATGCTGGGCGCGCACAACGCGTCAAATGCCCTGGCGGGTCTCGCAGTGGCGCTCGAAGCGGGCGTTGATATCGAGGCCGCGGTAAAGGCAATCGCGTCCCTCACGGCGGGAGACAAGCGCGGACAGGTGATCGAGATTGGCGGCGTGACGATTCTTAATGACAGCTACAACTCGAATCCCGAAGCACTCCGGTCGATGATTCATACGCTCGCGGCGCGGCCTGCCGAAGGACGCCGCATCCTGGTAGCCGGCGAAATGCTGGAGATGGGTGAGCACAGCCCCGCGCTGCACATGGCCTGCGGGCGCGAGGCTGTGGAGGCTGGTCTCGATCTGGTCGTGGCCGTCGAAGGCAATGCGGAACATCTGGCAACGGCCGCTTGCGCGGGCGGCGTGCCGGCGGTGTTTCTCCGCGATGCCGAAGCTGCGGGTGAATGGCTCAAGCAAAATTTGCGCGCGGGCGATGCGGTGCTGGTGAAAGGCTCGCGCGGGGTGCATCTGGAGAGAGCCATTGAGGCGGTGGAACGGCATTTTGCTGAGAGCGCGGCGAACTAGTGGCCTCGAATCGAGACGGGTAGAGGTCATCGTCCGTGGTTCCCAGGTCTCAAAATCGAGACCTCGGACACCCATGTTTTAGCCGGATTAAGAAACGACGCCAAGAGTGTGTGCCGCACGGCCTACATCGCGATGCGTTGCGCAAGAACTGCCGTCGCACGGGCCAGCGTGATTCCTTCGATTCGAAAGATTTTGTTGCGCGACAGATCTCCGGAGATCAGTTTGACTGCGTTTTTTGGCAGGGCGAAGGTCTGGGCGAGAAACGCGGTCAACGCTTCATTGGCGCGGCCTTCGAGCGGAGGAGCTTGTACGGCGATTTTGAGTTGTGCCGTTGTGCCTTCGCCGTAGATGCCGATGATGGCGGTCTTTTTTGCGCCGGGGTGGGCGCGTACGGCGAGGGAGACTCCGGCGGCTGCGGCGCGCAGCATTAGTCCACCTCGACTGGCGGCGTGCGCTTGCCGAATAGCGCGGTGCCGATGCGGATGCGGGTCGAGCCTTCAGCGATGGCCAACTGAAAATCGCCGCTCATGCCCATGGAGAGTACATCGAGATGGAGATTCGGATGCGCGGTGGCCCAGCGGTCGCGGCACGTGCGCAGACTGCGAAAACAGGCGCGCGTTTCTTCCTCCGGCGCGCCCCACGGAGCGATGGTCATGAGGCCGCGGGTCTCGAGATTCAAGAAGTCAGGCAAGCGTTCGAGCAACTGCGCGGCATCGGCCGAATCCGGCGTCACGCCTGTTTTCGTCGCTTCGGGGCTGAGCTTTAATTCGATCAGCACCGGCAGACGTTTGCCATAGCGGCCCGCGGCTTCGTCCAGGCGCTCGGCGAGGCGCAGCGAGTCGAGAGAATCGATGCCGTCAAAAAGTTCTGCCGCGCGCGCTGCCTTGTTCGATTGCAGATGGCCGATGAGATTGAAGCGCAGCGGCCCTGCCGGTGATGCCTTCCAAAGGTCTGCTGCATGCAATGCTTTGTTGGCAAATTCCTGCACGCGGTTTTCGCCGAAGAGCGTGAGCCCCAGCGCGGCGGCTTCGGCAACGGACTCGGCGGGGAAGGTCTTCGAGACGGCCATCAGCTCGACTTCGCCGCGTGGGCGGCCGGCGGCGAGGCAGGCGGCGGAGATCAAGTCTTCCAGCCGTTCGAGATTTTCTGCGAGTGATGACATCGTGCTCACGATGGATGCGCAGGGGCTAAGGCCCGACTCATTCTGCTGACATTATCGGCCCGGCTAAAGCCGTGCCCTTGTTACAAAGCCCATTGAATGGAGTTTTTTCGCAGCCTGTGAAACCCCATTTTCCCGCATTTTTCGGCCCGGCTAAAGCCGTTCCCTTATTACAAAAGTGACCCATTGAAATCCGCGTAGCCGATTCGCAACTTAATCCCGGTGAATCGCATCAAACAACCAGATGTGGACCATTGTTCTGCTTACCATTTCCAACATTTTCATGACCATTGCCTGGTATGGGCACCTCAAGTTTCGCCAGGATGCGCTCTGGAAGGTAATTCTCGTTAGCTGGTCGATCGCCTTCTTCGAGTATTGCTTTCAGGTGCCGGCTAACCGCATCGGCTACGGGCGCTTCAGCCCGGTCCAGCTCAAAGTGATCCAGGAAGTGATTACGCTGGTGGTCTTCAGCGTCTTCGTCACGTACTACTTCGGCGAGCATCTGCGCTGGAACCATGCGGTCGCGGGGGTGTGCCTGGTGGCGGCGGTGTTTTTTGCGTTTCACAGATTTTGATCGAATTCTGTGGTCTCCCACCCTTTCGCAAAAGACGCGAAAGGATGGGGCACGGCGCATTTGTCTTGCCCAACGCGGCGACTCGCTCAGCGACCACGTTCTTCGAGATACTTCTCTACTTCGAGCGCGGCCATGCAGCCGGAGCCGGCGGCGGTGATGGCCTGGCGGTAGCGGCGGTCCTGCACGTCGCCGCAGGCAAAGACGCCGGGGACGATGGCTCCGTTGCGCGTAGTGAAGACGTTGTTGGTGGGTCTTGATGTAGCCGTCGTCGTCGAGATCGATCTGGCCGGCGAAGCATCTTGGCGTTGGGCATGTGGCCGATGCCGAGGAAAAGCCAGCCGACGTGGAGCACATCTGCGCTCGCCGGTGCTGACGTCGCGCAGGCGCAGGCCGCGTAATTCCTCTTTCGTTCGACGCCGAGCACCTCTTCGACCACGGTGTTGGTGACGGAACTCGATGTTGGGATGCGCCATGGCGCGCTCCAGCATGATTTGGAGGCGCGGAAAGCGTCGCGGCGGTGGAGCAGCGTGACCTTGGAGGCGAAGCGGGTGAGGAAGAGCGCCTCCTCCATGGCGGAGTCGCCGCCGCCGATGACGGCGATCTCCTTGCCGGAGAGAAGAAGCCGTCGCAGGTGGCGCAGGAGCTGACACGCCGTGGCCGATGAGCGCCTGCTCGCTGGGCAGGCCGAGCCAGCGCGCGCTGGCGCCGGAGGCGATGATGAGCGTGCGGGTGTGAATCTTCGCCGATGCGAGGTATGCAGGCGTGATGGGGTGCTCGCCGAGATCGGCATGGCTGACGAGTGGCCATGCTCGAGTACGTGGCGCCGAAGCGCGCCGCCTGCTTCTTCATGTTGTCGATCAGCTCCGGGCCCTGAATGCCGTCGGGCCAGCCGGGAAAGTTCTCGACCAGGGTGGTGATGGAGAGCTGGCCGCCGGGTTCGTGGCCTTCGAGGACCAGCGGCTTCAGGTTGGCGCGCGCGGTGTAGATGGCAGCGGTAAGTCCGGCGCAGCCGGAGCCGAGGATGACGGTGTCGCGAATTTCTGTCATGAGTTATCCCGTGTTGATTTTAGCTGGAAGGGCTTGGGGCAGGTCCATCCTTGGTGTTTATGAGATGACGCGGAGGGCAGATTGGACTCTGGAGCAGGCCCGCGGGCAAGGATTCGTGCAGCAGCTATCGATTCCTGCAAATGAAATGTCCTTGCGCCGTCCCTACGGGACTCCGAGCCGGTTCATACAATTCGCTTTCCCCACGCTGAAGCGGGGGGCTAACAAACACTGCGGCTCCGGCGCGCTTATCGAGTCGTTTCTAGCGCAGTCACCAAATAAAGCCGTGCCCATTTGACGAAGCTGATTCTTAAAACTCGTGCCAAGGATTTTACGAGTTCTGCTACAGGTTTTTTAGAAACTTCCAAGAATCGCCAAATCTCTTTGGACCTTCCAATGCTCCTCGGAACTCGGTCTAGGGGATTCCGTGCCCATCACTGGTCCTGCGCCTGCACGCATCGCGTCTATGTTCGCACGCGCTGCCGCTGCGCCTACGCGCGGCGCTTGGCCCGATCGCCGCTTGTTTGGCCGTCTCCCGCTATGGCTTCTTGGTTTCTTCGTTCTTTTCGCGCCTGCTAAATCGCTCGCGGGTGGGCCCAAGTACATCGCTGGAATTACCTACTTCAATCCCGCAGTCCTGGGCCAGCCGGTGCAATGGGCGGGCGGACAGGTGAACTACTACGTTGACCAGGGGCCGCTCTCGAGCACGGTCACGAACGCGCAAGCCACTGCGATGGTGGACGCGGCTGCGGCATTGTGGAGCGCGGTGCCAACGGCAGGTGTCACGCTGACAGACATGGGCCCGTTGAACGAGGACGTGAATGGGACTGACATTCAGGTGAACTCGTCGGGGCAGGTTATTGCGCCAGCCGACATTACGCCGGCGGCGACCAATTATCCCGTTGCTGTGATCTACGACGCTGACGGCTCGGTGATCAACGCGATTTTTGGCGACACCGCGAGCCAGCCGGACGCCTGCCAGAACAACGGCGTGTACGTGTGGCTGGACAACTTCAACACCAATGCGACTTTCGCTCACGGCGTGATTATTCTGAACGGCCTTTGCGCCACGAACGCCAACATGATCGAGATGATGACTTTCGAGTTGGAGCGCGCCTTCGGTGAAATCCTCGGGCTCGACTTTTCGCAGGTGAATCCGCAGGCGCTGAGGGACGACGAAAATGGGGGCACGCTGGGCTGGCCGGTGATGGAGCCGATGAGCGGGGCTTGTGGCGCGAGCGGCGGCGCGTGCATTCCCGATCCCACGATGCTGCGCTGGGATGACATCGCCGCGCTTAACAGAATTTATCCGATTACCGCGGCCAACATCGCGAGTTTTCCCGGCAAGGAGCTGACGGCGGCGAACACAATTTCGATTCAAGGAACGGTCAGCTTCCGCACCGGCTACGGCATGCAGGGCGTGAACGTGGTGGCGCGATCGCTCGACGCCAACGGCAATCCGCTCTACCAATACACGGTGACGGCGGTAACGGGCGCGCTGTTCAACGGCAATCATGGCAACCCTGTGACGGGGTGGGACGACGCGAACGGCAACCTGCTGACCAACTGGGGATCGAACGATACGGCGTTACAGGGCGCGTTCGACCTGAGCGGAATTCCGCTGCCGGCTGGGGTGACCTCGGCCAGCTATCAGATAAGTTTCGAGGTCATCGATCCGCTTTATATTCTGGAAAACTCCGTTGGCCCCTACGGCCAGGGACAGGTTGCGCCCTCGGGGACGCTCAACGCAATTTCGCTGACGAATCTTTCCGCGGGCAGCACGCAAACGCTCACGGTCACTTCCGCCAACTCCGCAGTAGGCGGATATTCGGACGCCATTGGAACCGAGGCGCAACCGCGTGCGATGCCGGAGGGCGGCCTGTGGTGCGGGCGCTTGAGCCAGGTGGGCCAGACAGACTGGTTCGAATTTCCGGTGCGCGGCAACCGCATCTTTACCGTGGTGACGCAGGCGCTGGACGAAACCGGCGCGCCGACGGAGTCGAAGGCATTGCCATCGATCGGAGTGTGGGACGCGTTCAAGCCCGTGGGCACGACAGCGGTGGGCGCGGCACCCGGGCTGAACGGCGACGCCACGGGTGAGACCTGGCTGCGCGTGGCGACAAACGGCGACGACATGGTGCGCATCGGCATCGCCGACCTGCGCGGAGATGGCCGGCCCGACTACGCCTATAACGGTTGGGTGCTTTACGCGGACACAGTTTCGCCCACCATTCTGCCCGTATCGGGTGGATCGATCACGATCGAGGGCATGGGCTTTCGCCTGGCCGACACCGTAACGGTGGGTGGGCAGGCGGCCACCGTGACCAGCATTTCGCCCAATCAAATTACCGCGGTGGTGCCGCCGGCGCTCCAGGGCGTTACGGGATCGGTTGACGTGGAAGTTGACGACGAACCCGCCTTTTATGCAGCGGCCGTTATTCCTGGCGGCGTCAGTTACGACTCGGGCAACGGCGATGCGCTCACAATCAATAGTGCGCCTGCCAATACCGTGCCCATCGGCGAGCCGCTTCCCTTCTCCGTTACGGCGCTGGGCGCGAATCTGGCGCCTGCCGGCGGCGTTACCGTGATTTACACCGTGACGAGCGGAACGGCTACGCTGGCTTGCGGATTGCCGGTTTGTTCTGTGGTTGCCACGGGCGACGGGCGCGCTACCATGAACGTGACCGCGACGAGCACGACGTGGTCTATTGTGACGGCTGCGCTGACCAATGGTTCGAGCCTCGAAGCGCAATTCGTCGGTGGTCAGCCGGCAGTGCTTTCCGTGCTTACGCCGCAACTTTCGCTCGCGGCCGGGGCCACCTTCACGTGGACGGTGGAGGCGCTGGTCGAGAACAACGGCGTGCCACTGAGCGGCCAGACCGTGACGTGGCAAAATCCTACCTCCGGCATCGCGGCGCCGAGCCCGGCTTCGGTCATTACCAACTCTGCGGGTATTGCAACACAAACGCTCACGGTGGGCCCGCTCGCCGAGGGCCAAACCGCGAGCATCAGTGCCTGCCTGAACGGCACTAACCAGTGCGTGGCTTTCACCGCATTCGGTTCGCGGCCGGAGTACGCGGCGCTCGAGGCCATCTCCGGCACCAGCCAGAGCGTGGCCGCGTCGGGCACTCCGAATCAGATTGCGCTGCGTCTTTTGGACATGGACGGCAATCCCATGGCCGGCGGCACGGTGGCGCTCTACCAGGCGCTCTACGCGTGGACGCCGCCGTGCTCGCCGAACATGGTTTGCCCGCCGGGAGCGCTGCTGGCGACCGAAACCTCTACGGGCATCACGGCCGTCGATGGCTCGGTCACTTTTGTGCCCGCGGCGTTGCCCGGCGTGGCGACGAATCTCAAAGGCCTCGCCGCTTCGGGAAACACTTCGACGGTGAATGTATCGATCGAGCTGAATCCGTGAGGCAAGGAACACTGGTACAAGGGAGCGGAATTCGCGGGTTCGTGGGGCCGTGGAATACGCGGCGCGCCACCTCGCGGAGAACGGCGGCGTGCGATTCGCCGTTTCTCGCGCGGCAACACGGATTTTGGTTCGGGCTATTTGCCTTGGACCTCGGGGCTGGGATGGCGCATCACGACGCGCGACTGCAGGAGTTCCTTGGGATCGAGCTCGCCGCTATGGTCCGTATCGAGACGGTCAAACTCGGCGGACATGAAGTCCATCCACTCTTTCTTGGAGATCTTGCCATTCTTGTCGGTGTCCATCAGCAACAATATCTGCTTTACGTTTTGTTCCGCGATGTAGTGAATATTCGGACTTTTGGGCGATGCGGTGGTGGTCTGGGCCAGGGTTTTGCTGGCCAGTGCGGCAACGGCGGTGAGTGCTGCCAACAGATTCCTTCGGGTCATGACGAGCTCCTTTTTGATTTCATAACCATTGCGAGGAAATTGTAACCTTCAATTTGTTCGAAAAGCATAAAGGCGTTGTGACGGCGAATACACAGCTTCTTGATGCAGAAGGCGCCACGGCTGGAATCCGGCTGGGCCTCGCGCGCCCTCGGCTCCGCACCCTACAATGAGAACGGAACCCCAAATTCACGAGGAGAATTATGCCGCTTTCAGGAGAAGCCATCCGGCTGATGAACTACATTGACGACGTTGCCGTAACCCTGCGCCGGGTGTTGGCTGCCGCCCCCACGCTGTCCGCCGAGGAGCGGGCCATCGTGTCTGAGCATCTGCTGCGCGCGCGACCCAGCGCCGAAGAAGTGGCAACAGCCCTTGCTGCGAAGTAAGCGCCGGATCGTGGGCGGGCCTTTGTGACCACCGTCGCCATCATCGGAGCCGGGCCACTGGGACGCTGGCTTGCGCTGGGCGCGGCTCGCGCCGGGTTTCGCGTGCTGCTTGAGGACGTGATGCCCGCGAATCTGCATCACGCGCGCGAAACGATCAGGCTGGAGTTGAACCCGACAGCGCTGCCCGCGGTGGCATTCGTCTCGACGATTGAGGAAGCGGTGCGCGAAGCGGACCTGGCGATCGACTGCGTGCCCGACGAGTTGGAATCGAAGCTGGAAATTTTGTGGCTGCTGGACCGGATGGCGCCGCCGCGCACGGTGATTGCTACGCCGACTACCAATTTGTCGATTGCGGACCTGGCCGGTTGCACCTACCGGCCGGAAAAATGCATTGCCATTGCCGTGGCAGCTGCGGATCTGACGGCAGGCGCGGGACCTGGCATCACGCTGCGCGCTGGCCCTGCCACAAGCGAGGAAACTGTCGCGCAGGTGTGCGATTTCTGGGAGAGGCTCGGATTCAGGCCCGCGGTGGAGCGGAGCGCGTCATTGTAATGTGTTTGCAATCCCACCCTTGCCGCAATGACGCGGCAAGGATGGGGCAACGAGCTTTGATGCGTTCAAATCGACCGCGCCTTCTACATCCGGCAGATCAGTAGTTCGCGCTGGTAGATCATCTCAGGGGGCAGGTGATCGTGCACATCGATGAAGAGTTCCTCGTGGCCGAGGATCTCTTTGCGCCAGGCGGAGCGGCTCACTTCCTGCATCTTTTCGAACTGCTCGCGCGGGAAGTTGAGACCGGCCCATTCCATATCTTCGTAGTAAGGGGTCCAGCCAATGGGCGTTTCCTTGCCCTGGGCGCGGCCGTGCGCGCGGTCCACAATCCACTTAAGCACGCGCATGTTTTCGCTGAATCCGGGCCACAGGAATTTGCCGTCATCGTCCTTGCGGAACCAGTTGACGTGGAAGATGCGCGGCGTGGAACTCAGGGCGCGCTGCATCTTGAGCCAGTGACGGAAGTAGTCGCCCATGTGATAGCCGCAGAACGGCAGCATGGCCATGGGATCGCGGCGCACCAGTCCCACAGTGCCGGCGGCGGCGGCTGTGGTTTCAGAGCCCATGGTGGCGCCCACGTAAACTCCGGCGCTCCAGTTAAAGGCCTGGTAGACGAGCGGCATGGTGGTGGAGCGGCGGCCGCCGAACACGAATGCGCTGATGGGCACGCCTTCGGGATTCTCCCACTCGGGATCGATTGATGGGCACTGCGCGGCCGGCGCGGTAAAGCGCCCGTTGGGATGTGCGGCTTTGGCGCCGGTCCGTTGGGCGATTTCGGGAGTCCAGCGCTCGCCGCGCCAGTCGAGACATTCGGCCGGCGGCTCGTCGGTCATGCCCTCCCACCACACGCCTCCCTCGGGCGTGAGCGCCACATTGGTAAAAATCGCGTTGCGATTCAGCGTGGCCATGGCGTTGGGATTGGTGTTGTCGCTTGTGCCTGGCGCCACGCCGAAGAATCCCGCCTCGGGATTGATGGCGCGCAACTGGCCGTATGCGTCCGGCCTGATCCAGGCAATGTCGTCGCCGACTGTCGTCACCTTCCAGCCCTTGAAGGCGGGAGGGGGAACGAGCATGGCAAAATTGGTTTTGCCGCAGGCCGAGGGAAACGCTGCGGCCACGTAAGTCTTCTCGCCTTGCGGAGACTCGACGCCGAGGATCAGCATGTGCTCCGCCATCCAGCCCTCGTCGCGCGCAATGTTGGAAGCAATGCGCAGCGAGAAACATTTCTTGCCCAGCAGTGCGTTGCCGCCGTAGCCGGAGCCGTAGCTCCAGATCTCGCGTGTCTCGGGGAAATGCACGATGTACTTGGTGTCGTTGCAGGGCCAGGGCACGTCCTTGCGCCCCTCCGCGAGCGGCATGCCGACCGAATGCATGCAGGGAACCACGCGCTTTTCGCCTTTGTCGATTTCGGCCAGCACGGGCAGGCCGATGCGCGTCATGATGCGCATGTTCACGACGACATAGGGCGAATCGGTGAGCTCGACGCCGATGCGCGACATGGGCGAGCCCACGGGCCCCATGCTGAAGGCCAGCACGTACATGGTGCGGCCACGCATGGCGCCATTGAATAGTTCCTTGAGCTTCTTGCGCATCTCGAAGGGGTCGACCCAGTTGTTGGTGGGACCGGCGTTGTCTTTGGAGAGCGAGCAGATATAGGTGCGGTCTTCGACGCGCGCCACATCGCGCGGATCGGAGCGCGCATAGAAGCATCCCGGCCACTTCTCCTGATTGAGACGGGTGAATGTGCCCGAGGCCACCATCTCGTCGCAGAGCCAGTCGTATTCCTGTTGGCTGCCATCGACCCAGTGGATCGCGGCCGGCTGCGCGAGGTCGGCCATCTTCTCAACCCAGCGGATCAGGTGCTTGTTGGTGGTCAATGGCTTCGCAGTGCTGGTTCTTCCCTGCTTCATATTCGTTCCTCTTCTTCAGACGATGGTGGTCCGGCAGCAGAGTCTATGCGCTTCAGGATACAAATCCAGCTTGGCCTGACCGTCACCCTCAAAAACCGGACAGGTCCGCAGCAATCAGGTTTTTACTGGGCTTTTGACTTATTTATACGTGAATGTGCATCGGGCGGCAAGACGGCGGCGTGCGACGGCCCTGGCTGGGCGCGATTTTCGGTCGGCGGCTGAAGTTCGTTGAAGAACAAATGCAGGTCCTTCGACTCCGTTTGGCCAAAAGGGCCAAACGGCGCTCGGCGACTGTCTGGGTTCGTGCTTTCCCGGGTCCCCAAATGCGAGGGACCCGGGGCACCCTCGCGATTGATGTAAATGCAAGGATGAGCACAGCATTATGTTGCGAACTTTAGGGAGACGACACTAGCGGGTCGATGGGGAAGGAACGTTTTCGCTGCAGTCGCATGCGATCTGGGCGCATTCCCAGGTCTCAACCTTCAGCGCGTGGTTCACTTCAGCAAGGTAGAGAGTGGCCCCACAAGACGGACACTCGCGAAAAGACATGCGCGAGGCGTCAAACTGGCCGTCGGCAAAATCGGCATAGCCGTGGCCATCGCGGAAGATGCGATTGCAGTCGCGCCGCTGGCAGCGGTGGAAGGATTGAGTTTGATCCGATGCTGTTTCTTCAAGCATGACTCGCCGCATCGGACAATGGTGGAGGTCACACAAGGGGAAGAATTCTGTCTTCTGAAGGCTGTTCATGGTTCTTCCTCCCAGACAGGGAATCCACTTGGCCAATCGCAATGGAGCGAAGAGTCAGGGCTGGAGCTGCGTGAGGCTGGAGCCTGTTACTCAGCTCAGAATGCCCCAAGGCCCATAGGGGGTCGACGCCGGGAAAGGTCGAGGCCGGGAATTACCCCCTCGCGCCGGTATCTGCCTCGGCACGGAATGACCGAGGGAGATCGGTGCGACTGAACTCCACTCCTTCGGCGACCAATTTCTTTGCCGTCTCCGCAAGGGATGCCCGTTTCGTTTGCAATTTGTGTTCGGCGCCCTCGCGATCCTCTGCCGAATCAAATTGGGCAAACTTATCCAGATAGGCGAGCTTGCGATCGTAGAGATCTATTTCCTGGTGGAGCGATTTGAGGAAGTATTTGTCGTGCGGCACTTCCTTTTTTTGCGGTACTTCCTTTTTCATGGGGAACTCCTCGAATCAATATTAAAAGCTACGAGTTAAAGCGAGTGAACGGGGACGAACGGGGGAGTTCCGCCCTGTAACGCTGGCCTGTGACGACTTCGCGAGCGAGCCCGAACAAGCGCATGTCGCCTGGAAGAATTCCTAAGCCGACCCGTCCCTGAACGCCATATCCCGGAAATCGGGGGAGGGTCTTATTCACGCCGCTCGAAACACGATGTACTAACGGCCCCTGCCGCCGCCAAATCCGCCGCCGCCTCGCCGGTTGCCGCCGCCACCCGCGCTGGTCTTCCGCGCCTGAAAGCAGTTCTGGCAATATACGGGGCGATCACCGCGGGGCTCGAACGGAACCGTGGTCTGCTGTCCGCATCCGGCGCAGATCACGCTTGTACCCTGCGATGAACCGCGGCTGTAACCACCACCGCCGCCTCCACCCTGCTGTTCGTTTTTCTTAGCCTGACGGCACGGTTTGCAGCGCTTCGGCGACGAATAACCACGCTCCCGGAAGAATTCCTGGTCCTCTGCGGTAAACGTGAAAGCCTGCCCGCAATCGCTGCACATGAGTTGCTGATCTTCAGCCATATATCCCTTTCGTCCATGCTGCTGGTGTGTAGTGCGTTCGAACAACCATCGAACTTTGCTGTTTGACTCGGCCGCTGGCTTACGCGGCCGACTCATCCGCAGCAAAGTCCGTTGAACTCATTGACCGGTTTCGCGCGATTGCATTGTCAAATGAATTCCGCCTTGAGTTGCCAGACAGGGATGAACTCTGTTTGCGTAGTAGGCAAAGGGAGCAGAGAAATTCCGTGTCATTCGAGTTGTCCGGGGGCCCAAGCACGCAAGGAGCAGCAGGAGCGCTGCCGTCCAGCGTTGGAATCCTCAAATAAACCGGCAAGAGCCGGGAAGATATCGAAGACGACCTCTACCCGGCGCATCATTCAGACTAGACGGCCCGGACGTTCTCGGCCTGCAAGCCTTTGGGCCCTTTTACCACGTCGAATTCGACTGCCTGGCCTTCCTTGAGCGAACGAAATCCCTCGCTCTTGATGGCCGAATGATGCACGAACACGTCTTCGCCGTCAGCACGGCTAAGGAAGCCGAATCCCTTCGCATCGTTAAACCATTTTACTGTTCCCTGTTCCATGACTATTCCTTTGTTGCGTGATGTATCGCTGAACTCAAGTGGAATTGTTTGCTAGTTGAGCGGGATAGCAGAACAGGCAAGAACGCCAAGTCGGATTCGACGACCAGCTAACAGTATATCACTTCCAGGAGGCAAAATCCCACTACCAGAATTTGAATCTAAAAGGGTTGTGGGCCGATTCGCCGGAGTTATTGGCTTTAACGCAGCGATTAGGAGAAGAGCCTGAACCAGCGTATGCTTACCCTGAAGGGCAATTGCAAGCGACTTGTCTCTCCAGCCTTCTTATCCTTGTGTCTTCGGCGTGGCACTCGATCAGCACCAAGCCCGGCTCTACGGACTGAATCAAAACGAGCCCGGCTCTCAGGCAAACGTACAACTACCGAGAATTGGGGCACACATGCGATCAAAACTGGTGTATTCGGCAGGGCTCAAAATAGAAAACCGCTTTTTGTTGTCCGCCACGGTGATGCGCGCGGTGCGCAAGCTGCACGTCAGCTCCTGCAGAACTGAAGACACGCTCAATCGCGTGTTCGCGGATGTGGCTGAAGGGCGCTATATCGACGTGAAAATGCCGGAAATTGCGCCTCCTCCTGCCATTGATGCGCTGCTGGTGATTGCTCCGCTGGTTTGATCGGCGGGGTTTGATCCGCCTGGTTTAATCCACGTCGATTTCACTTCCTATCAGATTGCTTATCCGTTCTATTGCATGCCCTGCAAGTATTTTTGCAGCCATGCGACGGAGCGGGTGAGCTCGTCCTGCTGGTGCTCGCGCTTCATAAAGCCGTGCCCCTCTTCGGGATAGAAAACCGAATCCACGGTGCGGCCTTCCGCCTTCAGAATGCTGACTAACTGTTCGGCCTCTTCGCGGGGAACGCGGATGTCGTTGTCGCCCTGCAGCACAAGCAGGGGCGCGGTTTCGTTGCGTATATATTTGAGCGGCGAGCTGGCCTCATAAACAGTGAGGTCCTTCACAGGATCACCAAGCAGGCTTTTCTCGTATTCCTGCAGGCGCGGGTCTTCGTGTTGCAGCATGGTGAGCCAGTTCAGAATGCCGTACTCGTCCACGGCCGCAGACCAAACGTCCGGCGTTTTGCCAATCGCCATCAACGTCATGTAGCCGCCGTACGAGCCTCCCCAGATGCCGACGTGCTTCGGGTTGATGTACCCGGTAGCTTTCAGGAAATCCACGCCGGCGATCTCGTCTTTCAGGTCCGCTCCGCCCAGATCCTTGATATTGGCGTTCTGGAAACTCATGCCATAGCCTGTAGAGCCGCGTACGTTGGGCGCGATCACTACGAATCCGCGCGAGGCAAGCAGCTCCGCGCGCCCATTGAACGCGTCCGTGACCTGGCCGGTGGGGCCGCCATGGGGCATCACGACCGCTGCGGCGGCGCCGTCGCGCTTCAGGTTGAGGGGAAGCCACACGAACGCCGAGATCAACATGCCATCGAAGCTGCGGTAAGTGACGAGCTGAGACTTGGGCAGCACGTCGTGCTCGAGCGCCTGGTTCGCGTTGTGCGTGATTTGCGTGAGCTGATTGTTCGCAGCCAGGCGATACAATTCCTGCGGATGGCTGGAGTCCTCATGCCTAAGCAGCATGGAGCCGTCCGGCAGAAACGGCGTGGGTGCGCCTGCGGGAAGATTCAGGCCCGCCGGTACTCCGCGCTCGGACTCCTGCATCGACTTGAGATCGAGAAAGCGCGTCGACATGCGTCCGTCTGCGTCTTTGAGATAGACGACGCTTCCACCATCCGGCGTGAAGGCCACTCCATCAGCAGACCACTCGGTGTCCGTGAGCCAGCGCAGCTTTTTGCTGGCCAGGTCATAGAGGGCGACATTCTCATAGCCGCCCTTAGCGTTCGAGGTTAGGAGCAGCGTGCTGCCGTCGGGCGAGACGTCAGAGACCGACACCAGTTGCTTTCCCGTGTGCTCCAGCAGTTGCTCGCCCGCGCCGGTGGCGGCGTTTACGCGATAGATTTGGGAATCGTCGATGCCAATCGAGCGGGTCGCATAGAGGAATTTGCCATCCGGGCTCCAGGCGTTTTCGCTCCACGACGCTTTGGGATCGCTTTCGTGGGTTAGCTGTCGAATGACGCCGGAGGGCCACTCCATCACGGCCAGGTTGACGGAGGGCGCGGTCTTTTGTTTGACGCCGATGGCGAGCAGTTTTCCGTCGGGCGAGAACTCGTCCACGGTTTCGCTCACGTCGGGGGTGTTGGTGAGATTGCGCGAATCGCCGCCGCCGGCCGGCACCACGTAGATGTCGTAATACTCGTTGCCGCCGCGGTCCTGGCTGTACACCACTGCGCTGTCGTCTGGCGTGAAGCGGGCGGCTATCTGGCGGTCATTGTTCGCCACAAGCTGGTGCGCAGCCGTGCCGTCCGCATTCATGATCCACAGATTCAAACGGCCGCTGGCGTCGCTGGTGTAAACCAGCTTGCGGCCATCGTTCGAGTGCGCAACACCGCCGATACGCGTCGTGGTCAGCAGGGCGTCCACCTGCAGCGGAGCGGTCGCCGCCGCGGTGCCTGAGGCTACGGCGTGCGGATCGGTCGGGACCCGCTCGGCGGGTCCGTCGCCCTGAGCTGCCGGGGATACACAAACGAGGACACTCAATGCAACGAGCGCGATCTTCATACGCCGATCCTCCGGAAAACGAATGCATCCACTTTAGCATTCGGTGCCCGGCAAGTTGTCTCGCAATCGACGTATCTCGCCATACAAGCTATACTCAAAACCGACGAAAACGCTTGAATGGAGGGGCGGTATTCATGCACCGATTCGTGCTTTTCGCTCTCCTTTTGTGTCCCTGCGCCATGGTCCTCGCCCAATCGATTGGGACCGTGCCTGGAAACTCGCAAGCTCCCGGAAAGCCATCGGCGGTTCAGTGGCCGCTCGATTTGAGCAATGGTCAGCCGGGGCAGACTGCGGCGAAACCTGCGTTCAAAAACTTCAATTGCCATGGGCCGAATGCAACCACGAATCAGGCGCATGCGCCGATTGATTTGGACCATCTTTTCGATGCGACCTGTACGGGTTTGAAATCGCAGGCCGAACCCCTGGCACATGTCGAGCTCTTTGCGCGCAATGAGAATTCATTTCCGCGGTCTCCGTTGGTGGTTTGGCCGAAGCTGAAGGGCGAGCCCATTCCAACGCAGTTTCCAAATGCGAAAGTCGAAAAGATTCCGACCGAGTGGCCGAATCTAAAGATGCAGCCAATCGACGGGGGATCTGCGAGCGTTGTTCCTAAGCGATGATTTCCACGCGACGGTGAGTCGCGCCAGCCGCGAAAAATAAAACGCCTGGCATGCAATCCTTTCGGATCGCTGCCAGGCGTTCGGTGTTTAGATCTGCATGAATGTGAATTTTTGGTTACGCCGCGTTCTCATTGGCTGCGCCGATATTCACGCCGCGCACGCGGAAGTGCGTCATGCGAATCGACAGCGCGCGTTCGATTTTGCGCAGGTCGTTGCGCTCGGCGGGTCCGGCAAAGGTTGAAGCGATGCCCTTGGCCGAAGCCCGGCCGGTGCGGCCAACGCGGTGCACAAAATCTTCCGCCACTTTGGGCAGATCGAAGTTGACCACGTGGGCAACGTTGGCCACGTCGATGCCGCGGGCGGCTACGTCGGTGGCTACGAGCACGCGGTGACGGCCTTCGGAGAAGTTGCGCAGAGCCGAGTTGCGTTGCGATTGCGAACGGTCGCCGTGAATCTGGATGGCTGCGTGGCCGGAGCGAGTTAAGCGTCGCGCTACGCGGTCGGCGCCGTGCTTGGTGCGCACGAAAACCAGAAAGCTGCCGTCCTCAGCATTGAGCAAATGCTCGAGAAGCTCCTGCTTTTTGTCGGCATCTACACTGAAAGCGCGCAGTTCGACGTTCTCGGCCGGCTTCATGGTCGAGCCGATCTCAATGCGAACCGGGTTGTTGAGATAGTTGCGCGACACTTCCTTGACTGTGCCTTCCAGAGTGGCCGAGTAGCACAGGGTCTGGCGCTCCTTGGGGATCATGGACGCGATGCGGCGAATAGCCGGTTCGAGCAATACATCGG
>CAWHNV010000046.1:0-51504 GCA_963830785.1 uncultured Acidobacteriota bacterium
GAAGCACCGCTTCATAATTCGGAAATTGCCCGGTCAGCTTTCGCGAGGTGAGCAGACGCCCGCCAAACTGAAAGAAGAGGTGGCTTTCGTCCTGCGCGAATTCAACGCTTGCGTCATCGCCTGACTCCGCGGCAAGGCGCTGTAGTTCCGTCATGGCTTTCTTGGGGACTAGAACGCGCGTCTCGGCGGAGAACCCTTCGAATTTGTGGTCCATCTCGACCATCGCGAGGCGGTGGCCGTCGGTCGCGACCATGGTGATCGAGTCTGGCTTCAGCACCAGCAAGGCGCCATTCAGCGTGTAGCGCGATTCTTCGAGCGAAATGGCGAAGGTGGTCTTCGCGATAACTTCGCGCAAGCAGCGTCGCGGGAATTTTGACGAGCGCGTGTGGGAAAGATGGGCAGCGCCGGAAAATTGTCTTTCGACATTCCCACGAGTTTGTAGTTTTGCGGTCGCACGTAATCTGCACCCAGTGATTTTCGAGTAGCTTGAACTTCATTTCTTCATCCGGCAGCAGGCGCACAGATTCGAGGAGTTTCTTCGCCGGGATCGTGCCGGCGCCTTCTTTCTTCACCTTCGCTTCGCAGGACGTGCGGATGCTCAGTTCGAGATCGGTCGCGGTGATCGTACAGGCGGTTGCCCTTGGCTTCGCACAAGAGATTCGACAGAATGGGAATCGTCGTCTTGCGCTCGACCACGCCCTGCGTGAGCTCGAGCTCGTCAAGGAGGTCGAATTTCTTTACGCTGAATTCCATCTCGGGCAGTCCTCGTGTCTTGCTGATTCTTTTGCACTAGCTGCGGCCTACTGTACTTCTTTTTTTATGAAGTATAGATATATAAGAAAACCGTAGTCGTCGCCGCATCTGTGGAATTTGCGGAAAACGCTTTAACTCGCGTCCTCCGCGACACTTTATGCTAAGGAGCTGTGCAGTGGAAATCTTCGCGGTCCGAGGGAAAACGGCCGCCGAAACTCTGCGTCTAGACGTATTTCCACAGACCGTCCACAGGCTGTATGCACAGCCGCCGAACCTCAGTTCACAGCTAACTCTAACCGAACGAGTCGAGTAGCCTGTTGATCGTCTTGTTCAAATCTTTGTCCGACTGCCGCAGGCCTCTCGATCTTGTTGATCGAGTGCAGCACCGTGGTGTGGTGCTTTCCGCCGAACTGCTTGCCGATTTCCGGCAGCGAGGCGGACGTAAGCTGCTTCACCAGGAACATGGCAACCTGCCGCGGGAAGGCGATGACTCTTCGAGTTGCTGCGCACTTTCAAGTCCTGCGCGCGCAAGCCCGAAGTGTTCGCCGACGCGCTTCTGAATCTGCTCGATGGTGACTTTCTTTTCCTGCGTCTCGATGATGTTCTTAAGCACCTGCTGGGCGGTGCGCAAGGTTGATCTCCATGCCGGTGAGCGAGGCGTAGGCCATCAGGCGGATCAGCGCGCCTTCGAGCTCGCGGATGTTCGATTTGATCGAGCGCGCGATGATATTCGGCCACGTCGTCCGGCAAGCTGGACGTGCTCGCTATCCGCCTTCTTCTGCAGAATCGCGATCTTGGTCTCGAGATCCGGCATCTGGATGTCGGCGATCAGCCCCCACTCAAAGCGCGAACGCAGCCGCTCCTCAATCGACGAAATCTCCTTGGGCGGGCAGTCCGAGGAGATCACGATCTGCTTCTGCTGGTCGTAGAGCGCGTTGAAAGTGTGAAAGAACTCTTCCTGCGTCCGCTCGGCGCGGGCGATGAACTGGATGTCGTCCACCATGAGGACGTCCATGTTGCGGAAACGGTCGCGGAAGGCGGCCATGCGCTCGAAGCGGATCGAGGCGATCACTTCGTTGGTGAACTTCTCCGCGCTGATGTAGGTGAGGCGCAGCGCCGGATTGCGCCGCTTCAGTGCGTGGCCGATGGCCTGCATCAGATGCGTCTTGCCCAGGCCCACACCGCCGTAGAGGAAGAGCGGGTTATAGGATTTCGAAGGCTGCTCGGCGACCGCCAGGGCCGCGGCGTGCGCGAACTGGTTCGAGGCGCCCACGATGAAACGTGTCGAAGGTGTAGCGCGGGTTCAGCTGGTTGTTCGCGGAATCGAAATCGAGCCGCGCCTGTGCGAGGCGGAGCCGCCGGACTCGCCACCGGTTCCGCTTCGACGCAAATGAACTCGAGCCGCAGGTCCGGCCGACCAACTTCCGTCAGAACCGCCTGGAGAAGCTCGCCATAGGTCTCCTTTAGCCGCTTACAGAACAGCCGCGTGGGCACGCGCACGACCAGACGGTCTTCCTCGTCCGCTCCTGCCGCGTGGGACGAAACCAGGTGGCGAAACTATGAGGATTAACGCGTCGTCTCTGTGTGCTGGAGGATCTTGTCCCAAAGGTTCATCGAAAACGCAGCCCCTCAGGCAATTTCCACTGATGTGGAAATGCTGTGGAAACTCCTCCCGCGCAAGGAGGCACATGCATGGTTTGTATTGTCAGGCTCGATGCCACAGAATCGCGCCCCCTCACCTGTGGCACGTCAATGAGTGCTCGCGCTCCCTTGCGGCCGGGTCCGATGCGCGAGCGGGGATTCTGCCTAAACGCAACGCGCTGAGCAAGAGAAAACTGAGCGAACTTATCCGCAGTGCTCCACAGCGATTCACAGTTTTTCCACAGCGCCACTTTGCTGTTGATTTCGCTGCGAATTCATGCGCGGGCGCTCAATTCTTGAAGTCTCGCCGCATGGGCGCGCAATCCATTTTGGATTTCCACAGCGCAGTGCCGGGTGATGCGTTGTGGGAAAGTGATTTTATTTGTCCGGGCGGGCGAAATCGAAAACGCCGAGCGGGTCGGCCGCGACGAGAATGCGGTTGCGCTCGACGAGAATTGCGTTCGCCTCGATGCGCACGCCGTCCGCCGTCGCGGTGCGGTAAGAGGCTCGGCGGTTGCCGTCCTTGTCGAATTCGATCAACTCGTCGCCGATCGCCGCCCAGACTCGCTGCGTTTCCGGATCGATGCCGAGCGCGCCGATCGCGGGTTTCGCCGATGGCGGCGGGCCGCTCTTTTCAATCGTGATGGTATTGAAGGGCCGGCTTTCCTCGGCGGCCGTGAACCAGGAGGAGGGGATCGACGTTTCGGAGATCGCAAAGCCGAAACGATCGTATTTCCGTATGTCGGGTGCGGCAGCGAAGGCGAAGTAGATATACCCTGCGGAGTCGCCATAGATTCGGCCTTGGCTGAGCGACTGGCCGCCCTCCGCGCTCGGCGGCGCCTGCCAGAGCTCACCGAAGCTGCGGACCAGATTGCCCCTTAGGTTGAAGATGCGCACGAGGCGGTCGGACTGAAGGCTCGCGACCGCAAACTCATCTTCCGAAAGCGCCGCGAGCGACATCGGCCCCACAACGCTGACCGTCGCAACGAGCGACCCATCGGGCGCAAAGACTTTCACGGAGTTCGCGCTGCGGTCGGCCACGAAGATTCGCCCGGACGGGTCGAGATCGATGTCCTGCGCGTAGGCGATTTTGGCGCCGCGAGAATTCGCGTTGGGAATTCGACCGATGCGCTTGCCGTCTGGCCCATAGATTGCGATGGCATTCGCCGGGGCGGCGAGGACGTAATAGCGTCCGGCGGAATCGCGCTTCAGCGCAGTCACTCCGGGACCAATTTCCGGAAACACGCGCGCCCGGGCGGAGATCGGCTCGACGTGGCCTTGCTCCTGAGGCTCGGCGGGCGAGAGCGTCCAAAGGGCGGCGATGGCTGCGAGGGCGGCGAGCGACACACCGAATTGTGTGCGGCGAAGCATGGGCGGGCGCTATGCCGTGCCATTCACAAGATGCCCCGCGGCGCACCGCTGTTGCTTGGGATCGGCGCTAGTCGAGGCGGAAATTGATGCGCTCGATCGACCGCGCGCGGCCGGTGGATTCGTCGACGTCGATCAGAACGGCGTTCATCTGGATGTCGCCTTCGGCGACGACGAAGCGCGAGGGCATGGTGTTATCAAGGAAGTGCTCCAGAATACCGTGCTTTTCCATGCCGATCACGGAATCGTGCGGGCCGGTCATGCCCACGTCGGTGATGTAGGCGGTGCCGCCGGGAAGCACATGCGAATCGGCGGTGGCGACATGCGTGTGCGTCCCGAGCACCGCGGATACCTTGCCGTCCAAGATGCCAGCCCATGGCGATCTTTTCCGATGTGGCCTCGGCGTGCATGTCCACAACGATCACTTTCACGTCGGAAGGAATCCTCGCGAGCTCGCGTGTGGCCGTGCGGAAAGGATCGTCGATGGGCGTCATGAAGGTGCGCCCCTGCAGGTCGAGGACGGCGTAGCCTGTGCCGTTTTTCGCGCAGCCGACGTAGAGGCCGCCGCCGGGCGAGCCTTCCGGAAAATTTGCCGGGCGCAGCAGGCGCGGCTTGCCCGGAAAATACTCGATGATTTCCTTCCGCTTCCAGATGTGATTTCCGCTGGTGAGCACATCGGCGCCCGACGCGAAAAGTTCCTCGGCGATCCGCGGCGTGACGCCGAAACCGGAAGCGGAATTCTCGCAGTTGATGATGCACAGATCGATTTGGCGCTGCGCGAGGATGTCCGCGAGCCGGTCGTGAACGATCTTGCGGCCGGGCGAGCCGACGATATCGCCGATGAAAAGTATTCTCAATTTGTTGAGAGCGTTCTCTTCACAGGCGGTTGGCTCACTCTAGAGCGGAGCGGTCCACTTCGCCGTGCGTGCTAGGCCCTGAACCCCACAAATAGGTGGGAGCCCTGCGCCTGCTTTCAGGCTTCCCCGAGGCGGCAAGCCGTCCGGGACATGCACAAGGGCAGGACGACGCGGGCACCCTGGGATCCAGTGTTGGTTCAAAAGGCTTTCGCGACGATCACGTGCGTCGCAGGCCGACTCCGCAACCGATTGTAACAGGAAACCAGAAATCAACGATTTTCCTCTGCCTGCCACCATCACATCTTTCCTTATCAGAAGAAAAACTTGGCGCCCAACTGAACGAGTCTCGGTGGTGCGGCATTAATGACCTGGCCAAAAGTTGAACTGGCAATATTGCCATCAACCGCTTGAGGTCCAAAAAATTGTGCATGGTTGAACGCGTTGAAAGCTTCCAGCCGAAACTGAAAGGATTTCGATTCCGTAAGGCGCACGTTCTTCAGCAATGCCAGGTCGAAATTATTCATACCCGGCCCGTAGAAAAACCTACGCTTGGCCGTGCCCGGTGTGCCCAAGGCGTTCTCGCTGAATTGGGCCGTGTTGAAATATGGCTTTCCGTTGCGCGGATTCTGATTCAGATTTAGCGGTCCGCCTGCATAGTCAGGCTCATCAATGCCAAAATTATTCACTCCATTCGGTTCCGTCCCCAGCAGCGAATTGTCTCCAAAATTCACCAATGTTACGGGAAGGCCGCTGCTGAAGCGCGTAATGCCAGAGATCTCCCAGCCTTCGGTCCATCGATTTGTCACCCGGAACAAATGTTCGAGAGGAATTTTGTAGCTATAACTCACCACAAAATTGTGTTTCACGTCGAATGCGGAGAGCGCTTTGCTTAGCGCTGGATCGATCGGATTCACTTCTTCGCCCAGATTGGAAGACTGATCCTGGGATTTGCTGAAAGTATATCCGGCGAGAACATTCAATCGTCTGCCGGTATGGTTCAGGATTACCTGCAGCGCGTTGTAATTTGAATTGCCGATGGTGGCTTGATTGGCGTTGCTGCCGAAATTCGACCCTAGAGGTCCTCGGGTCCCTTGGTATACCTTGCCCGCAGATGTCGTGTAGGTCGTGTCTTCGCCGAAAGGTCCGCACGGAGTTTGCGGAGGATTAGTAGGCAGCAGATTGGCCGGATCGCTCAGAAACAAGCATAGACCCGGGTCGCCTGGATTGGCTTCTTCTAATACCAGAAGTCGATGCGCCTGAGTGCCAACGTAATTCACACTAAGCACGTTATTCGCTCCAAACCCGCGCTGAAGAGAAAGCATGTATTCCTCAGTGTAGGGAATGCGATTCGTAGTGAGATAGTTTGGAAGCCCAGTGACCGGCTCGAATTGCGTCCAGTCGACTTTCGGGTCAGGATGCTTAGCAGACGTGTTCGTCGGCGCGAGTGTCACCGGGAAAGTCTGTCCCAGATTCTGGCCATTGGACGCCGTAATAAATGGCGTGGCAAAAAGCGGCGGCGCCGGACTAGTGTAGGTTATCCCATATGGAGCGTTGGCACTCATCACACTCAACGTCAGCGCTTCAATCGCTGTGTAAAACATGCCAAAGCTGGCGCGCACGCTGGTCTTGCCGGGACCGCCGAAAACTTTCGCAAGCAGACCGTCCCCTGAAACGTCCGGCGAATAGGCCAGCCCGATGCGCGGAGCAAAATCCAGGTTTCCAGCAGGCGCTAATGTGCGCGGAACACCCGGGTCGGTGGGATACAAAATGCCGGCCGGAGCGCCTGGAAAAACGATGGACTGCTTACCCGGCTCGAACGTTGCGATCTGATTGTACTTCTCATACCACGGTTCGATGCGGTCCCAACGCAGTCCGTAATTGAGCGTTAGGTTCGGCCTTAAGCGCCAGCTATCCTGTGCGTAGAGGCCTAGATATTTGTTGCGGCCGTAAAAAGGTTGGAGTTGGCTCTGATTGTACTGGCTCGGATATCCCAACAGAAAATCCGCAAAATCCAATCCCGTCTCGGTACCAAAGAAGAGAAAGCTGCCGTTGAATTGGGCATTGGGATTGACGTTCACCTGGTCGATGTGGAACTCTCCCCCTACTTTGATAGTGTGAGTCCGTACTTCCTTCGAAAAGCTATCGAGCCACTGATAGGTGTTGTTGAATTGTTTCAACTCATTTGTGTTCGTTCCAAGCGTGAAGCTATTGAAGCCGACGCTCTCCACACCTTCCGTTCTGGGCGAGAGTGGTACGATGCCCGGAGTTCCCGGACCTACTACGAATCCCTGCGACGCCAGGCTAACGCCTACACCTCCTTGTGGCTTGCCGAGATTGTTTGCGTCGCGCAGGTAGCTGAAACGCAATTCATTCACCGCCGTGGAGCTTAGTGCTTTCGTGTCGCCGAGGCTGAGTAGTTGCGCACGTCCCGAGTACAATGCATTAAACCCGGGGACATTTGCACCACCTTGCGCCACAGGATACGGATTGTTTTGCGTCCAATCGTCGAGAAAATAGTACGCGGATAACAATCCCCACTTTGTATTGGCGTCCATCCGGTAAGAGCCCTTGTCGTCGCGCAGCGTTTGGTCGAAAGCCGAGGTAGAAAAGACGTTGGTCCCTATATTTGGTTTCGGAATGTAACTCAGCAGGTTCGTGCCGGGTGCCACCCAAGCCTTCGTAGGAACTATGGCGTTTGGAAAGACGCAACCCCCCACCAGGTTGTTGCTGACACAAGGACCGCCCGTAGGACTCTGTTGTGTAGGCCCACTGAAATAATATGGCTCCCCGCTTTGCACGAAGTAGCCCAATTTGTCGGAAAGAGTTGTCGCGACGTTAGGCCCGCTTACCGTGCAAGGGATCTCGAGATTCTGTGTTACACCGCAAAAGCCCAGCGGGTTGAAGCCGCTGGAATTAATCGGTAAATCCGAAAAGTTGCCTGTCGTGCGATCCTGTAACGACGGAACAGAAATCTGCCCAGTACTAACTCCTTGAGTCGAACGAGTGCCTTGGTAGTCCCCAAAGAAAAATATCTTGCTCTTTCGGATGGGTCCGCCAAAAGTTCCACCGAACTGGTTCTGATCGAACTTTCCTCGCGTCGGTGAAAAATAGTTTCGGGCATCCAGATTGGTATTGCGCAGAAACTCAAACACATCTCCATGAAATGCGTTCGTTCCGGATTTCGTCACTACATTGATTTGTCCTCCGCTGAATTCCCCGTACTCAGCGTCGAAATTGCTGGTCAAAATCCGAAACTCTGCGATGGAGTCCAGATTCGGGACGATCGCCGCGCCCATGTTTACGTCTTCCTCTACATCGCTCCCATTCACAATAAACGCGTTGGCGAATTCGCGTTGCCCGTTGATGGAGACGGTCCCCGGATTCAAATCGCCGGAGGGATTCAGCGCGCTGGCGCCCACATCTTGCACCGTCTCGGACGAAATGGAAGTTACCGGCGCCACACCCGGTTGCAGAGCAAGCAGATCCGTATAACTCCGGCCATTCAATGGGACCGCGGTCATCTGCGTACTTGTGATCACTTCTCCGAGCTGGCTGCTGCTGGTCTCTACCTGCGCAGAGGTATCATTGATCTCGACAGTTTCTTTTTTTTCTCCGACTTCCAGCACCGGATCGATCAGCAGCGCGCTGTTTACGTCGATCGCTATGTTCGCGCGCGTGTAAGGTCGAAAGCCTGGCACCGAGACCGCGAGGTTGTAGTGCCCTATCGGCAGATTTAGGAATGAATACAGGCCGTTCTCGTCGCTGGTAACCGTCTGTTGAACTCCGGTATCCACATTCGTGACCGTGGCGGAGGCCTTCGCGATCACCGCTCCGGTAGAATCGGTCACCGTCCCCGAAATGCTTCCGCCCACACCAGCACGAGCCACAAACGCGCCGCACAACAGAAACGCAAGCAGAAATAGACAGCCAAGGATCCGGCTGCCAGCTCTTCGAGCAGGTAGTTTTGTGTTGGGAAAAAATGCCGCGAGATATTTTCTCAAGAAAGTGCGACCGTTCCCAACCCGTATCTACCCGTCGGCTGTCCGGCCAACATCTGGTGCGCGACCAATTTGAACGGCCTGCGTTTTGCTGGTGTCGAAACCAGGCTCACGTGGATTCCAAAAAAATCGCAAACCGTGCGCATCGCGTGGACCGGAGTACACGGCGCGCAAAGCGCGCTGCACGGGCTCGAATCGGAGTACGTATTCAACTATCCGGTCGAGAACATTCATGCTTCGTGGAGCTCTGCACTGGGCCGCGATTTTGTACTGACGAATGCCGTGCAGATTGCCGAACGCTATCAACAAACCGTGTATCCGGTCTGGAACGCCACGGTCACCCACGACACGGGAAAACTGCGCCCTTATCTGCGACTCACGAATCTGAGCAATACCGGCTACCAGGAGATCACTGGCGTTACTATGCCGCCGCGCACCATCATAGGCGGGGTGGCGCTGCAACTGGGAAGATAACCGGCGCGCCAAGGAAAAGATCCTTGTGCCGTGCGCACTGATTTCTGCTACCTTCTACTCGTACCTCGGCGGCACGCGCGCAAGGCCGATCAGCGGGCTTCCACTGCGATCCCACGCAGCTCAACGCATAGGAGGGTAGACATGAGTCTTGCAGAAAATCACCACAAGATTCACTACATTGAGTTCGCGACCAGCGATATGGCGCGCGCTAAGAAGTTCTATTCGGTCGCATTCGGCTGGGAGTTCAAGGACTGGGGGCCGGAATATATCGACTTCGCCATTGAAAGCGGCGGCATCGCTGGGGGCTTTCGCCTGAGGAAGGCAGAGGAAACGAGCGGCAGCGCCGCGCCACTGGTTGTGCTCTATTCCAAGGATCTGAAAGCCACGGAAGCGGCAATTGTCGCAGCGGGCGGCACAATCGTTGTGCCGACGTTCGAGTTTCCCGGCGGCCGGCGTTTTCACTTCTCCGATGGCGTGGGTAACGTGCTCGGCGTCTGGTCGGAATGAGATCGACGAACCCGTAAATCAAAGGTCCGTATTGCCTTATCTGGGACGGGGCACTCAATCCCGCCCCGGTATTTCATGAAGAGAGGATGAAAAGTTAAGCTTGCGGCCGGACCAAACCCCGTTCCATGCAATAGCATAAGGAGCGCGCCGAATTTGAGTTAAAAGTTTCTAGACTTACAGTACAATCCAAACAAACATTCGCTTAAAAGCGGAGTTCTTATCAGAGCTGTTCCCCAATTGCGTGTATTTAATGTCCTAGTCATGTTGCCGGTTGTAGCTGGCTGCATCGTGCTGCCTCGCACTTGTATGGCGCAAGCGCCAGCACAGAATGGGGGGCGGGACCGGCCGTCCAATCCCGACGCTGCGTCGCCGGCCGCAATCAAACTCCCAAACGCGCCCGAGAATACCCCCCCACTTGGGGGTGGTATGCAGCCCGCGGTTTCAGCGACCGCGGTAAAGCCGAAAACCGCGCCGGTAATGATCAACGGGCGCCCGTATGTGCGCCCCACGCCGAAAGAACAGTTCGACGACTACGCGAAGAATACCTACGGCCTGCCGGCGCTGGCATTTACGTCGGTCCGCGCTGCGATTGCGCAGGCCCGAGGTAAACCCGAAGAGTGGGGCCAGGACTGGCCGGGCTTCGGGCAGAGGTTTGGCAGCGCCAGTGCCACAACCGTGATCGATGGCAATGTGCGCTACGGCATGGAAATGCTCTTCAAGGAAGACATGCGTTACATCCCATGCCACGGGTGCTCGCCGAAACGGAAACTGGAAAATGCACTGCTGGCTGAAGTCACGGCGCGCCACGATAGCGACGGGCACAGATTTTTTACGCTCACGCCGACCCTTAGCGACATGTCCGGCCCGATGATCGCAAACAGTGTCTGGATCCCCGGTCACACCACGATCAACGGCTTCTTCGGTTCACGGTTGATCTTCGCCTACCGGATCGGCGGACACATGTTCACGGAGTTTGTGCTCGAACGCCGCCACCACGACCCCAAATTGCCGGATTGATCGGTAGCTTCGGGTGCCCCATCCTATTCGCGCAGTTTGGAACAAACGCAGCCGGGTGCCCCATCCTCGGCGCGTTTTTGTTTTTGCGCCCAGGGTGGGAGACCAAGCCTCAATTCACCCGCGGCGGAAGCTGTAGCGGCTTGCGCGGCCCGAGTTCTTCGCGAACCAGCGTCAATCCCAGAAGCCAGCGCTCAAAGTTATCGGAAAGGCGTGCAAAAAGCGGCGCCTCATTCTCGTACTCGAAAAGATTGAACTGGCTGACGATGAAATAGCTTTCTTTGCCCGCGCGGATGAGCTCGGCAAGGCTGGGGGAATGATGGCGATGACGGTGCCTGGATCCCGCGGCCTCGGGGTACATACCGGCCACGAATAGCGCGTAGTCGCCGATGTGTTTACGCAGCGCGCGCTCAGCGTCGAAAGACGACGCGGCGCCGTTCACCGGGTCGGCGGCGCGCTCCATCTCTTCCAACTCCTCGATGGTGCGGCCCGATCCATCGCGCATGCAATACAGATTGCCGGCGTCGGAGAATTGGCACAGCAAGCGCGCAACGTAGCTGGTCACGTCGGGATCGTGAAGACCCAGCTTTCCCTCGTAGCTGTTGCGGACGGCCTGCTGAAAGAATGGTTCGAGCGGATGAGTCTGCGACTGCATACAAACCTCCCGTGCGCGGAATCGAAAACCTTTTCCGTGTCCTGCCATTGCTGCTGAGCCCCGGCACCCGGTTGTGCTTTGGGTCCCGGTTGACCACCCCAGGAAACAAAGGCCCTTTCTTGGGGGACCCCGGCTGTTCCTTTTCGTGCTGCGCGGGGAAGTTGCCGGCCGCGGCCCAATTCATATAGTTGTGACACTGAGCTTATCGGAAGAGTTGCGTGGGTCAAGAGGGGAAGACCAATTTTGTTAGCAGACGCGTCACTCGATTGCAAACAGGGCGACAGGCGATGCGGCAGATCCCAAGCGCGAAACGACAAGGCAGCCGCGGGGCTGCCTTGTTGGTGCTGCATGACAATTTCCGGCGCTGGAGTCTCGCTTACACGGTCGCAGGCGCGCGCGATTCGAGCTCAGCCAGCCGTTTGGCCAGAAGCGTCTCCAGTTTGACCAGCGCGGCCGAGAAGCCTTCGATGCCTTCCTTCAATTTGTCATTGGCCATGCGATCGGCGGCGTGCATGCGGTCGAAGGTCGCCTTATCCATCTGGATTTTTTCAATCTGCAGGCCCTTCGCGACGTCGGGCGAGAGCTTGCGCGGCAGCTCGCCTTGAGTGGCTTCGAGTTCGCCTAACAGCTGCGGCGAAATGGTGAGCAGATCGCAGCCGGCCAGCTCGCGGATCTCACCGATGTTGCGAAAACTCGCGCCCATCACCACCGTCTTGTAGCCGAATTTCTTGAGGTAGTTGTAGATGCGCGTCACCGACTGCACGCCGGGATCGTCAGCGCCCTGGTAGTCCTTGCCGGTGTCCTTCTTGTACCAGTCGAGGATGCGGCCCACGAAAGGCGACATGAGCGTAGCGCCCGCATCGGCGACGGCGATGGCCTGGTGCAGCCCGAAGAGCAGAGTCAGATTGCAGTGGATGCCTTCCTTTTCGAGAACCTCGGCGGCCTGAATCCCTTCCCAGGTCGACGCAATCTTGATCAGCACGCGATCCTTGCCGATGCCTTCCTTGGAGTACATGTCGATAATGTCGCGCGCCATTGCGATGCTCTTCTCGGTGTCATACGAGAGGCGCGCGTCGACTTCAGTCGAGACGCGGCCGGGTATGATGGCCAAAATTTTTTTGCCGAAGGCCACGGCCAGCCGCTTGAACGCGAGATTGGCCACGTCCTTGTCGCTGGCGCTATCGCCCAGCTCCTTGTGTGCGTCCATGAGCACGCCGTCCACAATGGGCTGATACTGCGGCATCTGCGCCGCGGCCGTGATGAGCGAGGGGTTGGTGGTCGCGTCCTGGGGATGGAATTTTTCCATCGCTTCCATGTCGCCGGTATCGGCGACGACAACGGTGTATTGGCGAAGCTGCTCAAGCAGATTTTGCGGCATAATTCCTCCTGCGGGGACGGGCGATTGCAAGGGGCGCCCTACGGCACCAGTGTACCTCTTCTTTAGGATGCAACGCGTAAAGGCCGGTTGCATTAAGCTCGACGTCCTTGTGATAGCCCATGGTGATCGCGCTCTCTGCGTGTTAGGTGGGAGCGACGTCCACGTGTCGAGCCCCTACGTTGTTTCCGCTTCCACCGTGTTCACGAGCGCTCCGAGGCCGGCGGCAGAAACTTCAACGCGATCCCCGGGCTGGAGCGGACCCACGCCCGATGGAGTCCCGGTAAGAATCAGATCGCCCGGCTCCAGCGTGAACGCGGCACTGATGTAGCGGAGCAAAACCGGGACAGAAAAAATGAAGTCCTGCGTGGAAGCCTGCTGGCGCAGCTCGCCATTGACGCGCGTCTCAATGGTGACTCCCGCATCGAGGTCTAGTTCGTCGCTCACCACTGGGCCGACGGGGCAAAACGTATCGAAGCCCTTGGCACGCGCCCACTGCACGTCTTTCTTCTGCAGATCGCGAGCGGAGATGTCGTTGGCCAGCGTGAAGCCGCGCAGCACCTCGCGCCAATCGTCATCGGGCTTGAGTTTGCGTGTGCGCCGGCCGATGACCAGCGCCAGCTCGCCTTCGAAATCCACTCGCTCCGACACAGCAGGCAGCACCACCGCGCCACCCGGCCGCTGCAGCGAAGAAGGCGGCTTGAAGAAGAGCAGCGGCTCAGCGGGCATCTCGTTGCCCAGTTCCTGCACGTGCTCGCGATAATTGCGGCCTACGCAGATAATCTTTGATGGCGTGACGGGAGTCAGAAGATCCGCCGCGCTCAAGGGAATCGCTTCGAAACTGTGGCTGAACGTCACCGTGCTTCGCTGCTTGACGCGGAAGCGCAAATCTTCCGCGGGCGCATCCATCAGCCCCACAATCTGCAAACTCCCGCCACGCATGTCCACAGCGCCGTACAGGATTTGCCCGCCATAGAGGAATCGGCAGTATTTCATTTTTCTCCTTGCTCCGCAGCGGATCTAAGGCCCTGGAACCGTTTCCTCGGCCTCGGCCGATCGCGCGCTTTCATGCCCTTGCTGATCGACTGAGCTCACCCTAAACAAATAGGTGTGGCCGGGTTGCACATTCGCATCGTGATAGTACGGCGTAGCTACCGGCTGTGCAGGGGAAATACGCAGCCAGTTGTTTTCTGGCTGCCCTGCTTCGCGCCGATAAACGATGTAGCCCGCCAGATCGGCTTCGGTCCCGGGCTGCCAGTTCAGGTCGATTGCAGGGCCGGCGCCTTCAGCGCCGGCCGTTGCCACAGCCGCCAAACCGCGAGGCACGGCCGGAGGAAACACGTTGACGGCCGCAATGCGCACGAGAGAGGAGAGCGGCCCGGAGAGTTCCAGCATTTCTCCGTTGACGGTGACGCGCGCCACGCGTTGCGCACGATACTCATAGGTCTCGCCAAACTGGATGCTGCTGTCCAGAGCCTGGTCGAGGTCCGGGCCGGGCTTGACGAGGAGAGTACGCTCCAGCGGTTCGGGACGCGGAGCGAGCGGACCCTGTGTGGACTTTACAGGCGCGGGCGCAGGCGTTGAAACCAGTGTCCGCACCAACCGCACCGCAACGGGTGCTGCCGCAGGCGGCGCGGGCATCCATTGCAGCAGAACTCCGTCCCGGCGCATCTCGGCTGCTAGGCCGTTCACTGCGGCAGGCGCCTCGCCGGCGAGAATTTGTGCGCCATTTGACAGTCCGGCGGAACGGCCCTGGCGATTGTCCAGCTCCACGAAATACGTGAGGACGCGGGGCGCGCCTTCAGCCTGCGCTGGCGGCAGCTTATCAGTGAATGTGCCGTTGGCTTCTGGGGCCACTTGTACTTTTGCGGCTATGGAACATCCATTAGCGACGCGCTCATTGCGGCAGATGCGTACCGTCACGTTGCCTTTCAGCAGTACTTTGTCGGTGTCTCGCTTCGGCATGCTCCAGGTGAGCGCTACTTGATTACCGGTACGCACGGCGGAGAGATCGACTACGCGATCGGGAAGTTGCAGTGAAGGCGGCAGAGGTGCGCCGGGCATGCCGCAGCCGGCGAGAGCGACAGTGGCTGCGAGCGCAGCAACGAGCGCCGCCGAATGCTCGCGCGCGCCGGAAGTTCTTGCATATTGCATGGCGCTTTTAGTCTAGAGCATTTCCGCCAATGGTATATGGCAAGAGTCGCTGGATCGCCCGCCCCCGCACGTCTTTGTTTTCGTGGCTAGGGTGGGTCGGCTAAATTTTTTTCAGGTTGGCGAACCTTTCCATCAGCTTCTTCATTCCGTGACGGGCAAAGAGGACTGTGAGCTTCGCGTCTTCGCCCTCGCCCTCGCGCATCAGTACAGTACCTTCGCCGTATTTTGCATGCATCACGCGCTGGTTCTTTTTCAACCCCGACGCGCCGTGGTCTAGGGAAATGTCCATCGTCGGCCGCGCGAAAGTGCCGGGACGGCCACTACCGGATTTTCCGCCGAAGAAGCGCGCGATATTGTCGATGCTGCCCTCCGGGCCTTTACTCTTTGGAGCAAATCCTGGGCGAGGCGAAGACGCCGGCGCGAGGCTGCGCGGAATCTCCTGGCTTTCATCTTCATAGTTGAAGTGCGCGCCCTCCGCGTCGCTGCCGTACCGTTGCCTGCGCCCCGCACCGTACGCGGGAGTGGCCCACGCCGGACCGCGACCACCAAGATTCTCCACGAGCGGCGAGGGAACCTCTTCCAGGAAGCGCGAAGGAATGCTCATCTCCGGCACGTCGTTGCCGTAGCGGCGGCGATAGTGGGCTCGCGTCAGAATCAGTGTGTTCATGGCTCGCGTCATGCCCACGTAGCAAAGACGGCGCTCTTCTTCAAGCTCTTCGGGGCTATTCAATGTGCGCGAGTGCGGAAACAAGCCCTCTTCAAGCCCGGCGAGAAACACCAGAGGAAACTCCAGGCCCTTGGCCGCGTGCAAAGACATCAGTGTGACGCGCGCATTGGGATCGAATTGATCCGTGTCCGATGCAAGCGCCGCATGATCGAGAAACTCAGCCAGCGTCTCACCGCGCTCCTCTGCGTCATGCGCGGCGTTGGCCAACTCCTTCAGGTTCTCGATGCGGCTGAAGGCCTCCGGCGAGCCCTCGGTTTCAAGCGCTTTAATGTAGCCGGTGCGATCGATAATGAAGCGGATGAGTTCGGGAAGCGTGGCATAATCACCCGGAGAACGAAACGCGCTCCGGGCTTCCGGCTTTTCGTCGGTCTCAGTGCCCGAACCAGCATCTTCCGCAGGCATGACGAGGAACGGCTTCTGCGGCGAATGGGCGGCGGGCGAGAAGTGCGACGAATCCAACAGCTGGATCTGGTTTTCATCGCCACCAAAGTCCGCTCCGGCGTTTTCTTGTTCCCTTGTTCCCTGGTTCCGTTGGTCCCTATCTTCTACTGCTGCTCCGAACGCGAAGCCCGCGTCCGCATCATCGGCTGCAGCCTCTGCCACATCCGCCGCAAGCTTTCCGGCAAAATCGGCATCCATCATAGCTTGCGCATCAAGAATCAGTTGGCGGAAGGTATCGAGCGCCATCGCAGCACGCGTGGGGATGAGGCGATTGCCGATCGCACCGGCGATAGCGTCCCATGTGGAGACCCCGGTTTCGAGAGCCAGCCGCTCCATGGTCTCGAGCGTCGTTTTGCCGATGCCGCGTGCCGGCGTATTGATCACGCGCTGCAGGGCCATCGAGTCGTGCGGATTGCGCACCAGCCGCAGATAGGCGAGTAGGTCCTTGATCTCGGCGCGTTCGTAAAAGCTGAATCCTCCCACCATCGTGTAGCTGATGTTGTAGCGGCGCAGCGCCTCTTCCACCAGCCGCGATTGCGCGTTGGTGCGATACAACACCGCGGCCCCCCCTCCTGGGTCCTGGGTCTGGGACGAGTTTTGCTGCTGACGCAGAAATGCCTGAATCTTGTCTGCGATGAACAGAGCTTCATTTTCGCCGTCGGGCGCTTCATAATAACCGATCAGCGAGCCGCCCTGGCGCTCGGTCCACAGCTTCTTGCCCTTGCGGCGCAGGTTATTGGCCACCACCGCACCCGCCGCTTCCAAAATAATCTGCGTCGACCGGTAGTTCTGCTCCAGGCGAATGATCCGTGCGTTGGGAAAGTCCTTTTCGAACTCCAAAATATTGCGAATGTCGGCGCCGCGCCAGGAGTAGATGCTCTGGTCTTCGTCGCCCACCGCGCACACATTCTTGTGTTCGTCCGCAAGCAGTTTCATCAACTCGTACTGCGGGCGGTTTGTGTCCTGGTACTCGTCGACCAGCAGATATTTGTAGCGGCGCTGGTAGCGCTCGCGTACCTCGCCCGATGCCTTCAGCACGCGCACGGCTTCGAGCAGCAGATCGTCGAAGTCCATGGCGTTGTTCTTGAGCAGCTCGTCCTGGTAGGCCTTGAAGAGGTGCGCAATCCGTTCGCTGTTCGGATCTTTGGAGCCAAGAAAATAATCCTGCGGATCGACCATGTGATTCTTGGCCCACGAAACCCGCCCCAGCACAGTACGCGGCGTGAGCTGCTTGGTGTCGAGCCCCACGCGCTTCATGATCTGCTTCATCAGGCTTTGCTGATCGTTCTCATCAAAAATCGTGAACGCGCGCGTCAGGCCCTGGTTACCGGTCTTGAGCACCTCGACGTCGCGGCGAAGGACGCGCACGCAAAGCGAGTGGAAGGTGGAGATCAAAGGCTTGGCGAGAGACGAGTGCCCCAGCAACTGATTCACGCGCTCGGCCATCTCGCCGGCGGCCTTGTTGGTAAACGTAACGGCCAGGATCGCGTCTGGCGCGACGTTTTTCTCCTGGATGAGCCACGCAATGCGGTGCGTAATCACGCGGGTCTTGCCCGATCCGGCCCCCGCCAGGATGAGCAGAGGACCGTCGGCGGCTTCCACGGCGGCGCGTTGTTCGGGATTGAGATGAGCGAGGAGCGGGTGCAAGGTGTCGAGTCCGGTGGGAAGGTTCCTGAGTCTAGTTTACCGTTCGGGCGCCTCTGCTGCGACGGAGGTCACGCGCTGCGCTTTTGCGCATCGACGTAAGTGCGGAGGACTGCGTTCATTCGCGTAAGATGACCTTTTCCTCGCGCCCTGAACCACTCCACCACGTCGCGGTCTAGGCGCAGGTGAACCGAAGTCTTGCCGGACGGCATGACGACGTGCGCGGACTTCCAGAAATCCTCGCCAAGGGACTCTGCGCGCGGGGCGTCGCGGCGGGTGGGATCCTCGCCACGCTCGCGAAGAGCCTCGACCTCACTGAGGGTGTATCTCACGATAGTAGGTTTCTTCTTCATTTTTGCTCGCCCTGTGGGCGCTGAAGATGCGGACAAGATTTTCTGCACGCCACGTGTAGATGACACGATACACCTCCGTTCCGGCGCGTCCCAACGCGATCCAACGGGCTTCGCCGTAATCTTCGCGATCGTCAACCCGTTCCAATCTCTCGTTCAGGAAAATGGCCGCGGCGGTCAGAAATGAGACGTCATGCTTCTCTAGGTTGCCTTTGGCCTTGGCCTCGTCCCACTCGAACTCGAGCTCTTGCTGGGCCATCGCGTATGGCTATATGTCAACACAAATGTGTACACAAGTCAAACGGGGCAGGACCTTACGGCTACTGGTGATCGGTCTATACTGCTACGCATGTTCCCTTCTTCGCGAACCGAGAAACGCATGAGAGCCTCCGTCATGTTCCTAGTCGTCGCTAGCCAGGCATGTCTACTCGGTCAAAGCGCGTCTGCTGCGGATCAACAAGAGGGCGGGCCGGCCCTCGCTGAGCTTGCTGGTCTCACTTACCCTCCTCTGGCGCGGGCCGCGCGAATTTCCGGAAGGGTTGAGGTGGATGTTCTGATTGGAGAGGCCGGGATAGCAGAGTCGGCCCAGGTGATAAGCGGGCCGCCGATGTTGCGGCCCGCGTCTCTCCAAGCTGCTCGTCAATCGCAATACACCTGCCGAGGATGTTCGACCGCGGTGCATTACAGGATCACGTTCGTCTATAAAGTCGTCCCGACCGAGCCGCCGAAGGACTGTGATAAACGACTACCCGCTGCGCCTCAACCTGAATGGGACGCTTCTCGGAATGAGGCGACCGCGTTTGCAATGGAAATCTGGACGTGCGATCCCGCGGTCGAAATCACGACAACCTTCCAGAGAATTCGTTCCGCGAAATGCCTCTACCTTTGGAAATGCGGATTGCGTCCCATGGTCAATTAGCTGGCGTCGATTGCAATTCTGCGGCCATTTCGCTATCATCTATGAGTACGCGCGGGGAAGCCTCTGCGCAGTCAATTGCACCACGGCTTTTGGGCGTGGGCCTCATGGGCTAACGCTCCCGTCAAAGACGGGCTGGCAAAGCGGTGGGAGACGAGGGAAGAATGGCAACTGGCAAGAATATTGCGAAGGCGCGCGCCGCTATCACCAAGCCGGCGTATCCGCTGCCTGAAGCAGTCAATCTCCTGAAGCAAGTCAAGTACGCCAAGTTCGACGAGACCGTCGATCTGACGATGCGTCTGGGTGTGGACACGCGGCACGCCGACCAGATGGTGCGCGGCACGGTAGTACTGCCGCACGGACTGGGCAAGACCAAGACCGTGGCCGTGATCGCCACCGGCGACCGCCAGAAGGAAGCGCAGGCGGCCGGCGCAGATTTCGTCGGCGGCGAAGAGATGGTCGAAAAGATCCAGAAGGAAAACTGGACCGCCTTCGACGCGCTGATCGCAACGCCCGACATGATGAAGGTTGTCGGCCGTCTGGGCAAGGTGCTGGGACCGAAGGGTCTGATGCCCAATCCCAAGACCGGAACCGTGACCATGGATGTGGCCGCGGCGGTGAAAGAGATCAAGGCCGGCAAGGTGGAGTTCCGCGCCGACAAGACCAGCCTGGTGCATGTGCCGGTGGGCAAGCTGAGCTTCGAGCCGCAAAAGCTGATCGACAACGCGACCACGGTCATCTCGTCGATTGTGCGCGCCAAGCCGTCGGCGGCCAAGGGCAAGTACATCAAGAGCGTCACGCTGAGCTCGACGATGGGTCCCGGGGTGCCGCTGGATTCGGCAGTAGCCGACGCGGCGGGTAAGCACTGAGAAGCAGGGACTAGGGACTAAGGGACTAGGGACTAGTAGGTTCGAGAGTCCTGCGGACGATGTGATGGTCCCGAGAGTTTCGCGGCAAAGGTTTTTTGAGATGAGCGCCGGTTGGCGCGTGGCAGAGCGAGGTGGAGACAAGAGGATAAGCGTGACCGGGAACCATAGTCCCCAGTCCCTTAGTCCCTAGTCCCTGCTTTTACGGAGCG
Source organism: uncultured Acidobacteriota bacterium (assembly GCA_963830785.1). GTDB lineage: Bacteria > Acidobacteriota > Terriglobia > Terriglobales > Acidobacteriaceae > Telmatobacter. The sequence continues at coordinate 19,953 of CAWHNV010000046.1, forward strand.
AAGGCAATGGCAATTTCAAAAGCGAAGAAGGCGGAGAAGGTGAAGGGGCTGGCGGCGGAGCTGCAGTCCTCGAGCACTGCAATTATCGGCACCTTTAACAAGCTCACGGTGTCCAAGGACTACGAGCTGCGCAAAGTGATTCGCGAGGCCGGCGGCAAGTATCGTGTGGTGAAGAACAAGCTGGCCGCGATTTCGGGCACCGGCACCCAGGTTGAGGCCGCGCTGAAGGGTTTGAAGGGCGTCAACTCAGTGGCATTCACCGCGGGCGATCCTGTGGCATTGGCCAAGGTGTTTGCCAAGTGGGCCGGCGAGAATGCTGCGGAGTTCCATTTTAAGTTGGGCATTGTCGACGGCAAGCTGTTGACCGTGGACGACGTGAAAGCTCTGGCCACGATGCCGGGCAAGGAAGAGATTTTCTCGAAGCTGCTCTTCCTGATCAATGCTCCGGCGCAACGCTTGGTGACAGTGTTGAGCGCCACGGGGCGAGACCTGGCAGTGGTCATAAACCAGGGCGTGGAGAAGGAAAAGTTTGCGGCCGCCTAGTGGCCGCAGCGATCAGATGTCAGATGTTTGTTGTCAGCTTGGCAGACCTCAGCGATGACTGACCACTGAAAACTGATCACTGATAACTGCTTTTAAGGTTTTGGCTGTACCTCAATGTGAAGGGGCGCTGGTCTGGCGCATCGGAAACCTTCCACTGCGTGGGGCGGCCTATTGGACGAGAGTTTTGGCTCGGCCACAAAAATTCACTCGGATTTTGAATGGAGACAAATATGGCGGATATCGCGCAGTTGGAAGAGCAAATTGTAAGCCTGAGCCTGCTGGAAGCGGCGGCTTTGGTGAAGAAGTTGGAAGAGCGGCTTGGCGTTTCGGCAGCGGCAGCGGCCCCGGTGGCCGTGGCTGCGGCTGGCGGTGGAGCGGCGGCTCCGGCAGCCGAGGAGAAGACCGAATTTCAGGTCATCCTGAAGGATGCTGGCGCCAATAAGATCAACACCATCAAGGCTGTACGCGAAGTTACCTCACTAGGTCTAAAGGAAGCCAAGGATCTGGTGGACGGTGCTCCGAAGGCCCTGAAGGAAAACGCGACCAAGGACGAGGCCGAGGCCATCCGGAAGAAATTTGAGGGCGTGGCAACCGTCGAAATCAAGTAACGGGTCAAGTAAACGGCACGAGACTTGCAAGGGACGCCGGGACGCGCTAACATGTAAGTTGCGCGTCTCTGCGACCTTCGTCCGGGTTCATACCGGAGGGGGTAGCGGGACGGCGAAAAGTGTGGCGAAGTTTCCACACTAGCGTTCGCAGCCAGGTGGTGGTTCCACAACCTCCAGGCGCGGTAACTTGATTTCGCTAAGTTCTTTTGGTCAACGGTTTACTCTGAGGTCAGACAGAGCGGCCGTTGAAGTTGGTCGGGTAGCGGGCAATTCGCGGCGGAAGCGGATTTTGCGATCGGCGAGGGCAATGGTAGAAAATTCGAATGGGAGCACAGGCGTTGAGCTGCGCTCGTGAGGCATTGCGTCCTTACGGGCTTTTCGTGTCTTCCTGCTATCCTGCTTGGAGGATTACGGTTTCTCCCGCAGGCTGAAGCGCACAACTTCCCTTTACGGTTCGACCCTGATTCCGGAGTCTGCCGTTGTGTTCGCTTCTCCCATTTGTGCGCAGTCTAGCGCACCTGCCCGCTGCACGCAACATCAACCGCGAATTTGACCGAGCATTCACGGGAACCTGCCTGATCCGGGTTCATTTCGGGACGCCTCAGAGGCGAGTATCGACGCGAATTTTGAAGCAATCTTCGAAACGCGCTTCGCAGCAAGCTTCCTTGGCGTGCCAGCAACGTAAACGCGGAACTGAAATTTCGAGTTTCGCTCATCAGAATCTTCGATTCATTTCGGTATCTTGCTGGCGCCACCGAGACTCGGGCGCCAGTCCGGCGCGGCCACTCAAAAAGCAGGGCGGACGCCGCAACGACGAGGCTCAGGAGTGATCATGCCTAACGAGAAGCGCGCGATTCGCAGCCGACTCGATTTTTCCAAGATTCCCACTGCCACCCAGATTCCCAACCTGATTGAAGTGCAGCGCCGCTCCTACGAGCGGTTCCTGCAGATGGACAAGCTACCCAACGAGCGCGACGACTCGGGGCTGCAGTCAGTGTTTGTGTCGGTGTTTCCCATTACCGACTTCCGTGGCATCTCGCAGCTGGACTTTGTGGACTATGCGATCGGCAACTGGGAGTGCAAGTGCGGCCACCTGAAGGGCCTGCACCACCTGCGCACGGCCTGCGTGCATTGCGGGGCTATGGTGATTACCAATCCCTTCTTGCCCGGCGACGTACTCTGCCAGAAGTGCGGCACCTACAACAAGAACACGCCCGACTTCTGCAACAAGTGCGGCGACCCCGTGAGCCTCCAGCTCAAGTACGACCAGCAGGAGTGCGAAGAGCGCGGTATGACCTTCTCCGCGCCGCTCAAGGTCACCGTCCGGCTCACCATTTATGACAAGGACGCCGAGACCGGCAACAAGACCATCCGCGATATCAAAGAACAAGAAGTCTTCTTCGGCGACATTCCACTGATGACGCCTAACGGCACCTTCATTGTGAATGGGACCGAGCGCGTGATTGTTTCGCAGTTGCACCGTTCGCCAGGCGTGTTTTTTGAAACCGCGAACAACCGCACCTATTTCCTGGGCAAGATCATTCCCTACCGCGGCTCGTGGGTGGAGTTCGAGTACGACCAGAAGAACACGCTCTACGTGCGCATCGACCGCAAGCGTAAATTCCTGGGAACCATCTTTCTGCGCGCCTTGGGCCTGCGCTCCGACGAGGAGATCCTCAAGACCTTCTACACCGTGGACCGCCTGCATATCGCCGACGGCAAACTGCAGTGGGAAATTCCCCAGGACGCTACGAAGGGCACGCACCTCGTGGGCGCAAAGCCCGCCCACGCCGTTCTGCACGGCAAGGAAGAGATCGCGCACTCCGGCCGCAAGATCACGGCCAATTCGCTGAAGGCTCTGCGCGCCGCCGGCATCGGCAAGGTGGAAGTAGAAACGGCAGAGCTCGATGGCGCACTCACCGCGTCCGACGTGGTCGATACCACGACGGGCGAAGTGATTGTCGAATCCAATGTGGAGCTGACGGCCGACCGCCTGCATAAGATCATGTCCTCGGGCGCCACCAGTTTCGAGGTCTTCTTCCCCGACCGCGACGACGTGGGCAATATCATTTCGAACACCTTGAAGCGCGACTCCGTGCACAAGCCGGAAGAGGCGCTGATCGAGATCTACCGCAAGCTGCGTCCGGGCGATCCGCCCACGCTCGACACCGCGACTGCCCTGTTCGAAGGTATGTTCTTCGACCCGCGCAAGTACGACTTTTCGCGCGTAGGCCGTCTGAAGTTCAACATCAAGCTCTACGAAAATCAGGATGCGACGCAGCTCGATCACCGCACCCTGACGCCCGATGATTTCTACTCGACCATCCGCTACCTGCTCAAGCTGCGCAAGAACATCGGCGCGGTCGACGACATCGATCACCTCGGCAACCGCCGCGTCCGCGCCGTGGGTGAGTTGATGGAGAACCAATTCCGCATCGGCCTGGTGCGCATGGAACGTGCGATTAAAGAAAAGATGAGCGTGTATCAGGAGCTGAACACCGCCATGCCGCACGACCTCATCAACGCCAAGCCCGTGATGGCCGCGATCCGCGAGTTCTTTGGCTCCTCGCAGCTCTCGCAGTTCATGGACCAGACCAATCCGCTGTCGGAGATTACGCACAAGCGCAGGCTTTCGGCCCTCGGACCGGGCGGGCTTTCTCGGGAAAGAGCGGGATTCGAAGTCCGCGACGTGCACCCCACGCACTACGGCCGCATCTGCCCGATTGAGACGCCGGAAGGCCCGAACATCGGCCTGATCAGTTCTTTAAGTTGTTTTGCTCGCATCAACGAGTACGGATTTATCGAGTCGCCTTACCGCAAGGTGAAGGACTCGAAGATTCTCGACTTCATTGAGGTCGTCAACGCCGGCGAAAGCGGTCTGCGCGTAGGCGATCACATCGAAAAGGACGAGGCGCTGCGTCTCAATGCGCAACTGAAGAAGGCGGGCAAGCGCGCCATCGACTGGATTCCCTACAGCTTTTACCTCTCGGCATGGGAGGAAGACCGCCACACCATCGCGCAGGCCAACATCGACTTCAACGACAAGGGCGAGATCACCGAAGACCTGGTGAATGCGCGGCGCATGGGCAACTTTGTGCTGGTAAACCGCGCCGATGTGGACTACATCGACGTCAGCCCCAAGCAGTTGGTCTCTGTCGCCGCATCGCTGGTGCCGTTCCTCGAGCACGACGACGCCAACCGCGCGCTGATGGGCGCCAACATGCAGCGCCAGTCGGTTCCGCTGCTTGCGGCCGAGGCGCCGCTGGTGGGCACGGGTATGGAGGGCGTGACGGCACGCGACTCCGGGGCAGTGATCCTGGCCAAGCGCAACGGCATCGTGGATTCGGTCGACTCCGAGCGCATCATCGTGCGCGTCGAAGGCGAACACCATCCCACGCAACTTTCGCGCGAGGTGGGTTCCGACATCTACCAGCTCATCAAATTCAAGCGGTCAAATCAAAATACCTGCATCAACCAGAAGCCGGTGGTGATTGAGGGCGACCGCGTCATCAAGGGCCAGGTGATTGCCGACGGCCCCTGCACCGAGCAGGGCGAACTGGCGCTGGGACGCAACGTCCTGGTGGCCTTCATGCCCTGGCGCGGCTACAACTTTGAGGATGCGATTCTGATCAGCGAGCAACTGGTGCGCGAGGACTACTACACCTCGGTACACATTGAGGAGTTCGAGATCGAGGCCCGCGACACGAAACTGGGCCCCGAAGAGATCACGCGCGATATTCCCAACGTGAGCGAGCATGCGCTGCGTGACCTAGATGAAAGCGGCATCGTCCGCATCGGCGCCCAGATCGGCCACGGCGACATTCTGGTGGGCAAGGTAACGCCCAAGGGCGAGACCCAGCTCACGCCGGAAGAGAAACTGTTGCGTGCCATCTTCGGCGAAAAGGCCGGTGATGTGCGCGATGCTTCGCTAACCTGTCCTCCGGGTATCGAGGGCACGGTGGTCGACGTGCGCATCTTCAGCCGCAAGGGTCAGGAGAAGGACGAGAGGGCCAAGCAGATCGAGGCCGAGTACGTGTCCAAGCTCGAGAAGAACCTCGGCGACGAGATTCGCATTCTTACCGACGAGCGCCTGAAGCGCCTCGAAGGCATTCTTGGCGGCAAGGAGGTGCTGGCCGATTTGCATGACGAGCGCACCAACAAGCGCCTGCTCACCAAGGCGGCCATTCTCGATCGCGACACCATCGAGCGCATCTCGACCAAGAACCTTAAGCGCATCCGCTATAACGACAAGGATCCGCGGGTGAACGAGCAGATCGACGAGATCGAGGAGATGACCTCTCGCCAGATCGAAGTGCTGCGCAAGATCACCAATGAGAAGGTGGCCAAGCTGCAAAAAGGCGATGAGCTGCCTCCGGGCGTTATCAAGCTGGTCAAGGTCTACGTGGCCATGAAACGCAAGTTGAGTGTTGGCGATAAGATGGCCGGTCGTCACGGCAACAAGGGCGTGATCTCGCGCATCCTTCCCGAGGAAGACATGCCGTATCTGCCCGACGGGACGCCGGTCGAGATCGTCTTGAACCCGCTCGGTGTGCCCTCCCGTATGAACGTGGGTCAGATTCTGGAGACGCACCTGGGCTGGGCTGCGCACAAGCTGGGCAAAAAAGTTGCCGAACTGGTGCAAGCCAACAGTGACGTTGCGTACACGCGCGAGCTCATGAGGAAAGAGTTCGCGGGCACCGCCGTTCTGCGTCAGTTAGAAGAGCTCGACGACGAGATGCTCATTCGCGTTGCGCGGGGCATGAAGAAGGGCATCTGGTTCGGCACCGCGGTGTTCGATGGCGCGCGCGAAGAAGAAATCAAGGCGCTGCTGAAGTCGGCCGACCTTCCTTCCTCCGGCAAGACGCCGCTCTTCGACGGCATGACGGGCGAACAGTTCGAGCAGCCGGTGACGGTGGGTTACATCTACATGCTCAAGCTTTCGCACCTGGTCGACGACAAGATTCACGCGCGTTCCATCGGTCCGTACTCGCTTATCACGCAGCAGCCGCTGGGTGGCAAGGCGCAGTTCGGCGGCCAGCGTTTCGGCGAGATGGAAGTGTGGGCCCTCGAAGCTTACGGCGCCGCCTACATCCTGCAGGAACTGCTCACCGCCAAGTCCGACGACGTATACGGCCGCACCAAGATTTACGAGGCCATCGTGAAGGGCGAAGCGGCCATCGAACCGGGCGTGCCGGAATCATTCAATGTGTTGATTCGCGAATTGCAGTCACTATGCCTCGACGTGGAATTGATCAAGCGTGCCGACCTGATCAAGAAAACGCCTGCAACCGAAGTGGCAGCAGTGGCCGATTGAAAAGCAGCCTCTAGCTTTTAGCTGTGAGCTCTTAGCTCGACGGTGCCGCGTTTTGCTGATGCGGCTTCGACGAGCAGGAAAGCTGAAAGCTAAAGGCTAATAGCTGAAAGCTGGTTTTTCGGGTCCTTCTTGAAAGCGGCAAACGCCGCTACCCGGGAAGGAAGGATCCTAAAGAAATCCCGGGAAACACCGCGGCAGGCACTAGAGAGCTTGCCAAGGAGGCTCACCTTGTTCCGTTCCAATCCGTTTGAGCTTACCAGCCCCATTACCGACTTCGACGCCATCCGCATCATGTTGGCTAGCCCTGAAAAGATCCGCAGCTGGTCGCATGGCGAAGTCACCAAGCCGGAGACCATCAACTACCGCACCTTCAAGCCGGAGCGTGACGGCCTGTTCTGCGCGCGCATCTTCGGCCCGGTCACCGACTGGGAGTGCTTGTGCGGCAAGTACAAGCGCATGAAGCACCGCGGCGTGATCTGCGACAAGTGCGGCGTGGAAGTGACGGTCTCAAAGGTGCGCCGCGAGAGGATGGGCCACATCGAGCTGGCCTCACCTTGTTCTCATGTCTGGTTCTTCAAGGGCCTGCCTTCGCGTATCGGCCACCTGCTCGACATTTCGCTGCGCGATCTCGAAAGCATTCTCTACTTTGAATCCTACGTTGTGGTCGATCCCGGTGACGCGCCGGTGCGCGAGCGCGAGATCATCAAGGACGAAACGCGCTTCCGCGAGCTCGATCAGCAGTTCCGGCCCTCCGGCTTCAAGGCCATGATGGGTGCCGAAGCCATCAAGGAATTACTGAAGCGCGTGAGCATCGAAGAGCTGGCCCTGGAACTGCGCGAGCGCATGAAAACCGAGACCTCCGCGCAGAAGAAGCTCAAGTATGCCAAGCGGCTCAAGGTCGTTGAGGCCTTTCGCAAGTCGTCCAACAAGCCGCAGTGGATGATTCTCGACGTGCTGCCGGTGATTCCTCCAGAGTTGCGCCCCCTGGTGCCGCTGGACGGCGGCCGCTTTGCGACTTCCGATCTGAACGATCTCTATCGCCGCGTCATCAACCGCAACAACCGGTTGAAGAAGCTGATGGATCTGCACGCGCCCGAAGTGATCGTGCGCAACGAAAAGCGCATGTTGCAGGAGGCCGTCGACGCGCTGTTCGATAACGGCCGCCGCGGCCGCGTGCTGCGTGGCGCAAACAATCGCCCGCTCAAGTCGCTCTCTGACACGCTCAAGGGCAAGCAGGGCCGCTTCCGCCAGAACCTGCTGGGCAAGCGCGTGGACTACTCGGGCCGTTCGGTGATCGTGGTCGGTCCCGATCTCAAGCTGCACCAGTGCGGCCTGCCCAAGAAGATGGCGCTTGAGCTCTTCAAGCCCTTCATCTATCACCGCCTGGAACAGACCGGGCAGTGCACCACCATCAAGCAGGCCAAGGAAATGGTGGAGATGCAAGAGCCGGTGGTGTGGGACATTCTCGAGGAAGTCATCAAGGACCATCCCGTGCTGTTGAACCGCGCCCCAACCCTGCACCGTCTGGGCATTCAGGCCTTTGAGCCGGTGCTGGTTGAGGGCAAGGCTATCAAAATTCATCCGCTGGTTTGCACTGCCTTCAACGCGGATTTCGACGGCGACCAGATGGCCGTGCACATTCCGCTGTCGCCTGAGGCGCAGATTGAAGCCAGCGTGCTGATGCTGGCCTCGCACAATATTCTGTCGCCCGCGTCGGGCCAGCCAATCACTGTGCCCACGCAGGACATGGTGCTAGGTCTCTACTACCTGACCAAGGCCAAAAAGGGTGGCAAGGGCGAAGGACGCGTGTTCTCGAACACCGAAGAAATCTTGATGGCGCTCGAAGCCGGCGAAGTAGAGACGCTTACGCCGATCCGCCTGCGCTATACGGGCAAGGTTCTCGACATGACCACCGCCTACGACGACCAGGACATCACGCATACCGATCCGGTGGATTTCAGCAAGGAGTATCTCTCCACGACAGTGGGCCGCGTGATCCTCAACGACGCACTGCCTCCCGGCATGCCGTTCATCAACGGCCTGCTCAAGAAGAAGGGCATTGGGCAGCTGGTGAACTACTGCAACCAGAACCTCGGGCTCGAAGTCACGGTGGGCATGCTGGATCGCATCAAGTCGCTGGGCTTTAGCTACGCCACGCGCTCCGGCCTTTCCGTAGGCCTCGACGACATGGTCATTCCCGCCAGCAAGTACACCGTGGTCGACGAAGCCGACAAGAAGGTGATCGAAGTCCAGAAGCAGTACATGGACGGCGCCATCACTAACGGCGAGCGTTCCAACAAGGTCATCCAGATGTGGTCGTTGGTGACCGACCAGGTGGCCGACGAGATGTTCTCCAACATGAAGCGGGCCGACGACGACGGCGCCATGAACCCGATCTACATCATGGCCGACTCCGGCGCCCGTGGTTCGAAGCAACAGATTCGCCAGTTGTCTGGCATGCGCGGACTGATGGCCAAGCCTTCGGGCGAAGTCATCGAAACTCCCATCACCTCGAACTTCCGCGAAGGGCTGACTGTGCTCGAGTACTTCATCTCGACGCACGGCGCGCGCAAGGGCCTGGCCGACACGGCTCTGAAGACCGCCGACTCCGGCTACCTGACGCGTCGGCTTGTGGATGTGGCGCAGGACGTGATCGTGACTGAGAACGATTGCGGCACTCTCGAAGGCATCTACGTCGGATCCATCGTGGAATCTGGTGAGATCATCGAGCCGCTGCGCGACCGCATCATCGGCCGTGTGTCACTTGAGCGCATCAAGGACTACGACGGCAACGTGGTAGTTGACGTCAACCAGTCTATCGACGAAGAGATCGCGTCGGCAATTCAGGGCGCAGGCGTGGAGAAGGTGAAGATCCGCTCTGTGCTCACCTGCGAATCGCGCCGTGGCGTGTGCGCATTGTGCTACGGGCGCAACCTCGGCTCCGGCCGCATGGTTGAGCTCGGCGAAACCTGCGGCGTCATCGCAGCACAGTCCATCGGCGAGCCGGGCACGCAGCTCACCATGCGTACCTTCCACGTGGGCGGCACGGCCAGCCGCGTGCAGGACCGGTCGCGCCTGGACGCCAAGAACAACGGCTATGTGCGTTTCATCAACCTGAACACGGTTGAAAGCAAAGAAGGCGAGCTGGTGGCGATGAATCGCTCCGGTTCGGTGGCTATCGTGGACGAGCGTGGCCGTGAAAAAGAGCGCTACCAGGTGGTGTACGGCGCGCGCCTCCGCGTGAAGGATGGCTCCGCCGTCAAGCTGGGCGAAGTGCTCGCCGAGTGGGATCCCTACACCTACGCCATTCTCACCGAGATCGGCGGCGCGGTGCAGTTCAAGGATCTGCAGGAAGGCATCACGCTCAACGAAGAAGTGGACGAAGTCACCGGCCTTTCGCGCTGGGTGGTTGCCGACTCGCCCGATGAGAAGCGGCAGCCAGCCATCGCCATCAAGGGAGCCCAGGGACACAAGCGCTATCTGCTGCCCCGCGGCGCACACCTCATGGTGCAGGATGGTGACGAAGTGGGTCCGGGCGACGTGTTAGCGAAGATCCCGAAGGAAAGCACGCGCACCAAGGACATCACCGGCGGTCTGCCTCGCGTGGTCGAGCTGTTCGAAGCCCGCAAGCCGCGCGAAACCGCGATCATCTCTGAAATCGACGGTGTCGTTCGCTTCGGTGAAGTTTCGAAGGGCCAGCGCAAGATCTACATCACAGCCGACAACGGCGACGAGAAAGAGTACTCGGTGCCGCGCGGCATTCACGTGAACGTCCAGGAAGGCGAACGCCTGCGCGCTGGCGATCCTCTGATGGACGGCCCCTTGAACCCGCACGACATTCTTGCCGTGCTGGGCGAAAAGGAACTGCAGGCTTACCTGGTGAACGAAATCCAGGAAGTTTACCGCCTGCAGGGCGTGGCCATCAGCGACAAGCATATCGAAGTCATCGTGCGGCAGATGCTGCGCTGGGTGCGCATCGACGAGGTGGGCGATACGACCTTCCTGCTCGAGCAGCAGGTGGATCGTTTCCGCTTCCGCGAAGAGAACGAGAAGGTGCTGCAGAACGGGGGCCGTCCGGCTATTGGGCGTCCGCTGCTCCTGGGCATCACCAAGGCTTCGCTCTCTACCGACAGCTTCATCTCCGCGGCCAGCTTCCAGGAGACGACGCGCGTGCTCACTGAAGCCAGCATTAACGGCGCCATCGACAACCTGCGCGGCCTCAAGGAAAACGTGATCGTCGGGCGTTTGATCCCGGCCGGCACGGGCCTCGAGTACTACCGCAACGTCCAGCTCAGCCCGGAGCTCGAGGAAGCGGCGGCGCGCGTGCAGCAGGAAGTGACGGCCGAGATCGAAGCCGCCGAGCGCGAATTGGAGCTGATGCGTCAGGAAGGCGAAGCCGAAGAGATGGCTGCCGAGTAGAATTGGCCGTCCAGGCAACGTTCTTGGACGTCTCAACAAGCGGATCATTCAGCGAGGCCCGGCCCAAAGCCGGGCCTCAACTTTTTTCGAGATTCCACAAACAGTCGCTGCCCGCGTCTCGATCTTACGATTTCGGTCAGTTTGAGCCCGTCGTGAAAGGGCACAACTTCACTCGTGCCGCAAAAACTCCAAAATGGAGTCGGGGTTTAGCTCCTGAGGAGCGTTTTTTCCGTCCGCTCCGAGGATGGATGCAACGAGCTCTAAGAGCGATCTCTTTCCGCGAAATCGTCCCGGTTCAGAACTTCCCCCTCCCGACTCTTGCCCATCCGCGTGTACTTGGCGACGTACATCGAGGCGTCGGCTGCGCTCAGCAGGGTTTCCACAGTTTTGGCATCCTCCGGGTACAGAGCGACGCCCACGCTGGCCGAACCGTGGATGACGCATTCGTCTCTTACAAAAGGCTCGTGGAAACAGAATTCCAGCCGCGCTGCGATCTCTTCCACTTCGTCCCGGGTGTGCACGACTGGAACCAGCACTGCGAACTCGTCTCCGCCCAACCTCGCCAGGGTGTCGCCGGGGCGCAGTTGCCGTTTCATGCGCTGCGCCACTTCCTGCAGGTAATAATCGCCCACCAGGTGCCCGTGCACATCGTTTATGCGTTTGAATTGATTCAGGTCGATATAGATCAAGCCAAAGACGCCGGCCGACTGGCGCGCGGCTTGAATCATCGCCGTCAACTTCTTCTCCATGACGAAGCGGTTCTGCACGTCCGTCAACAGGTCGAACTCCGAGCGGTGCACCAGGTCGGAGTAGAGACGTGAAGTTTCGATGGCCAGGGTAGCCAATGCCGCCGCCATAGCCAGGGCCTCCCGTTCCGCGAGAGAAGGCTTGGTGCGCGCGTCGAATGCGGCAAACAACGAGCCTAGGGGCTGCCCGGAGCGAGAAGGGATGGCATGTTCGACGGTGCGAAACGACGCAGTAGAAAGCCGCGACGGCCGGTTGCCCAGTGTTGCACCTTCGGCAACGTGGCACCAGCAGGCAGCGCCATTCAGCCGCACCGAAACCAGCTCGGTGATACGCTCCAAAGTCCCTGCCAGCGGCCGAGAATGATTGATGTCTTCCAGAATACGCGCGCGGCGCTGCTCCATGTACGCCAGAGAAACCACCTTGCGCCGGTTCTTATGCTCGAGGCTCCACCCGCGCATGCCCGCCGCAAGCGCCAACAGCAGCAGCCCCCCGAAGAACAGCGCGACATTGTGCGCAGTCAGCACGCCGGGCGCGGTAAGAACCTCGATATCGTTCGGGGAGCGCAGCAGAATATTGAAGTGCGCATCGCGGCTGAAGGGATTGGAGCTCAAAGGCACGCAAATTCCCGTCACGCGGATGCGCGAACCCACGGGGATGGCTTTCATCGGAGCCAATGACGACGGTCCGGCGCCAACCGGATGCTGGTAGATGGCCGAGAACTCGTAGCCGTCTGAGACCAGCACATACTCGTCCTGCGCGGCCTCCCTGGCCGTGACCGCGACCTGGCCTTCGATCGAAACCAGGTCAAAAATGTGCTGGCTCGAAGCCAGTTGCTGCCCCGCAGCGGGCAGGGGTGATACCGGCGCGGCCTTGCCGCTGTCCCGAATCTCGCTCGCCGTTAACTGCAGAAAACCCTCGTTCGCTGCGGGGAAGCCCGTAGCGTCGGCCTGGTCGCCGACGCGCAAGGGCGAGAAGCTGCGCGTCGTGATCCACAAGCTGCGGGCGCCATTTTGCAGCACCACCGCGGAGCCAGGTTCGTAGTACGTGACCACACCGCTCACGCGCACACGGCGGGTGAGATCATTTACGCGATACGCCGCCTGAATTTCATCCATCGGCGTGATGGGCAGCGACCACGGGTCGACTGCTGCCCGGCTCACGATGGCGACGTCGTCCAGGCTGGAAACATGTAGCAGGATTCCGGTCTTCTGATCCTTCCCGTCGAATCTGCCGCCGGCCACGCCGGTCACTGCCACTTCGCCATCCAGCAGTTCTTCCAGCGCACTAGCGGTGACTTTATCCACTTCCACGTCCAGGGACCCGCTGTCGGTGAGCATTTTGAAAGTTGCGCCTGTCGTGTTGTCGGCTGACGGCGCATCCATATTGGCGGCACGCACCACGCCACGCGCGGTCACCAGCACTGAATCGTCGCGCGGCCCGATCAAATCCTCGTAGCCGGCAGGTATCGGCTTGGGAAGGGCGCTGTGTCCGAGCAGCGTGAGGTCGCTGCTGACCACGTACGGAAGATATCCTGCACGCGTCGCGCCTTTGATCAGGACACGATCGCCGGGGACCAGCTTAATGTCCGTGGTGGCTTTGACAAAGAGCCCGGCTGAGCCATCCTGCACGAACAAGTTTTTTCGATACGAGCGGAAGTACGTCACCGTAGCTGTAACGGCGACAGGGATTCCCTTGGACGCCTCAGCATTGCTCAGGTGCCGAACACCGTCCAGCGTAGTCAATGGAGCCGGCTGCGCCGCCCCCACTGCCGCGACGCATGCGAGGACCATTGCCACCGCGGCAACAAATCGCTTCGTCGACTCGAACTGCGCGCCCATTATTGTGATATCGCCGCTCCTGCGATATAAAATCACTGTCCTCCGCCGCCCCCACAATCTTTCGTGCCGGATGAGCGGTAGTGGGATGCGAGGGGGGAAAACGCGGGGGAATTGCCTTTCCATCATCGTAGTCCCGCCGAAGGCTTTGGATATAGCACTTTTGGTACCTTGACTTCTGATCTTTAGGGGGACCTCTCTTCGATGTTATCGCCTTTGATCACAATAATATCCGGGTAAAAGAAGGCACCGCGCCCAACCCCGCCGCAAGCGCCCCTGCGGGCTCTGGAATCATTCCTCTTTAGACGGATGAAAAAGGCCTCTGCTGGTGGTTCTACACTAACAATAAGTCGCGTGGATTGCGAACGCGGCGATCGAACATAAAATGGCTAAAAAACTACGCGTGGGCATTCTTTTCGGCGGGCGCAGCGGCGAGCATGAAGTCTCTCTGCTGTCGGCCGCATCGGTTCTCAAGGCGATCGATTGCGACAGGTTCGATGTAACCCCCATCGGCATCACTCGGGAAGGCCGCTGGTTGGCTGCGGCAGATGCCAACCATTTGCTTAAAGGCGACATAACTACGGCGCCCCGGCAGTTGCGCGCCGGCGATCCCGAAGCCACGCCGGGCGCGAAGCTTCTCCACGAAGGCATTCCCACGCTGCTCGCGCCCGAGCCCCGTTCTTCCAGCGATCTCAGTCAAAGCCAAGGCCCCGGCGGCCAGCCGCTCGATGTCGTCTTTCCCGTTCTGCACGGCACCTTCGGCGAAGACGGCACTATCCAGGGACTCTTCGAACTCGCCGGTATCGCCTATGTCGGAGCCGGTGTGCTGGGCTCGGCTGCGGGCATGGACAAGGACGTAATGAAGCGGCTCTTCGTCGAGGCTGGCCTGCCCATCGTGAAACATGTCACGCTGCTCCGCGCCGATTGGGAAAAAAATCCACGCAAGGCCACGGCGACGATCGAGAAATCGCTTCAGTACCCGGTGTTTGTGAAGCCAGCGAACCTTGGTTCGTCGGTAGGCATCAGCAAAGCGCACGACCGCGAGGAACTCGGCCCTGCGCTCGCATTAGCCGCCAAATATGACCGCAAGCTCGTCGTGGAGCAGGGAGTCGGCAAGAAGGCTCGCGCCCGCGAATTCGAAGTCGCGGTGCTGGGCAACGACGATCCGAAGTCGAGCGTGGTGGGAGAAATCGTTCCCGGCAAAGAGTTCTACGACTACGAGGCCAAGTACCTTGCCGAAGGCTCGGTCCCGGTCATCCCCGCAAAATTGAGCCGGTCGGATTCAAAAAAAATTCGCCAGATGGCGGTCACCGCATTCCGCGCCTGCGACCTCGCGGGCCTGGCGCGAGTGGACTTCCTGATGGAGGCCGAAGGCAAGAAGCGCATATTTGTAAACGAAGTGAACACCATGCCCGGCTTCACGCAGATCAGCATGTATCCCAAGCTGTGGCAGGCCTCGGGGCTCAGCTACACCGAGCTGATTACGCGATTGATCGAGCTGGCGCTGGAGCGGCAAGCGGAAAAGAACAAGACGATCTACAGCAGGGAGTAAGGGACTGCGGGAACAACGGCCTTATCGCCGGTGTCTAATTCATCAGCCACTCGAGGATGGCTCTGGCCTCCCTGCGAATTACGAACCGTGAATTGCGAACGACGAACTAACTACTAACCATCGATCACTGAACCCTGTATTCTTGATACCGAGGAAAGAAAGCTATGACCCTGCTCGACGCTCCTCAGTTCGACCCCACGCGCACGCGGCGCAATCTGCTGATCCTGCAGTGCAGCGCGGGTGCCATCGTGTTGCTGTTTGTCAGCTGGTGGCTGGTCGCCGGTCGGCCGGTGGACTGGCCCTGGTACTGGAATCGCTATCTCTTCGGGCGCCACGCGGTGAACAATTTCCTGAGCGCGGTAGAAGCGGACGATCTGACTAAGGCCTACGGCGTCTGGATCAACGACAAGAACTGGCAACAGCATCCTGATCAGCACAGCGTCTATCCCTACCCGCGTTTCCAGGGTGATTGGAGTTCCACCAGCCCCGACAACGAATACGGCGCCATCAAGAGCCACAAGATCGCGGAGGCGGCGCACTACGGCAACGGCGTGCTGATAGCGGTGCTCATCAACGGCCGCAAGACCGATGCGCTGAATCTCGCGTACGACACCAGGACCGGCCAACTCAGCTTCGCGCCGCCGGGCGTGAGCCTCTATTTGGGACCCTGAGAAAGGGCGGTCAGCGATCAGTGATCGGGCCGGTCGGGAGCTATCAGTGCCGATTTGCCGACCGCTGATTTCTTGTTCTCAGTCGCGATTTTGGGGCGAACTCGGGAAACCCTCGTATATCACGGGAAATGTTCGTTTTACTGCTGACGGGCTGCGCGATGCGGTCTGGCTCTGCGCTGGGCCGAATGGGCCGCCTCGGCAGAGGTGTGTCCCGGAGTTTCGTCGTGCCGGGCCGCAACGAGTTTTCCTGCGCTCGGCATGTTGATCATGCGTTGGACACGCGCAAATCCACTGACAGCTTCTCCCCGCCCCCATCCACTAAAATGAAATAGCAATGCTCGATCTATCTTTCGTTCGTGCCAACCTGGAGTTGGTAGAAGAAAAGCTCCGTGCGCGGGGGGCCGACCCGGCCGCGTTGCTGGGCGATTTTCGCGCGCTCGATAAAAACCGCCGCGAGGCCATCACTCAATCCGAACAGCTCAAGGCCCGCCGCAACGAACTCTCGCAGCAGGTGGGCGCGCTTAAAAAGGCTGGCAAGAATGACGAAGCTGCGGCCGTCATGGAAGAGACCCGCGCCCTCAAAGAGAAGCTCGACGATCTCGACAAATCGGCCGCGACTCTCGACGAGCAGTTGCGCCTGTCTCTCGCCCGCGTTCCCAACCTCACGCGGGACGAAGTCCCCACCGGCCTTTCCGAAGCTGACAACAAAGTCGTCAAGACCTGGGGCGAGCGGAAAAAATTCGACTTCGAACCCAAACCGCATTGGGAAATTGGCGAATCTCTCGGCATTCTCGATCTCGAACGTGCCGCCAAGCTCTCCGGAGCGCGTTTCGCCGTCTACATGGGCGCTGGAGCGCGCCTCGAGCGCGCGCTGATCAGCTTTATGCTCGACATGCACACCCAGAAGCACGGCTACAAAGAAGTCCTGCCGCCATTCATGGTCAATTCAAAATCCCTCTTCGGCACCGGCCAGTTGCCCAAGTTTGCCGACGACCTGTTCCGCTGCTCCGATGCCGACGCCGACGCGGCCACGCGCGGCGAGTTCAAGGACAGTGACCACTGGCTCATTCCCACCGCAGAGGTTCCAGTCACCAATCTTTACCGCGACGAGATTCTCGACGAAGCGCGGCTGCCCATTTCGCTCACTGCCTATACACCGTGTTTCCGCGCCGAGGCCGGCGCAGCGGGTAAAGACACGCGCGGCATCATTCGCCAGCATCAATTTCAAAAAGTCGAAATGGTCAAGTTCACGCGCCCAGAAGAGTCCGACGCCGAGCACGAAAAACTCACCCGCAATGCCGAAGAAATTTTGGAGCTTTTGGGCTTACCTTATCGGCGGGTCTTACTTTGTGCCGGCGACACGGGCTTCTCTTCCGCGAAAACCTTCGACCTCGAAGTCTGGCTGCCCGGCCAGAATCATTATCGCGAAATCTCCTCCTGCTCCAATTTCGACGCCTTCCAGGCGCGGAGGGCTAACATCCGCTTCCGGGCGAGTTCGGGAAAAGGTGGCCCGAAGGCCAAGCTGGAGTTTGTGCACACCCTCAACGGCAGCGGCCTGGCTGTGGGCCGCACGTGGCTGGCGATTCTTGAGAATTACCAGCAGGCCGACGGCTCGGTCGTAATTCCCCAGGCCATTCGCCTCTACATGGGTGGACTCGATAAAATTGTGAGGGAGTCCTGATGGCATCTGCTTCATCCAATGGCGCCCCTGTTGGCGCAACCGTCAAGCCCAGACGCGGCATCAAGAAGATTCTGCACAGCTATTTCTACTGGACCTACTCCCGCGGATCGATCCACTTCGACATCATGGTCACCCTGATCCTGCTCTTCATCTTCATCACCCCGCATTTATGGGATTACGGCGCCAAGCCCCCGCTCTCCGCTGGCCCTGCGCATCCCATGCAGGTGGTCGGCAACGGCCGCGGCGTCATCGTCACTGTGCAGGCTTCCGATGTGATCATTCCCGCGGGCGCATCAAACCAGCAGGTCAAAAAGGCGCTGCGCCAGGCGATCGAGCCCGTGATGGGCGACTCCGTCTTCGTGGAGAAGTGGGAGACCGTCAGCGACACCCAGGGAAATCTGGCCTGGAAGATTTGGGCGCACCGCTAAACTCATTTTTCTCATCCTCCAGGCCCCTTTCTGCGTCAAACGACTGAAGGAAGTTCATGAAATCACGCCATCCTCTTCTATTTCACGCGGTCGTTGCGCTTGCGATTTTGCCGCTCTGCCCGGCTCGCGCTCAAGATCCGGCCCTGGCCGCAGTGCTCGCGAAGCTCGATGCCGCGGCCAAGGACTTTCACACCACGACGGCCAGCGTCGAATTCGACAGCATTCAGACCGATCCCGTTCCAGACACCGATGTGCAGAAGGGCACTGCGTATTATCAGCGCAACGGAGCCACCTTCCAGATGGCAGGCCATATCAATGAGCACAACAATCATCCCAGCGCAAAGATTTATATCCTGTCGCACGAAGTTTTGCGCATCTCGGACACGGGAAAGGAGGCCGACGCCAAAACATACAACCAGGCGGGCAAATATGAGGGCTATTTGATGCTTGGCTTCGGCGCCAGCGGTAGCCAACTTGCGGAAAAGTGGGACATCAAGTATCTCGGCCAGGATAAAATCGATGGCGTCCTAACCGACAAGCTGGAACTGGTGGCGAAAGATCCAGCTGTGCGCAAAAACATTGTCAAGGTCACGGCCTGGATGGACACGACTCGCGCCGTCAGCCTCAAGGTGATCTTCGACGAGGGCCAGGGGCAATCCTATGTCTGCCACTACACCAACATCAAAGTGAATCAACCTCTTCCCAAAAACGCCTTCGACTTCGACAAGTGAGTGCGGTCGATCAGCCGCGCAAACGCCATCCCGCCAAGCGCAAACAGCATGGGGAAGCACTCGATCGTGTAACGCGTCTCGGGCGCTTCCACGGTCCATAGTAAAGCGTTGCGCAGCATCAGATAGGCAAGCAGGGCGCCCCAGAAGCGCGGCCGCAGGCAAATCCCAACAATTCCCAGCAGCAGATAAAGCGCATTCAACCCAGCGTAGGCCCAACTAAATTCGGTTTCCGCGTGATGATGCGCGTAGGCCCACCAGTCGAGGTCAATGGGCAGGTTTTCCACGCGCGGACGCAGACCCATGTCGGCCACGCGGCCCAGCGGCAGCCATAGATAATAGCGCCACGGATGCGCGGCGATGCGCTCCTCCGCAAGCCGCTCAAAGCCCGCATCGATCCCGGGCGTCAGCGCCATGCCGTGGCCGTTGTAGTCCTCGGCCAACGCCGCGGTCTGGGCATACTGCGCCGGCGTATCGAAGGCGCGGCTCGGCAAATCGCTCACATCCAGTTTGTCTCCTGGCACATTCCAATAAATTTCGTACGTCGAGATGAAGTCCAGACACCAGCTCTTCACCCAGCGCTCCCACCCGGGATTTGTGCTTTCGTCGGGATCGGTGGCCAGCCGCGGCGCCAGCGGCTCAATCACATGAAAGACGCGCCAGTTGCGCGCCGTCCACACCGCAAACGGCGCGAGCGCCAGCAGCATGCAAACCACGGCCATGCTCGCAAGCTTTCGCAGCGAAATTTTGCCCATCTCTTTGGAAGTAGCGCCGGTCTCCAGACCGGCTGTACTGGCGACATCCACGCCACCAGAAGCGATGTGTGAGTCGGGCAACTCGCCAGACGGCTTTCTTGCAGTCCGATGGCGCCGGCACCAAAGCCCCAGAAACAGTACTGGCGCAAAAGCCACCGCAGCCAGGGCGCCATCGGGACGCAACAACGCAGCGAAGGTGATCGCAAACGTAAACCAGAGCGCGTTCACCCAACCCGGATCGTCACTAAAGCGCGCCATGGACCACATGGCCAGCGCCAGCATGAAGAGCGTGGGCGTCTCCGCAAGCGGAGCCACGGTGTAGGAGGCGGTGAAGGGGCACAGCACAGCCAACCAGAGCGTGATCAGCGCCGCGGCTTGCCCGGGCCCGGGCACAATGCGCCGCACAAAGCCGGCCAGCAGCAGGCAGCCCAGCAAATCCAGGGCAATCTGCACGCACGCCACGGCAAAATAGTTCTCCATCCCGAAGATCTTGAAGCACAAAGCGAGGAACAGCGGGTAACCCGGCAGCCGAATCAGCGTCGAGTAAATCTCACCGCTAGGCAGTGTCAGGGCATACTGGCGGTGCAGCAGGAGATTCTTGGCCAGGTCCCCGTAAATCAGCATGTCGCCGTTGACATCGAAGAGTTTTCTCAGCATCCACAGGCGTAAGGCCAGGCCCGCGCCGAGGGCAAGCCCCACAGGCAGGGCCGGCCGCAGATGCGCCGCCGCCCCGCGCGCCGATATGCGCAACCGAGCCGTCAATTGACTCTCTTGGGCAGCTTCCATACGATTCGTACTGTATAGCAGCGTACGGCATTTCCAGGGATTGCGCGCCCGCCAATTGTGGCCTGGGCGGTGAGCTGGCGGGCGCTGTGGCCTTTTTTGCGCGATTATCGCGCCGGAGTCATCTAAACCACTCATGCCCGACCGGCAAATTTTCTACGACCCGCAACGCAAACGCTGGAAGCGTCTGCGCCGCATTCTGGATATAACCGCCGTAATGTCCACTCTAGTGGTCGCCGGCTTTATCTTCAATGTGCTGCGCGGCCAGCACCTGCCGGAGCTGCTGCTGCCCATTCCCCGCCACAATTACAAAGCGCTACCCGACAACTCGCCCCTTCGCAACCAGAAAAACCAGCGCCCTGCGCGCCGCAGAACCGCCCGCAAGCCTTCTGAAATTCCCTTGAATACCGGTGAAGGTTTGCGCGCCGCTTATTATGTGCAGGACGACGCGGGCAGCTACTCGTCGCTCAAGGATCACGTTCAGCAGATCGATCTGCTCTTTCCGCAGTGGCTGCATGTGGATTCGCCGCAGGGCACCCTCATGATGATGAGCGGCGACAATCTCCACGAGTATCCCGTGATCCAAGGCGCCACCGTTCGCGATCCGGACGACCAGAACAAGGTAAAAAAAGTCATCCAATTAGCCCGCACAGACACCGAAATCTTCCCCGCCCTCAACAATTTCAATCCCCACACCCAGGATTGGGACACCGGCGTTGGCGACGTGCTCCAGGATCCCGCAAAAAGCGCCGCGTTTCGCCAGCAGATCATGCGCTTTCTCATTTCCTATCCCGTCTATCGCGGACTCTCTCTCGATATCGAAAGCATCCCCGACGAAGACGATGCCGCCTACCTCGGCTTCATTCAGGCGCTCTATCAGGACATGCGTGCTCGCAATCTGCGCCTCTATGTCAACGCGGCCGTGGCCGCCAGCGACAGCGATCTCAAGGCCATCGCCGCGAATTCCGACGGCATCATTCTCATGAACTACGACGAGCACCAGACCACCAGCGATCCCGGACCCATCGCCAGCCAGCCATGGTTCATCGCCAACCTGGTCCGCGTGCTCAAAGTGGTACCCAAGGAAAAACTCATCTGCGGTGTGGGCAGCTACGGCTACGATTGGACGCTCTCCATTCCCGATCCCAAGGATCGCCATCATCCCAAACCCAAGGTTCTCAGTACCGATAATCTCTCCGTCTCCGATGCCTGGGAGCGCGCCTCAGACGCCGACGCCGATCTCGATCTCGATTACGACACCCTCAATCCGCATTTCGAGTACATAGACGAGGACGCCGGCCAGCGCCACGTGGTGTGGTTCCTCGACGCTGTGTCGTTGCTCGACGAAATGCGCGCCGCGCGCCTGCTCGGACTGCAGACCTTTGCGCTCTGGCGGCTGGGCGAAGAAGACGGTTCCCTTTGGAATATCTGGGATCATCCCAGCGATCCGTCTTCGCTCCAGGCGCTCAACGACAACATTCCGCCGGGCCACGACGTGGATACCGAGGGTGAGGGGGACATTCTGCGCATCACCGGCCTGCCCCAGCCCGGCAAGCGTACCGTGGAAGTGGATACCGATGAGCCCGACCCGCGCAAAAAGCTCATGGTCGACGAGCACATGGACGTGTATCCGCACCCCTGGGTCGTCGAGCAGTACGGCTACCACCCCAACCAGGTCGCGATCACCTTCGACGACGGCCCCGATCCGAAGTGGACGCCAAAGATTCTCGACATCCTCAAAGCCAAGCAAGTCAAAGCCGCCTTCATGGCTCATCGGCTCCGAGGCCGCTGACAACATTGGGCTCCTGCAGCGCATCGTTCGCGAGGGCCACGAAATCGGCAATCACACCTGGACGCATCCCGACATCAGCGAAATTTCGTCGCGCCAGGTCGAGCTGGAGATCACGCTTACCGAGCGTCTTTTCGAAAGCAAGCTGGGCGTGCAGCCGCTTTACTTCCGGCCGCCCTACGACATCGACGAAGAGCCCGACACCGACGACGAGGCCAAACCCGCCTGGCGCATCCAGCAGATGGGTTACATCATCATCGGCAGCAAAATCGATACCGACGATTGGGACGAGCACCCGCGCAAAACCACTTCCGAAATCATCCAGTCAGTCTTCGCTCAGCTCGATACCATGAAGACCAAGCCGCAGTTCCGCGGCTCCATCATCCTCATGCACGATGGCGGCGGCGACCGCTCCGTCACCGTGGCCGCGCTGGGTCCGCTGATCGATGCCCTGCGCGCCCGCGGCCTCACCATCGTTCCTGTCTCCACGCTCATGGGCAAAACCACCGCTCAGGTCATGCCACCTCTCACCTTCTGGCAGCGTCTGCGCACCCTTCCCGATTCCATCGCTTTTTCCGCGGTCGATATCATCAGCAACTTTATCTTCATGGTTTTCTTTTTCGGTGACGTGCTCATGAGCGCGCGTCTCGTCATCGTCGGCATTTTTGCCATCATCGACCGCCTGCGGCGTCCCCACAGCCAGCTTTCGCCCGGCTTTTGTCCTCGCGTTGCCGTTCTCATCCCTGCCTATAACGAAGAATCGGTCATCGTGCGCACCATCCGCTCCGTGCTCAACTCCGACTACAAAAACCTGCGCGTCATTGTCATCGACGACGGCTCCAGCGATCGCACCGCTGAAGTAGCGGCCGCTGCGTACGCCCAGGACATTGCCGCCGGCCGCTTGCAGGTGCTCACCAAGCGCAATGAAGGCAAGGCCGCCGCCCTCAACTACGCCCTCGAGCGCATCTCTGAGGAGGTCTACATCGGCATCGATGCCGACACAGTCATCGCTCCTGACGCCATCTCCAAGCTCGTTCCCCACTTTGAAGATCCCCACATCGGCGCCATCGCCGGCAACGCCAAGGTCGGCAACCGCGTCAACCTCTGGACCCGCTGGCAGGCTCTCGAATACATCACCAGCCAGAATTTCGAGCGCCGCGCCCTCAATCTCTTCCACGTGATCACTGTGGTTCCGGGCGCCATTGGCGCATGGCGTACCGCGCCCGTAAAAGCCGCGGGCGGATATCCCGTCAACACCGTGGCTGAAGATGCCGACCTCACCATGAGCCTGCTCGAACAGGGTTGGAAAGTCGATTACGAAGACCGCGCACTGGCTTATACTGAAGCGCCCATCGACGCCCGCGGCCTTATGCGCCAGCGCTTCCGCTGGTCCTTCGGCACCTTGCAGGCCGTTTGGAAACATCGCGCCGCTTTTGTGCGCAACAAGGCCATGGGCCTCTTCGCGCTGCCCAACATCCTCGTCTTCCAGATGCTCCTGCCGCTGGTCTCGCCCTTCATCGACATCATGTTCGTTGCCGGCATCGTCAACTACTTCGTTGATCGCCACTATCATCCTGAAGCGGCTTCCGCGGCTAGCTTTGAAAAGCTGCTGGCCTACTTCGGCGCCTTCCTGCTCATCGACTTCATTACCTCGTCAGTGGCATTCAGCCTCGAGCGCCGTCACCCTGCCAACAAGGGCGACGGCTGGCTGCTCTTCCACATCTGGCTGCAGCGCTTCGCCTATCGGCAGGTGTTCTCTGTCGTACTCTTCAAGACGCTCAAGCGCGCCATTGATGGCAAGCCCTTCAACTGGGACAAGCTAGCCCGCACCGCAAAGATGAGCAAACACACCGAAGCCCTCACCGAAGTGGCTCCGTAAGAACATTTGATTTCAATCCGCGGCCTTGGCTCCGTTCGCTCGGTCGTTTGGCTGCTCCTTCCAGCCGGGGAGATTCTGGTTGCCGATGATCAGGCGGGCGCCGCGCGTGAAGTTGAAATAGGTCCAAACCCAGTTGATGAGCACCAAAAGGCGGTTGCGAAAGCCGATGAGAAAAAAGATGTGCACCGTGACCCAGGTGAACCACGCAGGAAAGCCGCTCATGTGGGCTTTGAAGGGCCACTTCACATCGGCGACAGCGTCCATGCGGCCGATGGTGGCCATATCGCCCTTGTCCCAGTAGCGGAAGGCTGGTCGCTGCTTGCCGGCGAGATCGGCGGCGACGATTTTGCCCACGTGATCGCCCATTTGCATGGCGGGCTGGGCCACGCCGGGAATCTGCCGGCCGCCCTGCTCGAAGTGGGCCAGGTCGCCGAGGACAAAAACCTCGGGCAGCGCGGGCGGATTGAGCCGGTCGTCGACCAGCACGCAGCCGCGGCGGTCGAGAGGCGCGCCCAGCAACTTGCCCAGCGGCGACGCGAGCACGCCTGCGGCCCACAGCGTAACCACTGCTTCAATGCGCTGACCGTTGGCTTCAACCCAGCCGGGGCCGACGCCCGTGACTTGCATGTTCGTGTGGACTTCCACGCCGAGGCGTCGCAGCTCGGCTTCGGCCTTGGCGGAGAGATCGGGAGGATACGCCGCCAGCATGCGCGGGCCGCCGTCGAGCAGCATCACGCGGCTCTTTGTGGGGTCGATGTGGCGGAAGTCGTGGCGCATATAGAGCTGCGCAATATCGCTGATGGCTCCGGCCAGCTCGACACCGGTGGGACCGCCGCCTATGACGACGAAATTGAGCGGCGGGTGCCAGCCTTGCTCGAGCATTTGCCGCTCAGCGAGCTCGAAGGCGAGCAGTACACGGCGACGAATCTCTGTGGCGTCTTCGATGGTCTTGAGGCCGGGCGCGAACGGCTCCCACTCATCGTGGCCGAAGTAGGAGTGCGTGGCGCCGGTAGCGAGCACGAGATAGTCGTAGTCGAGGTGTGCGCCGCTGGCCAGCGCAACCCGCCGCGCGGCGATGTCGATGCCGACCACCTCGTCCATCAGCACTTCGGTATTGCGCTGGTTGCGGAGGATGGAGCGGATGGGCTGGGCGATGTCGGCGGGCGACAACACTGCCAGCGCTACCTGGTATAGCAGGGGCTGAAAGAGATGGTGATTGCGGCGATCGACTACGGTCACGTCGACGGGCAAGTGCGCGAGGCCGGTGGCCGCGTTGAGACCGCCAAAGCCTCCGCCGACGATGACCACGCGGGGACGGCGCGATGGCGATTGCTTGTACGCGGGCGGTTTGGTGAATTCACCCAATGGAGAACCTCTAATGAGAAGATGCGCGAGAGACCCCATGCGTCACAAGCTTTCAGATGAAAAGACAGCGAGAACTTGAAGCGCTGCGATAGCATCCAGCTATGATAGCGGGCGTTTCCTGGGCCTGGTGGTTGGGCTTTCACGCGGTGGTGGCGGCGGTGCTGCTGGCAGACTCCTTTCTGCCCGGCCACCGGCGGGCATCGCGGCACGCACAGGCATTCGTGTGGTTGGGAACGGCGGGATTGGTGCTGGCCGCCGCGGGGTTTGCGTGTTGGATCGCCGTGGCGCAAGGGCGACAGGCGGCGCTCGAATTTGCAGCCGGCTATACGATCGAAGCTTCGCTGAGCATTGACAACCTGTTTGTGTTCCTGGTGCTGTTTCAGGGGTTCCGGATTGGCGCTCAGCGGCAGCACAAGGCGCTGCTATGGGGAGTTTGGGGTGCGTTTGTGTTGCGGGCGGCGTTTATCGCGGCGGGCATTACGTTGTTGCAGCGGTTCGAATGGGTGACTTGGGTCTTCGGACTGTTCCTGCTCTATACGGCGTGGCGACTGGTGCGCGGCGTATCGGCACGCGCAGCGATCCCCGATTGGATAGTACGGCTGCAGCCGGCGAAGGGCTCGCTCGTGCCGGTGATTCTGGCCGTTGAGGTGACCGATCTGCTGTTTGCCACCGACTCCGTTCCAGCGGTGCTGTCGATTACGCACAATCCGTTTGTGGCGTACACGTCGAATGTGATGGCGATTCTCGGGCTGCGCTCGCTTTATTTCGCATTGGCCGGGATGCTAGAGCGCTTTCGCAATTTGCATTATGGGTTGGGCGCGATTCTGGCGTTTGCGGCGCTGAAGATGCTGGCGACGCGATGGATCGATGTGCCAGCCACGATCTCGCTGGTGATAATTGGCGTGATTCTGGCGGTGTGCGCGGTGGTGACGGCGAGAGACCGAGGGACCAAGGGAACAAGGGAACAAGAAGGCTGATAAGCGACGGTTTACCAGGTTTCGAAGCGGACTTTGCCGTTGCTGCTGAGGACGGAGTGCTTGCGGAAGTTGGAGTCGTCGTGGTGGGGATGGTCGGAGCGGAAGTGCGCGCCGCGGCTTTCGGTGCGGGCGAGGGCTGAAGTGAGGATGGCGTGGGCCACGCGGCTGAGGGCTTGTGCTTCGGCGAGGCGGCGGCTGGTGCGGCCGGTTGCTGCAATTTCGGCGAGAGCGTCTTCAGCTTCGGCTTGCTCGACTAATCCCAGACGAAGGGAAGACGCTTCGCGCAACAGGCCGGCGTTGGCCCACATAGAAGCTTGCAGCGAGGCGATGAGAGTTTCGACGCGCTGGCTTTCTTCTATCGACAGGTGCTGGGGAGCGGGGCCAAAGTCCGGTGCGGCCGAGGCTGATTCGAGCGCGAGCGCGTCGGCAAGCATGGAGTGCGCAGCGCGCGCGCCAAAGACTAAACCTTCGAGCAGAGAGTTCGAGGCGAGGCGATTGGCGCCGTGTACGCCGGTGCAGGCGGCTTCGCCCGCCGCGTAGAGCCCGGCGAGCGAGGTGCGGCCGCCGAGATCGGTGCGGATGCCGCCCATGAGATAGTGCGCGGCGGGACGGACGGGGATCAGATCGCGGCGCAGGTCGAGGCCGTATTGCGCGAGGAATGCGCTGATGCCGGGAAAGCGCGCGATGACGTCGATGTTGCGCACGTGACGCATGTCGAGATAGACGGGTCGCGGCGCTGCTGCGGCGCTGCCTTGTGCGGCGAGATGCGTATCGGGCTCGGCCACGCCTTCGCGAGCGATGGCGCGGGCGACGACGTCGCGCGGGGCGAGCTCGAGAAGAGGGTGATAGCGCTCCATGAAACGTTCGCCGCGATGGTTGCGCAGGTACGCGCCCTCGCCGCGCAGCGCTTCGGAGACGAGGAAGCGCGGCGCGCCCTCGATTGCCAGCGCCGTGGGATGGAATTGGTAGAACTCCATGTCGGCGAGTTCGGCGCCCGCCTGCGCCGCGAGGGCGATGCCGTCGCCGGTGGCCACGGCGGGATTGGTGGTGTCAGAGTAGACTTGGCCCGCGCCGCCGGAGGCGATGAGGACGGAGCGCGCGGCGATTTGTTGCGGCGTGTGGCTTGCGGCGCCTGATTGCGCTTGTGGAGGCTCAGCTGTGGCAAGATCGACGCCAACGACGCGGCCGTCGGCGACGACGAGGCCCGCTACGCGCGTCCATTCGGCAAAGCGGATTTGCTTTTGCGCGCGGGCAAAGGCAACCAGGGCGCGGCTGATTTCAGCGCCGGTGGCGTCGCCGCTGGCGTGCAAAATGCGGGCCAGCGAGTGCGCGCCTTCGCGGGTGCGCAAGTACTGGCCATCCAAGCGACGCCCTTCCGCGTCCGTGGCCTCATCGAAGTTTGCGCCCCACTCGATCAACTCCTCGACGCGCAGCGGGCCCTCGGACACCAGCGCTTCGGCAGCGGCGCGATAGACGATTCCGTCGCCGGCATTCACAGTGTCTTCGAGGTGCAGGGCGACGTCTTTCTCGCCCTCCATGGCGACGGCGATGCCGCCCTGCGCGTAGTGCGTGTTCGATTCGCTGAGCGATTCCTTGGTGACGACGAGAACTTCGCCGTGCTGCGCGAGCTCGATTGCGGCGCGCAGGCCGGCGACGCCCGCGCCCATGACCAGAAAATCGACTTGAGAGGTTCTTGCCATAACCTTTGAGGCTATCAAGAACAGGCGCCAAACCACCCCATCGAGCAAGAATCGCTCGACGGGGACCCCGGCAGGGAGCAAGGCAGCAGGTTGGCGAGTCGGCGGGTAAGCGAGTTGGCGAGCCCGCAGGCTTGTGGGCGACGGTAAGTCTGGTTTCCCCTAGCGGCTTCCCAAAAGCATTCACAGTTGCACAGTTTCTGTGGGGTTGCGCGGTTTTGGCTGTAAAGCGCTGATTCTTAGTTGGTTCCACGCTCCACAGTTTCACAGGCCGTTTTTGACGTCTTTCTTTGTTTATTTCTTGGTTAATAGGGGGGGAGGGGGGAGGGGGGTGGTATAAACCGGGAGGATTGTTGACAGAACAGACCGGGCGCATCTCTGACATTGCAACGAGAACGGTGCAGTTCGGCCTCACGGGTTAATCGAGTTTGAGCGTGATTTATGGATCTATTGCATTGAAAATAAATAGCTTGAGGCAAGATCGCCTTATACCATACCGGGGTATCGGTGGGTCGTTTTTCTTTAATTAATTTCCGCGCGGGCCCGGATTCGTATGGGGCTCGATTTGGGCCGCGACGGAGATTGGATGCAGTCTGCATAGCACCATTGTGCACCGGAGGGGCTTAATTTTCTGCAAAACGGCGGGAGGGTGTTGCGGATCGTTTTCAGTGGGTTGGGGGGAGAATGGGGTCTGGTGGGCTTGCGGGGCGGTCTTTTCTGGTGCGGGCCGGGCGGGAGTTGGCGTCGGTTGTGGCGTTTGGCGGACCGATGCTAGTCCGTGGGCTTCTTTGTGCCAATTGAGGTTCGAGGTCTCCCCGGTCCCCAAGAGCTAGGGACCGGGGGCACCCTCGGTGTGGTTTTTGGGGCGTCGAGACCGAGGTCACCCGCCGAGTAAACTCGGACCTTAACAGGAAACAAAATGGGATTGCCGATGGTTGGCCTTTGTGTCCTCCCACCCATCGAGCAGAAAACGCTCGATGGATGGGGCACAATTTCATCTCCCGTGGGTCGGAAACTCCGGTGGGGGACTGGTACAAAACTTGCATCGCCCGTACGGGGCTCGACGTCGATCTCGCTTCTCGACCCCACGCTGAAGCGCGGGGCTAACAAACATTGCGCCTCCGGCGCATGCCGTGCAACCACGGCGCGCGTAGATCCTCCTGGGCGTGCGGATCGAGTGTAGCACCGAATCGGGGTGCGCCCGGTCTTCTATCATTTCCTTGTGCAGACGATACGGGTTGAGACGACCTCGGCGAAGTATGACGTTGTGACAGGCAGCGGGTTGCTGGAGACGCTGGCGCCGCGGATTGAACGGGCGGCGGGGCGGTTGCTACTCCAAGGCGGACGGGCGCGGCGGGTTTTTGTTGTGACTTCGCCGGAGATTTGGGCGCTATGGAACGAGGCATTTTGCGCGTCGTTCTTGATGGCTGGAATTGAGCCGCCGATTGCGTTGTTTCTGCCGCCTGGGGAAAAACACAAGACGATGGCCAGCGTGGAGCGGTTGACGCGGGAGATGGTGCGCGCGGGGGGCGACCGGGGAAGTTTTCTGATTGCCTTTGGCGGCGGGATTGTGGGCGACGTCGGCGGATTTGTGGCGGCGGTGTTCATGCGCGGGATCGAGTATGTGCAGGTGCCGACGACTTTTCTCGCGCAAGTCGACTCGAGCGTGGGCGGCAAGGTGGGCGTGAATCTGCCGGAGGGCAAAAATCTTGTTGGAAATTTTTTGCAGCCGCGGGCGGTGTTTGCCGATATCGGCGTGCTGGGGACGCTGCCGGACCGCGAGTTGCGCGCGGGGCTGATGGAGAGCGTGAAGGCGGGTTTCATTCGCGACCGGGCGCTGGTGCGGTTCATGGAAGAACATGCGGATGCGATTCTGCGGCGCGATCCCAAAGCATTGGAGCGGGTGATTGCGGCGTCGGTGCGGATGAAGGCAGATGTCGTCCGGCGCGACGAGCGCGAGGGCGGGTTGCGCATGATTTTGAATTTTGGGCACACAGTGGGCCACGCGCTGGAACAGGCGACGCGCTATAAGGCCATGCTGCACGGCGAGGCGGTGGCATGGGGCATGGTGGCGGCGCTGGCTGTGGCGCGGCGGCGGGGCACAATTACCGGCGCGCAGATGGAGCGGATGGAAAAACTGATTTATCGCTACGGGCCGCTGCCGAAGTTGAAGGTGAGCGCGGGGCGCGTGCTCGCGGCGACTGGAAGCGATAAGAAGAATGTGGGCGGAGTGAGACGATTCGTGCTGCCCGTCGGGATTGGCGACGCGGGTGTGGTGGAGGATGTGACGACGGCAGAGATTGAGGCGGCGGTGAAGTACATGCTGGGAAGAGCAAGAACAGCTGCTAGCTTCTAGCTCCTAGCTGCTAGCTAAAAGCCCGTGAGATGAGGGTCGCGCCATCCCACCCTTGGCGCAAGGACAAAGACGCGCCAAGGATGGGGCAACCGCTTGTTTCGGGTAGGTTGGCGGTGGCGGATTCCCACATCTCAAAGGCGAGACGTGGGGCACCCGCGGTTCTCGCTTAGTTGAGCGAAGTGGGTTGAGGGCGCCCGCGGGATTGTAACGGAAATGAATTAGCATCTATGTGCAGGTGATTAGCGTCGAAGGTTGTAGACGGCGCGGTTTGCCGGTTTCTGTGTTCTTCTTTTTTCCCCAATGCGAATGACTGCGAAAAACCATCTTCAGAAATCAATCCTCAGTGAATGCGCATGAGCGATCAGCCTTTGTACAGGTGGCTCGAGCAGCAGGGCGAGGCCTTTGGCGCGCCCGGTCTCGCGCCGCGCTGGACGTCGAGCGTGAAGGACGCGGTGGTGACGGCCTACGCGGCGTCGAGCCGCGTGTGGTTCACGTGTTCGCACGGAATTCTAAACGAGGTGTACTATCCCACGATCGATCGTCCGCAGGTGCGGGACATGGGATTCCTGATCACCGATGGCGAGACGTTTGTGCACGAGGAGAAGCGTCACCTGAAGACGAGCTTCGAGTACATCGACCCTTCGGCGCTTGCGGTGCGCTATGTGAACCGCGACCCGGATGGGCGCTACAGCCTTACCAAGGAGATGATCTCCGATCCGCACCATGGCGTTGTGCTGCAACATGTGCGGCTGGAGGGACGCGCGGATCTGATTCCGCGGCTGAAGGTTTATGCGCTGCTGGCGCCGCATTTGGGCGGCGGCGGGGCGGGTAATTCGGCACGGGCGCTCGACCTGGCCGGGCACAACGTGCTGCTGGCGTGGAAGCATCATTGGTCGTTGGCCATGACGGCCAGTTGCGGATTCGCGCGCATGAGTTGCGGGTTTGTGGGCGCGAGCGACGGCTGGCAGGACCTGATGCAGAACTTCACGATGGATTGGGAGTTTGGTTCGGCGACGGACGGCAACGTTGCGGTGATGGGCGAGATCGATTTGGAATGCGTCGCGCAAAGAGCCATCCAGGCGCGCATGAAGCTGGGCGAAGCATCGGGCCAGGAGGCGCAAAGCGGCACGGCGGTGCGCGAATTCACGCTGGCGATTGGAATTGGCGATGGGCATCACACCGCGCTGCAGAAGATGATGGGAGCGCTCACCACGCCGTTTGAGGAACAGTGCAAGCGGTTCATCGTGCAGTGGCACCGGGCGGCGTATCCTGAGTGGCTTGCCGGCCGCACGCGAGACGGCGGCAAGTTGCTGCGGGCCAGCCATGCGGTGCTGCTGGCGCACGAGGACAAATCGTACGCGGGCGCGTTCGTGGCGTCCGCTTCGATTCCCTGGGGGCAGGTGAAGGGCGACGACGACCTGGGCG
>CAWHNV010000047.1:0-28657 GCA_963830785.1 uncultured Acidobacteriota bacterium
GATGGTTGCCAGTGTGGGAAAGCAGCTACGCGGCTGTCAGTGATGGGTGAACGTGCCTCGCAGGGTGATGCTGAAAACGAAGGGATGGCGAGAGGCGCGAGGGGCCGGATGATGCGGCGCCGGTAGCGGTAAATGTCAAGTTCCGCGCATTGCTGGAAGGATGCGAAATCGCCATAAGCGGTTTTCGATCGAAGGTGGAAACGTGGCGAGGCATGTCGATATCAATGAGGATCATGCGTATACCGGTCGGCGGACAGTGGCCGTCTCCCACACCGGCTTTTGGCGTGAGCTGGACCGTGCGTGCAAGGTGTGCAGGGTTGGGCACATTGGGACGCACACATTCCGGCGTCCCCCCGGACATGGATTGATGTGATTGGGACGCCTATTGGTATGCAATCAACGCTGTTGGGGCATTCCGACATTCGCTCCACCGAAGAACGGACCCTGACGGACCTGCCGCTTTTGCCGATAAGTAATCGGCATTTCCATTCTTAAATTTATTTGCCACTCGATGTGGAGTGAGCGTTAGCGGAAGCACAGGTTTTACGAAATCCGCCGTTCAGCTTGAGCATGCTTCCACTGGCCGGGTAGCCGACCGAGGTGGAAGCCGAGATGCCCCAGACGTTTAGGAGGCCACCGACGAGACGGAGTGGAGTCCGGCACGGAGGAAGCACTTTGCAGTTCGCCTTCGAGTACCGAAGCTGCTGATGCTCCAAGTAATGAACGTCTGAGCCGAGGTGCAACATCGAGCATCGCGTTCGTCAGTGATCCTGTTTGAAGTCAAAATAGGCCAAATTCATTTGGCCGCCGGTCAGGATGTGGACAGTAAGGACATTCCTCCCCTTGCCAAGTCGAATCCTGAAGAATTTCGAAGCCAAATTCCAATGGTGCCACTGACGCCAAGCCACGGGATCTGCAGGGTCATATGTTGTAGGGACCTGCAGCGGTCCTGTTGCATCTTTTCCATTCACGTCGATTGAGATGGTTCCACCGCGATTGGAAGTGTAAAGAAAATCGGCATAGTAGGTTCCCGCGTGCGCCGCGTCAACAGTTATGTTGAACCACTCCCCGGGTTCGGTCCAGCCAACATAGGGCAAATCTCGCGGAGGAACAATCTTGTCGAAGGGGTTGCAAACGCCAGCGGCTCACTTCAAACGACCCTATCGAAACTGCCCCGGCAAGAGATCCTGGGACAAGCCACGCTTATTGCGCCGGGGCAGTCTCAGCTGGATTGGATTCTTGGAGGTGACAGTAAGATAAGTCACCACTCCGGCTGGCAGCGTCGGCAAATCAAAGAGGTTAAACTGAAAGACATTATCCGGATGAGGGTTTTTGTCGGAGATCGTGAGAGTCGGCACCAATGAGACGCTGAGTTACAACTCGATGCCGCCGGAACACTGGCGCTCCCTGCGAACTAATCACCCGCTGAAATGGCTGACGCGCAAAATCCGGCGGCGAACGCGAGTGGTGGAGGCTTTTCCCGACGGCAAGAGAGCTGATGCGGGTGGCGGCGCGGTTAGGCGATGTGGCCGCCACGCGATGGGGTAGCAAACGGAATCTGCAGATGAACCGGCTGGCCGAAATCCAGGCCATCGCCTGAGCGGCTTTGCATCTGGCCCCCATGGGGGCCAGATGCAAAACAACCTCAACCCAACAACCTTCCTGAGTTCCAAGGAAGATCGAAAGTGCGAAGAACTCTGGAGACTACCTTGATTTTCCTAAAGTCTCAAGTGTCACGCTACAGAAACTAGATAAGGGCGCGCCGTCGCGCTAGGTTGCTTCGGTTCGCGGTTCACGTAGTGAAGAGTCTTAGCTGCATACATGTTCTTGTCAGCCCGGGCCAGGAGTCGTATAGCATCCAACCCATCGGTGGGATAGAAAGCAGCCCCCAAGCTCAAAGACAGACCATCTTCGCCACAAGCATTACGGGCGGCCTCTCTTGCCAGGACGTTCAGCAGTTGCGTCTTTTCGCGCACCGACTGAGGCGTCAGGTTAGACGCGATGATGAGAAACTCATCGCCTCCCATCCGCGCCACGTAATCGTAATTGCGGCACGTCTCGCGCAATGAATCGGCGAAAAGTCTTAGTACCCTGTCTCCTGTCAGGTGGCCATGCCGATCGTTAATCAGCTTGAATCCGTCTAAGTCGCACACCATGACCGCGATTGTCGAACCTTCCCGCTCAGCTCGCGCCAGTTCCATGTCCAACTGCACGGACAGCGCCCGCGCATTGGGCAACCCAGTCAAGTAGTCGAGGGTAGCCGAGTTCTCCGCCTGGCGATACTTCAAGGCATTCTCGATGAACATCGCAACCTTTGAGGTAATCACCTGCAGCACGCGCAAGTGGTCGGTGGTGAACGCGTTCCTCTTGTCCTGGTAGAGCGCCAATACGCCTACCAGCCCGCCGAGACCCTCAAGAGGCACAACCAGGGCCGAGCGAAGTTCCGTGTTTGTTTTCGAATCGCACGCAAAGCCGACCTCGACGGCAGGATCCCCGTTGACGATGGGTTTCTCGTTCTGCGCGACCCATCCGCAGAGCCCCATACCTACCGGGACGGTCAGCGACGACAGAAGCCGAAAGTTGTCTCCGCTCACGAATTCGGGCATCAGGACATCGCCCTTTTTGATGAAGGCGACAATTGAATCGTAAGGCACCAGCTTGCGGAGCCTCATCGCAACCAGGGAGAGAGTTTCGTCCAGGCTCAATGAATTTCCCAGATCCTGGCTCAATTCAAATAGTGTGTGCGCCTCTTGCCGGGCGGATGCGATGGAAGCGAGGAAACCCGCTGGGCTGGCAAAGCGGCTCTTGAGGTCAAGTTCAAAGCCGGTAGCCGGCTGCTCGCCTCGTTGCACGTTGTAGCGGAAGCTGAGGGAACCTTCTCCTTCTTCTTCCAGGGAGCGGACTGCGTAGTTTTCCAGTTCACGGTAACGACGCTGAAGAATCTCGACCACCTTGGGGTCAAAGGACGTGCCAGCTTCCTCCGCAACGATTCTCATGGCCTCGTCCAGGGGCAGCGCTCGGCGATATTGGCGATCCGTGCTCAGCGCATCGAGACAATCCACCGCCGCCAGGATGCGCGCACCAATGGGAATCTCTTCTCCTTTGAGCCCGTCCGGATAGCCAGAACCATTCCATTTTTCGTGATGCGCCCTGACGATTGGAGCCACAGGGTAGGGGAAAGCGACTCTTTCCAGGATATCGGCGCCAACTATCGGATGAATCTTCATTTTCTCGAACTCTTCCGGAGTCAGACGGCCAGGCTTGTTAATGATGTGATCGGGCACCGCCAGCTTGCCGACGTCGTGCAGCAGAGCCCCAGCTCGAAGAGCATCCAGTTCTTGGACAGACAGCCCCATCTCCGTGCCAATCCCGACTGCGTAGAGGCGCACCCGATGCAGATGCCTATGGGTGATCTGATCCTTGGCCTCAATGGCCAGGGCCAGACCTTCAATGGTGCGCAAATGAAGAGCACAGACCTCTTCCACATGGAGTTTTTCGACCTCCACTTGCCGCGCTTCGATTTCGACCCGCTTCTTTTGATCCTCCAGGCGTTCCAGGTACAGTTGAAAGGATACGTGAATCCCATACATGACGGGCAGGATCAGAAGCGAACTCTGCCAACCGACGTAGGCGTTTGCGAAGTGAATCACACCCACCACGGCAGCGCCGGCCAAGTTGTATGGGAGGCTCCAGAATTGCGTTTCGGACCAGAGACCTCTCAGCGGGCGCATTTCCACGAGCCCGATCACGATGGAGAGAAGCACGTTGTTGCTTATAAAGTAGATAAGAGCAGCCTCCACCAGCAGCAGAGGCTTGGTGTTATGGAAAAGCCCTATCGATGAACGATAGGCGAGGTAAGTAACGAAGATGGCGTTGCAGCTCAGGCTGAAGATGTTGAAGAGCACCTTCACTGGGTCCGGCCGATTTTTACTCTTCCACACGCTCTGCACAAACGCCGCGGCGCAACCTATGACTAGTGTCTCGGCCAGAGAGAGTTCTACAACCCCGAGGAGGACGAAGAGGAAGTTCACCGACATGGTGCAGTCCATGCCTGGCAACTTCACCTTCATTGTGGAGGCCGCAACAGCGATCGCAAGGTAGCACACGAACTTGAGAAGGTTATCAGAGCGCGGATGCAGGCAGGCTGTCGCAAGCTCCGCAACTCCAAGCGCTAAAGTAACGGCGATGAAGACCTTCGCTCGAATTGGCATGACAACGGGCATATTGGTCACCATTGGTGCAGAATGAGCAGACTCCAAGCCACTTTGGTAGGAGAGCTACCTCACCCCGGCTCGAATTTGCTCGATTGTAACCATGGCCGAACAAATACTTGCCGGAACTCGGGCGTCTTGCACGCTGCGCGGTCGATCATGTGTCCCTCGCCTTGAACTGCAGCTTATTTCGAAAGCGCCGGAATGAAACTCAGTCACGCTTTGGTGTTTTCGACGCTCCATGCGGGGAAATCCGATTCCCTTCCCAACAGCTCTTCCGGCACGGAACGTTTACGGTTGATGACGCCGGAAGGCCGCTTAGTTCCCCCAGAAGACGCCGCTGCCCCAAAGGACGCCGCTGCCCCAAAGGACGCCGCTGCCCCAGAGGACACCGCTGCCCTGATCGGACCCGGATTCGGAATCCCAGAGGCCGCCGCTGTTCAACCCGGAGTTGCCCCAGAGGACGCTTTCTCCCACCAGCACGTCGGTGCCCCATAGAATGCCTTCAGCCGGGCTGCTTGAGAAGATGGCGCTGCCCCACACGGCAGTGTTGCCCCACACGGCACCGGAACCACCAAGCACGGAGGAGCCGTTGACCGCGAGGACCACGTTTCCGTTGCTGTCGATTTCAGCCAAGGGTGACAGAGCACTGCCCACAGTCGCCGGAGCCAGGTTGGTGCTGGCCAATGCGGCCTGGATGTCCAGATAGCCTGCCCCAACCGTAAAGATGTCGGCCTGCTCATTGAAGGATTGACCCGTGGTGGAATCGGTGATGGTGGCGTATTGCTGGAGATTCTTGAATGAGGTCTCCATCAGCCGCGCCTTGACCTGATCGGGAGTCATGGCGGGATTTTGCTGGAGCAAAAGAGCCACGGCCCCGCTCACCATGGGCGTGGCCATGCTGGTCCCGCTCAGGATAAAGTAGGCGCCGGAGGAAGCGCTGGTGCCGTTGGTCTGGTACAGAGAGGTGGGAATCACATTGCCAGGGGCCTCCTGGGTCAGAGTATCCCCCGCCGAGTATAGGGAGACGATCAGGTTGCCCGGAGCCACGATATCGGGTTTGATCACGTTGTCGATGAGCGATGGACCTTTGGAACTGTAACTCGCGATCACATCGTCGGTGCGATCGGGCGTCCCTTCGGTATTCATCGCGCCCACGGTGAGCACATATGGATCGTTAGCGGGAGAGGTGATGGTGCCGTAACCGTTGGTGTCCGCGTTATTGTCGCGGCCGTAGTTGCCCGCCGCAACCACAACGGTAATGCCCGCATTCCAGGCCTGTTCCACTGCCTGGCAAAGCGGATCCAGCGTGTAGCTTTCATACACCGGCCCGCTCACCGAAAGGTTGATGACGCGGATGTTGTATGTCTTCTGCAACTGGATGGCGGTCTGAATGGCGGCAATGACTTCGCTATCGTTACCGTTGCCGTTCACATCGAGCACGCGAAGGTTGATCAGGTTTGCGCCTTGTGCAATGCCCTTGAAGGTGTAAGAGTCGTTTGGTCCGGTGGAACTATAGCCGTTTCCAGCCACGATGCCGGCAACATGCGTGCCGTGGCCGAACATGTCGGCGGCGCCGTTCACGGTGTCACCTGTGAAGTCCTGACTGTATACGACGTTGTTGGCGGTCACGTCAGGAACATTGGCGATGCCGCTGTCGATGATCGCCACGCCAACGCCAGCGCCATTCAGGCCCTGCGCCCAGGCTGCGGGAGAGTTGATGGTCTCGTTGTGGTGGTCGAGGGTCCAAGTTGTGCTCGAATTGTGAAGGGGACGATCGGGCGTGATGTAAACGACGGCGGGATCGGAAGCCAGATCTTCCAGCGCCCAAGCCGGCAATGTGTAAGAGGCGCCTTTGAAGTTGCCGAGCGTCCGTACGAGCGCGCCCCCTCTGCCGATCACTTTCTGATGGTAGTACTCGTGTGGCGCCTGGTTGAATTGCACGATGATGTGAACCTGATGTGAGGAATAATTCCCCTGCAGGTCGGGGGATATTTTGGATGACTTTGCATAGGCCACGGTGGCATACAGGATCAAAACGCACACCGTCAGGAATATTTTCCCCCACATGAAGCTTTTACGTGGTTTTCGGTTCATCGTTCTCTTCTCCTTGCTGTGCTACATGGAAGAATCCCGACATTCCTTAATCGACGCTGCTTACGAAGTGATCTTCGTGCAATGCACCAAACTATCCAATTGCACGAACATGGCACTTCGGTAGCACCATCATTCGTCGTCCCGAGCATTAGTAACCAAAGTCACTGTTACCAACGGGGAATCCCTAGTTATTCACTGCAAAAGAGTCCTGTAATCTCACGGGTGCGTTGGCACAGCGCAATGCCTCGGCGGGTTGGTCAGCCATGATTGCGGACGTCCCGCTTCCACACTTACTCTTCGCGATAAGTATCTGTGCTGCAATTGAATAGCAGCACCAGGACCGACAGGGCGGTTCCGTTGCGACGGGTCAGCTGCCGCAACAGCCTTATGATCTCAGCCTGCGTTATCGGGTTCACGGCGCTGGTCGGGTCGGGGACAATGAGTATGGAGGAGCGGTGCAGAAGGGCCAGTGCGATGAAACCCGATACATGCCCCCAGGAAGCTCTCAGCGCAGGTCCAGATTCGTCAGCTTGTGACTCGCCCTCCAGGTATCGGATATGTAGTGTGGAATTATGAATCCCAATTCATTATGTGCGTGGAGCGTCTCTAATTAGGACAATGCATGCCACTCGGTGCGATATATCCCGGCCTACTGGATTGGCAGCAGTAACTCGCATCGAACCTGCTCGCTTGTCTCTTCGCTGGAATCACTGACGCTGCGCATATGGGCGAGCAGCGCGCGTATCGGCACGGGAAGCGAGCGGAAGAGCGAGAGCGTTGCGGGATGTCGCATCTGCTCGATCCCCGAAAGTGGCGCGCATTCAACAATCTGGCCGGCGTCCAGCACTGCAAGCTTGTCGCACAATTGCAGCACCGACACCAGATCGTGGGAAATATAGAGAAGCGCGGTACCGCTGCGCTTGCTCAACTGCCGCAGCAGGCTGACAATCTCTGCCTGCGTCGCCGGATCAAGCGCGCTGGTCGGCTCATCGGCAATGAGGATCGAGGGGCGATGGAGAAGCGCCAGTGCGATCAAGACTCTCTGCGCCTGGCCTACGCTGATCTGTCCTGGCTTTCTGCGCAGAAAGCCCTTGTCTCCGCAAGGCAGCTGCACCTCATCCATCAGTTGCAGCAAGCGCGCATCCAGCGCTCTTGGTCCTGAGTCCTCGTGCGCGCGCCACGCCTCTTCAAAATGTGCTCGCAGCGATAAGGCCCCGTTGAGCGCGGTCATGGGGCTCTGCGGAACCAGTGCAATGGTCTTCCCCCGAATGCGCCGCGCCTGGCGATCGGGCATTGATAGCAAGTCGCATCCATTGACGAGCACTTCACCAGTAGCCGCGCCACCCCGCCAGGCGAGCAGTCCCAGCAGCGCCATTACGAGTGTGGTCTTTCCAGCGCCGCTGGTGCCCACCATCCCGAGGACCTCGCCTGCGCAGAGGTCGAACCGAACATCTTTCAGGATGCATTGCTTCCCATAGCCGGCCCGCAAGCGAACTTGCATCAGCGGTGCTCTCATCGCCCGTTCCCCTTGCCATTGCTCTCTTCGCGACGGATGAACTCGATATTCCACACCGGCCCCGGCGCCTCGATCGCTGGTTCAATACCGCGCAGGCGCGGCGAAATAGCCTGGAGAACATTGGGATAAACGAGGTATATAAACGGCTGCTGGTCCGCCACAATCTGCTGCACGTGGTCCACGGCTGCCTTGCGCGTTTGCATCGAAGCACTGGATGCCTGAAGCTGCATCTGTTTGTCGATCTCCGCTTCCCAGTCGGTCTCCGGAGTTTTTTCTGACGGATTCCACTGATGGTTCGGCGACGAGCTCAGCCACAGATTCATCATCGAGCTGGGATCGGCCTCTGTATCGGACAGACCAAGCAAACACGCCTCATAGTCCTGCTTGTGCATCAACCGCTCAATCAGCGCGGGAAAATCCAGGGACACGATCGTTGCCTCCATTCCCATCGCCGCCAGATCCTGCTGAATCATTGCAGCCATCTTCAGCCGTGCCGGGTTGCCTGCATTGGTGAGAATGGAAAACCTGACAGCATGCCCCGCGGAGTCGTACAGTTGATTTCCACTACGATGAAATCCTGACTCAGCCAACAGCCGGTTGGTATCTGAGGCGCTTTCCTGGGGATACTTTAACCTGGTGTTGTACCAAAGTCTGTTGGCAGGCGAGATGAAGCTGTAAGCCGGGGTTGCGTGGCCGTCATAGGCTACACGCACCAGGTCCGCGCGATGAATCGCCTCCGAGACTGCGACACGGAAGCTACGATTTCGAAACCACGCTCTTTCGTACTCCGGCAGGGGCGCGGCCAAAGACTGGTTGAACCAGAGTTGCTCGGTGTTGAGCGAGGCGCCCAGATCGTGTACCAAATTCGGCGATCGCTGTGCCAATACGCTGAAGAACTCCGCGGGCAGACCGTCAATGAAGTCGTACTCCCCGCGCAGAAACAGCGAAATCTCCTGCTCGCGGTTGTTCTGCACATCGAGCCTGACTCCGCTTGCGTATGGCAGTTGCGCGCCGGCCCCGTCGCGCCGCCAATAGAACGGATTGCGGCTCAGGCGCAGATATTCGCCGCGCCTGTATTCGGTAACGGTAAAGGGTCCCGAAGTTACCCGGCCTTCGCTGGGACGGTTGGCGGGCTCAATGGCGATCTGATCGAAGATTTTCTCTACACCGACTACCCGTTTGGGAAGATGAATCTTCACCGTAAGTTTGTCCGGAGTATCTACAGCGACCTGGCCCGGCAACAGAAACTCATCCGCAACCACGGAGCCGGTCGAAGGTGACAAAACCCGCTCGAGGGACCGCGCCACGTCCGCCGAAGTCAACGCGGA
This sequence comes from uncultured Acidobacteriota bacterium, assembly GCA_963830785.1. Classification (GTDB taxonomy): domain Bacteria; phylum Acidobacteriota; class Terriglobia; order Terriglobales; family Acidobacteriaceae; genus Telmatobacter. The sequence continues at coordinate 9,153 of CAWHNV010000047.1, forward strand.
ACCATCGGAAAACCGCAATCCTGCGCGCAGCTTGAACTCAATCACCGTGCCATCAGGCGTGATTCGATAGCTTTCCGCGAGCTGCGGCTCCAGCTCCCCCGTCAGCCGGTTGATCCTAATCAGCACGCCGCCCGTCAGGTAGCGCACAAGCTCCGATGCCTGATCATCCACCTTCGCCGGATCGAAGGTCTTTGGGTCATAGTGAATTGCCCATACGATTTCCCCAGGTAGTCGCGGTGCAGCCTGGCCTCCTGCGACGCTCGTAAGTGCCGCCGAGATGCCCGCCAGCACAAGGCTCAAACGGAGCAGCCTATGCATTTTTTTCCGCCTCGGCAGTAAAGGATTCAAGGACCAGCAGCACCACGACCAGCAACGCAATCGGCAGATAAACCCAGCCCGACCGTGCCAGCAGCGCGGAGTTGTCCAGCTCCAGCAGCATCGCTCCCCACGAGGGCAAGGGCTCTCCGACGCCAAGTCCCAGCGCCCCCAGGTTGGCCTCCGCTACAAGGAACGCCGGCACGCAGACAAGAAACTGCGGCAGCAGCAGGGAACGCAGATGGGGCACAAGGTGCCGTCGTATCAGCTGCCCGGTTCTGAGCCCGCAAATCCGCCCCTGAATCATCCATTCCGCGGATCGCAGTTCCAGCGCGCCGCGATAAATCGCCCGTGCGCAAGCCGGCCAGCCAAGAGCGGCCAGCACCAGGAATGTTGCCACTGCCGTCTCCGCAGGCGATGCCGTCAGCGGCAGCTGTGAGCGCAACATCATCAGGAGGAAGAACCACGGCAGTGAGAGAAAGATATCGCTCAAAAACATCAGTGTGCCACCAAGCCGCAGAGGGCTGAACGCAGCAAGCAACCCGAAGCACGCGGCTATCGCTGTCGTCAGTGCGGCTGCAAGACTCGCGCCCGCCAAACCAATCAGCAGCGCCGCGGCCACGCGCACCGTGCGATCGCGGCCAAGATCGTCTGTGCCCGTCCAATGCTGGGCCGTGGCTGCAGCCATGATCGCGTCGCGGTCTTGAAATTTATAGTCGTAGCGAGATGCCCGCAGCACCAGCATGGAGCCGATAACCAGCAGCAACAGCAAAACCGCGGATGCTCGCTTCTTCATGCTCCCTCCAGTGTCTGCGTTCGCGTCGTCAGCATCCCCGCCACTCCCACTACCAGAGCCATCAATAAACTCACCACCACCAGCACCGGCAGGTCGCGGTTCATGATCGCGGACCATGCAAGCTGGCCCACGCCTGGCACGGTAAAGATCGCCTCAATGGGAACCAGCGCCCCCAGTGCGGTAACGATGGACAGCGCTGCCAGCGCGCTGAGCTGCGGCGTTACGTTTGGCAGGATATGCGCACGGGTCAGTGCCCATGGGGTCATTCCCTGCGCCCGGCCCTGTAGCAGGTGCGGTGCGCGCCACGCCTCCGCCAGCAGACTGCGCAGAAACTTGAACTCCCTGGCAGCGATCAACAGCGTGAGCACCAGTACGGGACCGCCTACTTCGGAAAGAATGCAGGCCGTGGCCATGGCAGCCGTTGGAATCGCCAGCACCAATGTGAAAGGAGCGCCCCACAGATAGCCGCCCCTGCGCAGACCGCTGACCGGAAACGCCACACACACCGCCAACAGCCAGCCCCGCAGGATGCCCTGAATCAAGAGCAATGTCGAAACTCGCAGCCGCGCGCCAATCAGATCCGAAACTGGCACGTGGTACTGGCGCGACTCGCCGAAATCACCGTGGAACCAGCTCTTCACTTCATCCACCGTGATCTGAGCTGCGGATTCGTTCCGGCGACTCTCCGCCTGCATCTCCAATTGTGCCGATTGCGCATATCGGGCATCCATCTCACGAGAGTCGGAGAAGAATCCAGGAGCGAAGCGCACCAGCAAGATCGTTCCCGCCGCTGCGCAGACCATGAGCGCTAGAGTTCGTCCAATTCGCGACGCGATGGCTATTACCTGGCTCACGGTACCTCCGCCCGGAGAGATTAGTACCCGAGCTTCACCGGCATGAAAATGGTGAGGGTCTAAACCCTACAATTCAAGAGCCATTGTCGATGCGAACCTTATCCAGTTCGATGAGGGATGCGCATGCATGATCGCAATGAGAAGTTTTCACTCGAACAGCCGCCTGCATTCCTGCTCTGCTTCGCCATGGCCTTGCGCCAGTTCTGCATCGGAATCGCCCGGCATGCACAATCCCATCGTTCATTTTCGATCAAATGCAACTCGTCCTCCAATTGCACCAATAGGGATCTTTTGTTACCTTACCGGGTCCAGTCGTGATGCATTAGTAATCTATTGTACGTTACTAAAGTGCACTGCTCTTATCCACTGGTGCTGTCTGAAAAGCGTATTGCAAGCCTTATTTGATTTTTCCGGTGTAGAAATCCTGGCAGATGGGCGACGCAGTGCCGAACCTTTTACCCACACACAACCGGCCGGTCTGGGTATCGAGGATCAGGAGTTCCGGCTCTGCGTCGATGCCCGAACCTAAACCGTAGGCAGGCACGACAACGGGCACGAAACGCTGGATCGGGTTGGAGCAACCGACCAAGCCGACAAGGAAAAGACAGAGCAACGAAATTCTCATGCGAACCTCTCCGGTACGGGTGGTACCGCGATCTGGTGTCCTTTACTGCACAGAATCCCCTCTACTTTCCAGGGAGTCTCTGCGTAGACGGTTTCTTTACTGGTGCCACGGTCGCGGATTGCTATTAGTTCTATACGAGCTTCGCAGTTGCTATCACCGCATTCGGCAAGGACGCGAAAGCAAACAAACTCTGGCACTGGACAAAGTTCGTCTTTCCATTCCTGCGCTCCCGAGTTTCGACGGTGAAGGAAATCGAATTGATAGGCACTCGTACAACGAGGCATACAAGCGTTAAATAGGATGCGCCCGTGGTTGACGCTAGGCGATTTTGAGCTATTTCTTCAAGGCTGGCTTCAGGCAGAGAGGTGCATTTGTGGCACCCAGGACACTCAAGCCGGTAGTAGGGGATTCGATACAAAGCCAAGGGAGGCACCTCCGTTTTAGGACGTTGCCCCAAGCAGTTCGCTGAGGCTCCAGATGTGATCGGTTAGTCCAGCCTCCATTGCAGGTGACACGCGGAGGCTGGAATGGACCCGACAGAAATTGTAATAGGCGAACCAAAGAGAGTAGGACGCTTGCAGATTTTCCCACTTCTTGCTGAAAGCGTTTGTGAGCCGCGTCATGCGGCGCATTCCCATCCGGATCGAAAGGTTCTGGCGTTCAATGTGCGAGGTACAGATGAAATCGGGATCAGGGTTTCCCATGACGATTTCTGGGACCGCATCCACAACCTCAGCGGGGCTGTACCGCTGCTCGCCGTCCGTAGAGGAGGCATAGACCTCAACCAACTGTGCGAAGTGAACGCGCTTATTCAGGAACACCGTCTCGGACGAGCCCCTTCCAGGTGAGGATGATTTCGAATATCAGATACGCCGAATGGTCGAGTCGACGCGATTCGAGGCGCCAAAGAAACGGAAATAGTCTTCTGACAGAAGTGCAGGCCATGGCTTTCGATTTCAAATCCCGGCCGCCGCGCCCGAGAAAGGGTGACCGCCTCTTTCGTTGCGATCTGCCAGGCAAGTCGGATAATGTGCGTCTGCGTTGCGATCCCGATGCGTACACAGTGGGCTATCGGCGCGCAGCTGAACACCTGGTGCAATGCGTATTGGCGCATCCACGCGAGTCCGGCTCTTTAACTATTCCGATCCTCTTCCTATACCGGCACCATGTCGAACTTTCGCTCAAGAGAATTATTTACTGTACCCCAGGGCTCCTGCGGCGCGATCTAACAAGGTCAGAACAGACTCACCTGGAGCAACACGATCTGTGCCAGCTTTGGCATGACTTGGAGCCGATTCTGGCCAGTATCTTCGAAGCCGTGAACTGGGAAAAGCCAAAAGCCGCAGATCTGGAGGGTATAGAGGAATACGTTCGCCAATTGGCGAGAGTTGACCCCTTCTCCACAAGCTTCCGGTACTGGAAAACTAACGCAGGGAGTTCATCGTTGCCCGCAAGCCTGCCGGACTTCAATATTCGTCATTTTTCTGAGACGATGGGCCGCCTTGCGGATTTCGTTGAGGCCCTCGACACGGCTACAACCGCAGCTAGCGAAATGCTCGACGACTTGGATAACGCACATTGAAGCCACCAGCGGGGACGGTTCGCCCGGCGACAATTGAGGCTTTCAACCCTCAGCCGGCGATAACAGTGAGATAACCGGCCAATATCCTGGATCACACCCTACGGCCAGTAGGTAAGAAGTATATTTTCTTTCAGTTGGATTTTTCTTCAGGAGGCGGGGCTCCGCTTCCGACGATGATCTTGGCGGGTCGAAGCCAGAGGCGGAACCCCTGTGAGATACGATCCTCTTTGTCTCAGTTTCCGCGGGGCCGGACAGGCTTGCGACCGACTGGGCAGAAGACTGCGACGAGATCATTTTACGCCGATGCCCGGTTTGTGAACGAGATTCGATCATTGGTCACGGACGGCGCCGCAAGCAGGCCCACGACGAGCATCACGACTGGATTTGGATCCATCGCGGCCGTTGCTCCGGTTGTGGGACGACCTTCACTTTCCTTCCGCTGTTTTCTCTTCCCTACACGCATTACAGCCTGCTGGCGCGCTGCCAGGCACTGTGGCAGCGCTTTGTGGAGCACTGCTCGTGGGAGAAGGCATTGCCCAAGCTTCAAGACCCTGATCGATTGCCTGATCCTTCCACTGTCCGCCGCTGGGCGAGCGGCCTGGACACGACCCAGTTGGCTCATTCCTTTCTCAGTCAGACCGTAACCCGGGTAGCTCATTGGCTGGCGCGCAGTCATCAGACCGATGGCGAAGCAGGGCCATTGCGCTGGATCACTCCGGTTCTCAAAAACCTCTGGCCTTTGCGTCTCTGAGAAAAAACTTTTCACCCACCATCCTCGCCTGGGATTGCCGGCGTCACCCGCCTACGCTGGGCTCCGGAGGCGAAAAAAGCGTTGTGAGCGAAGACGTCGAGACACTCAAGCGGCGGCTGCCGCTGCTGGACTATCTGCGGCAACATAACTGGACTTCCCGTCCTGCGGGCCGTTCGGAGTTCGTCGGACTCTGTCCGTTGCACGAGGAGACCCGGCCTTCGTTCTATGTCAACACGCGCAAAGATGTTTTCTATTGTCACGGCTGCGGCCAGGGCGGCGATCTGATTCGCTTCGTCCAGTTATCCCGCCGACTGTCGTTTCGCCAGAGCCTCGCATGCCTTGATCCACAGACCACTCCAGAAGCCGACCCTGTCGCGGTGATTGAGCAGGCTGCTGCATTCTATCGGCAGCAACTGGAGCAACACCCCGAAGCGATGTTCTATCTCAACCAGCGCGGGCTGCATGATCGCGCCCTGATCAGGGAACTGGAGATCGGTTACGCTCCCGGTGGAAGTCTGCGCCGTCATCTCACGGCACAAGGCTATTCCTTCGATCTGCTGCGACAGTCCGGCCTGCTGAACGTAAACGGCTCCGACGCTTTTTACCAGCGCATCGTCTTCCCGCTGCGCCAGGACGAACACATCGTCAACCTCTACGGCCGCAGCATCGGAGCTGCCTTCGCTCATCGCTTTATGCCCGGTGCCAAGGGCGGCCTGTATGCATGGGAGAAGGTCCGGCACTGCTCAGAGGTGATTTTGGTCGAGGGCCTGTTCGACTATGCCGTGTTGCGACAGGTTGGCTTTCACAACGTCACCTGCTCGCTGGGCACACATCTCAACACGGATCAGTTCCGCCAGCTGTGCGAGAGCTCGCGAACTGTTTATCTCGCCTTCGATGTCGATGCCAACCGGAGTGGGCAGCGGGCCGCCGAACAGTTAGCCCATCGTCTTGGCGCTCAAGGTATCGCTGCTCGCCGCGTCCTGCTGCCGCATGGGCACGATCCCAACTCCTTCTTCGTCCAGGGCGGGAACGCCCGCCAGTTCCAGTCTTTCGTGGAGGCCGCCCTGCCATGAAGTTCCGCGTCATCCATCAGAAGACCCCATCGGGCGCACACAGCCCGTATCAAGTGGTCGAGCAATCCACCGGACGGGGCGTCGGCTGGATCAACCGCTTCCTGGACCGCGAGTATGTCCGCCGTCTTGCTGACACCTCCTTGTATAGCTACGCGCACAGCCTGTTGCACTTCGTGCGCTGGTGGGAGAGCGTCCACCACACCGGCGACATCTCCAAGGAAGACCTCAGCGAATCGACCTTGCTCGATTACGTGCGCTTCCAGTCATGCCTCGAACCCGCGCCTTCTGCCGCCACCATCAACGACCGCGTTGCTTGTGCCGATCGTGCCATCCGCAACGAATTCCCGGATGCAACCTGTCCGGCCGCGCCGGGCTTCCAGCAGGTTTACCTCCACCGCAGGCCGCTGGGCCTGGGCCGCCCGAGGTTCGAGCTAAGCAGACTGAGAGTGAAGGAACCGGCTGCGACTGGTTCGTAACATCGGCGCCGTCGCTGACCAACTCCAGCGTCACGTGCTCACCTGATCTTGTCGCAATGAGCAGATTCGACTGTGCGGGGTCTTTGGTGATGGGCTTGACGTAGACGTACTCCGGTTCTCCCTCGCTGTGCTCGGCCTTAAACTCGCCAGGACTGCCGAGAATGACGGAGGTGATCTCTTCTGGCATGCGGATCGTCGACTCAAACTCCGGCCGCAGGTGAAGGACCGTCACCTCGCGAGGATTGATGGTAATGGTGGCGACACGCGCCTCTACGGGCGTGTCGGCTGCGCTTATTCGCAGCGGAATCAGAACCGCAATCGGGATGAGCCAGCGAAGTTTCATGGGGTTGACCTCCTTGACGGCCTCACGACCGGATACTTGCGAAGCAGGTAATGCCTTCGGACCGCCTCTACATAGGCCACAACATCCGGATTGCGATAATCCAGTTGCTCACGTGCGATGCCTCGGTCGCCCGCATAGTAGGCTGCGGTCACCAGACGCAGATCGCCGTGGAACTCCCACATGAGAGCACGTCGCCGGCCTCGCCGATGAGGGTTAGAAGAAACCGAACCTCCTCATTGATCGACTTCGGCGCAGCCGCTTCCTTCAGCCGATCGGTCTGATACTTGAGGACTGTGGATTCATCGATGTCGACCAAGATTGCGTCGCCGAGAAGCCGTACTACGTGGCCGATTGCATATTCGGCGAACGTGACCCCTCGAAAACGCAGTCTGTAATCCGCCAGATATTCATCGGCCACATCCCGCAGCCGGCGGACTCGATTTTCCCGCCTGTTCTGAACGTTGTTGAAGCCCTGTTCGAGTTCACGCCGCCTCTGGTTCTCGGCGTTTTTGGCTACCGTCTTTGGAGGTTGATTTGGACGACTCTCGAATGAGTTGCCCAGCGAAGTAGAATTTGTACCAATAGATTTTGCCGCGCGGAAAAATCGCCATTGATCACTCCTTTTTTCTCGTTTGGCACTAGTACCAATTGGCCAGTGCGAATGGAGATTGGAGCAGGAGGAGAACTCGCGCAAGCCGGCGATCAACCGAAGATCGGCAGAGGATCAAGTCGATTCATTGAGGAGGGAAACAACTGAGCAGGATTGCTATGGACGGGGTGTCCATTTTGAAAGAGCGTGGGCACAAAAATGGGCACAATTTAGAAAATTGGCGGATTTCTGGCTGCTCTTATCTACTCTAAGTTGTTGATTTTATTGGCTCCTCAGGTAGGACTCGAACCTACAACCCTTCGGTTAACAGCTAGGAATTTGCTCTTTTCTGCATTGCTCATGGCTACCCTATATTGCTTAGATTCATAGGCTTGCGAGGACTTTCTGCTCCGAAGAAACTGTGGGGACTACCCACAATTGCCCACGTTTTTGAAATAGTCTACCCACAAAAGTCCCCACAGTCTTTTCTGCTGAGAGCCTCCGCTTAAAACTCGACGAAATCTGTTCAAACAACCGGGACCACCTCACGCTCACCGTTAGCAAGGCTCGGCCGAACCGTTTAGATGGATAAATTCGGCTCCCTGGTCTTCGTTCAAACGGAATAACGTCCAATATGTTGTGCGGCGCGCAAAGTTTTGGACACCACCCCGCGATGAACAGTGTCGCGCATTTTTTGGATTTGCTATTTCTGCAACAGAATGGACACCGTTCCATCGTCGCCGTTAGCTACGGCCATATCGAGCTTTCCATCGCCGTTGAAATCCGCGGCCGCGATTGCGATGGGGCCTTTTCCCACTGTGTAGGGCGAGCTGGATGCCTCTGTGAATGTCCCATCGCCATTTCCCAGCAGAAGCGTGACTGTGTCATCGCCATTGTTTGCTATGGCAAGATCCAGTTTCCCGTCATTATTGAAGTCTCCCACTGCGATCGCCTGCGGATTACTTCCGACCGGGATGGTAATGGGTGACTGGAAAGTTCCATCGCCGTTCCCGAGCAGGATGCGAACCGCGTTTGCACCGGCATCCGTCACAGCGATGTCCAGCTTTCCATCACCATTGAAGTCGGCCACGACAATCGCTGACAGATTTTGCCCGAGGGAAATCGGCGAACCATTCGCCTGTGTGAATGTCCCGTCTCCGTTCCCAAGTGAAATAGCCACTCCCGAATCTGGGTATTTCGTCGATCCACCGCCAGCGACCGCTGACATCCAGCTTTCCGTCGCCGTTGAAATCACCTACTGCCACGCCCGCCGGAAATCCGGGGGTGTAGAGGGCTCCTGCCTTACTGAATGCTCCGCTACCGTATCCCAGAGCGACGAGTGCCAACTGACCGTTAGGTGAATTAACCATCGCGAGGTCAAGATTGCCATCCGCGTTGAAGTCCGCCGCTTCTACCCCGCTTGTGTAAAAGCCGTTTGCATTTGCGAAGACCGCCGACGATGGGTCGAAGGTCCCGTTCCCGTTCCCCAGCAGGATCACTACGCCTTCGGTGTCGAATTCCGCGGCCGCCAAACCTGGATGACCACTATGAGTGAAATCGCCCAGGGTCATAGGCCCAATATACGGTGTCGGAGGTGCTGTGAAGTCGTTGAATGGCGGGCTTGGCATGCTTTCCGGGGAACCCGGCGTGGGTGTGAATGTGCCGTCTCCATTTCCGAGCATTATGTAAAGCCCTGCGTCACCACCTGCGACTGCAAGATCCGGCTTTCCATCCTGATTAAAGTCTCCTGCTGTTATTCCAAAAACTTCAACCAACTGCAGTGGAGAATTCGGAGCATTAGCAAAACTGGGCGCCGCTTCCGGGCCTCCCACCTGAAAACAAATCACGTTGGATGAGCCGCCGCCAGGGACCGGATTGACAACCGTCACTGAGGCTGTCTGCGGAGTCGTCACGCTTGCTGCCGGTACGAGCGCGCTCAAATGTTCGCTATCCACAAACAACGTTGTGAGCGGCACGCCATTCCAATCGAGGGTTGCACCAGAAACGAAGCCCGTTCCGCTAACATTCAGTGTGAGCCCGGGCCCCCCGTGTGAAACGGCAGTGGGCACAAGCGGCTGGTTCAGAAAGGGCACCGGATTCGCCGCCGTTGGACCGGCGGGGTTAATCTGTATACTCAGAAACGCGTCAAATACACCTTCCTCTGCGTCAGTCACAGTCACTTCAAAGTACCAAGTCCCAGCCGCGGTAGGCGTTCCGCTGATCGTCCCTGTGCTGGAATCAAGCGTGAGTCCGTTGGGCAATGCTCCACCCACGTCCCCTCCGGTGGCACTCGGTCCGTTGTAGATGCTCCAATGAAAGGGAGCCATCCCGTCCGCGAGTTCAATGGTCTGGCTGTATGGTGTTTCCACGATCCCATTTGGGAGCGTCGGGGGTGTTGTCCCGTTAATGGGAATGGCCAGATTAGGGTTGACAGTAACGGCCAACGAGGCGCTCTGTGTGGAGTCCGCTACGGACGAGGCGCTCACCGTTGCCTGCTCGGCACTGGTGATACTTGTGGTCTGCGAATTGTAGATTACCGATTGGCCAGTCGAAGAACTGAGAGACCCCGGACCATTCAGGCTCCACTTGACCCCTTTAGCTGACGTGTCATTCGTCAAGCTCGCAGTGATGAATAGCGATTGGCCCTGATAGATTGATTGCGGAGAGGCAGGCGACAGGCTTACCGAAATCGGCGGCGACGACGAAGTGGAACACGCGCTCAGAGCCAGCGCTGTCGTTGTAATTGTGACCGCGATACATCGGCGCATCTGGGACACGCTCTACCCTCGTATTCTCAGGACTGACTCTATGCGAGAATTTTACACGCTCGCCAGCACGTCCGAATGCGAAAGAGTTGATGCTGCTTCGAACGAAACGGCAGGTATCAGTCGGTTCAGACCGTATTACCGGAAGTGGAAATCAGAAAACAGGTGGTTGCCCTAACGGATACGATGGATGGGGTAGCCGCTCGTCCGACGGTCAGCGTCGGCTACCCCCATCCTTCGCATCCCGGAACCCCACAGACAAGTCTTAGTCTGTGGGGTGGTTTTCGGTTTCATCGCGTCAAGGGCGGGAAAACCGTGCAGAGCGTTTCCGCGCAGTGGCCCAACTCCTCAGTTCACGCCCCAGAACACCAGTCCTCCATAGAGATCATCCTGATAGATGTCGAAGATGGGAGGCTGTTGCGGTGCCAGGCCGCTGTAGGAGCTGCACGGGCTTCCAGAACACGGCGGGCTTGTCACGGAAGCTTGCGTCGCTTGTGTGACCGTGGTCGTCGTCGATGTCTTGGTCGTGTTGGTCACTGTCATTGAGCCGGAGTCGGAGAAACTAATGCCGAGCTTGAATCCGAAATATCCGGAAAGCGACCCAGAGATTCCCCACGATACCTTGTACTGATTTTGAACAGTCTTCGAGGCCGTGCTCGTCGTCGCATAGGTCTCCGTGTAGGTCGAGGTCAGATTCGCCACCTGCTGCAGGTATTGAATGTACTCGGCTGATCCGGACGGGCTCACCGCCTCGGTGAAGCGGCCATCCGTTGTGCTGCACGGAGCAGAACATGGCGAGGGAAGAATGACCGAGTAACTCGAGTTCGTGAACGGATCCGCCGCCAGAATATTCGCGTAGTCCCGGTCCCGACGAGTTCAAGCAACTTTGCGCGGGGCTCGCTGCGCAACACGGATTCAAGATCAGCAATCCGGAGTTGCGCAGGGAAATCGATCGCGGTCCCAGCGAGGGCCGGCCAGTTCCGGTAATTCCGGCTGGAATGCCGTCTCCGAGCAGGTCGTATCAGTTGCACAAAGCCGACATTCTTAATCGAATCGAGGTGCGGAACGCCTCACAGCTTGATTGGATGATTGCGGTAAGAATGCGCGTAACGGGCCACGATCAACAGGCCATCACGCAAGCTCTGAGGGAAAACGCCGGCCTGGGGCGCGAGACAGAGAACCGCAATTGGACTAACTATGCGGAGCGCACCGCCGAGGCCGTCTTTGGCCCACGCGGTGACCGGGAGCTCGATAGGAGCACACAGCGCGTCGAGGCATGGGCGCGAGTCGAAGGCAGAGACCTTGCGCACGAACGTCTTGTGCATCACAGCCAGCGCCGTGCAGTTCCAGCGCGTGGCCGAGGAGACTTTGGGATCGAATGAATATGCGCACGCCTGTCGCCCTCTACGCGGCCCCCGAACAATAGCAGCGGAATTGGATGCCTAATACCATGCGATATATGACATGAAATTAAGAAGATGCACGACCTAGGCTTCTCCAGCACCCGGGCTCCCTCGATGGGAAAATGATTCTTGCGTAAACCTAGAATTTTCTAGACGTCATCAACGTTTTGGGGGATCGATTTGCTGTTCGATTCTTTCCAGTCTTGTGGAGAAATGCACCTACTTTGAGGCGCCCCCAAATCTTTTTGAGGCAAAGAAAAGAGTTGTCCTCAGATAAACCATGGCGTTCTTTCCAAGACGGGATGAAGCTTAAACCCCGGCTCTTTCTGCCTCAGGAACGCGGCTGTGAGGTAGGCAATATCGCCAGCGTACTTCGTTGTTATCGGCTCACCGCAGAGGGAATCTGTGGATGCCCAGTTCAGCTTTGTCAAACTCAATATCTGGAACGCTAAAGCGCGAAGATCGTGTTGGGCCCTTGATCTCCCGCTAGGCTCTTCTGGGTAGACATTCACTTCCAGGGTGAGTGGCGTCCCCAGCGATTTCCGATAAGGGTTATAGCCCGTTGTTGATATGTAGGCTTGGGAGGGGGATGTCGGGATGTAACTCCCACGCTTCAGGCTCCCATCACCTTCGTTCGAGCGGTCATAAAACCGGACGTTATGTTGCGTGTTTATCCAAACGAAGGAGTAAACTCCCTTGGGCCTCACTGCGCGTGCTGCTTCTAGAATTGCCTTACGATCGTCGCGAGAGAATTTCGCGGAATAGTGGAAGTAGATTGACGGCGTCTCCGAAAGAGGCGATAGACGCTCAAGGGTGGACTTCACCAAGCGGTAGAAATACTCTCCCTTCTTATCGTAGGGAAATGCTTCGCTATTCGCCGAATAAAATCCCCATCGACCATAGGCGTTGAATACGTTTGCATAGCCCATCATTCTGCTCGCGTTTCTTCGCTGACTCTGCGTATAGGAGAGGCCGACAAAGAAATGCGCGTCTGGGATCGCATCGGGTAAGACCCATGGTACGATGCCGCATTTGGCAATGATGTTGAGCGCTAGATTGAGGTCCTTCCAATCAGGGTTCAATAGCGTCGGGGTATCAACCATTTGGGAGGGAATCCCCGCCTCAAACAGAATTCGCTTGAGCAGATAGTAAGGCGACGATTCGTCATCCAACGAGTAACCTCGCTCAGGCGTATGGATTAGGAAAAGCCGACCTAATTCAGCAGCCCCCTTCCAATCGGGATGTTCCTCTAGAACCCGCGTGCACTCTCCTTGGATAGAGGGAACGTCCGGGGCGGTGATTATAGAGCTGTAGTTGAAGCGTGCTCCGAAGGTTCGCTCTGATCCCTTATACTTAAATTTTCCGGATTTGAGTCTTTCAATCAGTGCGGCCATTTGTTGACGGTATTCAACAGTGCAAATTGGGACGAGCTCTATTTCATGGGGATCGGTGTTGTAGGCCCCGAACCGAGTTATGCCGTCTCTGATATCCGCAGATTCGTGGCGATGTTGGAATTCAACGTTTGGCTCGGGAATGCTGGAAGCAAATAGAGTGTTAATAGATTCTGGCTTTCTCGAAAGAGCCGCACCGGCGGATTGAACTGTGACTGCGATGTTCCCCGAAATTGAGATGGGAAAAACGGAGGTAGCTAACTCCTCAGCTATCGCTTGGGTTTTAGCGGACCTAGTTCGGGCCGCATTAGGCACTGAGGCCAAGCTCTCGCGCTTTATCGCTGAGACCAAATCGAAACTAACGCCAGCCTTAAGGAGCATTGATTCCAACATCGCCACCGGCAGGTTCGGAATGACCTTATCACTACGGATTCTCTGAACCGACTCAAACTCAAAGAATTGAACGACCACCCATTCAGCGTCAGCATCCTGAATCCTACCCGGACGCCATCCATTCCAATTCGCGACCGCCGACCTTCCCACCAGTCCTTCGGCTGGGATGTCTGCGAGTAACTCGTTAACATGTCGAACGTTCTTTACCTCCAATGAATAGTCAATCGCCAGATATAGCACGCCCCAATACTCTCGCACTTGGAAGGAATACGCCGGGTACAAGCGAAGGTGCCGTGCGACCTCGGTCGGCAATGGAATTTCCGTACGTCGCTTGTGCGCCTGTAGACGGTGACCGCCCCTATCAATAAACCAGCCGCCAGACTGTAACGCGTCGGCGAGTGAGGACGAAATCTCCTTCTTAATCCGCGCTAAGTCTTCCGTTCGCAGACTGTGGACATTGACTAGCTTAAGCGGGAACAGATTTGTGAACTCCGTGTTGGCATCGCTGTCGCTGGAAGTGGCCCGAAGGGCTGCCTCCCTTTCTGCTGCATTGTTAAGCAGAGTTACTCTCGTCTGGAATGGCGTAACATGAAAGCGCGGTGCTGGAAGGCCGAGAACTTGCATTTCCTCTCGCATTCGACGTGTCCCCTCGCTTAGCGCCCTTACGAATTCAGCCCCCCGCTCATCTTTCATCAGTCTCAGCCAGCCCAATAGTTTGGGGTTGCGCGGGGCATGATCGAGGACGACGTCGGCCAGGGAAAAATCCTTGGGGACCTCCCTTTCTCTCTGCAAAACCCGTCCGGAGTTATTCACGACGAAAGCATCTTTGAACTTCTTGCATTCAATTAGATATTTCACCGCGTATTCGCGATGCGCCACGGCGTTTACGACGGCTTCATCAACGGCGGCGAGAGGGAGCTCCGGTTCATCCGTGAAGCCGCCAGTCATATTTCGTTTCTGGTATTTCTTGAAGAATCCCGATTCCTGTAGATAAACCCGAAGATTCCGTATTTGCTGGGGGAGAGAGCCGGTGAATTCCTTGTCAAGAGTAACGACAGATGGGTCTTGGTTGGTTTCAGAGAGGGTCTCATACCTTATCAAGCGCACCGCGGCCCAAGGAAGTAATCGCTGAGGATTGGCAGCAAAGAACAGAAGGCCAGCATTATTGAAGAGATAGGAATTTCCGTCGCGGATGAGCGCCCCCGCTTGGAAAAGAAGCTCCTCATCGCTGTATGTGTAGCGTGCGTCGGAATGATAAACCTTTCTGAATTCGGCGAGGAGCGGCTGGTCAACATCGAGGAGATCGAATGGACAGCACGGTTCCTCCTCGAAGCTAATAATTCTTTTGTCTCGACGTAACTGGTCCTTTTGATCGGATGAGAGGAGTGTGTTTTGGGCGCCTTGTCTTCTCCAGGCGCTCGGGGAGTGACCAATCGTTTCGCAGATAGCATTCGCTATGAATGGGACATAGATCAGGCAAATCTTGGCAGTCTTGCTTGTTGAGTCGCTGCACTCATGAAGCTTCACTCGTGAGTTTTGGTTAAGTAGCCAATCTGAGGGCCGCGCGATGGAGTTTCGCTGCTCGTCGGTCAGATGCGAGAGTCCTCTTAGCTCGCCGGCCTTTGAGATGCCAAGCACCAGAAGTCCGCCTTCGTGGTTCTCGTTGGCAAACGCGGAGACTGTGGCCTTGAGGTGATCGATAAGGGCGCTAATTTGGCTTTTCGGCACATTGCCGCTTGCGTCGGGTGCGCAGGCTTCCTTACGATCAAAGAATTGATCTTCAAGGTCGACGTCTCGCGCGGATGTCAGCAGGTTCCAATACCTGTCTGGATCCTCAAATACCTCAAGTGGGTTAGGCATGTTGGCCCCAGAAACTGCACTGCAGCAAGAACTTGTACTCGACAAGTTGAGTATAGCGCCCCTGAATGTACGACTGGGAACAGGTCAGAGTTGAGAGATTCCGGGGTAATCTTACGCGTTAGTCCATGAATGTCGGCATGGCGACTGGAATCCCGTGATGGAGCGCACTTCAGTGGTTCCAGTCGCGATGGGCGTTTTCAGGACTGGTCGACATGCCGAGCGATTTGGCTTCTTCCACACCCTTCATCGAGTACATCGCCACGCCGCCGACTTTCGTCACAGGAGACCGCACCAGTCACCTCGCTTCGCCAGCCGTGAAGCTTAGAAACGCAGACACCGAGAAACTCCCCAGTGCTATCTTAGCTACGGGAGAATAGCACCATGAGCATCGACACCATAATTACAGAAATCGACGCCGAGATTGTTCGGCTCCAGCAAGCACGCACCTTGATTGCCGTTTCGCAGGGCCCAACGACCAACACACTAGCCAAGAAGCCCACCAGGCGGAAACTGAGCGCAGCGGTTCGGAGAAGGATAACTGCGGCACAGCGGAGATGGGCGGCGGCAAAGCAGTCTGTGAAACCCGCCATTCCCAAGCCAGAGGAGAAAGTTGCCGCTCCGGCCAAGAAGCGGAATTTGAGTGCAGCGGCTCGGAAGCGTATTGGCGATGCCCAGAAGAAGAGATGGGCGGCGGCAAGAGCAGAGAAGGCGAAAATGACCGCTGCCGCGAAGAAAGTGGCGAAGAAGACTCCGGCCAAGAAGGCAGCAGCCGTAAAGAAAGCTGCTCCCAAGAGAGCTCCTGCGGTTAAGGCGAAGAAGGCTGCATCGGAGAAGACCACCGCTGCCGCAAGGGAAGCCGCTACGTCTTAAGAATGGCTACACACGCGAAGAGCCCCGAACTGGATTCCAGGTTGTATCGGTCCATTCAATTTCTGAATTGTTAACCATCACAGTTCATCTCTTCGGGGCGTTAATTGCGATCGACCTCACGTTCATGCGTCTCGTCTATATTTGCCCAATATTCTCCCTGCGTCTAACAAACAGGGCCGACGGCCTTGAACAACTCTAAACGACTATTTAGGGGTGCGCCTCACTCACGTCATCGAACTGCTCCATGAACGTCGCCGTCCTCATCTCCGCTTCCCGAGATCGGCGAAATGGGCCTGCGTGCGCAGGCCGGATAGGGGGAGAATCTATGTGATCACGGCGAGTGCCGGGTCTCCGGCCTTCCCGCTCGGAATGCAGAAACGATATCTAAGGGGAAACCATTTCAATCTCACATTTACTACACATATGATGTCATTTGTATGATATGCTATGTACTTGCCGTTGGTGATCATGGAGATGGGGAATGGGCATGAAAAAAGCGCGGCGTAAAGTGCAAATGTTCGCCGCCGAACAAGTGGGGGAGCTTCGCTCATACCTGGCTCAAAAAGCATAACCGTGCGGACGTTCTGGAGAAAAGTTGGTTGGCGGACGCAGTTAAAGCAGAGTTGATGAAGGCTGATTAGCAGGCATCCCGCAACAAACATAGCCTGGCGGACAGTTCCTGAACAACGCAAATGAGGGTTCAATCAATATGAACGCACAATTCCTGACTGAAGTCGAAGTGGCGCAACGAACGCACATCAGCCTTGCCACTCTGCGCCGGTGGCGGCTGGAGAACCGTGGACCAAAATTCCGTAAATTCGGTTCCCTTGTTCGCTATGCCGAGGAGGAACTGACCCGATGGGAGCAGGCCCAGCCAAGCGGCGGCGAGAATATCGCCGAACGATTCATGCCCCAGCCCGTGAGAAGCAGTGAGCCGGTCGGAAGATCGCGATGAGGAAAATGCGCAGATCGCCGCAGAGATCCCGATTCCGAACAACGTCAACGAAATTCCGAGGGATTGCACGATGAATCGAAACATACTCGAATTTACAATGCATTCGGAGTATACTTTAGGCAGGAGAACTCCAATGCCCCCAGCGGTCAAAGAAAAATCGAAGAAGCGCGGCTGCACTTCCGGCCAAGGCTCCATCGCCCCGTAAATTGAAGTTCCAGGCCGACCTTGCGCCTTCAGAGGACAGCATGGTGCGGATACTCAAGACGGAGTTGCAAATGACGAGCAATACGGACTTTCTCTCGGATGCTCTCGCCCTGCTCCGTTGGGCTGTCTCGGAGCGGAAGCGCGGCCATCACATCGTCAGTGAGAGCTCGACAGGGGAACGCAAAATCCTGCTCTTCCCTCGTCTGGAGCGCGTTGCCCCGGAAGTGACCCTGCCGCACGTCGATATTCTCTGGACGGACAAGGAACTGGAGAGCCTCGCGGATCTTGCCTCCGGGCAGCCTGCCGATCCCACCGACGCCCTCATTCGGGCCATGAGGCAATAGCGTGGCAGTCACGATTCGTCGTCTCGAAGAATCCGATGAAGTAGAGAACTTCGATTGTGGAGACGAGCCGCTCAACAATTATCTGAAGCGCCATGCGTGGACGAATCAGGAGAAAGTGTCTATCGGCGTGACGTATGTCGCGGTAGACGAATCCGCGCCCCGCACCGTGCTGGGCTACTTCACGTTGGCCACTTCCAGCGTGCCCCGCGACCGACTTCCCCAGAAAGTATGTGCGTGGCTTGCCTCCATACGACTTGCCGTTGATCTTGCTGGCACGCCTGGCGGTGGACAAGCGTTTCAGCGGCAGGGGGTTGGGCCACGCGCTGATCTCGGAGGCTCTCAAGATCACGCTGCGCGTGGCCGACGAAGTTGGCTGCCGCTGCATCATCACCGACGCTTATCCCGATAAGGCAGGATGGTATGCGCGTTACGGTTTTCTTCCCCTGGAAGGCGCAGCCGCAACCAGCCCGCAAAAGATGTTTCTCGATGTGCGCACGATCCGGCGCGCATCCTCGATTGACTCTTTCTCTGGAGAAAGAGAGTAGACAGGAGAACTGGAGCCATTCTCATGAGTCTCTTTCGGCGTGGTGATGTTTGGTGGTACGAGTTCTGGTTCGCCGGACGGCGCATCCGCGAATCTTCAAAGTCTCCCTCGAAAACCGTTGCCAAAGGGGCCGAGCAGAAGCGCAAACGCGAGCTGGAGGCAGGCTTCAACAACTTCACCGACCTGCGCCACGAACGAATCCGCACATTCAGCGACATGGCCGACGAGTATTTTGCTGCCTACAAATTGCGGCTGCCTCAGTCGGCGGTTTTTGCCGAGTATGCGATCAATCACCTGAAGCGGCTTCTGTGGCAGCAAGATGCTTGTCGATTTCAATGAGAGCTGCCGATTATTCAGTACCAGAATGCGCGTCTCAGTGAAGGCGCCGCTCCGAAGAGCGTCAATGAAGAGGTAGGCTTTCTGCTTCGCATCCTGGGCGATCCGGGCGACTTGCTCCGTATCCGTCTTCGCAAAAGGAAGATGCTCAAGCTGAAGGTTCGCCAGACAGTCGGAAAAGCCTATACGCCAGCGGAAAAGGACAGAATGCTGGAGGAGGCCCGCAAGGCGCGCTCCCCGCACATCTATCTCGCGTTGACGCTGGCGCTCAACGCCGGGATGCGCGACGCCGAGATCAGGACTTTGACTTGGGGACAGACTCGACTTCGACAAAGAAATATCTGGCAGTGGGAAGCAGCAAAACCGAGGCCGGCGAAGGGCGAACAATCCCCTTGAATTCAACTCTCTTCGGAGGTTTTCTCCGAGTATGCCGACTGGTATCAAGAGAAGTTTGGAAAGCCCCGCGCGGAGTGGTACGTCTTTCCCTTCGGGAAACCGAGTCCGAGTGACCCGACGCGCCCTGTCACGACACTCAAGACGGCATGGAATAACGTGCGCACGAATGCCCAGGTGAAAGGCCGTTGGCACGACAACCGGCACACGCTCATCACCGACCTTGCGGAAAGCGGCGCGGGCGATCAGACCATCATGGACATCGCCGGACACGTTTCCAAGCAGATGCTCAAGCACTACAGCCACATCCGCATGGAGGCGAAGCGCCGTGCTCTGGAGTCCATTGTCACGGTACGGTCGGCCGCGGCGACGGCGGAATCCGGCCACGAGACAGGGCAGGCCGAGGGGTACCCACAAGAGTCCCCACATGGGTTGCAGAACGTGGGCAAGACGGACAGACACAGAAGCGGGCGACGGCAAAGAACGAAAACGCTCCACGCAGCCAACAAACGCAGATCTGCCTTGCTCAGAATCGCCCACAAATACGCAGGATTTTGATGTGGGGTACCCACAAAAGTCCCCACAGTCGTCAGTTTCGAAGGGTTGTCAGGGGGTTCGGAAGGTTCGTAAGCCTATGAAAATA